>JAQUHB010000059.1 GCA_028683835.1 Sulfurimonadaceae bacterium | reverse complement strand
GGTTGATGCTTGTCAAATTCCAGAAAATATATTAAAGGCTATTACAACAAGAGCTTTGGTCGAGACTTGTTTAAGTTACCCATTGTATCTTAATTATATGGCATACAACGATTTAGATCAAGGAATTATCTCTGTAATTTCTCGCTTTAACGGTTTATCTGAACTTTACAGCCGTAGTAATGCAATAACCTCAATTCTCGATGTTTATGAAAAGATGAAGGTGCAGGTTACAGCAACTTGGACCGATGGAAGTATGGATTTTGCTTTTCATATAGCTTACTTTGAAATGGTAATGTCGGCAGACTGCTTCTTTAACAAATTTACGACATCGGAGCGAACTCGATTGAAGACTGCATTATGGCAAAAGCTTTACGACAGAGTTCAAGACCCGGAACACTACTCATTATTTTCAATTATAGAAGGACTTCATTTGTACGCGAAAGTTCTAAAGGCTCAAAACGACCCAGTGTATGTTTCAAATAAAGTCCTGATTGACTATGTTTCGAGTGTTTGTAGAGTGAGAGATCAACAATATATAGATTTTGCCAATCTGATATTCTTCTGAAATTATTAACTGTTTGACTCGAATGGATAGTTTTGTTCTTAAGTGTTAGGAGAACAGATCTATTGACGTATTATTAATAATAATAGCAAATTCATATTATTAAATTGCTTAATTTCCTTTCTTGAAGAGTCAAATTGTTTATCCCTAATTCTTTTTTATTTTTTTTTTGTATATTGTCTGACATATAATATTATGTCATTTCGTATGAAATTTTTTGAACAAAACTGCAACTTTAAAATTCTTGTTGTAGATGACACTCCTGCTCTTTTATTTACTACCGTAAAAATTCTTAAGGAGGCAAAATTCGATGTCTATTCGGCAAAAGATGGAGAAGAATGCATGAAAAGACTCAGTGAAATTAATCCGGATATTATTTTACTTGATGTTATGCTACCGGATATTAATGGTAGAGATCTATCACGTTTAATAAAGAATAATCCGGAATTTTCAGCTGTATTTGTAATCTTAATTTCGTCTCATAATATTGATTCGGACAAGATTGCAGAAGGTCTTGAAGATGGAGCTGATGGATATATATCCAGGCCGATATCAAATAGAGAGCTTTTAGCCAGAATTGTTTCTTATTGCAGAATAATTAGTTCAGACAGGAAATCGAAGGATTTATATGTGCAATTTCACGCACTTTTCTCTTCGATGCAGGAGGGAGTTTATTTACATGAGATGGTATATGACAACAATGGAAAAGCCATAGATTACAGAGTTGTCGATGCAAATGAGGCCTCTGAAATTCAACTTAATATTAAAACCGATTATGCAATTGGTAAGTTGGCAACTGTACTTTATAATACATCGGAGGCTCCATTTTTAGATGTATATGATGGAGTTGTAAATACCGGGAAACCAGTCACCTTTGAGCAGTATTTTGAGCCAATGGACAAATATTTTTTAATTTCGGTATATACTCCGTCTAAAGGAAAATTTGTAACAACTTTTACAAATATTACTGAGCGTAAAAAAGGAGAGATGGCTTTATTGGCTAAAAACGAAGAACTACATAGAGTAAATTCCGAAAAAGATAAGTTTTTCTCAATTATTGCTCACGATTTAAAAAGTCCTTTTAATTCAATTTATGGTTTTAGTGAACTCATTATGGATGAGGCTAAAAAGAAGAATCTGGATGGTGTCGAAGAGTATGCTTCAATAATTTTACAATCATCTAAACATGCAATGGAGTTATTGAAGAATTTAATTGAATGGGCTCAATCTCAAACAGGGAGGTTAGTTTTTAACCCGGAGTATCTAGATATGACGCTATTAATGAGGAATATAGGGGCTTCGTTTAAGAATATGGCCTTACATAAAGAGGTTACAATTAATTATTCATTATCTCCAAGAACTATTCTTTTTGCAGATAAAGCTATGATTAGCAGCGTTATGCGCAACCTTATTTCTAATGCCTTAAAATTTAGCAATTTGCGCGGTACTATAGATGTGTCAATTGAAAAAAATGGAAATGAGTTTGTTGTAAAGGTAAGTGATAAAGGAATAGGTATTCCGAGTGATATTTTGACAAAATTGTTTAAAATTGACGATGGATGTACTCGGCCCGGAACTTCAAACGAGAAGGGTACCGGATTGGGTTTAATTTTATGTAAGGAATTTATTGAATATCATAAAGGCAAAATTTGGGTCGAGAGCAAAGAACATATTGGGTCAACTTTTTATTTTACAATACCTGTACTTGCAGATTAATAATACTTTACAATATTTTTATGAACTTTAATCATTCTTACAAAGCGGTAAAAGCTTTATTTATTCTATTTGTTTTATGTTTTCCAATATTGATGTACGGTGATAACGCATCTGCAAGAGAACTCTTCGACAGGATTCTTGGAGATAAAAGTTCTAGATTCGTTCTTATTGAGAAAAATTCTCCAGGAGATAATCATGACTATTTTGAGATTGTCTCTCTTAAAAATGGGAAAATATCAATTACTGCCAATAATGCCAATAGTATGGCAGTGGCTCTGAATCACTATCTGCGCTACTACTGCAAAACTTCGGTAAGCTGGTACTCATTCGACAGAGTTCAGTTGCCGAAAAATCTCCCTTATGTAAAGGAAAAAGTTGTTGTAAATTCTATCTGCAAAAACCGGTTTTTTCTAAATTACTGTACTTTTGGTTACACCATGCCCTGGTGGAAATGGAATGATTGGGAGAGGTTTATTGACTGGATGGCTCTAAATGGAATTAATATGCCGCTTGCGATTACAGGGCAGGAGTCTGTATGGTATAAAGTGTGGCAAAAACTTGGTTTAAGTGACTTACAAATAAGAAGTTACTTTACCGGCCCGGCTCATTTACCTTGGCACAGGATGTTAAATATCGATTATTGGCAGGGTCCTCTTCCTAAGTCATGGCTCGATAATCAGGAGGAATTACAAAAGCAGATTGTTAAAAGAGAGAGGGAACTTAATATGACTCCGGTGCTTCCTGCGTTCTCAGGGCATGTGCCGTATGAGCTTAAAACTTTATTTCCCGACGCAAAAATTTCTAAACTTAGTCAATGGGGAGGATTTGATTCTACTTACCGAAGTAGTTTTCTAGACCCGATGGATCCTTTGTTCAAGGTTATACAAAAAGATTTTCTTGATGAGCAGACAAAATTATATGGAACTGATCATATTTACGGAATAGATCCTTTTAACGAGATTGTTCCTCCAAGTTGGGAGCCTGAGTATTTGGCAAGAGTTTCGGGTACAATTTTCGAAACCTTATCTTCGGTTGACCCTAAAGCTGTTTGGCTGCAGATGAGTTGGCTATATTATTATCAGCGAAAGGATTGGACAAATCCGCGGATTGAGGCTTTTGTGAGGGCGGTTCCACAGGATAAGATGGTTTTGCTTGACTATTTCTGTGAGAGAACCGAAGTTTGGAAAATGACCGATAAATTTTTTGGTCAACCTTATATTTGGTGCTATTTGGGTAATTTTGGGGGGAATACTATGCTTGCCGGTGATATAGATGAAGTTGGAAGTAGAATTGATAATACTATCAGTAACGGCGGGGCAAATTTTTGGGGTTTGGGATCGACTCTTGAGGGGTTTGATTGTAATCCGCAGATGTACGAATATGTGTTTGATAAAGCTTGGAGTTTTAAATTAAGTAATGAGGATTGGGTTAAACAGTGGGCCCAAAGACGTGTCGGTATTGACGATAAAAATGTAGAGGATGCTTGGAAATTAATTTACCATAC
>JAQUHB010000001.1 GCA_028683835.1 Sulfurimonadaceae bacterium | reverse complement strand
TTACCTCTTCAACGCTTGAAGCCTGTTCACTCGCACCTTGAGCCAAAGATGATGAAGATGACGCGACCTGATCGGAAGCGGAAGTGATCTGCATCGCACCATCGCGGATAGATGCAACACTTTGTTTTATAGAACGTGTGATAGAAACTATTATCAACCAAGATAAAATAAGAGCAAATACAATTGATATAAATGCAACAATCATAAACATCTGTTTATAAGTTTCAGATGTTTTTTTCGCATTATCGGCAATTAACCTTATTTGATCTTTATTTATATCGTATAATGATTGAAGGCCATCTAAAAATATTGTTCTATGACCACGCATCTCTTCTATCATTGATGTCATCTTTTCAAAGAGAGCATCTACTGCAACAGGATCATTTGTAGTAGCTAGTTTATTTATAACTTCAGTGTTAAACTTCTCGCTTAATTGACGCCAAACTTTGTATTCTTTTTGGACATCTTGCCATTTCTGAAATTCATTTTTATCTTTATCCATTTGGTCGTAACGTTTAAATCCGATATCAATACGTTCGAAAGCATCTTTCATATTGACCTCTGTCTCAGCCATTTTTTCTTGTATTTTTGGATTGCCTTTTAAACCGCGAACACGATTTTGTCCAATTGCGACAAGCTGTGCACCATTACGCATTTTTCCGAGTGAAAGAATACTAGGAACCGCGTTGTCACTTATAGTGGTGACATCATTTTGCCATCCTTTTGTTGCTTTAAATCCCATTCCCACCAAAATTATCATGGCAACTATCATCATACTGATGAGTACAATTAACTTCGTCTGCAAACGCATATTTTCCAACCAACGCATATCTATTCTCCCTCAACTCTATTTTTTTGTTGTATCTGTTCTAAACTTACTAATTCATCTGCTTCAAAAAGCTTGATCACATCAAGGATCATGACAACTTTATCTTCGATTTGTGCGACATTACAGATAAAATCCGTGTCTACCTGATTGCCAAATTTTGGCGGTTTGCTTAAATTAGACGCATCAATGGACGAGACTTCTTCGACTCTGTCTACTATAAAGCCAATGTTTACTTTCTCTATCTCTACTATGATGATCGCAGTGTGCATATCCTCATCTCTAGCCTCCATTCCAAAACGTGATCTTGTATCTACGACAGGGATGATAGAACCGCGCAGATTGATAACACCTCTCATAAAAGATGGTGTTTTTGGCACGCTTGTGACCTTCATCATCGCGATGATCTCTTTGATCTTGTCTATAGCAATTCCGTACTGCTCATTACCTAGATAAAAAGTCAGATACCTCTCTCTTTTTGCTTGAACTGTATTTTCACTCATCATTAGACCCCCAGTATCATTTTGAGTGATTTGACAAGTTTCTCATCACTGAATGGTTTTACCATCCAGCCTGTGACACCTATCTCTTTTCCGGTCATCTTCATCTCATTTGAACTCTCTGTTGTTAAGATGATGATAGGTTTGTTTTTATATCTCTCATCAGATTTGATAGAACGAGCTAGATCCAAGCCGTTTAACTGAGGCATATTGACATCACTGATAAGCAGATCAAAATCTTCGCTGCCGTTTTGTAAAGCATCTAAAAGCTCCATAGGATTAAGGTAAGACTTAAACTCTATAACACCTGAATTTATCATCTCATCGAGTGCAAGCTCTGCTGTAGCGACTACCGCTCTTGAATCATCAACTATAATAACTTTTTTTGCCATTGTGTCTCTCCTTGATTTATTTTAAAAAAATTCCATATCATTGTCATCATCAACATCTAGATCTTTATTGCTGATGATTCCTTCGATCTGCATACATGAACTGAAAAACGAACTATCGAGATAGTGTATATCCGCCGTATCTTGAAGTAAAAAGATATGTTCCCTCCAACTCGTAAGATCATTTCCTAAATGTTCAAGTAACATAACGAACATTTTCAGTTTCGAATCTTCTTGACTAATTACCGGTGCACTTTCTTTAATAAAAACACTCAAAGAGGAGAGTGCATAAGCGAGTGCAGTAAACTCAAAAAGATTGTTTATCACTTTTACATAAGGATTTAGTACCGAATCTGCAAAATCTACAAGAGTTTCAGAAGTAGATTTCTCTTCTATGATACGTAATTTAATTATCCATTCCTCATCTAGACTAGATAAATCACGTATCTCATCAAGGACATCGCCTCCTATCTCATCTACATAATCAGCAGCGCTTGTCTTATTTACAAAACTCTGTTTTAGCAGCTCTTTTTCTTGTGAATCAATAACTCTTATCTCTTTTATAGGCTCTGATTTTTTTTCTGTGGATTCGGATACTTTTTCTTTAATCTCAATATTTTCTTTAGGACTTTCTTCTACATGTAACACATATTTCTTTTCATCCATTTTGATTTTTATAGGTTTAGATAAACTCACACAAACTATATTGTTATTAACAATAATATTTGTTTCAAACTCTTTTAAAGTATCTAATATTTTTTGCTCAATAACAATCTCTTCATCAAACTTCATAGTTATATAAAACTCTTCATAACTCTCTTCTATTATAATACTCATAGTATTGCCGTTTTTATTTCCACGTCTCATCAGCATATAAAAAATTTCAAGAACTCTGTCAAATTTACTTGATGCAGTTGTTAATTTACCGTTGTAATGATCATATAACCACATTCCAAAATCCATCATCGCTTCTGTATTGGTAATCTCAAAAAAAGTTTTAAAGGAGCGGATATTTGAATTAAAAGGATTTAAAGCTATTTTTGTCGAAAGGGAATTAGAATTTCCTTCTTTGATACGAAGTGATGCACCTATGCTTGCAAGCTTATAACGGAGCAACTCTCTGTCTATTGGCTTATGAATATATATATCATTGCCGATTAGACTCATATTATCTTGAATACGACGATCAAGGACAGCAGTTACTACTATGATGACAGTCTCTGGACACTCATTTTTAATGATCTTTGATGCTTCAAAACCATCCATATTCGGCATCATTATATCCATAAGAATAATATGCGGATGCCAAGACCTAGCCATTTCGACGGCTTCAACACCATCAACGGCATCTTTGATCTCAAAACAATCCATTTTCCTGCATATAGCTCTTAAAACTAAACGGTTATCTTCGTCGTCATCAACAACTAAAAGTCTTAATTTATTCATGCAATCACTCTTTTTGAATTTTGAATGCTGTATTTAATCAAACTAGAATGCAAAAAGAATGCAAATTTTAGTAAAATGCTATAAAGTTTAGAGACTAGGATCTGTATGGAGAATCATTCAATTTTATTAACATCAAAGATGCTACATGATATTCATAATAAACTGACCACCATACTGGGTTATTCCGAAATACTTCAAGATGAGGATTCATTATCAGAAGAGCAAAGAAAGATGATAGAATCTATTGCTTCGGCTGCATTAAATATAAAATCCCTGTTCGCTGTGAACAAAGAGGAAACACTCGCTCTTAAATCAAAAGAACAAAATCCTCAAGAAAAAGAGATAAAAATCCTAATAGTCGATGATAATGAGGACAACCGTATTGTTTTAGAACTAATACTAAAGAAATTTCCATTAACAATTTTTGTAGCTCAAACTGGTTTGGAAGCTGTAAAAGTAGCAAATGAACAAAAACCTAATCTTATTTTTATGGATCTTAATCTCCCAGATATCACTGGATTAGAGGCTTCAAAAATTATCAAGAGTGACTTACAAGATATAAAGATCATCGCATTGACAGGTGATCTTTGTATGATCGAAAGAGAACTCAAAAATAGTGATCTTTTTGAACTGTGTCTTGCAAAACCTTTTGAGAGAAATCAGATAAAAAATATAATTAGTGAATTGATGAATGAAACAGCCCAAGAGGTCCATCTGCCTAAAGAATATCTATTAGAAGTAATAGCCTGTGCTAAAATGGGGAGAATAAGCTGTTTAGAAGATCTCATGACAAGATGCCATGATCAAGGGAGCAAAAAATTCTTGCAAGAAAAGATTCTTACGTTTGATTTCGATGTGATCATAGCGTGGGCAAATAAAATGAGTGATAAACATGCAAACTGTTAATCCAAAAATTCTTATTATTGATGACAAACCTGAAAATCTTACTCTTTTTAGAGATATCCTTCGTCCCTATAATTATGATCTAAGTGTTGCCACCAATGGTGTCACTGCTTTAAAAATCGTGAAAGATTTCCATCCAGAACTTATATTGCTTGATGTCGTGATGCCTCAAATGAGCGGATATGACGTTCTAAAAGAGTTAAAAAACAATAAATCAACGCGTGAGATCCCCGTTATTTTTTTAACAGCAAAAGATACGACAGAGGAGAAAGTCAAAGGTTTTGAAGCCGGAGCGGTTGATTACATCGCAAAACCTTTTCATCCAAGAGAATTGATCGCAAGAATACACACCCATCTACAAAAAGCCTCTCTATTGGCAAGTCTTAAAAGATTGATGGAACACTCCTTTCATGAACTCTACACACCCCTGAGCATTATAAGTTCTGCTATGGAGATACAGGAACTCGCTTATGAAAAAACAGAATACACGCAAATGACACTTGCTGCATGTAAGAGCTTACAAAGCATCTATGATGACCTATATTATTCGATTAACTATATCAACGATGAAAAAGAGAAAAGCCTGTTTGATTTAACTGCTCTTTTAGTGAAAAGAATCAGTTATTTTAGTCTGGTAGCACAGAGCCGATCTTTGACATTTGAGACAGATCTACATCAAGAATCAATAGTTTTTCTAAACGAAAAAGAGATAGAGAGAGTATTTGACAATCTCATTTCAAATGCACTCAAATATACTAAAGAGCATGAAAAGATTACTATTACAATACAAGAGAATGATAAAAATTGGATTTTTTCAATCTGTAATCCTGTAGATAAGGAGATAGATGTTGCAAAAATATTTCAAAAATACTATCGTCACGACAATGAAGAAGTATTTGGGCTTGGGCTTGGGCTAGACCTTGTCCAATCAATTTGCAGACAAAATGATATAAAGATTGGCGCACAGGTAGATGATAGACTATTTTGCATAAAAATGGAGATAAGTAAAATAAAATGAAGATATTGCTTATGGAAGATGAACTGCATCTCAGACAAAATATTAAAAAATTTTTAAATATCAAGGGTCATGAAGTAGATGATTTTGAAAATGGAGAAGAGCTACTTCACAATGCGAATCCAAGTGATTATGATTGTATGATACTCGATATAAACACGCCAGAAATTGACGGATTTGAGCTGCTTGAATATATACGAAATAATGGAGTAACAACTCCGGCACTCTTTATCAGCGCACTGACGGACGTTCAAAAAGTACTAAAAGCTTTTGAACTTGGAGCTGAGGATTATCTCAAAAAACCTTTTGATTTGGCGGAACTGGAAGTAAGGATGCTAAGAATCAATCCGAAAAAATCTGTAAATAATCACATAAAAATCGATGGAAATTTTACATACGATCTTAAAAATCGCATATTGTTAAAAGAGAGTGTCGCTTGTCAACTAAGTTCGACCAAAAAAAAGTTTCTCTATATGCTTGTTAAAAATCAAAACACTTTAGTAACTTTTGATATGCTTAGAGATTATGTCTGGGATTCAAAAGAGATAACACACAGTACTATTTTATCAACAATGAGAGATATTAAAAAAATTATTCCGCCCGCTCTGATCAAAAATGTAAAAAGTGAAGGCTATATATTTCAAAACTAAAGAGAGTTTTTAAAAACTGCTTCTTACGCACCTGACTTGCGCTATCTCACATTTGTCATCCGTATAAGGATGAGCATACTGCATATATACAAGCCACGCTAAAGTATCATCTTCTTCATAATCCTCACCTGTCCAATACTCACTTTTTGTACCAAATTTGAATTTTCTAGCCATTGTAGGATGCTGCACCATATCTGTAATGCTTAAAAGCTCTTTTCTCGTCGGCATACGCCAATCACTATGTCCTTCTAAATCAAGAGTATTACAGTAACTTTTAGACATTTTCAGGATCTTTTCATCAGCTTCTACATGTGCTGTATCTTCCCATTCCAAATGTGTTTTGGTATCGACAAAAGTTTGATTTTCTGCAAATGCAATTAATTGAAAAAATAGAAAAAATATAATACTTTTCATATGACCTGCCTATATAAAAGTTTTAATAAAAATAGATACACTAAAAAAATAAGTAAAATAAAATGAGGAAGAGGAAGAACTGCCCAAAAAGGGGCAGCTATTAAGATGTGATTAGAAATCACCCTTTGCAGCTCTTGCAGGAATCTCTTCCATCGCTTTTTTAACTAAAACAGCAGAATCTAACATCTCTTTTGGAAGTGTATGCCCACCATAGATCGCAAGTGTCATATCCATACTGATAAGGTATGCATCACCATTTCCGTATTGAACATACATAATTCTACATGGCATAAAACCACCGTAGTAACGAGAATAGTTCAAGAATACTTTTGCAGTTGTAAGATTACATAAAGACCAAATTCTCGCTTCTTTAACTTCAGTTGGTTTTGCATCTTCTTTAGTATACATTTTCACGTAACCAGTCAAACGCATGTTATACTCTTCAGCAAGCGCAGTGATTGATTCTTTTACATCATCACCTTTTATATTTTTATCAACTTTCCACTCTTTCATCATTGCTCTAGCTGGGTCACCATACTCAGTAACTTTTGTAAACATTGCATCGTATGCCGGCATAGCACCATCATCCAAAGTATGTGCCTTTGTTACTGCAGTCCAACCCATATGCATTGTTGAACATCCACTCATCGTTAAAACCATAGCTAGTGCAAAAGCTGCACCTAAAACTCTTTTTATCATTTGATTCCTTTTTTTATTATCTACATGTACCGTTTATATACTCCAAAAACCATGTAATTTTGAAGATTAGGTAAGAATTGTATAACAGATAACTTTGCTTTTTCCTGAAATGTTTGATAACTTTTTGATATATAAGCAAATTTTATCAATTGATTTTTTTATCAAAGGTAGAAATTTCGATGAGTTGCACGAGAAGAAAGTTTATTGATGAGGGTTTGAAAAGATTTTTATTGATTAATTCAAGGTTTAGACTATGGGCATGTAAGAAAAAAATTTTACATGCAAAGAGTGTTATTTAGCAAAAGTCAGCTAAAAGCCCCTCTTTGACATTTTGTTTTGTCTCTTCACCGACAAGAATCTTGACGATTTCAAGTCCAAAACAGAGTGCAGTCGCAGGACCGCGAGAGGTGAGAATATTTTTATCACTTATAATTTTTTTACTAGAGTCATAACCGTTGTTATTTATTTGTTTTTCTACAGATGGATAACAAGTATATTTCTCTTTTAAGACACCTGCTTTGTCAAGCGCAAACGGAGCCGCACAAATAGCACCGATATGTTTGCCTTTGGCATCCATCTCTCTTAAAAGTGTTTGTACTTTTGCATCTTCAGCCAGAATCTTTGTACCGCCCCAGCCTCCGGGAAGAACAATCATATCGAGAGCATCGGCAGAGATATCTTTTATACTTTTATCTGTTTTGATTGTTACGCCATGAGCTCCACGAACTTCGCTCTGCCCATCAACCGAACCGATGATCACTTCTACTCCCGCACGTCTTATAACGTCAATGATAGATATAGCTTCTATCTCTTCAAAACCAGTTGCCAAAGGTATTAAAACTACTGCCATACACTCTCTCTTTATAACAAGATTATTTAACTTTTTCTAGGTACTCGCCATCAACAGTATTTACTTTGATCTTGTCACCCTCTAAAATATGGTAAGGTACTTGAACAACCGCACCAGTTTCAAGCGTTGCAGGTTTTCTGCTTCCGCTTGATGTATCACCTTTGAAGTTTGGTGGAGTTTCAGTGATAATAAGTTCCATAGTCTCAGGAGCACTTACAGAGATCGCATCGCCTTTGTAAAAGATCATATCTACATTTGTACCATCTTTTAACCATTTCATAGCGTCATCGCACTGCTCATATGTCAAACCAATCTGATCATATGTATCATTATCCATAAACTGGAGCATCTCGCCATCATCATAAAGGTATTGCATAGTTTTGTATTCAATAACCGGAACTTCAAATTTATCACCCGCGTGAACAGTTTTCTCGATAACTTTCCCGTTTAAAAAGCTTTTTACTTTCATACGCACAAACGCCGCACCCTTGCCCGGTTTAACGTGTTGAAACTCAACTACTTTATAAGGTACGTCAGAGATTTCCAAACGCACATTTTTCTTGATATCGCTCATACCGATTGTTGCCATAATTACACCCTGATTTTAAAAAATTTACGCAATTTTACCGCAAAGAGGCTTATATGTAAAGAAACGTAAAATGAGCGAAGCCCATTTTTACTATGCTAGCTGCTTTGTCTCAAAAAGCTTGCCTCTCAGGATAGATTATAAAAATAATTTCTAAAAAAGTCCTCGAAGCATCAAATGCCAATACATCAACTCTAACATATATCGATCAAACTCCCACCACAACCATCTTGGTTTCCAATAGTCTAAAAATGGAATGGTCGGTTTCGGTCCATCATAATTAAACTCTGCCATCAAAATCTTTCCATACTGAGTTTTAAGTGGACACACAGTATAACCGTCAAAATTTTCTTTAAGCTCTTTGCCCTGCATCACTGCTAAAAGATTTCCCACTACCACAGGTGCTTGATGGCGAGCTGTTCCACCTGTTTTTCCCATAGGTATACCGCAGACATCACCGATGCCGAAGATATTTTTATATTTGTTATGTTGAAGCGTATTTTTGTTTACATCAAGCCCTTTGTCATTAAGCAGATTTGACTTCATAAGAGCATCCGGCGGTGTCATAGGCGGCACAATGTGGATAAAATCGTATTTTACAACAACCTCATCAGCAAAACTTTGCATTGTCTTATCGCCAAAATCCGGATCTATTACCTCTTTTTCATACGCATGGACAAAAGTAGCTTCTTTCGCTTTTACATCTATAGAGCGTAAAAAGTGGGAGAATTTCGTCTCAATCTTGTCGTAACTTTTTTGAACTAGAGTAAGTTCTGCATCCACTTTCGGCAGATGAAACAGACTTTTGAGTCCCGTATAAAAATAGTAGTCTGCACCAAGACCCGCTTGTTTTAGATAATCGGCACTCAAATAAAGCATCTTTTGCGGTCCGCCACCACATTTTATAGGAGAGTCAGGTTGTGTGTAGAGTACTGTCGGTCTTTTAATTTTTGCCGCTGCTTTTACTTCATTGTACCAGTCCCATGTAGCAGTCGCTCCGCGAGCCGTACCTTTTTCAAGATCGCTTAAGTAAACACTTGTGATCCCGTTTGTTCCAATATCTTCCTCTTTTAAGCCTTTAATGTTGTCAAAACGATTCACAACACCTGTTGCAATTATCATGAAGTCATAACCAACTACTTGACCTCCGCGAGTCGTGACTTTTTTATTTTCCGGATCAAAACTTGCCACTTCATCTTTTATCCAGTTCACATTACTCGCTATAAAATCTTTATTTGGTTTTTGAAGATCTGCTTGCTTCATAAGTCCCGCAGCTACGAAGACTTGTCCGGGTTGATAAAGATGGGTTTCATTTGGAGCGATGATGGTTATATCAGGATTTGAGATCGATCTGTTTAGTCTTGCAAGCGTCATGATGGCGCCGCTTCCGCCGCCGACTATAAGAATTTTACCTTTGACATCAACTGCTTGGGCTTCTGTAACACTTCCACTCCCCACAGACGCAAGAACCGTCGCAGCAACAGGAGAAATGCCGATCAGTTTCAGAGCACTTCGTCTTGACATTGATCCTTTTTGGGCACTTACTTTAAATAACTCAGACAAATTCTCACTCTTCATTGGCTATCCTTTGATTGATTTAGAAAAATTATAGCTAAGAATAGAACAGTTATGCTTTAATTACACATATTTCCGTATATCAGAATTCTTATCTTTCCTGTCTACTTTTTAAAAGTCCTAACGTACAACTCTTCCACCTTCGTCCTCGCCCAAGGTGTTTTTCTCAAAAATTTCAGACATGAACTAATCGTTGGGTTTATCAAAAAACAGCGAATATTAATCCGACGGCTTAACTCTTCAAACCCAAAATGCTCCACCAAACTCTCCATAATCTCTTGCAACTTAATCCCATGTAAAAGATCATTCCTATTTTTTTCTGCTTCACTCATCTGGTTTTCCTTTTAAATTAAAATTTTGCTTTATTCGCTACAACTCATATCAATACAAAAAACCCATCATCCAAAGCGATATTTTATTGCCATGCCCAACTTCAATATCATCTGCGATTATATAAGAGTTTTCTAGGTCTTTTATCTGTTTAAATGATTTGTTTTTACCGCCGATTTCAAAGATATATTTTTCATCAATTATAAAATCACCTATATCTGTATAATGCATTGTATGTTGTTTCAACATACTGACAAAGTAAGCCTCTCTAAGAGTTCCAATATCTGAATTGATGCATAAAGCATTAAAAATATTTGTATTTGAAAGGTAGAGTTTATCTGGTTTTCTGCTTGCATGAAACCTTTTAGCTTCGTGTATGACATGTGTTACGAGTTCTGCGCGTGAGAGATATTCGATGTATTTATAAAGTGTCGGTTTGGTTATGCCGACTGTCTTTGAAAGTTCATCTATCGATATTTCCAAAGGTTTTGAAACACAAATAGTCAAAAGCAATTTTTTTAGCGAATCGATCTTATCAGCCTGAATAGAAGTGACTTTTGTAAGGTCTACATGTAAGACTGTGTTGATTGTTTCATTGATTCTATCTATGTACTTGGTCTCATCCTCAAAATAAAACGGATAGACTCCAACGGATAGAAAATCATTAAAATATTTCAATATCTTTTTATCTTTTAGACTCTCAAATATCTCAAATGCAATGTTTTCATGATTTTGAAGCAGATCTTCTAATCTATATGACTTTAGACTTATGTTTTGAGAAAACTCTAAGTATTCTCGAAGTGAAAGTATTGGCAAATGGTACATCGCATATCTTCTTGCAAAGTCCGCATTTGTTATCTCTACCGCACTACTGCCTGAGAAAAACACTTTGATATTTAAAAAATCATAGATCAGTTTTATATTCTTTTGAAAATCATTCGCTTGATGGATCTCATCAATAACAATAACCTCTCCACCTTTTTTACTAAACTCATCCACAAAATCAAATAATGAAATCTCTTGAAAAATGGGATGATCGCACGAAATATAGAGTTTTTGATTTTCAGGGTAATCAAGCTCTTTTAAAACCTGCAAAAGCAAAGTAGTCTTTCCAACTCCCCTGCTTCCGTACAAACCGACTATCTTACTCTTTTGAACTGCTATCTCCTCATATAAATAGCGTTTATACTCAGGCAAAGTCTGATTGAGTTTGAGTCTATAAAGTCGTTTAGAGTTTTCTACAATATTTTGCATAGTCAGCCTTTCAAGTGAATTATACTAAATATTTTAAAATAAGTAAAATGAGTTTTACTTATTTTCTACTCATATAATTTATCTACCGCTTTTTTAAAGTTTTCATCATCCGCATAAAAATACTCTTCTAAAAGCGGTCTGATTTTATACTCTTTTACAAACTCTAAATCATTATTATCTTGAACGTTCATAAAATAACTGTGACCTAACATGTAATCTTCACTCAAATGTTCTTTTATAAATTCATTGAGTTTTTGCATAAGTGCTTTTGCATCTGGAAATTCAACTAATCCTAAATTTGGCTTCATCTTCAAAAATGTAAAACGTCGTCTTAAAGCGATGTCAATAGTCGCAATCGACTTATCTGTCGAGTTCATCGTGGCTATGATGTAAAGATTTGAGGGCACTTTAAAAGATGTTTTTGAATATGGAAGAGTTATTTCATACTTATCTCTTTTATCCTCTTCGATAAGTGTAATCAACTCCCCGAAGATTTTTGAGATATTGCCTCTGTTGATTTCGTCTATGACGATGTAGAAGTTTTTTAAATCTGTCTTATTTTGTTTAACTTCTTTAAAAACAAGCATCTCTCTAAAAATAGAATAATAATATGTTGCCAACCCCTGAAATCTACCATCCAAAGCTTCTATAACGTCTTGAGGATTGTTAATTTGTTTAATTTTATTTCTATTATAAATTTGTTCAAGTGGCAAGTATGAAATTGAAAATCTATTCTCATTTACCATAATATGAATCGACTTTTCAGTGTATTTTGATATACTAAATTCACTTGAATTACTATACGTTTTTAATCTACTTCCTATCTCAAACTTCAACTGAAACTGATTTAATATATTTTCAAAATTAACATTGATATCGTTTAAAAAACTATTTATAAAATTTTTATTTGCTTCTTCAGCTATATTTTTAAATATCCCATCTTCAAGCTCAATATTTCCACTTTCATTTGGTCTAAACCCTTCTATAAAATCCTCGTAAGAGTAGCTTTGGTGAAAGGTCACAAACTCAACACGTTTTTCATCTTTTATGTTTTGAAATGTCTTATTTTCAAGGCTTATAGGTGAATTTTTCGAGATTGTTTCAAATATCTCTTTTTCGCTTTTTCCCTCTTCTATCAGGGAGATAAGATTTTTATAGTTATGAGTTTTACCAACTCCAGGAGCACCGTAGAGGATGATGTTTTTTATATTTATACTTTTAACTGTCTCATCATGTTGATCCAAACTATTTAAAAAATCAATATATTTTTTGATAGAAGCACTTGGTGCCCTATTTTGTGTATTGATATTAAAATCTTTTAAATCGCCTTCTAAAAGCCTTTTATATAAATTTTCCAAAAAGTCTATATCTTCCACTTCAAAAATAGAAGATGGAAATTCTTTTTCAATACTTTTCATATGATTTGGTATATCTCTTTTTAACATTAAAGGATATGTGCTCAAAGTTGCCTGAGTGTAACTAAGGTTTAATAAAAAAGATTTATATTTATTTTCCAACTCTATCGCATTCATATTATTTTTCCAATTCTAATTTTCATTTCTTCTATATAATCATCATATGTGCCACTAAAATCCAGATCTAAACTTTTTATCTTCAACTCCACTTTATTATCGTTACTACCTAAAACTACACTTTTATCGATATCATCTAAATGTTTCGGATATAAAAGCATCGTAGTTTTTATGTTTTCAAAATTATTTGCATAAACATACATCTGATATCTATCATCCCTATTTGCAATTTTTTCTTCTTTTATTATTTTATATTTACAATCGATTATGAGATTTTTACTCTTGACAATAATATCAGGTTTTAAATACAACTCTCCAAATTTTCTACTCTTTTTAGGTATATCTACATCATCAAATTTTTCTTGTATTATCTTGCCAATAAATCTTTCAAAAAGCACATTCATATCAAATAAAAATGCAAAGCTCTTTTTATCTTTTGAAAAGAGTGGAATCGATTTGCTCAGTAAAAGCAGTGCAAATTCAAAGCTCTCCTTAAACCTGCTGTTCAAGCGATTGAAATTCACATGCAAGGTGTTTATATCAAAAAACTTACTCTCGACTTCATCAAGGACGAGTTCACACTGTTTTAAAAGTTTTTTGTTTTTCGTAAAAGGAAGTAATGAATTTAGAGCATATAAAAAGAACTGATTGAGCGTGTTGTTCATACTAAGTTCATCATATTCACAGTAGATCTTGTTTTTTATGAAGTTGGTTTTGAGGTTTTCGTTTATAAGGTATTTGCCTCTTAATGTTGTCAAATTATCTTGCTCTGTCACATACTCTTTATAAACTCCGCGTCCAAACTCTTTAAACAGCCTTTGTGCAAAAAGCTGTATAAAAACTTCCAAGATTGTATGTTTGTCATTTTTACAAGAGGCAATATCTTCATTTTCAAGTTTGATGTCATACGCATACTTCAGCATATAGATAAAAATATTCAGATTCGTTTCATCGTCTTTGTTTATTTTATCATCTTTGTCGGCGATTTTTGGAAGCAGATAAAAATCTTGGTTTTCAAAGTTCAGTATCCCGCAATATTGTTGAGTCCTTAAAACATCCCAATCAAGTTTAAAATATTTATGAAGTTTTGGAGTTTGTATAATATATTTTTTTAAATCCATATTTACCACTTCGCTATATTCATATATTATTTTTAAATTTGACATCTATTTGACAACTTCCCAGTGCCCGCTTTTCAAACTTCCGACTCTTTTTAATCTATTTTGCTCTTTTAATTTTGAAATATCTCTTTTCACTGTTTTATCGCTTATTTTTAATATTTCTGCCATTTGCAATGAAGTAATATCTCTATTTTTTTGTATGAGATCTAAAATATCATCAAGACGATTTAAAGGGGCATTTTTGGGGACATTTAAAGGGACATTTTCTTTTGAAACACCCTTTATAGTCTTTAAAATTATCTCTAACATAAATTCTATAAACGGAGTACCCTCACCCGCTGTTCCTGCATCTTCCAAAGCTTTATAATACGCCTCTTGGTTCTCTCTAACAACGCTCTCTATGGGAATTACACCAAATATCTTTTGATAATGACTGAGTATGACACTCTGCCAAAGTCGCCCGATTCTACCATTTCCATCACTAAAAGGATGAATAAACTCAAACTCGTAATGAAATATACAAGAAACTATAAGTGGATGTTCCTTTGTAGTTTTCAGCCATCCAAACAATTCTTGCATAAGTTCAGGTACTCTCAGAGGTGGCGGTGCAACGTGGGTCATTCCATCTTTAGAGCCTATACCCTCGATCTGTAAAGTTCCTGTAATACTTTTTATGCGATTTTTTTTACGAAGCTTTAGAGTATTTAAACTGGTTTCTATATGCTTGATATTTGTTATAATTTCAACAATATCACTCACTAAAGAGAGTATTTTAGAAGTAATAGTAAATGGCGGTCTACAACTCATAACTCTAAGCCTTTGGATTTTTATGATGCATTATACTAAACTGACATGCTAATAAAACAAATATTTTATAATCCCATCACCCAAAAAACCGAGAAAAAAATCCTTTGCCTTTGCCCAACTCTTTGTCTATCATCTTAAAGTAGCCGTCTATGTTTAGGAGCCCTACTTCGGCGTTTTTTACCATTTTGTCTTTGCCAACGATGAGAGTGAGTGGGACACTTCTTACCATGAATTTTGCTGATAACTTTGGATTGAGGGGTGCATTTACTTTTGCGATGACAACATCTTCATCTTTGTAATGCTCTGCGATGTTGGGTAAAAATGATAAAAGTGTTTGACATGGAGCGCATGAGTTGCTATAAAAGTCTATAAATACCACTGCATCTGTTTTTTCTATAAATGATGTGTAATTTTTATCGGTCAGCTCTACGACTGTAACCATTTCTAGTCCTCTTTTGAAAGTTCCAAAATGATCTCATGAATCTCGCTACTATCAAAGAAGATATTGGATGCGAGTTCGTCACTAAACTTCTTCAGCAAAGCAACCTTTTTTACAGTTTTTTCATCATTATCATGAATTACTTCGAGAGCTTCTCTTAATTGCTTTTTATAGCCATCAACTATCTCTTCTCTTTTTTCTCTCTTAGTTTGTACTATCGTCGTGATTCTTGGACGCATGACATAAAGGATAAGAGCCGTAATTACAATAAAAGAACCTATATAAATGTACATCGTCGCCTCGTTTGTTAAAGATTTCTATGAAATCCTAAAAATTATATATGTGATTATACCAAATTAGCCTCAACAGACTTGAAACTGTTTAAAAAATAATGTAAATTTATTTTATATGTCATGGAATTATTATAAAATACGGGTAAAGTTGTAAACAAATAAAAAGGATCATCATGGCAATTAAAGCAGCAATCAACGGAACAGGACGTATAGGCATCATAGTAGCAAAAATAATCGCAAAGCGTGATGATATAGAGTTAGTAGCAATCAACACAACAGCTGAACCAAAAATGCTTGAATACCTTTTTAAATATGATAGTGTACACACAGGTATTGATGCAAAGGTCATTGATGATAAAACAATTATGATCGATGGCAAAAAAGTGGCACTTTTTTCTACACGTAATCCAAAAGAATTAGATTTTGGACAAGCTGGTGCAGAGTTGGTCATCGAATGTACCGGTGCATTTTTGACGACTGAAAAAGCAACAGCGTATCTTAAAGACGGAGTTAAAAAAGTAGTAATGAGTGCTCCGGCAAAAGATGACACTCCTACTTATGTTTTAAACATCAACACAGACTCGTACAAAGGTGAGGCAATCATCTCAAATGCAAGCTGTACAACAAACTGTCTTGCACCAATCTGTAAAGTGCTTGATGATGCGTTTGGTATCGAAAACGGTTTAATGACTACAATCCACTCATACACAAATGATCAAAATATTTTGGACGTAAAACATAGCAGTGATGTACGCAGAGCAAGAGCCGCAGCGATCAATATGATCCCAACAACAACAGGTGCGGCAAAAGCAATCGGCTTAGTAATGCCACAGCTTAAAGGTAAACTCAACGGTTATGCTATGCGTGTTCCGACTCCGGATGTTTCAGTCGTAGATTTGACGGTAAATCTTAAAAAAGATGTGACAAAAGAGGAGATAAACGAAGCTTTCGAAAAAGCGGCACAAACAAACTTTGCAGGTCTTATTGAAATAGATACTGACAAACGTGTTTCTAGTGACTTTATAGGCTCAACTTACAGCTCAACTTATATTCCAGACATGACAAGCGTTGTAGATGGCAAAACTGTGAAAGTCCTTGCATGGTACGACAATGAATGGGGTTATTCAAGCCGTCTTGTTGACATGTGTGTTTTTGTGGGCAACAAATAGTTTGAAAAAACGCACTAAAATTATAGCTACTATTGGACCCGCGTCTGACAGTTTGCAAAAAATCACTGAACTCATCCAGGCTGGAGTGAATGTTTTTAGACTCAACTTCAGTCATGGAACTTATGAATACCACTCCCAGGTCTTAAAAAATATTAGAGAAGCTTCAAAACAAACAGATCTCATTGTTGGAGTTTTACAAGATATCAGCGGACCTAAAATTCGTATCGGTGAACTCGAAAAAAGCTTTGAACTCAAAGAAAATGACACAGTTACATTTTGTAAAAAAGATATCCTCGGCAGACAAATAAATGAAAATAGCTATGAAACAAGTATTAATTATCCTGAGATCCTCTCTCGCATACAGGTAGATGATTATATCTATCTGTATGATGGTATTATCCGCACAAAAGTGCTTACATGTAATGAAAATGAAGTTACTGTTCTCGTCGAAAATAATGGCATTCTCTCATCGAAAAAAGGGATCAATTTTCCAAATACAAGATTGGATGTAGATATTCTTACACAAAAAGACAAAGATGACATGCATTGGGGTGTCAAAAATAATGTTGATTTTATGGCGATCTCTTTTGTCCAAAATGAACAGGATATGCTCAAAGCCAAGATGATAGTCAAAGATCTTGGCGGTAAACAGATGCTCATTGCAAAAATAGAGAAATTCGACGCAGTTGAAAATATAGATGCTATTTTGGAAGTCTCTGATGGTCTGATGGTCGCGCGTGGTGATCTTGGCATAGAAGTGCCTTACTACGAAGTTCCAAATATCCAAAAAATGCTGATTCAAAAAGCAAATACCGCATCAAAACCTGTCATCACTGCCACACAAATGCTTCTTTCCATGACAGACTCGCCAAGAGCTACACGCGCGGAAATAAGCGATATAGCAAATGCTGTGCTTGATGGCACAGATGCCGTTATGCTCTCAGAAGAGAGTGCGGTGGGAGATTATCCGGTACTCGCTGTTAAAACAATGTTTAAGACTATTGTTGAGACCGAAAAACTCTACCCTTGTTACAATTTTTCTTACACATACAAAGATGATGTCACAAATGCCATAGACGAATCCGCTGTAAGGCTGGGTCGAGACTTACATGTAAGCGGAATCCTATCTTTGACAAATTCCGGAAGCTCTGCAAGAAAACTGGCAAAATATCGACCAAGTATGCCAATCTATGCCATAACGCACGATGATATAAGAAGATCTCAATTAACACTCTCTTGGGGCGTTATACCTGTATTTTTTGTAGAAAAAGGTTCACTAGGACAGTCTTTGAGCAAAGTCATAAATCAAGGTTTAGAAAGCGGGATTTTAAATTTGAAAAAAAGCTATATTCTAACAGCTGGAGATCCTACGGGCGTGAGCGGCTCCATCAACATGATACGTCTGCTCAGAGAGCAAGAGATGCTGTTTTTTAAAACTATAAATACAGAACCTATAGTCTAACTAACTTCACACCCATCTCTACATGGTTTGTATACGGGAACTGGTCAAACAAAGCCATTCTCTCTACCTTATGCGTACGAGTTAAAAGCTCCAAATCTCTATGCAAAGTCTCAGGATTGCAAGAGATGTACAAAATTGTGTCATGACGCGCCGCAAATGCACAAGACTCTTCGTCCATTCCCGCACGCGGCGGATCGACAAAAATATTTTTGAGCGCATAAGAGCTGATATCTATCTCGCTCATACGGCGAAACTCTCTCACACCATCGAGTGCTTGGACAAACTCCTCTGCACTCATTCTCACAAATTCGATATTTGAAACTACGTTTAATTCCATATTGTTTTTTGCCGCAGAGATAGAGGATTTAGATATCTCTGTCGCTAGGACTTTGTCAAACTTTGAAGCAAAAGGAATCGTAAAATTACCCGCTCCACAGTAAAGCTCCAGCAAATCACCTCTTGCATCTTCAAACTGCTCGAGTGCCCATGCAATCATCTGCTCATTGACTCTTGGATTTGGCTGGGTAAAGCTGTTTTCAATCTGCATAAATTTATAATCAACATCCCTCACATGTAAGGTTTCAGTGACATAATCCTGACCGACGATAAGCTTTTGTTTTCGGCT
Organism: Sulfurimonadaceae bacterium; assembly: GCA_028683835.1. Lineage (GTDB taxonomy): Bacteria > Campylobacterota > Campylobacteria > Campylobacterales > Sulfurimonadaceae > Hydrocurvibacter. The sequence continues at coordinate 140,540 of JAQUHB010000001.1, read as the reverse complement.
TCTGCCTATGATAGATATGCCGAGTTTCTGAGCGATCTCTTTGGCTTTTTGCTCCCACTGAGCATCTAATTGTTTATGATACAAAAGTGAGACAGCGATCTCTCCGCTTGAGGAAGAGAGAAAATCCGCGCCAAAGAGCTTATGACCGATACCCGCCTGTGCTATCTCTTCTAAAAGATTTGGCATAAGTTTAAAAATATGTTCATTAACTTGTGGGCACTCGTCAATAATAACTGCACCCTTGTGTTCTAGAGCATTCATGGCATAATGGATAACATCTCCAATATGCCAGATTTTAAACTCTGCCCTTGCTCTATAGCCACTTTCCGGTGATCTGCAAATATCAAATTCTTGGCTATAAAGATCTTTAAAACGTTCTTTGTTTAGATCAAGCTTTTTTAGAAGCTGAGCCTCATAACCGTTTTCATAATTTTTACAACTTCCACATTCACCAAAATACTTACAATTCAAATAAACTTCTCCTATTTTACGCTAGCTATCAGATTGCCGATTAAAAGATTCCATCCATCGATAAGCACAAAAACGAGTATCTTAAAGGGCAGAGAGATCATAACTGGCGGAAGCATCATCATACCCATCGACATCAAAATGGAGGCAACAACCATATCGATAATCAAGAATGGTAAAAAAATCAAGAAACCTATCTCAAACGACGTTTTAAGTTCACTGATAACAAAAGCAGGAATTACGACAGATAAAGGAACAGCATCGATATTTTTTGGGTTTTCCAAATGACGAATACGCACAAAAAGAGCCAAATCTTTTTCTCTTGTATTGCGTATCATGAAGCTTTTAAACGGCTTTGTTGATTTATCAAAAGCTTCTTCATAACTTATCTGTTTTGCTATATAAGGTTTTATGCCTTCATTATAGGACTGCTGACCTATGGGTTCCATCACAAAATAAGTAAGTATCATAGCAAGCATAACCATTAACTGTGTCGGCGGGACTTGTTGTGTTCCAAGTGCCTGACGCAAAAAGCCAAAAACAATGACAAATCTTGTAAAAGTTGTCATAACAAGGACAAGACTCGGAGCCAAAAAGAGAATAGTTAAAGCAACTAAAACATTTAATGAACTTACAAGCTGTTGAGGCGTATCAGGTGCAGATAAGGAAAGATTCATAGTCGGAATCTCTCCGCTAGCACCATACACAGAACTTATAAAAAAAGCAATAAATAGAATAATTTTGATCATTGAGTCTCTGCAGTCTTTTTAAATATATTTTTTGGCTTATGTTACCACAAACTTACTTAGTAGACTTATTAATCAACCGATTTTTAAGTATAATTTTGAAAAATTAACCTTCTATGGAATGAAAAAATATGCTCAAAATTCTATACAAAAATCCAACTTCATCAGCTTATCTATTGATACTTTTTTTAGCAATTTTCAGCATGGTGTACAACGCTTTTTTACCTTTACATGGGGATGAAGCATATTATTGGATGTGGAGTAAGCATCTTCAGATGGGATATTATGATCATCCTCCGATGATCGCATTTATGATATATCTGACAAATTTTATCTCTCAAAGCGAATGGGGAATACGTCTTGTAAACGTATTTAGCATGAGTATTTCTGCGTTTTATATCTTTAAACTCACCAAGCTCATGTCTGATGAAAGAACAGCTCTCAACAGTGTTTTGATCTTTTTATCTGTTACACTCACAAATGCCGGATTTATCATCACAACACCTGATTCTCCTCTTTCACTTTTTTGGAGCATCTCTTTATACTATACCTACCGAGCGATTTTTATAGGAGAGAAAAAAGATTTCCTTCTCACAGGACTTTTTTTAGGCTTAATGATGTTGAGTAAATACACGGCAGTTTTATACATTGCTGGTATTCTTTTATTTGTGATTTTAAAAAGACGTGATCTCTTTTTAAATCCTTACATGTACATGACTATGATGATCTCCCTCCTTGTTGCTTCACCAATGATCTTTTGGAATTACCAGCATGACTGGATCAGTTTTATGTTTCAATTGGCTCATGGAGCAAGTGAAGATGGAAAGCTTTATCCGCATCTCTTTTTTGAATTTTTTGGCGGGCAATTTGGAATTTATTCACCTGTTTTTACAGCTTTGCTTTTTTTCTTTTTAATCAAAGATAAGTTTTTTATCAAAGAGAACAAACTTTTTTTTATTACTTTAAGTGTCATTGTAACTCTATTTTTTTTCTTTTATAAAAGTTTTTATTCTCGAATGATGCTCAATTATACAGCTCCAGCATACATTGGAGGAACTGTTCTTTTAGCCATTCTTATCACAAGATATGAACTCAAAAAAACATTTATTTGGGGACTTGGCATTGCTCTTCTTGTAACTATCATTGCCAGAATCGCATTTTTGCTTTTTTTGCCATATATTCAAGAGAGAATGTATGGCAATAAGGAAGCTGTACAACTTTTGGCAAAATATGTACAAGAAGGAGACAGCTTTTACAGTGATCATCTCACTATGGCAGCATATCTAAAATATTACCTTCCAAATCACCCTGACACTGATGTTGCATATCCGACAAGATACAGCCAATATGATATGTGGAGAAAAAAAGATTATCTTAAAAATGGACTGTTTTTAGCAAGAGATGCAGAAGATTTGAGTTATCTTAAAACTATATACAAAAGTGTTGAACTTCTAAATACCCTAACGGTGCAAAGTGGACGTAACACAACAAAAACTTTTTATATCTATCGTCTCAGCAATCCTATCTCTAATAATTAATAGTTTTTTAGATAAAATATCCCCTCATTTTAGATTTTGGTTGTTAATGAAAAATATTTTAAAGATGCTTATTACCGCCGCAATTTTTTACTATCTGTTTTTGTATATAGATTTTTATGCGCTTGTTACAGTTCTTGCAAAGAGTCATGGTGGCGATATCTTAGCTGCGCTTATACTACAACTTGGAAGTACTTACCTTGCGGCTTATCGTTGGAGAGCTATCAGTAAACTTCTTGTATTTAATGAACCTCTTTCATTTTATGTCAAAAGTTATTTTAAAGGCAGTTTTTTCAATCAAGTATTACCAAGTAGTATCGGTGGTGATGCTGTTCGTGTTTTGGATCTCACAGCATGCGGATATGAAAAAAAAGAGGCTTTTTACGGGGTTTTTGTTGACAGAGTTGTAGGACTTGTGGGCCTATTAGTGCTTAACCTTCTCTCTACTATCTTCTTTTTCGGAACATTTGAAGCAAAGTTTTCTTATCTCATCATCTTCATCTCTTTTTCTGGGATTATCGGCTTTTCTTTGCTCTTTTTTCTCAACAAAATAGCTTTTTTACAAAACTATAAATTTTTAAACCTTTTTCACAGACTTGCAAACAGACTCAATACTTTATACGCTGATAAAAAAGTTTTACTCAAACATATCGCTATCTCTGTGGCTGTGCATCTACTTACCGTTATGGCGATTTACGCTATTGCACTAAGCATCGATGTCAAACTTGATTTTCAGATCTTTCTTATCGCTATTCCACCTGTATTTTTACTCATGATAGTGCCTCTGTCACTTGCAGGATGGGGAATTCGCGAGGGTGCGATGGTTGGAATATTGATGCTTGTTTATGAAGACAAAACCAAGATACTGGCAATATCCATCCTTTATGGGATATTACTTATCATCAGCGCCCTTCCGGGAGCATACTTCTGGATAAACGGCGTAACGAAAAAAACTAAAAAAATAGGATAGATTATGAATGTAGATATGATGCGAAAAGTGGATTATTATGTGGGAATTCCACTTGCTTTTATCGGTACGATACTCGATAAAGGTTTCAATCTTTTTCGCTCAAACAAGCTCGTAAAACCAAAAAATGTTCTACTTATCGAACTCTCAGAGATGGGATCTGCCATTATCGTCGATCCAGCTATGAGGAAGCTCAAAGCAAACATTGAGGGTGAACTTTTCTTTGTTATCTTTAGCAAAAATAAGATCAGTCTTGACCTTCTTGGCACGGTAAAAAGCGAAAATGTTTATATGCTTGATGAGAGTTCTATCAGCTCTTTAATCGTAAGTGCCGTCAAATTTATTTTCTGGTGTAGAAAAATGAAGATCGATTCTACCATCGATTTGGAACTTTTCTCGCGTGTTACCGCTCTTTTATCTTTTGTAAGTGGAGCAAAAAACCGTGTCGGCTTTCACAGTTTTCATAATGAAGGACTTTATCGCGGAGACTTCTTAACGAAAAAAGTAGCTTACAATCCTCATCAACATATAGCAAAAAGTTTTGTCGCTCTTGTGGACGCACTCCTCAATCCAAATGAAGAGATTCCATACACAAAACGCATCATCCCAGATAGTGAGATTCAAATCGCAAAAGCCGTGATTGATAAAGCAGACAGATCAGAGGTTTTGACTATTATCGCTTCAAAATATGAAGGATTTGATCCAAATATCAACCCTGTTATTTTAGTCAATTCAAACGCATCTGATCTATTGCCTCAACGCAGGTGGGATAGAAAAAACTATTGTGAAGTGATCAAAAAAATCCTCTCATATAATGACAAAGCGATTATTCTTCTCACAGGTGCGCCTGCCGAGTTTGACGGAGCCCAACTCTTAGCTGATTGTGTTGCTGATAAAAGATGTATCAACTTTGCTGGTGGCGTAAAATTTCTACAGCTTCCCACACTTTATTCGCTTAGTGCTTTTATGCTCACAAATGATTCTGGTCCCGCGCACTTTGCTTCCATCACAGATATGCATACTTTCGTTATTTTCGGCCCTGAAACTCCTGCATTGTACGGTTCTCTTGGACCAACAACTCCAATCTTTGCGGGTATGGCTTGTAGTCCTTGCGTAAGTGCTTCAAATCACAGAAAAACTCCATGTACTGATAATCAGTGTATCCAAGTCATCACACCTGACTGGGTGTTTAACACACTTAAATTTAAACTCGATGCACTACCTCACTAAAGAGCATCGTCCGCTCCTTCTTTTCATCTCTTTTGTCGCCCTCATCAGGCTTCTTTTAGCTCCCTTTGTAGGACTTGGAGTCGATGAAGCACATTATGTTTTGTATGGTATCAACTTAGACTGGAGTTATTTTGACCATCCACCACTTGTGGGCTGGACAGATGCTTTTTTTACTTCCATCTTTGGAGTCAATGAATTTGGCGCACGTTTTGGTGCGATAATCATAGGATTTTTCACCTCACTATTTGTCTATCAACTTATCTACGACATAGACAAAAATCCAAAAACCGCTTTTATTGCAGTATTGGCTTTGCATGCGTCGTTTTTGTTTAATGCTCTTTTTATTATGCTTTTGCCCGATACTTTTCTTTTTTTACTCGTCATTCCTATTATTTGGACGGTTATAAAAATAGAACAAAACTCTTCACTCAAATATTGGATTTTTTTAGCTATTTTACTCGGAATTGGCGGGCTCGCAAAATATACAGCCATCTTATTTATCGTGCCTATCCTACTCTATGTCATCATAAAAAAAAGATGGGATCTCCTTTTTTCTATCAAATTAATCCCTGCAATTATGATTGCACTCCTTTTTATCTCACCCGTTATCTACTGGAATATCCTCCACAACTGGATAAGTTTTACCTACCAAAGTGATCATGTTGTTGGAACAAAACATATCAATTGGAGTTCTATCATAAGTTCCATTGGAGCACAATTTGGAGCATATAATCCTCTGCTTTTTCCAGTTGCTTTTTATGGACTCTATAAAGCTTTCAAAAGCAAAAATGATACGCTATTTTTATCAGGTTTATTTGGAGCAGTACTCATTACATTTTTCACTTACGCTTCACTTTTCAAACCGGCTCTGCCTCATTGGAGCGCACTTTTTTATCTACTTTTTATTCCTATTGGAAGTTATTATATTTTAGAACATTCTCAAAAGTATAAAAAATATTTATTCGGAAGTATTGGGTTTGGTCTTCTTCTTTCAAGTATCACATATATTGAACTTGATTTCAAATTCATTCCACAGCCTGACTATCAGTCCCTTCATCGCGATATTTACGGCTGGGATATCATAATGAAAGAAGCAAATTCTCTTATCAAAGATAATAACAATGAAGCCCTTGCCGTGACTAACTGGACATTGGCCTCACGCGCCATGTTTTATAACTATCCATACAAAAGCAATATTTTTCTGATTGATAACAGATTTGATCAGTTTGATCTTTGGCAAAAAGGCTCACCTCTTGGCAAAGACCTCATTATTATCGATACCCATTTCTTTCATAAAGATATGGCTGCTTATCTGAAATGTGACTCTATTACGCAAGACAAAAGCTTTGATATCACACTAAATAATCATAAAGTCAACACAATAAATCTGCTGACATGTAAGAACTTTCAAGGAGTTAAATGAATTTTTCTAAAAAACAATATGCTCTCTCTATTATGGCAGTCATCTCTTTTATAATATTTTCTTACTTTTATCTCGATAGAGCAATTGCCGAGTATTTTTTAGCAAATGCATCGACATATGAGTCTTTAGGTGATTTTCTCAGCATATTCGGAGAATCAAACTGGTACTTCGCTACTGCTATTATTGGCTTTGTAATCTTCAAATTTATCAAAAAGAATGAACTCTATGCTCAGCGCTTTTTATTTTTACTTTATATCAACCTCTTTTCCGGTTTACTCAGTCTAATTTTAAAAAATTTATTTGGCAGAATCCGTCCTTGGGGACTTCGTAACGGTGGCGATGAGTATGGATTTTTGCTCTTTCAAAATTTCGATATGGGAATCGTAGAAAAGTTCAAGTACCATGTCACAACCATACTTCATGCGGCTACAACCTATACGTCTTTCCCATCAGGGCACGCTACAACCCTTTTTACGGCGGCACTTTATCTTATATTTCTTTTTCCAAAACAAAAAATATTGTGGTTATTTCTTGCTATATTTTTCGTCAGTGGAAGGATTATGGCAAGCGACCACTTCTTAAGTGATATCACTGCCGGAGCACTCCTTGGAACGCTTTCTACTCTTTACATGTACTCAAAACTAAAGGAAAAAATCAGATGAAAATTGCAAGAAGAATAGCTCTCGCCTTGGTTATTATTGCCCTACTTTATGGAATCGGAAGATTTTTTATTGTGGCTTATGACAGTTACTTATTTTTACCAAGACAGCCCTATCTTCAAATGCAAACACAAAATGCCATAACACTCAAATGGCAAACACCAAAGGCTGAAATAGGAAGTATTGATTATGCCGACACCTTACATGTAAGCGAAAAAAAAGCAGATAGATACCACTCTTTAACACTCACAGGACTCAAACCTGATACTTGTTATAACTATAAAGTTAATGCTATTTCACTTAATATTGATAATACCAATAGAGTCTTTTGTACCCTTAACACTAAAAAAGATCTTGAGCGCCTTTGGATTGTCGGTGATACTGGAGAAGATTCTGCAAATCAAAGAAATGTTTATCGAGCAATGCTCTCTTATGTAGATAACAATCTTTCCAAAATTGATCTTTGGCTTCTTCTTGGCGATAATGCGTACACAAGCGGAACACAAAAACAATACAATAAAGACCTTTTTGATCCCTACAAAGAGCTTATCAAACAAAAAAATATTTGGGCAGTTATAGGTAACCACGATGCTAGACGCTGGGCTTTTTATGATATTTTTGACTTTCCAACAAAAGGTGAAAGTGGCGGGATGCCGAGTAAGAGCGAAAAATACTATTCTGTTGATGAAGCAAATTTTCACCTTGTGATGCTTGATAGTGAAACACAAGATAGAAGTGCCAATGGAAAAATGGCGCAGTGGCTTGCAAAAGATTTAGCTCAAAACAAAAAAAACTGGACTATCGTAGCTTTTCATCATCCGCCATATACAGACGGTTCGCATAAATCAAACAATCCTAAAGACAGCGGCGGAAGGATGAAAGAAATGAGAGAAAACTTTACACCGATTTTTGATAAATATGATGTGGATTTGGTCATATCTGGACATTCTCACGTGTATGAAAGAAGCAAACTTATGGCAAATCATACCGGAGACAGTAAAAGCTTTGATGAACTCTTACATGTCAAGCAAACAAATCTCCATACTTATACAAAATCTTTAATAAAGACACCAAATAGTGGAATAGTTTACATTGTAGATGGTTCAGGTTCAAAAGCGAACAGTGGAACTTTTAAAATGCCTGAACTTCCTATTGGTTACTCAGCTTCTGGTTCTGTTATTTTAGAAATTACACCAACAACATTAAGTGAAAAATTTTTAACAGACAATGATGTTATAAAAGATAGTTTTACGATTACAAAACACTAAGCTAGAGGATGATGCATCCTCACAGTCTCTTGAAGATTTTGCTTTTGAACATGCGTGTAAATTTGGGTTGTAAGCAAAGAAGCATGACCCAAAAGCTCTTGAACAACTCTCAAATCCGCTCCGCCGATAATAAGTGACGACGCATAAGAGTGGCGCAATACATGTGGAGATACTCCAAGATACTTTTGTGTTATCTTATAAGAAGAGATACGACTAAGAGGTTTTCCTTGATAGTTAAGCCAGACATCATCTTTTTCATATGGTGATTCATTTAAGTACTCTTTCATAGCTTGAAGGGCGACCTCCGCTATAGGAATCATACGCTCTTTATCTCCTTTTCCATGCCTTACATGTAACCATTCTCCTTCAATATCTTCACGCTTGAGTGCTAGACATTCACTTATCCTCGTTCCGCTTGCATATAAGAAAAGTATAAGAGCATAATCACGCATTCCAAGCCAAGATGATTTATCAATAAGTGATAAGCCATTTTTAACATCAGAAAAAGAGAGGAATTTTGGAAGTGTTTTTGGTATTTTTGAGAGCTTGAAATGGTTTTTTTCATCTGCAAACTGACTCTTGTAACAAAAAGTAAAAAAGGCATTTACAGCTGAGAGTTTTCGGTTTAAAGTACGCTTGTTCGCGTACTCACCTAAAAGATTTAAAACCTCATTTGTATCAAGGTTTATAAGTGGTTTTAAAAGTGTCTCTTCTATGTGTGTTAAGTCATTTTTATATGCTTCAACACTTCTTTTACTAAGGGCTTTAGTAACAATTATATATTCTAAAAAAGCCTCAAGTTCATTGGACATAAAACTATTTTTTTATAGAAAAATACTTATCATCAACATAAAAAGCTTTATCACCGACATAAACATAACTATCACTATCTATGCTTACTTTATAGATTTTATACGATTTCAAATCTTTTTCTAGTGCGATAATATATCCCTCTTTTTCTAAAAGATATACTTTATCATCCGTCACAATCATTCCTAAAAAGTGAGCGAAAGGAAATTTCGTTTTTGATCTTAACTGCAAAGTTGGTGTAAGGTTCACAACTTCACCCTGTTTTGTTGCGATATAAATGCCATCTTTTTCATCATAACGCATATTACGTATCTCATATGACGCACGGATATCTTTCTCGGCCAAAGAAAGGAGTTCATATCCCGTAGCTGCTATTAGGTTGTCACCGACAACATTAAATGCAACGACATTGTTAAATTTATCAGCACTACTGATGATCATTGATCTAAGAACTTTTTTCTCTTTAGAATTCACAATAACGATTTTTCCATCAAGAGTTAAAAAAAGTACAAGATCATCTAAAAAGTAAGGATTCACTATTTTTGCATCCACAACTATCGGTGCATTTCCTTCACTATGAAAAAGGATCTCTTTCGTTTTTAATGAATAAATCGCAAGCTCATTACTTGCAAAAACTACTGCAAGCATATCATCTTTCACACTTGCCGCTGCAACAGTTTTTTTAAGATCAAAAAACTCTTTGATAGAATGATCCGCTTTAGATGTAAGTGTCGTATTACCATCGATTTGTGATGTCACAATCCACTTTTCATCCGTATCAAGTAAACGCTCTTTATCAGTATTTATATGTATGTCAATGATCCTATCATGAGAAAGAATACGCCCATCTTTTAAAACAGCGCCATTGGCTGTAACATCGACCATAGAGTCATTCAGATTTGTTTTGTCTTTCCATGAACCGACAACTGTATCTTTTTCAGGTTTAAACACTTTTTTTGTACTACATCCGCTGAATGCAACCAAGCCGATAATTAATGTTAAATGTAATAAAGTCTTCACGATTTATTTCACACCATAATGCATAAGCGATTTAGCAACACCATAAACAGCTGAGTTTGAAGATATCGATGCGAGTTTTCTATTCGCTTCTTCGATCTTGTTTTTTTCCATCAGCAAAACTGCACTTTGGATCAATGCCATATCTTTATCGATAGCATCTTCACCGTTTGCATACGTGTTTAAGCCATTGAGATTACTTTGTAAAGAAGCAAGCTGATACGTTGCAAGATCGGAGACTGCAAACGCTTTTGATGACTTGAGTTCTTCAAGAGCTTTCACATCACTTTTTTTGATGGCATTTGAGAGCATATACAAATCATATAATTTAGGATCATTATCTTTTAAATCAGCCAAAGCCTGCTTATCGTCACTCTGAGTTTGCAAGATTAAAAATGCCGCGTTGGCACTCTCTTGTTTTGAAGTTTTAATATAGTTGTAAGTTACATTTCCAACTATTGCGACAACAACGACTACAGCCAAGCCAATAAGCTGTGTTTTGTACTTGTTAAAAAAACGCTCTGTCTTAATAGCATTTTCAAAAAACTTTTCTTCGGCATTTAGTTCATCTCTTACCATTGTTATATTATCTTTAAAGCTCAAAAACATCTCCATACTTATAAATAGGCACTAATAATATCAAATAGATTGTTAAAGTTTTGTGAAATAGAATTTTTTTGTTACAATCTTGCATATATAACCAAATAAGGAAGTTTAATGCAAGTAGACAATGTACTTTTATCACGTTTAGAAAAATTATCATACCTTCAAATTTCAAAGGACAAAAGAGAGGAGATCATCGTTCAACTCTCAGAAATAGTCTCTTTTGTGAATAATCTCAGTGAATTAAATACTGATGATGTAGATGATAAATTTTCTATGACAAACCAAGCAACATTTACGCGCGAAGATATTGAAAATTGTGATCGCACTATCAATGATAACATCCTCAAAAATGCACCTGATAGTGCAGATCATTTTTTCATAGTTCCAAAAATCATAGAGTAATTTATGATCACAATTCATGGAATAAAAAATTGCGACAGTGTTAAAAAAGCTTTAAAATTTTTACAAGAAAATGAGATTGAATATTCCTTTAGAGATTTTAAAACCTCTCAAGTGGATTCTGATGAGATAAAAATGTGGCTGAAGCACACAACAATAGATAAACTTTTTAATTCCAAGAGTACAACATATAGAAAATTGAATCTCAAAGAACTCACTTTAAGTGATGATGAAAAAATTGCTTGGCTTTGTAAAGAAAATCTTCTAATAAAAAGACCTGTTTTACAATCCAAGAGTGCTATAATTATCGGCTATGACAAAGATCACTATGAAATGGAGCTATTATGAGTGAAGAAGTTCAAAAATTAGATATAAAAAAACTTTTAAAAAGTGTTGTTGCTTACAAAGCTTCTGACTTACACTTAGTTTCTCATGCTGAACCTCAAATACGAAGAGATGGAAGACTTGTTCCACTTAATCTTCCACAACTTGATGGGGACATGATCACAGATATGGCTTATTCTCTCCTTACAGAAAAGCAAAAGAAAGATTTTGAAGAGTTTAATGAGTTGGACTTTGCGATTATGCTTCCTGATGTGGGTCGGTTTCGTTGTAACTATTACAAAACTATGGGTGATCTCGCTTGTGCTTTTCGTATTATTCCAACTGAAATACCTTCACTTGATGATCTTAACGCAAAAAAGATCTTTAAAGAACTTATCAAACGCGAAAAAGGTCTTATCCTTGTTACCGGACCTACGGGAAGCGGTAAATCAACGACTCTTGCAGCGATGCTAAACGAGATCAATGAGACAGAGAAAAAACATATCATCACCGTAGAAGATCCTGTTGAGTTTGTCCATAAAAATAAAAAATGTCTCTTCTCTCAAAGAAATGTCGGAACTGATACCAATGGATTTCATACTGCTCTCAAATATGCCCTGCGTCAAGATCCTGATGTTATCCTTATCGGTGAGATGCGTGATAAAGAGACTATTTCAGCCGCACTAACAGCCGCAGAAACTGGTCACTTAGTCTTTGGAACCTTGCATACCAACTCTGCACCCGGAACCATTAACCGTATTATCGACGTATTTAGTGGCGAAGAACAGCCTCAAATCCGTGCTCAGATATCTACTTCACTTATCGCTATTATCTCTCAGGCTTTGATTCCTAGAATCGGCGGAGGGCGTATTGCAGCGCAAGAACTTTTAGTCACAAATCCAGCAATTTCCAATCTTATTCGTGAAGACAAGGTGCATCAACTTTATTCTCAAATGCAGTTAAATCAACAAGGTACAAATATGACAACGCAATCTCAAGAGATTATAGATTTTTTACGAAAGAAAATTATTTCAAAAGAGAATGCGATTGCTTATTCGAATCGTCCAGAAGAGTTGATAAAGATGATAGAGGGATTATAAAAAAGAGTCTTTTGACTCTTTTTATTTTTGTGCGTCTTTTAACGTATCTGCTATTAAAAATGCAAGTTCAAGTGCTTGATCAGCATTTAAACGTGGATCACAATGTGTATGGTAGCGAGAGCTTAAATCTTCTTCAGTCACTACAAATGAACCACCGATACACTCAGTAACATTCTTTCCTGTCATTTCCAAGTGAACACCACCAGCATATGTTCCCTCAGCTTTATGAACTTGAAAAAACTGTTTCATCTCTGTAAGAACAGAATCAACAGGACGAGTTTTAAAGTTATTTGATGATTTTATAGTATTACCGTGCATCGGATCACAGCTCCATACAACCTTAAGACCCTCTTTCTCAACCGCACGGATTAGCTTAGGCATACCATCGCCCACTTTATCTGCACCCATTCTCACGATAATATTCAAACGTCCAGCTTCATTTTCAGGATTTAGTGCCTGAGCTAATCTCACAAGATCATCCGGATCCATTGATGGACCGGCTTTAACGCCAACAGGATTTTTGATTCCTCTCATATATTCTACGTGCGCGCCGTCTAATTGACGCGTTCTATCACCTATCCAAAGCATATGAGCAGATGTATCATACCACTCGCCCGTCAAAGAATCTTGTCTTGTAAACGCTTCTTCATATGGGAGTAAAAGCGCTTCATGTGAAGTAAAAAAATCTGTTTCTCTTAAAGTTCTGTATGTTTTAGAGTTAATTCCGCATGCTTCCATAAATTTCAAAGATTTTCCGATATCTTCAGCCATATCTTCAAATTTTTGGCTGATCTCACCCTTTTGTGCGAAATCTAAAGTCCATTTATGGATCTGATGCAAGTCCGCTAAACCGCCAGATGCAAATGCACGTAAAAGGTTTAATGTTGCAGCTGATTGGTTATATGCTTTGATCATTCTCTTAGGATCTGGAATACGAGCTTCTGCCGTAAAATCTACACCGTTAATGATATCACCTCGGTAAGAATCAAGAGTAACACCATCAATCGTTTCAAAATCACTTGAACGTGGTTTTGCAAACTGACCGCCTAAACGACCAACTTTCACTACGGGAAGTCCGCCAGCATAAGTCATAACAACAGACATTTGAAGTAAAACTTTAAAAGTATCTCTGATGTTTTGTGCATGAAACTCTGAAAAACTCTCAGCACAATCTCCACCTTGGAGTAAGAAAGCGCGACCATTTGCAACTTCTGCCAATTGTTCTTTTAATGAACGTGCTTCCCCTGCAAAAACAAGAGGAGGATAGTTTTTTAATTCTTCAAGGACATTTTTCAACTCCTCTTGATTTGGATATGTAGGCTGCTGTAAAATTGGTTTTTCTCTCCAGCTTGATCGGTTCCAGTTACTCATCTTTTAGACCCCATTAATCATTGATTTTTATAATAAATTATGTGATTTTACTAAAAAGTTCCTAAATTAGCTCTGATTTAAACTTCTGCAGAAATAATATGCAGTATCAAAAGATATTTTTTATACTTAAAAATGTATAATGACGCCAATTTAAATGATTGAAAGTTGAAATCAATGAATAAGTCTAATGCAAAAAAAATATTAGAAGAGATATATATTGATATCGTAGCAAAAGTTGATGGGCAAGATAATCTTATATCAAAAGATACGCTTTTAGACTTCCTACACTCTGCTATAGCTACTATTTCGAAACTAGATTTTGAACTGCCTGATGCTCTTGAAAGTCTCAAATCATCTCTCAATGATGAGTTTAAAGATATAGCAAAAGAGAGTGTAAATCATTACAGTCATACAAACAAACGTTTTAAAGAGCTGGTTACTACTCAAGAAAAGACTATCAATGATTTTAAAAATCAAACAATCAATGTAGATCAGATAAAAAACAAATTTCATGGTATCCAAACGCATATGCTAGATGAAGTTAGTAAAGCAAATAGGGTTATTTCAGATTTAACCGAAAAAATTGAAAAACTTGAAAAATCAACTCAGATTGATCACCTAACAAAAGTTTACAATCGTGGAATGCTCTCTCAACATTTGGAAATATTATGTGACAACAAAAGTTATGCAAAGGATATTCACCTTTACATGATAGATATCGATGATTTTAAAATAATTAATGATACTTATGGCCATATTGTTGGGGATAAAGTTTTAATATTTCTCGCAAATATTCTCCGAAAAACACTTAGAGATAACGATAAAATATACAGGTATGGCGGTGAAGAATTTGTTGTAGTTTTAAATAGAATTCAAAGATCTGAATGTTTGAAGGTTGCCCAAAGAATTGTTTCCATAGTAGATATAAATAAGCTTATCTACAAAGAGATCAATGTAAACCTTACCGTCAGTCTTGGGATAACATCACTAAAGAGCAATGACACACCAGATAGCTTCATAGCAAGAGCGGATAAAGCTCTTTATGAAGCTAAAAAAAATGGTAAAAACAGAATTGAAATGGATTGTGAGTAAATGGATATATGAGTTATTTTGATATTGTAATCGGAGTCATAATACTTCTCCTTGGTTTAAAAGGTATTCTTAACGGGTTTTTTAGAGAATTATTTGGTCTTATAGGAATTGTTGGTGGTGTTTTTATTGCATCAAGATTTGGAACACCCGTTGGAACGTTTCTTAGCGATGCAATCTTTCATTTTCAAAATAAAGCTGCGCTTACTTTTACCGGATTTGTCCTTACCCTTGGATTATTTTGGCTTATGATGGTTTCCATAGGTATTGCATTTAAACAATTAAGCAATATCAGCGGACTTGGACCTTTAGATAAGATTATGGGTTTTATAGTTGGAGCAGGAAAATTCTTTTTAATTGTGTCTGTCGTAGCATATGCTTTTTTTAATATCAAAATTGTAAGAACAAATATGCAAGCCACTATGGATAAAAGTATTCTTTTCCCTGTTTTAGTGACAACCGGTGGATACATTATGAAAATAGATACAGGAGATATACAAAAAGATATCAATGCAACAGTTGAGACAAAACAAGAGCAAGTGGAAAAGAAAGTACAAACGAGTATAAAAGAGAAAGTAGAAACAACTATCTCAGAAGAAATAAAAAAGAAAGTGCATTAATATGAGTACAGCGACAGATTTTACAGAAAGAACAATAGCGTACAACAAATTGCTCAATGATTTTAAAAATCTGCTTAAAAAAAATAATCTCAAATTTACGATACAGCGTGAAGTTATTTTAGAAACATTATATAACTCTGATGAGCATCTTTCTCCGGAATCTCTTTATAATCTGATTCAGGAAAAGCACCCTCAGCTCAATACAGGAATCGCAACGATCTATCGTACTCTTACTCTTTTAGAAGAGTCAGATATCGTCACATCATTATCTTTTGGAGCACAGGGAAAAAAATATGAACTTGGTGCTAAAGAACATCATGACCATATGATCTGTACAAAATGTGGTTTGATTGCAGAGTTTGTAGATGAAGAGATAGAAAAAAGACAACAGATCATAACACAGAGTCTCGGTTTTAAAATGACAGACCATTCGATGCAGATCTACGGTATCTGCAAAAATTGCCAATAATAAATTTATAAGGAAAACTCATTGCCATTTAGTAACAAATATATTCAATTACGTATAGAAAAAGCCAATCAGCTCAAAGAGCTTGGGTACAATCCATATTCAAACCATTCACAAAGAAATACAACTATATCAAAGTATATAAATGTCAACTCGGATGTGGAACATCTTGAAAACAAACGTGATGAGAAAAGAAACTATACACTTTCAGGACGTATCAAATTTTTTCGCGTTATGGGAAAAGCAAGTTTTTTAAAAATAGAAGATGAAAGTGGAATGCTTCAAGTTTACGTCTCTCGTGATAATCTTCCAGAGGGTTTTTATAACGATGTATTTAAAAAACTGATTGAAGTCGGAGATATCATAGAAGTAAGCGGCTATCCTTTTGTGACAAATCAAGGAGAACTTTCTTTACATGTGGACACACTTAAACTTTTAACAAAAGCAATCTCGCCGCTTCCGGAAAAGTTCCACGGTGTAACAGACAAAGAGATCAGATACCGTCAGCGCTATCTTGATCTTATTATGGATTCTGAAGTAAGAAAAACATTCCAAACACGCTCAAAAATTATCTCTTTGACAAGAAGATTTTTTGAGGACAAAGGGTTTTTGGAAGTTGAAACACCTATGATGCATCCAATTGCCGGTGGTGCAAATGCAAAACCGTTTGTGACACATCATAATGCTCTAGGAATTGACAGATATTTAAGAATCGCTCCTGAACTTTACCTCAAACGCCTCATCGTCGGTGGATTTGAAGCAGTGTTTGAGATCAACCGTAACTTTAGAAATGAGGGAATGGATGCAACACATAATCCTGAGTTTACTTCTATAGAGTTTTACTGGGCTTATAAAACATACAAAGATCTAATCGAAATAACAAAAGAATATTTCAAATATCTTTTCGATCATCTCAATCTCCCTACTCTTTTACCTTATGGTCAAATGGAAGTAGATTTTGCAGATTTTAAAGAGATTCCGCTTATCACCTCTCTTTTTGAAATCGGCGGAGTTCCTCAAGATATCGTCAATGATAAAGAAAAAATACTAGAATTTTTAAGAGCCAATAAACTTGAAGCAAAACCTGCCATGAGTCTAGGACAGCTTCAAGGTGTACTTTTTGACGAGTTTGTTGAAGAAAAACTTATCAACCCTACTTTCATCACTGACTATCCAGTTGATATCTCTCCTCTTGCTCGTAGAAATGATGAGCATCCCGAGATCACAGAAAGATTTGAACTCTTTATCGCTGGGCGAGAAATTGCAAATGCGTTTAGTGAGTTAAATGATCCCGTAGATCAGCTTTCACGTTTTGAAGGGCAAATGAGTGCAAAAGATGCAGGCGATGATGAAGCGCATGAGATGGATGTAGATTTTGTCAATGCACTAAGCTATGGAATGGCTCCAACAGCCGGTCAAGGGATAGGGATGGACAGACTTGTAATGTTACTTACAAATGAGCATTCTATCCGCGATGTACTTCTTTTTCCTGCTATGAAACCTATTCATGGCGAAGTAAAAGAGAACCACGAAGAAGAAAAATAATTTAAATCAAAAAAAGGAAAAAAAATGAGTTTTTTAAAAGATTTCGATAATGATATCTATGAATTGTGTGAAAAAGAGTTAGAGCGTCAGACTGACCATTTAGAGATGATTGCAAGTGAAAACTTCACTCTTCCTGCTGTTATGGAAGCGATGGGAAGTGTTTTTACAAACAAATATGCTGAAGGATACCCTGGTAAACGTTATTATGGCGGATGTGAGTATGCTGATGGTGTTGAGCAATTAGCAATCGACAGAGCATGTGAGCTTTTTGGATGTAAATTTGCAAATGTTCAGCCTCACTCTGGAAGTCAGGCAAACGGAGCAGTTTACGCAGCACTTTTACAAGCCGGAGATAAACTTTTAGGTATGGATTTAAGCCATGGTGGTCACTTGACTCATGGAAGTAAACCAAGTTTTTCTGGTAAAAACTACCACTCATTTACTTATGGTGTAGAACTTGATGGCCGTATCAACTATGAAAGAGTGATGGATATTGCAAAGATCACACAGCCAAAGATCATCGTTTGTGGTGCTTCTGCTTATGCTCGTGAGATCGATTTCAAAAAATTCCGTGAGATCGCTGATGCTGTTGGGGCAATCCTTTTTTCTGATATTGCGCATATTGCTGGTTTGATTGCTGCAGGTGAGCATCCAAGTCCATTTCCTTATGCCGATGTTGTCACAACAACGACACATAAGACTCTTGCCGGCCCACGCGGCGGTATGATCATGACAAATGATGAAGAGATCGCTAAAAAAATGAATTCTGCTATTTTCCCTGCTCTTCAAGGTGGACCACTTGTCCATGTAATTGCGGCAAAAGCAGTTGGATTTAAGTACAACCTTTCACCTGCTTGGAAAGAATATGCTATTCAAGTTAAGAAAAATGCGGCTATCCTAGCTGACGTTTTGATGAAACGAGGATACGACGTAGTAAGCGGTGGAACTGATAATCACTTAGTTCTAGTTAGCTTTATCAACAAAGAATTCAGCGGTAAAGATGCTGATGCAGCTCTTGGTCGTGCTGGTATCACAGTAAACAAAAATACTGTTCCTGGCGAAACAAGAAGTCCGTTTGTCACTTCAGGCATCCGTATAGGAAGTGCTGCACTTACCTCACGTGGTATGAAAGATGCTGAATTTGAACTCATTGCAAGCCGCATCGCTGATGTTCTTGATGATATCAATAATGAGGTACGTCATGCAGAGATTAAAGCAGAGCTAAAAGCATTGGCTCAAAACTTTGTGATCTATAACCAATCAACGTATTAATTAATAAAAAAACTTGAGGATACAATATGACTGCTATGGACTTAAAACTTATAAAAATGGTCACAACCCACTACTGGCAAAAGAGTGATAGTGTCGTAGATAAAATAAGTTTTAAGGGCAGGACTTTTTTTAACAAGTTTGAAAAAATAGATAAAACCCTAACACAATCTGTAATCAATCAGCATCTCAAAGGTGAAATAACTGTAGCTCATTCACTTGTTGACGCCAAAGGTATTGTTGAAAATATAGTAATCGATTACAATGGTCGCGACCCTGAAAGGTTTTACCACAAAACGCAACTTCTTTTACGTGAAGAGGGATATATCAATTTTACCGCTTTTACTTCAAAAACAGATGGTCATCTTCATGTGTACATACACAAGGGACATACCACTTTACAAGAAGCTATTCAGCTTGGTAAAATGATCTCTATGAAATTAGCAGCAAAACAGCCAAAACAGTGGAAAATGTTTCCAACTGATGAATTGCCAAGTGAGTATAATATTTTAGCTTTGCCATATGATCTCTACGCTAAAGAGCGTGGTGCTTCATGGTCGAAACATATGTGACATTAAAGGATTTATGATGGAAGAAAGAAACGAATTAAATGACATTATCTTAAATAGAGGTAGCGATTCTATGGGTTCGAGCAAAAAGATTGCACTCGCTGTTGGAGTACTTGCTGTTATCCTCATTGTCGTTGTGATGATTATGAAAACTTCTGTCTCAAGCAGTACAGATAATCTTCCTCAAGCACAACAAGCCCCAAAAACAAATCTTCCTCCTGAACCACCAGTTCCACAGGCTAACAATGATCAACAAGGGAATGCTCCACTTTTTAAACCGGTAGAAATAGTACAAGAAAATAAAAAAGGTGATGATGATCTTGACAAGATAGCTCAAAAACTCAAACAAGAAAGCTTATCAAAAGATGTGACTCCCGCGGCGCCAACACCTGCTGTAGCAACTGAAAAAGTTGTTGCACCCGTTAAAGAAAAAGTTGTTGCACCTGTTAAAGAAAAAGTAGCAGCACCAATTGTTAAAGAAAAAGTGTCTTCTCCTGTTGTCAAAGAGAATGTCCATGTTATAAGACAAAGAGATGTAGCAAAAAGTGAACCTGTTGCTAAAAAAGAACCAGTAGTAAAAAAAGAGATTATCACGAAAAAAGAGGCTTCCGAGCAAAAAGAGGCTCCTGTGAAAAAAGAATCTTTGTTTACAAAAATTGATGCCCCTAAAAAAGAAACCTCTGCTACTAAAGAACCTAAAGCCGCAAGCAAAACATCAACAACTGGAACTTACTATGTTCAAGTTGGATCTTTTACAAAAATCACTCCAAGTGACAAGCTTTTTGGATCTATTAAGAAACTGGGATATGCTTATGAATCTGTGAAAACAGGTGAAACAAGTAAAGTTATCGTTGGACCATTTAAAAATGAGACTGATGCAAGAGAAGCATTGAAAGCTCTTCGTAAAGATGTCGTGCCTGGCGCTTTTGTAACAAAAAAATAGTATATCGAAGGGTTTGTCTTGATTCATCATACACAGTTTACACTTGATCAGTTCGCACCGATTGCTGTCTATCATAAGCTTAAAGAGATTTTTAAAGATGAGATCAGCTATTTGTTTGAAAGTGCTGGGCAGAGCGATGGTAACTACAGCTTTATCATGATAGGTGATAGAGAAAGAGTTCAGTACAAAGATGGTGCTACTATCTATACAAATGCAAGAGGGGAAAAAGAGGTAAGTGATATCTCCCCTTTTTCTTTTTTAAAAGAATACTATAAACATATCGATACACAACTTTATAAGTCTATATGTAAAGAACTCAACGTCGGCTATGTTGATGGTTTTATCGGCTATATCGGTTATGATATGGTTAAAGTCTTTGAACCAAAACTCAAAAACAGTATGAATCATCTTCATGACGAACTCCACACACCTGATCTTGATCTTATCTTACCAAAACTCGTTGTCGCTTACTCTCATAAAAATAATAAAATCTCTTTGATCTCTGTTCTAGATGAGATGCAAGAGAGATTTGAAGCACTTGAAGAGAGTTTAAAAGACTCCTACAAATATGTTCCGATGGTAGAAAACATTGGTGATGACGAAGGTTCTTTCGCATTTTCAAAAGAGCATTTTTTTGAGATGGTTGAAAAATCAAAAGAGATGATAAGAAGCGGTGACGTTTTTCAAATCCTTATGACAAACCGTTTTACAAGAAATATTCAAGTCGACCCATTTAGTTTTTATCGAGTTCTTCGAGCAAAAAATCCTTCACCATATATGTTTTTAATGGAGTATGAAGATTTCAATATCGTGGGCAGTTCACCTGAAGTTATGGTTCGTCTCACTGATGGCGAGATCCTTCTTCGTCCCATAGCGGGAACACGAAAACGCGGCGAGACCAAACAGCGTGACAAAGAACTCGAAGCTGAACTTCTAGCTGATCCAAAAGAGCTTTCAGAACATCTGATGCTCATTGATCTTGGACGTAACGATGTTGGACGTGTCGCGCATACAGGCACTGTAGAGGTTGAAGATATGATGCATATTGAGCGTTTTTCCCACGTTATGCATATCGTTTCCGACGTTGTCGCAACTCTTCATGAAGACAAAGATATGTTTGATCTCTTTATGGCAACTTTTACTGCCGGAACTATGACTGGTGCTCCTAAAATACGTGCTATGGAACTCATAGCTGAGTATGAAGGTCTCAAACGCGGTTTTTACAGTGGAAGCATAGGTTACTTTGGATTTGATGGTAATATGGACAGTGCAATTACTATCCGTACTGCTATGGTGAAGCCTGATAAAGTGATCCTTCAAGCAGGTGCTGGCATCGTTGCAGATTCAGTCAATGAGCTTGAATATCTTGAAGTGACCAATAAACTCGGCGCACTTATGAGTTCACTTAAAGATCTGGACTGATGCCAAAACTCTTTGCTATTTTTGGAGATCCTGTTTCACACTCACGTTCTCCTTTGATGCACAACTATCTTTTTCAAGCCCTGCATGTAGACGCATGCTACACAAGGGTTCATCTCACTGATGGCTCCAAACTCCGAGATACTTTCTTTTCTCTTGGTCTTAGCGGCGCAAATATTACCGTTCCTCATAAAGAAGCAGCATATGAAGCCTGTGATGAAGTAAGAGGTTTTGCGACAACTATCGGAGTTGTCAATACCATCATCTTAGAAGATGGCAAACTCATCGGTTATAATACCGATGCAGATGGCTTTATGGAAGCGATCAAGCCTTTTGGAACACTCAAAACTGTTCTTATTCTCGGTGCTGGAGGAACGGCAAAAGCACTCGCAAACCGATTTCTTCAAGATGGCTACCAAGTGAATGTTTTAAACAGAAGTGAAGAAAGACTCAACTATTTTAAGGATTTAGATCTTTCATGCGAAGTTCCTCTTATGTGTGACACTTGGAAAAGCTTTGTATGCAAGAGTTATGATTTAGTTGTAAATACGACAAGTGCAGGTTTAAAAGACGATCTCTACCCTGCTCCAAAAACCATGATAGAAGAAATTCTCTCTCACACTACATATGTTGCAGATGCAATCTATGGCAAATTGACACCATTTTTACTCTTGGCAAAACAAAAAGAACTCAACTATAAAGATGGAGCCGATATGCTTTTATATCAAGGTGTTCTTGCTAACCATCTTTTTTGTGAGAAACAGTTTGATCTAAAAACAACTGCTGATTTCATGCAAAAAAGCTTTCTCCTCTAGTCGGCTAATATACTTTTTTAGCTAGCTTATCATTCACAAGCGAAAAGAAGTTATCCTTCATCTTTTAAGTAAGAAAAATATAAAATATATTCTTTGAATATCATAGTTTTTTGGAGCTTTTTATAAAAATTGTTACTCTTCTTTTGATCTTAGTTTTTTCTGTATTTGCGACAGAAAAAGTTAATGTTTTTATCCTCCATTCATATTCACAAGAATATGAATGGACCAAGAAGCAACACAACTCTTTTGTCTCGACACTTAATAAAAGCGATAAAAATTTCACTTTTTATACAGAATATCTTGATACAAAACGAGTCAAATTAACTCAAGAATATAAAAATAATTTTTTAAACTATCTTCATATGAAATATACAAATGCCTCGCCTGATCTAATATATGTTACAAATGATGATGCTTTAACTTTTGTATATGAAAACTACAATCAAATCTTCTTAGAAAAGGAAGATATTCCTGTATTCTTTTCTGGTATTAATAATCTCAATATGAATACTATTTTAGACAAAAAACATTATACTGGTGTCTATGAAATACAAGATATTGAGCCAAATATTGATCTTATCAAACAGTTTTCACCCCAAACGCGGGATATCTATTTTTTTGAAAAAATTACAAGAGGTCAAACTTTCGCATGAGCCACTTATTTTTGAACATAAGATGGTGACATCACGTAAATCTGTCCTACATGTAAAAGAAATCCTTTATACCGAAGATATTAAATATAATAATTCCTCAGTGATAATCGGAATCATCCAATTTGAAAAGTAAATATAAAGCTCTATTAGGCATTTTGATGCTTGCTTTTTTTTTGTTAGTTCCCATAGTAGGTTCACTCCTTTTTAGTTCAAGAACAAAGGGTGTTATTTCAGTCGATAAAGAGATCCAAGCCAACTATATTCAAAGTGATAAATATGTCGTCTTAGTGTTTTTTGGATACGTTGGATGTGAAAAAGTTTGTATGCCTATATTACAAAACTTGGCAAACTTATATGGATCAAAAGAATTCGATAATATCAGAGATAAAATAGATATCTATTTTATAAATCTGACTCCAGAGTTAGAAATAACTGCTCCAAAACTCTTTGCAAAATATTTTAATAAAGATTTCAAAGGTGTTTATCTTAACCAAAAAGAGCTATTTAAGATAGACAGAAACTTTGGAGTCTTCTTTTCAAAAAGTCTTGAAGATAAAGAAGAACTCAATCATACTGACAACATTTTTCTTCTTGAAAATATAGCTGGGCATCTGAAACTCAAAAAGATATATGCTACACATCCATTGAATAAAACTAAGATAACAGAGGATATAATGCAAATGTTATCAAGTAAAAATACAAAGGCAGAAGTGTCTCATGAATAATACATTTAAAACATTTTTCAAGTGCCCTACAATCCCGCAATATGCAGAGTTGAGTATTAATCTTTTTAATATAAAAGCGGATAAAGTCATGCTTTGGTTGCTTATAGTTCAATGGTTTATTGCTACATTTATAACTTCCATCGCATATGACACATACATTTACGGTTTTTTCAGCGGAGCATTAATCGTTTTACCGATGCTTTTTTTATATAAATACCTCAAAGGGGACAGATATTATAGGATTTTTATTGCCATTGCATTAATGCTTTTTTCCATTGTTTATATACAACAATATTTAGGGCGTATTGAGATGCATTTTTATATATTTATTGCCATGGCAATCCTAACTCTCTATAAAGATATAGTTCCTCTTCTCGTTGCAGCAGCCGTGACGATTCTACATCATCTTATCTTTAACTATCTACAACTATATGAAGTATCACTTTTTGATATGCCTGTCATGATCTTTAACTATGGTTGCGGCTTTGATATTGTCGTTTTACATGCCGTCTTTGTTATCATCGAACTTCTTGTTTTGGGTTATATTATTCGCTTGCAGGTAGAACACAGTGTAGATCTCAACACAACTCAAAGTAGAGTCAATGAACTTAATTCTGAATTAAAATATACATCTTCGCATGACATGCTGACCGGTCTTCCAAATAGGATCAATCTCCACGAACAGCTTCAAAATATAAAAAATTTTTCTGAAACAAATAATAAAAGATTTGCACTTATATTTTTAGATCTTGACCATTTTAAAAATATCAATGACACACTCGGACACGATGTAGGTGATGCGCTTTTAAAAACTGTGGCAAATATACTAACGGCGAGTTTACCAAAAGAAAGTCTTATCGCTAGAATAGGCGGCGATGAATTTATACTAGTCATCTCGAACTTTGAAGATCCAAGCGAGATACTTCCAATTATCAATATTCTCTTACAAGAGTTTAGAAATGAGCTCTTAATAAAAGGATATTCCCTTAGACTCTCTGCAAGTATGGGAATATCTATCTATCCTAATGATTCAACAAACATAAAAGAACTTATGAAATATTCTGATATCGCTATGTACAAAGCAAAAAGTGATGGACGGGATAATTTTAGTTTCTTCACCCAATCGCTAAATAATAAGATCCATCAAGAAGTAGATCTTATCAATGATATGCAAAGAGCATATTATGACCATGAATTTGAACTTTACTACCAGCCAAAGGTTGATGTAAAAACACAAATGATCATCGGTGCGGAAGCACTTATTCGTTGGAATCACAAAACACAAGGTATGATCGGACCAAATATCTTTATAGTACTTGCCGAGAGTACAGGTTTTATACTTAGTCTTGGTAAATTTGTCATCCAACAAAGTACAAAAGATATCAAAGAATTCAACTTTCTTGGCTTTGAAAATCTTAAAATATCAATAAATGTATCAACCAGACAGTTTCAAAATGGGGATCTCTATACAGATTTGAAAAATGCAATGCAACAAAGTGAAATCAATCCAAAACAGCTAGGCATTGAAATAACAGAAAGCATAATGATGCAGCATGTGGGTAAAACAATAGCAACACTCAAAAGTATTAAAGATCTCGGAATATCGATCTATATTGATGATTTTGGTACGGGATATTCTTCGTTGGCATATCTAAAAAGCTTTCCTATTGACACACTCAAAATAGATAAAACGTTCGTGGATGATATTTGTGAAAATGAAAATAATGATGAGATCATCCTCAATACTATTCTTGCGATGGGCAAATCTCTAGGACTAAAAGTGATCGCCGAGGGTGTTGAAAAGAAATATCAATTTGAATATTTAAAAGAGAAAGGATGCGATATCATCCAAGGATATTACTTTGCGAAACCTATGAAAAAAGAGGATTTCATAGCTTTACTTCAAAAATAAACCTTGAGATCTCAAGGATATTCTAAACCCGCACTCTATCTTCCATGGCACGTGTAAGTGAAAGGATATCTATATTTTCAAGACTCACACCTGTTGGAACACCTTGCGCTATTTTTGTAAAATGAAGATCATAATCTCTGAGTTTATCTTCGATGTATAAAATAACAGCGTCATTTTGAATCGATGGCGTGAGCGCAAAAATCACCTCGCTTACACCACTTGAAACCATATCTTGAAGATGTGAGATATCTAACTGTTCAAGTGAATCAAGAACAAAGTATCTACCGTCAAAAAGCCCATTTTCTTCAAAAGTCAAAATATCTTTTGCATTTTCAACAATACATAAAACTTCTATATCTCTTGAAGTATCGCTGCATATAGCGCAGAGTTCATCTTCACTCATCCCACCGCAAGAGATACATTTTTTCAAACTTCCAACCGCATTTTCTATGGCGTGAGCAAGTTTAATAGCATTAAAACTATCCTTCATAACCATATGGTACGCAAGACGAATAGCTGATTTTTTTCCCACTGTAGGTAACTCTTCAAGAGATTCTACAAGACGGTTAAACTTTTCCAGTGATCTTTTCATTGCATCTGTACTTTTGGCAAGAATATCCACATTTTCAGTTTTGCTTTGAGATTTCCTGCGATTGCAAGTGCTTCTTTGCCATAACCTGTAAAAAGATCCGCTCGCACTGCGGATTTAATAGCCGCACCTCTATCTTGTGCAAATACAATATTTTTGATAGAATGTTTATAATCTTGTGCATCTATCAAAAGCATACTTCCAAGCGGAACATATGCACTATCAACTGCAACCGAGCGCATGGGAGTTAAAGGTATACCCAGAGAACCCGTAACATTGGTATTATCTCTTTTTTTAAAAAAGACAACTCTCGCATTTTGATTTAACACACTATCTATTTTATCTGGATTTTTATGTGCCCACGCCTTAATATCTTGTAATGACATGTGATCTTGACTCATATATCCTTTCGCTATCAAATATTTTCCAATTGATGTGTATTTTTGTCCATTTGTACCGTTATAACCTACATAAAGCGTTTTATTCGTATCTAGATTTACACGTCCTGAACCTTGTATTTCAAGAAAAAACTCATCAATTTTATTATCCACATAACATAAAGCAGGATTATTAAGATTATTAAAATCTGCTCTTGAACTATTTTGTATTGTACTACTGTTTGTTTCAGTATTCAAAACAGCAGATTCCACACCCATATTTACAGGTTTTTGATAAATTGGATAGATATACTTATCATGCTTCGTCAAAGAACCGTGAAGTTCAGGCTCATAATAACCAGTTAAAACACCCTCGTCTTTTTGATTATCTACAATTTTATAGAGTTTAAAATTCTTTTTAATAAATACCTTTTTATCGCTTACATGTAAAGCACTGTCACAAAGAGAACCATACATCTTTCGTGTTGTCGCACTCTTACAGTTGTTGATAAAAATATCAACAACTTCATCAAAATTTTCATTGTCAAACTGTACAACTTCACTAATGTTTGAAGAATTTTGCGGAAGTTCAGAGATAATATCATCTGTTTTTGAAAGATCCTTACTAACATATTTCAGCGGGCTTGATTTGATCTTCATACTCTTAACACGCAGAGCGTGCGTAGTCTTAACATTTGGAATTTTTACCGCTTCAACTTTTGTTATTTCAGCTTTTGCTATAGCTAGCGGTTGGAGTTCTTGAACTTTTGTTTTTTCCTCAACTTGCACTTGTTTTAACTCTGGAGCCTTGGTCACTTTTTCTGTGACCGGTGGCTCTGCTGGTTTTACGTCTTCAACAGTGTTTGCACATCCAATAAAGAAAAAAGCGATTAAAAAATAAAAAAATATTCTCATTTGTACCTACTAAGCTCTTTTGCAAGATACTCACCCGTATAGCTTCCATTCTCTTTATAGCTTTGTGATACTTCTTCTGGAGTTCCCATAGCGATGATATTTCCACCGCCGCTTCCACCCTCAGGTCCCATATCTATGACATAATCAGCATTTTTTATCATATCAAGATTATGTTCGATGACAAGAACACTGTTTCCAAGTTCTACGAAATTATGAAGCACTTTTGTTAAGCGGTTGACATCATCAAAATGTAATCCCGTTGTTGGCTCATCAAGGATATAGAGTGTTTTTCCTGTGTCTTTGCGGCTAAGTTCCTTAGAAAGCTTGATACGTTGTGCTTCCCCGCCTGAAAGTGTTGTTGCATTTTGTCCAAGTGTGATGTAACCAAGACCAACATCAAAAAGCGTCTGCATTTTTATCTTGATTTTTGGAATCGGATCAAAAAACTCTAAAGCTTCGGCGACACTCATATTTAAAACATCAGAGATACTTTTCCCTTTATAAAGAACTTCGAGTGTTTGGAAGTTATAACGAGTCCCTTTACATGAATCACATTTGACCATAATGTCGGGTAAAAAATGCATCTCTATCTTGATCTCGCCCTCACCCTGACACTTCTCACAACGTCCGCCTTTGACGTTAAAGCTAAATCTTGAACTTGTATATCCGCGGATATTTGCCTCTTTTGTCTTTGCAAAAAGATTACGAATCTCATCCATAACACCCGTATAAGTTGCAGGATTACTTCTTGGAGTGCGACCGATGGGACTTTGATCTAGATAGATCACTTTATCTACATGTTCAAGTCCCTCTATCTCGACACCTGCGATTTTTTTTACTTTTCTTGCATGATTGAGTATCTCTCTGGCTGTCGGTAAAAGCGTCTGAAGGATCAAAGAACTTTTCCCGCTTCCGCTTACTCCGGTGATACAAGTAAAGTTATTGAGCGGGATTTTTGCGCTGAGATCGTTAATATTATTCAAGGTCACATTTTTTATCTCTATGAACTTCTCTTGCGGTCGTCTGTAAAAGTATTTGATATCTTTGCGTCCCGTCATATAATCAGCCGTCAAAGTATCAGCCTTTTTCAGCTCTTCATATGTTCCCGCAAACACGACCTCACCGCCAAACTTTCCGGCACCAGGCCCAATATCTACGATGTAATCGGCATTTTCAATCGTTTCTTTGTCGTGTTCGACTACGATCACGCTATTGCCCTTTTCTTGCAAAGAGCGAAGTGTACGAATGAGTTTTAAAGTATCTCTCTCATGAAGTCCGATGCTCGGCTCATCAAGCACATACATGACACCCGTCAAACCGCTTCCGATCTGTGAAGCAATACGGATGCGCTGTGCTTCCCCGCCACTGATAGTTCTGGCATCTCGTCCAAGTGTGATATATCCAAGACCAACGTCAAATAAAAAGTATAACCTCTCACGTATCTCATTTAAAATAGGTGCAGAGATCATCCTGTTTTTATCACTCAGATGAGAAAAATTATCCTCACTTTTAAACCACTCGTAGCTTTTGTTGATAGGCATATCCAATATTTGCGCAATACCGTGATCTGAAACTTTTACAGCTAAACTTTCAGCTTTAAGTCGATGTGAATGGCAGACATTACAAACCTTTTCACTCATATAATCAGCAAGTTCTTTATCATCTTTGAACATATCGTAGGCGATTTTTACTATTCCCGGCCAAACACGCTTTACCGGATGACCTTTCCAAAGGAAGGTTATCTCGTCTATGCCACCGTGTAAAATCGCTTTTTTCTGATACTCTTCAAGCTCAGAAAATGGAACTTTGATATCAATCTTGTTTTCTACGCAGAACCCTTTGAGAAAAGTAAAATAGTAGCCCTTGTTAAAGCCATATACGATTTTAACAGCTCCAGTTTCAATAGTAAGGTCACCGTCAATAATCTTGTCATTATCAAGCGCATAACGAACACCTAAACCATCACACTCCGGGCATGCGCCTTTTGGTGAATTAAAGGAAAAAGAAAGAGGTTCAAGCTCATCAAAACTGATCTTACAGTCAAAACATGCGTTGTGCTCGCTGTAATGGATACTCGCATCTTTTAGTTCTAACTCTTCATGATTTAAGATATCTATTTCAACTTCACCATAACTTTGTTTGAGTGCTTTTTCAACATCCTGAGCAATACGCTCTTTGTTGTCATCGCTAATTACAAGACGGTCTATAACGACTTTAATGGTATGTTTTTTAGTTTTAGAAAGTTCTATCTCCTCATCAAGCCTGACCATAACACCATCAATCATCGCTCTGACATACCCTTTTTGTACAAGAGATTCTAGAATCTCCCCAAATGAGCCTTTTTTCTCTCTTGCAATGGGAGATAAAATGACTACTTTTGCGCCATCTGGAAGTTTTAACACTTCGTTAATGATATCCTCAGCACTCATCTGCGTGATCTTTTTGCCGCATTGATGACAGTGTTGCACACCCACACGAGCATACAAAAGACGAAGATAATCGTAAATTTCAGTAATCGTTCCCACTGTTGAACGAGGATTTTTAGAAGTTGTTTTTTGATCTATGGCAATAGCTGGAGTAAGTCCTTCTATCTTGTCTACATCAGGTTTTCCAATACGGTCTAAGAACTGTCTTGCATACGAAGAGAGTGATTCGATGTAGCGTCTTTGTCCCTCAGCATACAATGTATCAAACGCAAGTGTGGACTTTCCGCTTCCACTTAAGCCAGTACATACGACAAGCTTATTTTTCGGTATTTCCAAAGAGATATTTTTTAAATTATTTTCACGTGCACCATATATTTTTATCATTCATTATCCCTGTAAAAAAAATGTTTTATAGATCAAGTAGCTGACCACCCCGACATAAAACAAGACGAGTAATTTTCGTTGCAATGTTTCATGAGTTGAATGTTTCAACATCACTCCAAAATATACGCCCACAAGCGACGCAATTCCTATAATCAAACCCGTACGATAATCGATCATTCCATGAAGACTTTGTGAAATAAATCCCGAAACAGAGGAGAAAACAACAAAGAAAAGCCCCGCTGAAGTCGCTTTTTTTAGACTTACATGAAAGAATCCAACTAAAATAGGTACAAGTAAAACAGATCCCCCCACACCAATCGAAATGCTAATCATTCCAAGGAAAAAACCTATGATAAACAGAATAATCGGTTGTGCTTGTTTTTCACCCTTATGTTCTTTTACTTGAAAAAAAAGTCTCAAAAGGGCAAAGGTAGAAAAGCTTATAAAAATGATCTGTAGTATTTTTGCATCTACATTAGCTACTATAAAACCACTAAAAAGCGCTCCTATAAATCCGCCAGAGCCGATAATGGAGACCATTTTTAAATCTAAAGTGCCTTTTTTGAGATTTAAGTAGCTTCCGTATATGGAACTAAACACCATCTGTAAGACAGAAATCCCAATCGCGGTTTTCATATCATAATTTAAAAATAGTAGTAAAGGAACCAAAATAGTTCCGCCGCCTACGCCAAAAAAACCTGACAAAAATCCAACAAAACCGCCAAGTAATAGTAGTTCGGCCATACGCTCTCTTCATGCTTAATTTTTCCCTCGATTATACCCAAGAATAGCTTATGAAGACGTATAATTAGAGAGTGTATTAATTTAATTTTAGGTTTGTATAACGTATAATCTACTAAATTTTGCAACTTGGACAAAAATGTTATCTATAATTACAAAAGCGGCAACAAATTTTTGTAAACATCAAATAAGAGAGCCCTACACTTTTAAAACCACCATTCCAAAAATGAGAATGCTTATTGCTAGTATAGAGATAGTTGAAAACGAAAAATCTCATACTGTATATGTCGCTTTGTCAAAAGAGCTTTTACAAGATGTTTGCGGAATCTTTCTTTTTGAAGATGAAAGTGACGATAAAACGCTTCAAGATATGTTGCTTGAAACGACAAATATGATCGTCGGAAGTGCAAAAGTCCTGGCTCAAGAGAGCAATAACGCAAAAGTTTTTAACATTAAAACTCCATTGTTTTTAGAGACGAAAAAATTCAATCTTCTCTGCGATGGAATGAATAGAATCTCTTTAAAAAATGGCAGTATACTCATAGCAATCAAGGAATAAAATGCCGCACTATAGCGAGAAAGAGTTTAATGAAGCAGAAGAACTTTCATGGATGAACTATGAGGGTCTTTTAGATATGGAAGTGGAGTTTATCGCCGATCTTGGTGAAACAGAACTCACCATTCGTGACATACTTCAACTTGAAAAAGGCTCTGTCATAGATCTGAAAAAACCTGCCGGAGAAAGTGTAGAATCCTATGTTAATGGTCGTATTTTAGGTAAAGGCGAAGTCATGGTCTATGAAAAAAATCTTGCCATCCGTATCAATGAAGTGCTTAATTCCAGTGCTGTCTTATACCATCTATCGAAGGAAAAACTATGAAAAAAATCCTCTTTTTACTCTTAATCCCTTTTATGCTTTTTGCATCAAAGATACTCAGTTACAACGTTTATGAAAGAAGTGATAAAGTAGATGTAATGCTAACTTTTGACACCCCTTATGATGGTGTTATCTCCCAGCAGACACTCGATGGTAAGATCATTATCAAGCTTGAAGGTGCATCTATAGAATCTGAAAAGGTAAAATCTTTAAATTCTAAATTTATCTCCGAGCTTACTATCAGTCCGATCACAACTTATACACAAATTGTGGCCGTTATCCCAAATGACGTGCAAGTACAAGCTTCTAGAACTGTAGATTCTTATGGTTTAAGACTGAGATTTGATAAACAAGGAGCTGCTGCTACAGAACCAAATGCTACAACTGCTGCTACGACTGCTTTACCTACAGGACCTGATCTACAGATATCTACAGGATACTATGTCGTTATGGCCATATTGCTTACGACACTTGGTTTTGTTTTTTATCTTAAAAAGAAAATGGGAGCCGTCATCTCGCAAACTAAACCAACAACTTCAAGTGCAAAACCACTTAAAAAACCTTGGATGTTTGGTGCGAAAACTGAAGTACATGAAGATTTGCAAGTGCGCTTTTCAAAACAGCTAGATCAGGTTAACAGAATTGTGATGGTCGATTATGGCAATCTCAGTTATCTTATCCTCGCGGGTCAAAGTAATATCTTACTTGATAAATTTGAAGATGACAAACCTCTCAATAAAAATGAGTTTGAAGATATTTTAAGAGATCGCAATGATGAACTAAATGCGATTTTAAACAATAGACCTCAAGAGAAAGAACCTTTCCAGACCTACAAAGAAAAAGCCGCATCTATCGCTTATGATGCATATGACGCTTAAATACTAAAAGAGTTTAGTTAGAAAAAAGATTTCTAAACTCTTTTGCTCCATCCTTGCTTGAATCTATCTCATCATTTATTCCAGAAAATGAAAACCTTAGTTTACTCTGCTCTATTGTCGTCATCTCTTTTATCTTGTCTGGATTGATAAGATAAGAGCGATGAATTCGTATAAAACCATAAGAGCTGAGTTTATCTTCCAAATCCGATATTTTTTGAGCGCTGTATGAAAAACCACTTGATGTACGAAGTATCACCTCTGCAAGATCTGCTTTGATATAAAAAATATCTTCAGGTTTAAGAAGATAATAGTGCTCACCGTTTTTACTCATCATCTTGTATGAGGAGTCACTCTCTTTGACTACCCGAGAGAGCGTTGTTGAAAGCTGATCAATGCTAAATGGCTTTACCAAGTACCCAACGGCTCCAATCTCAAAAGCTTCTAGCGCATGCTCTTCATAGGCTGTTTGAAAGATGATCGCGATATTATTTTTAAGATATTTTAGTTCATGACCGAGTTCTATGCCACTCACGCCTGGCATATTGATATCTAAAAGTACAAGGTCTATCTCATTTTGCCTCACGATGGCTATGGCTTTATCCGCATTTGTAGCTTCAAAAATATCTTTATATCCAAGTGTTGTAAGCATACGTATCACACGAGCGCGTGCAAGTGGTTCATCATCAACTACGAGTATTTTCATGACAATCTCCTAAATGTATATAAAATGTTGGTGTTTCTTTGTCACCTACTTCTAGAAACCCTTTGCATAAAAGTTCCAATCTTTGATTCAGATTTGTAAGACCGATTCCAAACGTATTGCTCTTCATCGGAGTCCCATCATTTTTTACTATGAGTACCTTTTTTTGCACATCAAAAGAGATCTCGATATTTAGATTTTTCTCTTTTTGTATAAAACCATGCTTGATAGCATTTTCAACCAAAAGCTGGATAGAAAATTTCGGGATCTTGTACGGGGGAAATGATCCGTTTACATGTAAGAGAATTTTATCTGTAAAACGGATGTTTTCAAGTTCCACATAATCCCTTACATGTAAGAGCTCATTTTTTATGCTGATATGGGCTTCTTCACTCATCGTATTTCGTAAAAATGAGGAGACTTTGAGTATAGCTTCTTCTGCTTTGTTCACATCGGTGTGGATAAGTTCAGCAATGGAGTTAAGTGCGTTAAATAAAAAATGAGGATTTAACTGAGTCTCAAGAGAAGAGAGTCTGCTTTTGATATAGTTGCCATCAACTAACTCTTTTTCATTTCGCATCCGTACAAATCTGTATAAAAGCGCACCTAAAAGATAGGTCAAAATACCGATAGTTGCAGCAATACCCACCGAACTTGTTTCAAATAATGCAATGAGTTCAATCCCCGTTTTTTGTGCTACAAATACACTGAGAAGTGTCCCAAAAAATCCTGATAAAAAGGAGAAAACTATCGCCAAAATGAGCCAGTATTTAGGACTCACTTTTGGTAACACAAAATGATTCATAAAAGAGATAAAAACCAAAGATAAAAAAGTGATACTAAAGCCGAGTAGCACTCCATATAAAGCACCGTTGAGCCAATCTTTTTCTAAAAGCACATAACCCAAAGCAGATAAAAAAGAGCCAAAAACAAGTCCAAATATGAGAATATAAAGCCAGTCTTTGAGCTTTACATGTAAAGCTATATCATACATGTAAAAGCTTTTTGAGATTGTTTACACCAAGCATTACACCAGGCCAGCCTTGCGCGGCATAGACAGTGTCGCCTACGTTGTAAAGTCCTTTTATAGGTGTGTCATTTGATGGCAGAAAAGGTAAAAAGTTTTTCATAGTAATCGCATTACCTCCAAGCTGAGAACGGCTTATATATTTAGCAAATGTACTCGGAGTTGCACTAATACAATCTATAATCTGAGATGTTTGGATATCAAGATTTTTCATAAGAGATTCTAGCAGTAAGTTTTTTAATCTCTCTTTTTTTGCCTTATAATCTGCATCTTTTTGCCAAAACCTTACATCTGTGTGGATGGAAGCTGTGATAGAGTAGTAACCTTTTGGCGCAATTTGCTCATCATCTTTATCTGAAAATGAAACAAAGAGTGCATTTGAGATGCTACCTTCAAACTTTTCATCTTGAATAATCTGATAATGATGCGCAAATTCCACATCACTTTTAATCGTCACGTAAAGCATAAAAGAGCTTTGACGATTGTCGAGTTTTTCATATTTTTTATAGTAATTTTGTATCGAACTTTCATCGAAAAGTTTTGCACTTGCATACACCGTCGAGTTTAAAATCACATTCTTTGCCTCGATGACCTCATCCTTTGTGTAAAGCTTGTAATATCCCTCTTTTTTTTCTATTTTTTTAATCTCAGAGTTCACTCTCACATCTTTCATATCTGCACTCATTCCATCGAAAAGCGCGCCCATTCCTCCATAAACATAATGTGTTTCATTGAAGGTATATCCAAGAGCAAGCGCACAGGTAAAGAAATTTATCTCAGAACTTTTTGCCTGTGCGACGATCATAATCTGAGCCTCTAAAAAATCTAAATACTCTTTGTCTATTCCGCCAAAGAAGTGATCTAAAAAAGTTTTTGCATTCACAGAAAAATATCTAAAAAACTTCAAAAAAATGGGTGTATAACTCAAAAGCGAAAGTGCTTTTTTTAAAAAAGAGCTATTTGAATAATAATATCCATCAATCGAGTAAAATTTCTTGTTTAATTCATACACAAGCGTCCAAAACTCTCTATTTTTTGGGTGTGGATAGTTTTGCTCTACAACTGTTAAAAACTTCTCCAAATCTCTGTATCTTGGAGAAGTTTTACCATTTTGTATAATCACAATTGCGGGATCCGTTGCTAAGAGTTTTGGTTTATAGCCGATAGAGTCAAAAAGAGATTTCACGATATGCCCATCTTTATACCCAGCCAAAGTGGTAGCGCCTGTGTTGTACATGTAAGAGTTTCGAGTAAATGTAGAACTGCATCCGCCAAGATTAGAATCTTTTTCAAAAAGTACAGTTTTATACCCTTTTGCGTCAAGATATGCAGCGATGGAACATCCACCTACTCCTGAGCCTACGACTGCATATTCTAACACTGTTTTAACTCCTCATAGATCTCTTTTAAGCTCTCGACAAATAGAGGATGATTGTTAACCACTTTTGAGACTCTGTAATCCACAAATCCCATCTCCTCAGCTTTTTCTCGATACTCGATTTCGAGTTCAAACTCCGTTTCTGAGTTATCGACAGTAAAAGCTATCGGGTAGATTATTACTTTTTTCTTTTTTAAACTTTTGAGTTTATCTTCCAAATAAGGACGAATCCACTCTAATGGTCCAAGACGGGATTGATAAGCAAGATGGGTTTTGTGAAACTCTATCCCCGCTTGCATCAAAGCTTTTCTTGCATAAAAAACATTATACTTGATATCTCTTTGGTAAAGATCACCCTTGTCGATGATTCTCTGAGGAAGTCCATGGGCTGAAAATATAAGTTCATACTCACTCGCGTCCGCATCACCCAAAGACTCTTTTATTCTCTCGACGATCGCTTTGTTGTAGTTTTCATTTTTGTAATATTTATCGATTGTTTTAAGTTTTGCTTTGATGCCTAATTGTTTCATAGAGTTTTGCAGATCCTCCATGCTTGAGAGTGTAGTCGTTGTAGAGTAATGCGGATAAAGAGGGATTGCGTAGATCTCATCAACTTCTTGAAGATTTTTCAGTGTATCTTTTGCAAATGGAGGAGTATAGCGCATTACCATATGAACAGTAGCATCTACCTGTAAACTTAGTGCATCGATGAGCTGTTGTGTATATCCGCCTATCGGAGATTTTCCACCTATTGCTTTATAGTTGCTTTTTGCCTCATGAAGGCGCATAAAAATAATGAGTTTTGCCACAAACATACGAATAATTTTTGGTGCGTTGATAACATTTTTATCATTAAACATATTGTGTAAAAAAACACTCACTTCGTCAAGATTATTGGGTCCACCCATATTTAAAAGTAAAATTGCTCTTTTCATAAAACTACCTTGATTTTTTTGTTTTATTGTACGAAAAGAGCAACATTTTTTGTATGCTTAATTTGTCAGTTGGTACTTTTCAAAGTAACTTTCTTATATCTTCATCTATCTCTTGAGGTGTAGTCGCCGGCGCATAGCGTTGGATTACTTTACCATTTCTATCGACTAAAAACTTTGTAAAGTTCCACTTTATCGCTTCAGTTCCCAGAACTCCTCCAGCTTCACTTTTGAGATATTTATAAAGAGGATGAGTGTTCTCGCCGTTTACGTCTATTTTTGAGAACATATCAAACTTCACACCAAAATTGAGTGTACAAAAATTTTTTATCTCCTCTTCAGTTCCAGGTTCTTGTCCTAAAAACTGGTTGCATGGGAATCCAAGCACTGCAAGACCTTTCTCGCCATACTTTACATGTAAAGCTTCTAAGCCCTCATATTGAGGTGTAAATCCACATTTACTTGCTACATTGACAATGAGCATGACTTTATCTTTATACTTCTCCAGCGTGATCTCTTGAGCATCGATTGTTTTCACTTTAAAATCATAAATATTCATTTTTTTTGCTCCAATATTTTCTTTGTGATACTGTGTCTGTATTCAAACATCAATTGTAACTGTTTTAATACAAAGGGATATAAAAACTTTGTCATAAATTCCAAGGGAAGGGTAATCTCAACAACATCTCGAAGCTCACACAAATCTCCTTTTTGAGTAAAGATATGCTGATGTCTGAAATAGTAAAATGGGGACTCTAAAGCCAGATCTACAAGCAAGTTTGGCTCTCTTATTTCATCCACGCGCACCCTCCAGTAAGTTGGCACATAATACTGCACATTTCTTAGGTATATCTCAGTTCCCAAAGAGATCTTCTCCACCTTATTTAAAAGTGTGACTTTCATATTTGGCGGAGTGATCTTTGGAAGATTGTTTACATCAAGATGAAAAGCATAGAGTTCTTCAACCCTACAATCTATAAGCGAACTGATCTCAAATGTTTTCATCTTTATTTCCTTAATTTTCTGGATTGCTATTAAAGTAAAAACTTTCGCTCAAATGTATCATCGATGTCGATAATCTTTCTTTGTTTTAAAGATTCTAAAACACTTTGCGTACATGTAACATCATCAGGCCACTCTCGCATAAATCCATCTACTTCACTTTTTGTCGTTGCATCCACACACACACTGTTTTTTTCAAAAAAGATATCGCGTGTTGCATCTATGTTGTTTACAACACGCCAAATGAGCATATAAGGATTATCAAGATAATTATCTTTTTCATCGACGATAATAAGGATTTTGATGTGACCAAGAAGCGGTTTTAATTCAGCAAAAAGCTCTTTTTGTGATCTTGTTTTTTCTACGCTGATAAGACAAATCGGATTTTTTGTGTCAGTGTAATACTGTTTTAAAT
The DNA here is from genome assembly GCA_028683835.1 of Sulfurimonadaceae bacterium. Classification (GTDB taxonomy): domain Bacteria; phylum Campylobacterota; class Campylobacteria; order Campylobacterales; family Sulfurimonadaceae; genus Hydrocurvibacter. The sequence goes on along the minus strand of JAQUHB010000001.1, from coordinate 101,950 downwards.
CTTTTACACCCATAGGGTACTTCGCACGTAAGGAAAGTTCTTGCATCTTTTGTAAAAGCTCTTCATCACTCAAATGTGTAATGCCGGACTCTTTGATCTCCTCGCCAGTGCAGTCGATGCCCAGTTTCCCACCCACTGCAAACTTGTTTGAGCTGTGATCAAGCGCGTCCACGACTCCACGGCTGATAAAAAGATCATGCAGGTCAATTCTGTTTAGGATATATCTTGTCACTGCGTCATGCTCTGTAAGAGAAGGTGCATCTTCTCCCACAAAGATAGCGTGTTTAACAAAACTCATCTGCCCCACTCCCCAAAACGCGTGCATAGTCTGCTGTGCATGTCCTGGATAAAGTGTCTTTATCTTTGCCAAAATGAGATTATGAAAAACTCCGTTTTCTGGCATATAGTAGTCTAGTAAATCAGGTGCCGTAGTCTTTAAAAGAGGTAAAAAGATACGTTCTGTGGCGTGTCCCATATATTTATCTTCCAAAGGCGGTTTCCCTACTACTGTTGCTGCAAAAAGCGGATCTTTTTTATGCGTGATGGCGGTCACATTCATAAAAGGATACTCCTCTTTAAGCGTGTAGTATCCGGTATGATCTCCAAAAGGCCCTTCGATGCGAAGGTTTTGGACATCTACAAGTCCTTCGATCACAAAGTCCACATCGCGAGGTACATAAATATCGTTTGTGATAGATTTCACAAGCTGTGCATTTTTACCCTTGATAAATCCATACAAAAGCAGTTCAAAAACACCGATAGGTAGTGGTGCTTGACCACACCAAATATAGATAGGATCACCACCGATACCGATGGAAACCGGCATTTTTACGCCCGCTTTTTTGTACTCATGAAAGAAGTGGTTTGAATCTTTATGGATCTGCCAGTGCATTCCCAAAGTATGGTCGTCATACACTTGCAAACGATACATCCCAAGATTGCTCATCTTGCCGTCCAAACTTTTGGTATAGACCTGCCCCATCGTGATAAAAGGTCCGCCATCTTGCTCCCACGTAGTAAGAATTGGAAGCTCGCTGAGTTTTGCCTCAATCCCGAGTTTTATGACCTCTTGGCACTCACCTTTTTTGTTCAGTTTTTTAGGAAAAACAGATTTGAGATTAAAGAGAGTTCCAAACATAGAGAGCTTATCCATAAATCCACTTGGCGGTTTCATGTGAAGGAGATCTTGGATACGCGCGGCGATTTTGTCACCATCACCGATAAGAAGTTCCACCGCTTTGTGTGAGCAAAATACGTTCATCAGAATTGGTGTATCAAACTTTTTGCCATTTTTTCTATCCACTACATTTGTAAAAAGTATCGCTTTACTATCTGGCTTTTTGACCTCTATATATGCGACATGAGGGATTTCAAGATAGATATCAAGCTCATCATCGATGATCTTTAAAAGATCATGCTTTTTTAAAAGTTCTAAGGTTTCATTGTTCTGCATTGTTACTCCATAGTTGTTAAATCTATCGTTCAAATTGTATCTATTTTATTTAGATGTAAGCCTTAGGGCGCAAGTCTGCTGATCTTCCAATTCTCACCCTCTTTGGTATATAAAATACGGTCATGAAGTCTACTCTCTCGTCCTTGCCAAAACTCTATAGAGTGTGGGATGATTCTATATCCACCCCAAAAATCAGGTAACGGAACATTACCGCTTTGAAACTTGGCTTTCATCTTCTCTATCTGCATCATGAGCATCTTTCTCGAGCTAATAATCTTGTTCTGGTCACTCACCCAAGCACCTAACTGACTCTCACGTGAGCGCTTTAAAAAGTAGCTCAGAGACTCGGCGGTGCTTATCTTTTCACATCTACCGCGCACTCTCACTTGCCGCTCTAAATCAAGCCATAAAAACTCAGCCGCAACATTTGGATTTTGCTCTATCTCAAGAGCTTTGTTACTATGATAGTTAGTAAAAAATACAAAACCGCGTTCATCGAAAATTTTTAATAAAACGGCGCGAAGATTGGGCAAGCCATCGCTGCCGCAAGTTGCTACTACCATAGAGTTTGGTTCTAAAATTTCTGATCTTTGTGCATCACCAAACCACTGTTCAAACTGCACAAACGGACTTTCATCTACACTCTCTTTACTCAGCTCAGCTTTTTTATAATCTTGTCTCATATCTTGCAGATTTAGCATTTTAGATCTCCATGTGTTTAAAGCTCTCTATCGCTATTTTTGATGCCTCATGATGTCTAATAATGGGACGGGGATATTCTAATATTTTATTGTTTAAAAGCCACTCTTCATCATGAATATTTTTTAAGTCTATATCACAAAGCTGAGATAGATATTGTTTAATATAAAAAGTATCTTTATCAAACCTCTTTGCCTGTAAATAGGGATTGAAAACCCTAAAGTAGGGTTGTGGATCAACGCCAGTTCCTGCACTCCACTGCCAAGAAAGCACATTGCTCGCTTTGTCATAATCCAAAAGATGTTTTGCAAAAAACTTCTCTCCCCATTGCCACGGAAGCAATAGATCTTTGGTAAAAAAAGAAGCTGCGACCATACGAGCACGATTGTGCATCTTTCCTGTTGTAATGAGCTGAGTGACTGCGGCATCGATGATGGGAACTCCCGTTTTTGCACTGCAAAAAAGTTCATATTTTTGCTGATCTGCAATACCGTTAAAACTATATTTGTAGTTTTCATGCTCAATGCGAGGGAAATGAAAGAGAAGATACGCATAAAAATCGCGAAAGATTAGCTGGCGGATAAAGTCCGCACTTCCATCTAACCCTTGTACAAAACGAAGCAGTTCTCTTATGCCAAGCGTTCCAAAGCGAAGTTCGACACTCAGGTTTGAAGTGGCATCAAGACTTAAAAAATCTCTCTCAAGTTTATATATACAAAGCTTTAGGCGTAAGCTTTGAAGCTTTGATTTTAAGGAGATTTGATCTAATTCTGTTTTTTGAAATCCAAGAGTTTTCATCTCTAAATCCAACTGGATACATTTACTATTTTTAAAGCCTGAAATACCATCATAGCAAATAGTATGAAGCGTATGAGTGGCAATCTCTTTTTTAAAAATTTCTCTGTTTTCTAAGACTTTCAAAGCTTTTTGATAAAAAGGAGTAAACACCAAATAGGGCGTTTTATCCTCTTTTAAAACCTCATGAGGTTTAAAAATATAGGTGTCACTCAAGTATCTAAAATGGATAAACTGCGAAACCTCAAGATCCCTTTGTCTTGCGTAAGCATCATAATCTCCGCTTGCGACTACTTCATCAAATCCAAATGACGCAAGATGTTTTAAAATTTCTATGGGTTTACCATAATAGATTTTGAGATCAAGTCCTATCTCTTGGAGATCAGATTTTAGTTTCACAACTGCATTAAAAATGATGGTTATTCGTCTATCGTTTATATCCAAAGAGTCTAAAATATTCGTGTCAAAGATAAAGATCGGTAACACCTCACCGCCAAATGTGAGAAGCGAGTTATCGCTGACTCTAAGATCACGTCGAAACCAAAGAATACGTTTCATTATTTTGAACTGTCAATGTCAGAACGAAGAGCCAACTCTTTTGGGTATGGCTCTAAAAATACCTGTTCAAGCAGATACGTGGTATTGTATTTTTGCGCAAAAAGCTTGATGGTACTTAGTGGAACAATGATAGGCACGAGCTTATCTGCATACTCTTGTATATGCTCATGCACCACCTCTTTTTCCACTTTGCTCAGATTTTTTTTAAAAAACCCTGCCATATGTTCAAGGACATTTCTATTTTTTTTGATAGTGCTTTTTTTCGAGATGGCAAGTTTAAATTTTTGTTCGTAAGCTTCAAAAAGTTCCACAAATGATAAGTTCTCATGATTGCCTACGATATTGCCAAGCTCACGATAGAGCTTCTCATTTTTAGCCTGAAGTAAAAACTTATTTTGAGTATGAAACTTTACAAGTGATTTTATATCATAGGAATTTTCTTTTAATTTTTCTATAGAATCATAAGCAAAGAGCTGCATCATGAAGTTTTCTCTCAACCATGCATCTTGAAGCCTGCCCTCCTCTTCCATCGGCAAAAGCGGAAACCGCTCACGGCACATCTTCATAAAAATGCCATCTGTTTTCCCATCGTTAAAACCATTTTGCAGATACTTTTTAGCACTCATCATCCCACAGCTTGGAGATCGTGATTTGAAGATGATGCCGGTGAGTGGAGTTTGAGTAATCTTGTCGATCTCGCTCTTAGAGACATCTATCATCGCTTGTGTAAGATCATCCCCAGTTTTATTTGAGATGATCCTCTCATTTTCACCATCGCTAATAATGCGAAGCGAAGGTCTTGGAATCCCAAATGCCAAAGCTTCCGGACAAAAGGAGACAAATGAAGCATACTTTGAGATTTGTTTTGTCACAAACTCATCGCGCTTATGTCCGCCGTCAAACCGTACATTCTCCCCCAAGAGACAAGCTGAAACTGCTATATGCATCTATTTACCCCTCCCAGTTTATGGTTGATTAAAAATCCAAATACAACTTTCATAATATCTCCTTGTAATAAGAGATATTATAATGAAGTTACGAAAAGTTTAATAGTGCAAAAATGTCACTTTATTTAGTATTGCAGTAAAAAATCAAAATAATATTGAGTATAAACATTACCGTAAACGCCGTTCTATAAAATAGCAAAGGTGATCTTTGGATGATAGAGCTGTTTTTTGGAAAAAACGGTTTCACTTTTTGAGGATTTTGAAGTTCAACCATCATCTCTGTATAGTGCCCATATCTACGTTCTGTTTCGATAGCAATGGCGCGAAGGATTACACTGTCAAGCCATGCAGGAATATTTTTATTATAGACACTCGGTTTTTTAGCCTCTTTAAAAACAGGAGTTTGAAATGGCTCAATCTCACCATAAGGATATTTTTTCGTGAGTGTTAAATAGAGTAAAACACCAATAGAAAATATCTCAGTTGTTTCGCTGATCGCTTCATTTTGAAATCTTTGCGGAGAAAGGTAACTTGGCGTTCCTGCCCTTGAATCGGATGAAAATATCTCAGTAATACTTCCAAAATCAATGATCTTAAATTTTGTCGACTCACCTTTTAGTATCATGACATTATTTGTCTTGATGTCACCATGGAGAAGATCAAATTTGAGAAGATATTGTGACATATTTAAAAGAGTCTTTGCAAGTTCTATCGTATCATCAATACTTAACTGCTGTTTTTTTAGATAACTATCAAGATCTTCACCGCCTGTAAATTGCATAATATAGTAACGGCTACTTCGTTTTTTAGGAATCACTGCTTTTGGAAAAAACTTGGATCTCAGTCTTTTAGCATTCCATGCTTCTTTGATGTAGAGGTCAATTACTGCTTCATCATCAATTCCCTCCAAGGGTGCAAATTTGATGACATATTCTCTTGATTTTTTAGAACATTTCCAAGTTCTATTGTTTTGAATGAGTGACTCTTCTAACACAAACCCGTCTATCACCTGCCCTTTTTTCAAAGTTTCTGGAATCGGTAAAATTTGCTGTTTTAAGATAATAAGTTCATCAGCCTTAAGTATCTCGACGACTACCGCCGTGGTATCATCTGGCAAATCGTGTTGCATGATCTTGCTTGCTTTTTTAACTAAGCCGTGCGCACCAAAAGGCAAGCCACTTATTAGACGTTCATCATCCATAATACTATAAAGCCCATCACTACAAAGCAAGATCTTGTCATTTTTTTGAATGATATTTTCAAAATAATATGGAGAAACTTCTTTAGAGATTCCTATTGCCTCAGTGAGAACTCCCTCGTATCCACTCTCTTGCATCGCATGATCTTGTGAGAGTTGAATCAGTTCGTTTTCTCTGACCATGTAGACTCTACTGTCACCGACATTGACGCCATAAAGACGATTACCCTCAATGACGATAAGCGCTATAGTAGTAACGAGTTCTGATGCTTCATAATTGATCTGTGATTCTTGATAAAGAATAGAGTTGATCGATTCTACAAAAGTGAGAATAGATTTTTCAATACTCCAGCTTTTTGGGCGCGTTTTGAAGTTATTGATGAGATAAGAAGTAACTCTTGAGGCTGCTTCACGCCCATGAGAGGCACTTCCTACACCATCACACACTATGGCGATGGTAAGATCGCCAAGCATTTTTACTTCATAAACGTCATCACCAACAAGTTTTTTTCCCTTTGCAAGGGTAAATCCTGAACTTTTTATGTTGGCTTGTGACATCATTTCTCCTTAAATTCTACCGCCAGCTTGAAGACCCCAAGTAGTTCTCCATCTAGTTTTCACAAAACTGATACCCATAAGAGCGAGTAAAACAACACCTGCAAAGATAGTAAATCCAGCTGAGTAGCCATCAAATGCACCTTTACTCCATCCAAAAGTCTGGATAAGCGCTGATCCGCCAAGACCACCAGCCGCCCCGATAATGCCTGTCATTATACCGATATCTTTACCAAATCTCTGAGGTACTAGCTGAAATACAGCACCGTTTGCCATACCAAGATTTGCCATAATCAAGAACATCACTAAGATCGCAAAATAAAACGGAAGTGTGATGTAAGCACTCAAAAGTGCCATCGCTGCAACTGTTCCATAAAAGAAGTAAAGTGATTTTACTCCACCCATTTTATCTGCTATCGCTCCACCGACAGGACGAAGAACTGCACCAGCAAAGATACATAAAGCTCCAAAGTATCCAGCAACAACTTTAACGTTACTCTCATCTAAAAAGTCCAAACCAAAAGCGCTCATATCTGCTTGATATGTGCCCATCAAATAAACTTTCATATATCCGGCAAATCCAACAAATCCACCAAAACTTACGGCATAAAAAAGGTTAAACCACCAAGTATCTTTATCTTTCAAAAGTTTTCCGTAATCTTTTAATTTTTTAGGACGTGGTGTATACACTTCAAGAGGAGCATTTTTTGCCATAAACATATATGTCACAAAGATAATACTTGAAAGTACGGCACCAACTAAAAATACAGACTGCCATCCCCAAAACTGCGCTATCTTTGGAGCGAAAAGAAAGTCGATAACCACACCGATATTTCCTGCACCTGCAATTCCAAGAACAACACCTTGAAGCTTCGGCGGATACCACTGTCCAGCTTGAGGAAGAGCAACTGCAAAAGATGCACCTGCAAAACCAAGACCAAATGCAACCATTATGAGTTCATTATATGTAATCCCCTCACCTCTAAAGTAAGCATAAAAAAGTACAGCAATAACAACTGCTTGAGAAACAAGAGCCGTAGCTTTTGCACCAAATTTATCAACACCAAACCCAAGTACTATACGAAGAATCGCACCTGAGAGAATAGGAATAGATAGAAGAGTCGCTTTTGCAGAAGCACTCATCACAAATCCACTGGCTGCCAATGACTCACCTATCTCTGTTGCGAGTGGCCCAAGCATAGTCCACACCATGAAACTAAAATCAAAATACAAAAATGCCGCCAAAAGCGTCGGCCAATGTCCCTGTCCCTTTAACTCTTTAAAACCCGCCATGTGATTCTCCTTAACTTAATTTTTCATTAAAAACTTTCGAACATCAAAAGTATATCAGGAAACATTCCTTTAAATAACCATCTTATTGATTAAAATTTAATCAATAAATTGTTAATTTTACATTAAATGAATGTTAAAATTTCTCTACAATACTTGGAGAAGAATAATGCAAAAGTTACATGAAGCGTTTATCGCAAGAAATAAAAAAGTCAATAAAATAGAAGAAGTCAAAATCCTCAAAAATCCGATGGATGTATTTTCAAAACTCGATGAATACGCACAAAGTGGTTATGACTCCATCCCTGATGAGGATAAAAAATATTTTCTTAAATGTTTTGGTATCTTTGATAAAGATGGTCTAACTCCAAAACAATTTATGATGCGAGTTCGTATTGCGGGTGGACATCTGAATTCTGTTCAGGCGAGAGCTATCGGCGAAGTCGCACGAGATTTTGGGCAAGACTATATCGATATCACTACTCGCGCGCAGATAGAACTTAGATATTTGGATATAGAAAATATTCCAACACTTCTGCGCCGTTTGCAAACAGTCGGCATCGATTCTTTTCAAACAGGTGTTGATAACTTTAGAAATATTGTCAATGATCCTTTAGATAAATATGCATTTGATAATGTTTTGGAATCTCAGCCTCTCTTAGAAAAACTCCAAAGCCAGTTTTTGCACGATCCTGCGTGGATAAGTGCACTTCCTAGAAAGTTTAACACTTCTATTTCTGGCTCACTGTCAAATAGATGTAACGTTTACGGGCATGACTGCTGTTTTATCCTCGCTCAAAAAAATGGTGTTTATGGCTATAACATGTATCTTGGCGGCAAAGTGGGCGAGGTAGCAAAAAGTGCAGATATCTTCTTATCTTCACATGAAGAGGTCACCTGCGCTTATGCGTCTATCATCGATCTTTTTAAACGCTTTGGTTTTCGTGACAATAGAAATAAAAACCGTCTCAATTATTTGATCGAAGAAGTTGGAATGGCTGAAATATCTTCTGCTATACGTGAAAATGCAAAGATCGACTTTGCAACTGCAGGTGAAACGATGACAGCGCTTGATTTTTCAGATGCCGACCATGGGAAAGTCCAACTTCGTGATGGAAGTTTTGGCGTCCATGTAGTTATTCCCTCGGGTATATTTAGCGGAAGCGATCTCTTACATGTCAGTGAACTCAGTGAGCGCTATGGCAATAGCGAAATCCGTTTTAGTACGGGGCAAAATATCTATATTTTGGGAGTCAAAGATGTGCCCGCACTCCTGTCTGAGCCATTTTTCGAAAAATATAAAAATATCAATACTCCATATTTTAACAATCTCATCGCGTGTGCTGGAACAAAACACTGCTCATTTGGTGTTATAGAAAACAAACAGGATGCTATCGATATGGCGACTTACTTAGGAGAAAAAGTACCTTTAGAATCTGGACGTGTGAGAATGTATTGGTCGGCGTGTGTCAAAGGATGCGGGCTTCATGGACTTGGCGATATCGGCTTTGAGGGATGTAAAGCGAAAGTCGGCGGAGTCACAGAGGATGGCGTACACATCTCTCTTGGCGGAAAACTTGTAAGTGAAGGACTCGAAGGCTACAGCGTTATTAAAGCAGCACCTTTAAGATTTGCCCGTTTTTATGTTGAAACTCTGATGCTGGAATACAAAAGACTTCGCTTAAAAAATGAAAGTTTTGAGAAGTTTCATGACAGAGTTTTGAGTAACTACAGTTCTGCATATATCGGATTTTTTATGCAACTAAATGCATATTTCAGAGCAAAAAATATAGCGCTTGAAATCGATCTGAATAAAATAGGCAATACAGGAAAAAATGAGGAGTTCGAACTCTTCGAACTTGGACGAAAACTTTACTTTGCATTCACAAAGAAAGAGCCCTACTCGGCGTATGAAAGATTTACAAATGAGAACAAAAGAGAAAAACCGGAAGACATAAGAAAAATAGCCTCAGCAGGCTTACATATGGACGAAAATCTCGCTCAAATGATAGAAAAGATGCTTACAAACGATTACAGAGCAGTTGTATTTTCAGAACTGACACAGTTTGTACAACTCGCTTAAAAAAACTCTTTTAGCCAAGGATATGGCTTAAAGAGGAATAGATATCGTTATAACGAAATTTAAATCCAGCACTCATCAAAGCGCGCGGATAGATCTCTTTTGATCCTGTGAGCACGGTTGAAGCTTCGCCGTAGATGAGTTTTAAAACAAAAACTGGTAAAGGGAAAATCGTCGGACGATGCAAGACGCTTCCTAATGATTTTGTAAATTTATAATTTGAAACGGGCTGTGGAGCCGTAGCATTGAAAATACCTTCAAGTTTATTTTCTATCACAAACTCATATATCCGCATTAGATCATCTAAGTCGATCCAGCTTGTCATCATCTTTCCATCACCTATCACGCCACCCACACCAAGACGAAATGGAAGAAGCATCTGTGAAAGTGCGCCGCCATTTGCCCCCATGATCACACCAAAACGAAGAATAGTCGTAGGCTTGCTACATGCAAGCGCTTCTGCTTCCCATGCAGATGCCAAAGTGCCTAAGAAATCGGACGCTATCTCTTGTGTGGTTTCATCGCACACTTTATCATCAGGATAGATTCCAACGGCAGAAGTGGAAATAAACTGCTTTATATCGCTCTTATTTATCGCATTTACAAGTGTTCTTGTGGTATCGATACGACTTGAATAGAGCACTTTTTTATATGCATCATTCCACTTTTTGATGATAGGTGCTCCAGCAAGATTGATGACTACCTCAACACCTTTGAGTTTTTCTATAATCATGGCTTCATCATCATGACGATTAATAGATACATTATCCGGAAATATTTTTTGCAAAGCAGTTCCCACAAAACCGCTCACTCCTGTGATAGCTACTCTCATGTTATACCTCCGAAAATTTGAATTAATTATATCGTGTCTTTTAGAAAATTTGTAAAACTATTGTGTCAGTTTATAGATTTTTATAATCTAAAAGAGTCTGTGCTGTTTTTTTGGCGTTGATAAGTGCACCTTCGAGATAACCACCCTCTTTATGAGAAAATTCCGTGGAGCTAAAAAGTAGTTGTCCATCAAAATGGTGTGCATCTATGCCATAGTCTGGATGAGAACTGAGTGACTTTTTATCTTCAGCCACAGAAGTAAAACGTTCCTCTTTCCAATCGACAAAATAGATGGCTTGTATCTCCCTTGGATCAATGCCAAAAACCCGTACCATTTGTTCTGTCACTTTAAGTTTTAAATCATCCGCGTTTACGTGCGAAATGTCTTTTTGGTGCAGACTCATAAAACCAAAAAGTGCAGCTTTTGAGTCTGTGCAAGCATCATGGATCTCACTGAGTGGCCCTTGATTTGAGAATACAAAACCGTTGAGTCCTCGTTCTCTCCAAATTGCTGAGCCAAACTCCACAACACATTTTGCGCTGTTGCCCATCCACGTCTGAGTGGTTTGCATTTTTTCTTTTAAAGCTTGTGGCAAAGGTGGATTATAAGTCAGTTTTACACAAATTCTTGGCGGCAAAGTAAGGATAAGATAATCACTCTCATAAGATTTATTTTGTGTTGTTACGACTATGTTCCTCTTTTGATACTCTACATGTAAGAGTTCTTGGTTTAAAATCATTTGCGTATTTGTAAGAGTTGTATAAAGTTTTTCTATCAGTTTTGACAAAGAACCCTCCACTCTAGCCAAAGGGGATGATGGTGGAGAGGTAAAATGCTCGACTCTGTTTTGTGTATCAAAAAGAGCATAACCTTTGTCATATTGTCGAAAAAGTTTCAAGCCTAAGCTTTTGACGAGAGCTTGCATATCTGTATGATGCGGCCAGATCCAAGAGGGACCAAGATCGTGCCCATCTTGCGAGTAAATCCTTCCGCCGACACGTTCTCTTGCTTCGAGCAAAGTCACATCAAACTCTTTTTCTAAACGTGATGCAAGATACAAGCCGCTAAGACCCGCTCCAACAATGATAAGCTTTTTTTTATTCATAAACGACTATTTTATTTCGCCCTGATTTTTTTGCTTCATAAAGAGCTTTATCAGCGAGATTAAAGAGTGTTGTTTGATCTTTTCCTTTTTGCATCTGTGTTATCCCCATACTTACGCTTATATGTAGACCGTCAAAATCATGTTGAAAAATCATATTTTTAAGTACATTGGCTATGTTTTTCGCTTCTTCGATTTTTCTATCTGTAAGAACGACAAACTCCTCGCCGCCCCATCGAAACAGCTCATCTTTACCAAAGATCATAAATGCTTTGACAAGACGTGAAAACTCTCTTAAGATAAAATCTCCCTTATCATGTCCATAGTCATCATTTACTCTTTTGAAGAAATCAATATCCATAAGTATTATAGAAAACTCTTTCCCCTCTTTTATCTTCCCCTGAATCATTTCTTCATATTTTTTTCTATTAAATTGTTGTGTCAATGAGTCAAGATAGATCTCATCGAGCATCTTCTGTTTATTTCGTCTCTCTTGCGTGATATCATAACTTACACTGAAATAATAAGCTCTTTTTCCATTTTCATCACTAATGGTCTTTATCTTTTTTTTGTCATAATAAATAGTTCCATCTTTTTTTCTATTGACAAAAATACCTTCAAATTCACCCTCTTTTATAAGTGTCTGCCACATATTTTTATAAAAACTACTATCTTGCTGTCCAGATTTTAGAAGCTTTGAATGTTTACCAATAAGTGCAGACTGAGAATATCCTACGTTTTGACAAAAAGAGTCATTAGCATATACAATCTTTGCCTCAAGATCCGTCACAAGAATCATCCCAGGAGCGCTCTTTACAACAGCTTGAAGCAAGAAATTATCATTTTTTATCTTCATATATTTTGTAATTATCTTTTGAAAAGAGATGTAAGCTATAGTTTGATTTTGCTCATCCTTGAGATGAGAGACACTCCACTGTGCCATATATTCAGTGCCGTCTTTTTTATAGTTAATATTTTGCCCTACAAAATTTTTACCGTCTTGAAGATCTTTTCTTAATTGTTCGAGTAGATTATAATTTGTACGTCTGCCAGAAAGGATACTTGGATTTTGTCCTATGATCTCGTTTTTTTCATATAAAGTCTCACGGCAGAAAGCTTCATTGGCAAAGATTATTTCTACACCCTCATCCAAAGAAGCCGTCGTAATGATAATGGGCTCAAGCGCATTATCAAAACTTTCAATAAGTGATTTGATTCCAATATTTTCAATATTTATCATACTTAGATTATACCTATTTATACAAAATTCTCGCAAGTCCAAAGACAAAAATTGCAATGGCAATCTCTTTTAAATCTTTCTCTGCCAAAAGTATAAAAACTCCGCCAAGCATCAAAGAAAATGAGATTGCATAAGATTTTGCACTCGATCTGAGATCTCTCTTTATCCAGTCTAGCTGATCGTTTGAAAGCTCTACATGTAAGGAATCCGAACTGATCTTTTTAATCGCCGTTTTAAAATCTTTTGCAATAAAAGGGATATCTTTGATCTCCTCTATGATTGTTTCTAAAATGCTCTCTTTTGCCCCAAGTGCTTTTGGAATATTTTTCTGCAAAATCGGTAAAATATCTTTGATTCCATTGAAATTTTCTATATAGGTCGTTCCAAGTCCCTCCACGATGGCACTTACACGAAGAATATAGATCGCATCGCTTGGAAGTTTAAAGGGCAGATCACGCGTTGATTCCATCACTTCAAAAGCAAGTTGCTGCATCGATTCACTTGTAAGATTTTCATTTGAAAATATCTCAAACATCTTAGATGCAAACTCTGCTAATTCTGATGTGGGAGCTTCATACGCAACTGTTCCAAGCTTCTTACTTGCTTCAATATAACGCTCATAATCTTGTTCGTTTGCCGCTTTGATAAGTTCAATGATCGCTACACGAGAATTGTTTGGTACAGTCTTCACCATTCCAAAATCAAGTAAAATGAGTTCACCCTCTTTTGTCACAAGTAAATTTCCCGGATGCGGATCAGCGTGAAAATATCCCTTTATAAGCATCTGCTGAGTGTAAAAATCTACAAGTTTAGCAATAATTTTTTTAAAATCTATTTTGTACTTAAAAATATTCTCTTTGTCATCAAAACGAAATCCCTCTTCATAGCTCATAACAATCGCATCGTCACTGCAAAGCTCTTTATAGGCAAGAGGAAATCTGATGCCACTCTCTTTATATACCGATGAAAACTTTACTAAGTTCCCTAGTTCATGGGTGAGACTCACTTCTTGTAGTATCATCTTTGAAAACTCTGAGATAACGGCTTCGATAGAGTTTTTTGTCGTATGCGAAAAAAGCGGGCGAAAAAGAATATTGAAAAAATTAATGATTTTTATATCGGCTTTCACTTGGTCTGCAATTATCAAGCGTCTGAGCTTGACAGCTACTTTAGTACCATCTTGTAAATACGCAGCATGCACCTGACCGATAGATGCTGAAGCAATAGGAGTTTTTTCAAAACTTTTAAAATCATCTGTTTCAAAAGCCCTGTGATAGACTGTCTCAAACTCTCTTTCACTCATCGCCGGAAGCTGATCATGAAGTTCTTTAAGTTCTTCAAGATATTCAGGCGTAAAAAAATCTGCACGAGTAGCAAGTACTTGAGCAAGCTTGATAAAACTCGCGCCAAGCAAGATGATTGCTGTTTTAAGTTTGCTTGGACTAAGCGGCTTTATTCCTAAAAAACTTTCTCTCTTTTTTATCACCAAATAAACAGTCAATAAAAAAGTAAAGACAGCGTAAATCCGCCTTGGCGAATAGAAGAAAAAAGTTTTTATTTGAGATCCTCTCTCAGTTTTTCCAAATCCGCTTTTGTAGCAAGACCTAGTTCATCGATGATCTCTTTAAGAGTTGATTTGAGTTTTTCTTTAAACTTATCATCCTCTTCCTTGCCCTTTTGTTCAATGGACTCTAAAAAACTTTTTGCATCAGTTGTTTTGAGTTTCCCTTCATCTTCAAGCTTTTTGACTTCCGCTTCCACTTTTTCTTTTAAAATACTCGCAGCGCCTATGCCTGCGTAGATGAGATCTTTTAACATTCTTTATCCTTTTCTCTACTCTTTATTTTGACACATAATAACGTAACTAGAAAAATTTTCATATCTCTTTTTTGACAATTGATAAGTTCTTAAGTTAGCAAAAAGTTTGTAAAAAAAACTAACTTTAAGAATACTTGGTTAGAATTCCATCCTTGCCAAAAATGCCGGCATAGCTCAGTTGGCTAGAGCAGCTGATTTGTAATCAGCAGGCCCGGGGTTCAAATCCTCGTGCCGGCACCACTTTTAAACTTATCACACATCGAAATTACAAATAAAAATCTATTTTTAACTTTTTTATCTTTATATGCTACAGTATGATAGAATAGTGGTGAAATCTCAATTAAAATCAAGAGTTTGACATGCAAAAAACATTTAATGAATCAGCCCTCAAATCCTTTACAAAACAGATCAATGATATTCTTGAGTTCCAACATGAAGATCGAGAGCAAACATTTATCAGCTACATGATCAATCATATCAATAATCTTATTTTCGTAGTGGATAAAGATAATCACTTTGTTTATGTAAATGATACGGTTATTCATAAGTATGGATACACAAAAGATCAACTCCTCACCATGAGCATTGGCGATTTAGATATCAATTTTAATGAACAGCAGCACGAAATACCGCTTATTGAAGTTTTAAAACAAAAACAAAAGCTTGAATTCCACAGTATTCATAAAGGGGCAAATGGCAAGCTTTATCCTGTATTTATACGTGCACATTATGTCGAATATGAGGGCGAGGCTTACAATTTTGGTGCTGTGGAGGATGAGAGCTATATTCAAAAACTTTTAGATGCACAAGATGGATTTGTTATTCTTTCGGATGGTGTCAAATTAGTTATGGCAAATCAGCATGTACTTGATTTTTTTGCTTATAAAGAGTTTATTCCTTTCATACATCAACATAATTGTATATGTGATTTTTTTATTGAAGAAACAGGTTTTATTCATAATCATAATACATGGATAAAGGATGTGCTTGATTCGCCTCATAACGACGCAAAAGTTAAGATGAAAAATATTCAAACAAATCAGAACCATATATTCTTAGTTCGCGCAAAGTCATTTGATGAGACAAGATATGTAGTTACTTTTACAGATATCACAGAACTTGAAAATTACAAAAAAAAGTTGGAAATTCAAGCCATCACGGATGAGATGACTTCTTTGTATAATCGTAGATATTTTAATAAAATTCTTCCTCGCGAAATTAATAGAGCCAAAAGGGAGGAAAAAAAACTTGTTTTCATGATGCTTGATGTTGATTTTTTTAAACAATATAATGATACTTATGGTCATATAAACGGAGATGAAACATTAATCAAAGTAGCAAAAGCAATACAACAACACTTCAATCGTGGTAGTGACTTTTGTTTTCGTTTAGGCGGTGAAGAATTCGGTGTTGTCTTTGCTTATGAATCTTTAGAAAGTATATTATCACAAGCTGAACAATTACGAAAAAACATCGAAGAGCTACATATAGAACATGAAAAAAACAGTGTTTCTCCTTATGTAACGATATCCATAGGTATGGCAATTGTGGAGGGAACAACCTTATCTGAAGCTCTTTATAACTTTGCTGATCAACAGCTCTATCAGGCAAAAAACAGTGGACGAAATCGCGTATCTTTTTACATGCAAGATTCCTAGATATAACTGTTTGTAGTTTTTTAGATGTCTATTTTTAAAATCTTTGTGCATGTATCGCTAAGATGCAAATGCCGTTTATAATTTCCAAAAATTTTCCTCTCTCCAGTTTTTTGTCCATTGTAGCATTTCAGATGCCGGCATCGGACGTGCTATGCCGTAGCCTTGAGCCAATGTGCATCCAAGTTCTAACAATGCTTCCCCATGTTCTTTACTTTCAACACCCTCTGCGATAACGTCACGTTTAAAAGCTTTGGATAAGCCAATAACCCCTTCAACAATGGCTAAATCATCACCATCGACAAGCATATCACGAACAAAAGTCTGGTCTATTTTAATCATATTTACATGAAGATGTCGAATATGTGTTAGAGAAGAGTAGCCTGTACCAAAATCATCAAGAGCACAAAATACACCAAGAGCAACACATTCATCAATAACTTTCGTCACTTTAGCAAGATCACTCACAATACTAGTTTCTAAAATTTCGAGTTCCAATAGATGCGGTTCTACTACAGGATGAGCATTTAAAAGCTCTTTTAGACGGGTTACAAAGTTTTTTTGTTGGAGCTGTAGAGCACCGATATTGACGCTCACTGCCATTGTAATACCGGCTTCTTTCCAAATTGCAATCTGACTTAATGCTGTGTCAATAACCCATTCTCCAATATCAATACTCATAGGATCATTTTCAATAATAGGCAAAAATCTTAATGGTGGTATTATTCCTCGCTGTGGATCTATCCATCGAATCAATGCTTCTACACCGATAATCTCATTTGTTTGAAGATTGATTTTAGGTTGATAATAAAGAACAAATTCATGATTATCCAGTGCCTTTTTGATGCGAATCAAATTTTCATTCAAAGCGACAATGGCACTGTCTTTTTTAGCATCAAAAAGATGAAAACGATTTTTTCCAGATTGTTTTGCTTGATACATAGCCTGATCAGCCTGACGTATAAGCTGATCACCCTCATTAGCATCTTGAGGTGCAATACTAACTCCCACACTTGCCGAAACATAAAGAGTTATTTTTTCTATCACCACAGGCTCTGATACAGATGCCAGCAAGCGTTTTAAAACAGGTTCACAATCTTTAGGAGTTTCTAAATCAACTAAAATAGCAACAAATTCATCTCCACCCAAACGCGCTAAGGTATCGCCCTCACGTAAAGCATTTTGCATGCGCTCTGCTAATTTTATAAGTAATATATCTCCGATCTTATGTCCATGTGTATCATTGACCACCTTAAAACCGTCTAGATCAATAAATACAACAGCTAAAAATTTACTACGTCGTTGGCTTTGAACCAATGCCAGCGAAAGACGGTCTGAAAGCAATATACGGTTAGGCATGTTTGTTAGAGCATCATAATGAGCGATATGTTCAAGTTCACTCTCATGCTTCTTGGCTAGAGTGATATCCGAGAGTAAAGCTACAAAATATTTGACCTTTCCTTCATCATCTAAGATTGTACTTATGGTCAGCATCTCGGCATATTCTTGTCCATTTTTACGACGATTCCAAACTTCTCCGTACCAATATCCCTTTGCAAGTAAAGAGCTCCACATCTGAACATAAAATGCCGAATCTTGTTTATTAGATTTTAAAAAACGAGGATTTTTACCTATGATTTCTTCTGCTTTATAGCCGGTGAGACGTGTAAAAGTTTGATTGACTTTGACTATATTGTTATTTGCATCGGTGATTACAATCCCTTCGCGTGCATGTGTAAAGACACTTGCCGCAAGTTGTAGTTCTGCATTACGCTCTTCTATACGTTTTTCCATAAGATGCAGGGTATGAGAAAGAACTGTTATTTCATCGCCTTTTGAGAAATCTATATTTTGTTCTGGTTCTTCTTGCGCTATACTTGCCGCATATGAAGTGAGTTTATTCAAACTTTTTGTTAATTTATAACCAATAATATATGCGATGAGTAAACTGATACTAATCTCAAGGAGAATCAGAAAAAAGGTTACATGTTTATTTTTTTCGATCTCTTTATGAATATCAGTCAGTTCAAATAAAATTTTTGCATATCCAAGAAAAGTATCATCAACTTTTATTGGAACAATGCTTACTATAAATGTTCTCTCACCTTTTGTTATTTCATGAGATGTTTCATTGAAATCATTGATATTCAGTTTGGAATCTGAGTTTGCATATGAAAGAATTTTATCTTGTGGATTATATATTTGCACTGCAATGACATTTTTATGTCCAGTAAAAATTTCAGCTTGATTATCTAATGTTGCAAGATCAGAAGTTGCCATTGGAGTTTTTACTAATTGACTAAAAAGTTCACTTCCTATTTGAATTTTTTCATCTATAAGGGAATGAGAGAGTTTTTTCTGAGAAGAGAAATTAAAAAATACAATAAGCGAAATAAATATAATCTCAATAGTGACAAAAGAGAGTATAAATCGAAAACGAAAAGGTAACCTCATTTTTACTCTTCTTTAGAAGGGAATGAAACTGCGATATCCCGCACTTCATCATACTCTGAGTCTTCGATCTTTATGAGATGTTTCATATCGATCGATAACACTAAAGACTGAGGCATCTGTATCAATGCTTTTGTAATTTTTGCTTTTTGTGCATTAGAGAGTGCGGGATTGAGCGCAAATGGATGGCTGGGATATGCTTTTGTTCTATATAAGATCATCAACATATCTTTACTTTTAGAATCTTCTAGTGCATTAAAAGTTCTTTCAATCCCTCCTCCCACATCTCCAACATCGCGTGCGATACCTTTATATACAGAGTCATGTGAGTTTACATACAAATAGTTTTTATTTTTTTCTAAATCGATTTTATATTTTTTAAGAAGTTCATATTTTGTCAATAGTGTCGCAGCAAATGCTTCTGGGGCAGGAAAAAGAAAAGTTTTCGCACCTAACTTTGAAACATCTCTCAAGCCACTATTCTTTTTAACAACTAAAATGCCGATAAGATTTTTTTCATCACGTACTTCGGCTATATATCCCTGACGTTTGCTCGCTATAACATAATGGTATGGATTCATATATGCGATATCATATACGCCGCTATACAATTTTTTTTCAAATTCGGGAATTGAATGTTCCACTTTTAACTCAATACGCTCTCCTGTTGCTTTTTCCAAATAATTGGTTATTGGTTGCCAATCTTGGATCAACTTTATGGGACTTTGTTGCGGTACAACACCAAAGATCAACGTTTTTGCTTCAAGAGAAGCTACAAATAACAATAAGATCAAATAAAGTAAATTTTTCATATCTATTTCCCAAATATAAGTAATAAAACTATAACTTTTTTCGATGCTATTAGAGCTTAAAAACTGGCTCTATTTGGTGTTTGTGCATTATGGCGAAGAATAGACTAGAGACAAGAAACTAATTTTATTGTAAAATCTCGATACTGAACTTATAAAATTTCATATTAAAGGAAAAGAGTTGAAAATATTTATTTTAGGAATCTTTTTCTTTACAGCTCTGCATGCACAACTACTTGTTCTTCAGAACATCAAGGCTTTATATAAAAACGTCAATTTAACTCAAGAAGAAATAAAATATATGACAGATAACAAAGAGATAAATAGTGATGCTGTTTTAATGGCTAGTATCAAACTTCAAGAACGATTAAACAAGCTTACATGTAAAGATAAAAATGTTATAGAATTTACACTTACAGATAATCTAGAAATAAAAAATATACATTTTTTAGTACACGCCAACAATCCAGAAATCGATGCTTTTACAGAAGAGATAATCAAAAGCACACAGTTTACAAGACCAACTCATGATCTGAAAATGAGATATATACTTTTGTATGATTATGAAAATAGAGCGCAACTCATAATTGCAAAAACCCCTCAAATCAGCCAAGAAGAGATAAACGAAGAAGCTAAAGAACAAAGCACAGATGACAAGAACACAGAAAGTATCAAAACACCTCAAAAACAGGATTTGGGTGAACTTTTTGATAAACAAATAGTTAGAGGAACTACAACATTTGAATATAATCCAAAAGAGATTGTAAGACTTTTTGAAACCAATCAAGATGGATTTATAAAGGCAAATAACAAAGCTTGTGCGTCGATGAAAATAGTTACTTTGGATAATAAACGAGTAAATACAGGCTACAACCCTTGGAATATCAAAGCTCCGTTAGTAAAAGGAAAATACAAGTTTGTCATTAAAACTGCCCAAACATGTGAGATAAATATTCAATATCCATAGATATGATGGCTATCTGTTTAAACTTTAACGGTAAACTTCTACCTCTAAAACGCTACAAGGATAAAAATGATAAAACTATTATATGCACTCATTGCTGTTGCAATTGCGATACAGTTTATTAGACCGGATTTTACAAATCCAAAAGTAGATGAAACAGTTACGCTTCAAGCGGATAACAAGGTTATGAATATTCTCAAACCTTCATGCTACGACTGTCACTCAAATGAAACAAAATACCCTTGGTATAGCCATATTTCTCCAGTATCTTGGATGATGGAAGACCATATCAATGATGGACGTAAAGCGCTAAACTTCTCAGATTGGGCAAATATGGATCCAAAAGTAAAAGCACAACGTCTCAAACGTGCGATTCAACTCCTAGATCACGGCACTATGCCAAAAACTAGTTACCTGTTAATGCATAAAGAAGCAGATCTCAACAAAGATCAAAAAGAAACATTGAAACAGTTTTTTGAAGCTGAAATGAAAAAGCTACCAAACCAACCGGCTTATATATATAACGACTTTAGATAAACATTACAACCAAACACTTTTCATGATGTAAAGAGGTGAAAAAAGCCTCTTTACAGATAAAATCGAAACTTTACTGAATATTTTTCTTGATCTCAGCTATGAATTCATGAATATCATCATAGAGTGCTTGCAGATCTTCTTCATGTTCAACCTCATCAGCCAATATAGTCGAAACCATATCATATGTAATAACATCTTTTTCTCTTGTAATATCTAAGATCCCATTATATATACTGATAGCACACTGTTCACCCTTAATCGACTGTTTTAAAATTGAAAGAACATCGGCATCCTCTGGAGCCTCATATCCACAGTTTGTATGCGTAAACCAATCTTTTGGACTTAACAAAGGTGTCCCACCAAGTTGTATGATACGTCCACTTATCAGCGTTGCATGACGAAGTTCATCTGCTGCATGCTGGGTAAGTTCTGTAATAGCTGCGTCTTTCATGATCCCCTTCACTACCTTAGATTCAATAAAGTACTGATAATATGCCAACCACTCATCTGCATAAGCTTTATTTAAAAGTGTAGTAACCGTTTGTGCTTCGATACCTTTTAGAATCGATATTCCTCTTTTTGCCATAATACTTTCCTTTTGTAAAATTTATTTAATGTAAATGTTCACGTTTGAAATACTCTTGCCCTACTTTACAAAGCGGACACGCCTTTGGCGGTTTTTTGCCCCTATGCACATGTCCACACACTTCACAAACCCAATATTCATCTTCATCTGAGTTGAAAAATCCCTCATCTACAAGAAGTTTTTTTAGCTCTGCATACTCACGTTCATGCTCTGCTTCCACTTTTGCAATAGCTTTGAGAAGGCGCGCGATATCTTTATGCCCTTCCTCTTCGGCTATAGTAGCAAAATTTGGATACATCTGTGTATGTTCATAGTTTTCACCCGTAATTGCCATATCAAGATTTTTAAGTGTCTCATGCATCTCTATGCCGTAAACGAGCTTATTGTAAGCCACATATTCAGCTTTTGCATGATACTTTTCATTCATTGCCGATTCTGCAAAATGTTCGGCAATGGCGTGCCATCCTGCCTCACGAGCAAGTTCGCCGAAAAATTCATATTTATTTCGTGCTTGAGATTCCCCTGCAAACGCCTTCATCAGATTTACAGCTGTCAGATTTTCTGTGATACAATCCATATGCTTCCCACAACACACGAGTGTTCCGCCACCCACATATTGTACTTCCACTTCATTTCCACAAACACTACATTTATACGTTTCATATTGCTTCATACTTCTGACTCCTGAATTTATTTGCGAGTCAGTATAAAGCAAATCCTCTTAAAGGAAAATTACTATCCTTTAGATTTTTAAAATTTTAACCGCACTATGATTATAGTCGGGTTCTAAAGATTCGCTGTCATACAGATCCAAAGTCAAATAATTCACTTCTCTGTTACTGATGGGAATAAAGAGATTTTTTTCATTAATATTTTCAGTCAAAAGCGCTTTTGTGATGAGCTCGCCTCGTTTTGAGATCACTTTTATCGCATCGCCATCTTTGATACCAAGTTTTTGTGCATCAGCTGGATGTATCTCACAAAAATTCAGCTCTTTAAACTTTAAAAGAGTTGCCGGCAAATTTGTTTTTGTTCCACTGTGCCACTGGTCGCGCGTGCGTCCTGTAAGTAAAATAAATGGATATTCCAAAGAGATTTTCTCACTCAATAGTTTGTTTTCCACATAAAAAAGATTCCCTTTTTTATCGGGTGTTAAAAACCCTTTTATCTCCTGTCCCCAAATGAAAGCATTGTTATAAAGTTCATCATAATCGGCTTTGTGGATATCCATATAGCCGTTTAACTTTGTCATCTCTTGATACTCCTCGAATATCTCTTTTGGGTTTTTAAAATTGAAACCCTCTTTATATCCAAGAGCTTGAGCGATCAACTGAAATATCTCCCAATCGGGTTTAGAGTCTATGGACTGACGAGTAAGACGTTCTTGTCTTGTAATGGTTCTATCCAAATTGGTCTGTGTGCCCTCTTTTTCGCCCCAAGGAGAAGCCGGAAGCCTTACATGTACGAACTTGGATGTTTCAGAGTTTTCATAAGCGTTTATCTCTACGACAAAAGGGATTTTCTTGATAAGCTGTTCCATTTTGTTTCGATTTGGAAGATGATAGATCGGGTCTGTGTGGCAGATAATGAGCACATCAAGATTGGCCTCGAGCATTTGTGTGGCAGTGAGCCCTGCACTTGTCGCTACATTCTCACTTTTCCAAAACTTACTCACTTTTTTGATACTCTCTTTATCAAAACCAAGATGCACCGCAAGCATAGTCGAGAGTCCTCCGACCTCGCGTCCGCCCATCGCGTTTGGCTGACCTGTGAGGCTCAGCGGTCCATTTCCCTCTTTAAAGATCTTGCCACTTAAGAGATGCGTGTTTATAAGGGAGAGATTTTTATCTACACCTTGAACCGATTGATTGAGTCCCATCGTCCATGCTGTTATGATATTTGCACTATTTCTATAGAGTTCGAAAAACTCATCAAACTGCTCTTGAGAGAGACCCGTACGTTTGAGCATTTTAGTCACAGGAGCGCGTTTGAACTTATTTTTTAAAAGCTCAAAATTGTTGATATGATTTTCTACAAACTCTTTATCGTACAACTCTTCATCAATGAGACGTTTTGAGATGAGATTAAAAAAATCGATATCGCCTCCCACTTTAATGGGCAAATAGATATCTGCAATTTTTGCCGTTTCAGTATCTCTTGGATCTATGACGACTACTTTTAAACCCTCTTTTTTTGCTTTTTTGATACGGTTATGAAATACCACATGTGCCTCAGCAGTATTTGCTCCCGCTAATATCAGCAAATTTGCTTTAAAAATATCATCCATACGAAGCGGAACAAAATCAGCACCTAAGCTTTTTTTGTACGCTACAACCGCACTTGACATACATGTACGGCTGTTTGTATCGACATTACCCGTGCCGATAAACCCTTTGCCAAGTTTATTTGCGATGTAATAATCCTCAGTTAAAAGCTGACCTGAGAGATAAAATCCTATCTTCTCTTTGGAGCTGTTTTGAATCTTGTTTGCTATAAGAGTGAGTGCATCTTCCCACTTACATGTAAGCAACTCCTCATCAATATTTTCTCGCATTACAGGGCGAAGCAATCTTGACTCGGTTTGAATACTGACAAGTTCTGAAACACCTTTAGAACAGACACTTCCAAAATTCGTAGGATAAGTAACATCGCCTATTAACTTTTTCTCATCATATTCCAAACCGCATCCGACACCGCAATATCCGCAAACAGACTTAATCATCTTACACCTCATAATTTATATGTTAAAATCATAGCACTCATTAATGTAAAATTAAGATTAATATTGATTAAAATTTAATCAATATACTGATTACCTTCAATACAATAGAAGATATACTTTTCCCATAGAATTAGTTTATGTAAAACTAAGGAAAAAAGGAATAAAAAATGAAAAAAATGTTACTTTCTATGGCAGCAGTACCATGTTTACTGATAAGCATACATGT
The DNA here is from genome assembly GCA_028683835.1 of Sulfurimonadaceae bacterium. Classification (GTDB taxonomy): domain Bacteria; phylum Campylobacterota; class Campylobacteria; order Campylobacterales; family Sulfurimonadaceae; genus Hydrocurvibacter. The sequence goes on along the minus strand of JAQUHB010000001.1, from coordinate 77,433 downwards.
AAACGCAAGTGCAGATGATGGGATCAATATCCTTAGCAATGTAAAGTTCAGCGGTGAGATTCGTCCTCGTTATGAATATGTGGATGCACAAAACAGTGGTAAAGAGATTGCTAATGCTTTTACAGCACGTACAACTTTAGGCGTAGGTGCAGATCTTTTCCAAATTGATGGACTTTCTGCTTTTTTAGAAGGTTCTGCTGTAAGTAATTTTGGGGACAGAAACTATAATGGAACCATAGACGGTAATACAAAATATGATATTGTTGCAGATCCACAGCAAGCGCGTATTACTCAAGCGTACATAGATTATAAAATCAATAAAACTCTGGTACGTGCAGGTCGTCAAGATGTCAATCTTGATAATCAACGTTTTATCGGTACTGTAGACTGGAGACAGATGAAACAAACTTTTGATGCTGTTGCTTTAGTTGATAATAGTATTGAAAACCTTTCACTTTTAGGTGCGTATGTTTATGGAGTCAATGGTGTTAAAAATCAAAGTTTTCTTTCTACAGCAGCAACTGGTCTTTCCACGAATGAAGCATATGATACTTCATCTGTTTTGTTACATGCTACTTATAAAATAAACGACATGTTGCATGTAACTGCATATGATTATATGCTAGCTTCTATCAGTGATACTTATGGTGCAGCATTAACTGGCAATATCGATGCAGGTACACTCAAACTTGACTATCGCGCTGAGTATGCAAAACAAGCGGATCCATCACTTGAGAGACGTTCACAATCAGGTGCTAGTGCTAAAGTGGGCATCAGTGGTAAACCAGAAGCAGATGCAAGATACTACAATTTAGATTTAGGTGCGAATGTCAATAGTTTCTTAGCTGGTGTAAATTACGAGTCACTTGGGAAAGCTGAGGGAAGTTCTGTTATTGGTTTTTGGACTCCACTTGCTACACTGCATGCATTTAATGGATGGGCTGACGTATTTTTAGGAAGTACAAATAATGCGGGGCTCAATGATGCAAATGTACGTCTTGGTTATGCTGAGAAAACATTTGGAAAAGTGTTGGCTGTTTATCATAAATTTGATGCACAAAAAAATATTGGAACATCGAAAGATTTAGGTTCAGAGTTTGATGTTTCTTATGGCAATAAAATCCCTAAAATCAACAATCTTACAGCTCTTATCAAAGGTGCCTTTTATAAAGGTGGAAATGCCACAGGATTTACAAACGACAAAACTGTTGCTTGGTTGATGTTAGATTATAAGTTTGCTACGAAGTAGGGTTTAAGCGGAGTGTAAAACTCTGCTTAATTACTTATATGCAAAGGACTCTTTAAGTATAAGTGTTCTCTTGGTGTAAAGATTGTTTGAAACTCTCAGAAAGTAGTTTTTTGATTGTCTTAATATTATTTGCACTGAGTTCATAGTTTTGATCCATCATCTTAGTTATATGATAAACCTCAGTCACAGTGATTCCAAAAGGATCTTTTCTCTCAACACTCAAAACACCTTCATCATTAAAAGAGATATAGTCAAGTTTTTTTCTGCTGTACTGAACATAATAAGTCAATACGATCTCATCCGAATGCTTTTTTTCTAACGCCACGATAACTTGCTGATCCTCTTTAATATCCAAAGAAACAACCTTTTTAAACTCAGAAGCGCTCATATACCCAAGATAAACTTTTGTATAAAGGTCATGATATCTTTGAGTCAATGGTTCATTTAAAAATCTCATATTGATGAGTTGACCTCTGTTTTGACGCAAAGACTTTGTAATCCAAGAGAGGATATTATAGTATTTAAAAGGTGTAACTCTCAAACTTTCAGCTTCTATAAGTTTTTTACTCTCGATAACCTTTTTTGGTTTTTTGTCGTAAGCTTTTGGGTCTTTGAGATAATCTAGAACTTTCTGGGATGAAAAAGGTTTCGTGATCCAAACTTTACAGTAGTCCGGAAGCTGTTTAACACCACTGACACCTTCATTGAGAATGATGAGAGATTTGACCACATACTGCGGGAAGATTGTTTCCAAAAGCGCTTTTTTCTTTCTAAGTCTTTTTTTAAGCTTGAGTACTGATTTGACTAATGTCATTTCTACAAAATAAAGCTCTGTTTTAGTAAAGATCAATGCATCAAACTCACCAATCTCTCTACTTTTTGTACGATAAACGATCTGCGCTTTTTCACTAATAGAGAGTGTATTTGCAAGTGCTTTGTCTTTACTTTGATGATGTCCTTTGAGAACAAACTTCTCAATTTCATCTTGTACCACAACATAAGCTAAAAGTTTCTCATACATATAGTTTTCAAAGACTTCGCCCTCAAAAGATCTAAATGAACTCAGGTATCTATTGTCATCTTCTGGAACACCTTCTTTTATGAGAGAAAACAGGTGTCTTATATTATAGTCGTAATATAAAACGTTATCATCTATGTCATCTTCTAAAAGATTTAAAATCGATTGTGTTGCTTCAAGCATTATCTTCCCTGTCTATCTTGCAACAATCTCATTCTCCAAAAAGAACGTATCGATTACATCTCTGTATTGTGCCACATCATCAATGCGATTCACTTTATCTCTCAGCACTGAAGCTCCCTGATACCCTTTCGAATAGGTATGTGTATGTTTTCGAAACATACTAACACCGCGAGGACCGTAAAAATCTATCATCTTGTCAAAATGTTCCATGATGATTGCATGTTTTAATACCCTATCTATCTCTGTTGAACCAGATTTAAGTTGATGAAAAATCCACGGTGCGCCAACGGCTCCACGTCCTATCATCACACCATCTGCGCCTGTATGTTCAAGCACCCATTGCGCTTTTTCAAAAGAATCAATATCGCCATTTGCAATTACTGGAATCTTAATAGCTTCTTTAATCTCTCTAATAGCATCATAATCCACTTCAGCCTTAAATTTTCCTGCACGTGTACGTCCATGAACAGCGATAAAATCAGCACCGTTATCTTCTACAATCTTCGCTATATCGATATGGTTCTTCTTCTCATATCCAAGTCTTATCTTCACACTTGTCATAGACTTATTAGAAGTATCTTTGATAGTTCTAATGATCTCACCCATAAGCGGAAGATTGAGCAATAGTGAACTTCCACTTCCATGACCCACAATCTTAGGTACAGGACAGCCACAGTTAAGATCTATAATATCTATGCCACTTTGCTCATTTAAAACCTCTACAGCCTCTTTTATGACACTTGCCTCTGCACCTGCTATTTGAACTGAGTAGGGATCTTCATTATCACTTTTTTCAAGCATATGTAGAGTTTTTGCAGAACCATGTGTAAGAGCATTTGAGCTGATCATTTCACTCACTGTCAAGTCTGCACCAAACTTTTTAACAACACTTCGAAATGGAAGATCTGTATATCCCGCGAGTGGAGCTAAAACATAAAGTGGTTGATCAAACGATAATTTTTTTTGCATTTAAAATTTTCCAGAAAAGTTATTTGAAGTTGAAATAAACTGCATTTCAGATAAGAAGAGAGCGTTTAGAGATAAAAATTCTCTAAACAAAAAGTGAAATATCATAATGTCTATTGCACTCTTTTAAAGCACGATATGCTTTAAAGTTAAGGTACTCATTCGCTTGTGTATTTGACAAGATCTCATTTGCATGATATTGCATCTCCAAATCATATAATGTATATAAATATGCACCCGTTGCTTCATCATCTTTTTCACTTAAAAGTTCAAAAAGTTTGATTCTTTGCTCTGGAATCATACTTTTTGAAAGAGCTTGAGAGATACTGATGTAATCTTTCTCATTTAGCTCTAACATACCTATAAGCTCTATCAGCGCTTGGTTTGAAAGATCTAATTGATTTTGGTCTGCATTGATACGTGATAAAATATTACTTAGAGCCTCATGATTTATGAACTCTTTATTTTTTTCTATCACTGAAAACGCAGATTTCTTCGATGCATCCACATAAGCTCGTATGCACAGCTCTTTTGAATATCTTCCAGTTTTACCGAGAACATCTTCAGGAGAGAGTTCATGCGCATCATATCGATTTTTGTCATTTTGAATCATAAGTTCGTTGTCAGTTGGTAAACTGAATTTTCTAAGATCTGCAACTTCACCGCTTTTCACTCTGCTTACTACTCTTAATACATTTGCAAGTTTTTCATCTTCGATAGATGGCATCTGTGCATCTGCAATCATAGAAACATGATCTATCACTTTTCCAAGTTGCTTATATTTTGGTGTTTTAAACTCAAAATGGCGATTTTCTTTACATAAAAGCGCATCACCCACAGAAATCATCATTTTTTCTAAATCTTTTTCATATTTTCTCACTTTAAAACTTCCAAGAAGTGAATAAAAAGCCATATGAAAAATAGTTGCCACATAAAGTAAAATAAGTGGAATGATAACTAAAACTGCAATCGGCATTGATGGTAAACTCAAGCCTAAAAATCCAATTTCAATACTCTGTTGTGTTACAAAACCATATACATACCACCCAAGTAAAATTACAAAGAGGATGACTGATATTGTGTAGCGCTTTATATACATTATCTATTTCCTAATTTTGAGTTTTGTTTCTCTGCAATCTCACGGCAGTCGATGCAATATTTTGCATGAGGTTTCACTTTAAGACGAGGAATACTAATAAGCTCTTCACACATTTCACATTTTCCATATGCAGCTTGAGTAATCTTATGTAAAGAAACTTCAATTTCACGAAGCTCTTTGCCTTGTTGTTCACTAATAGCATTTTCAACCAGATTATTATTGCTCATTACAGCAAAATCTGCATCGTCATGCAGTTCTTCTTGACGGAGTTGACCCATCTCTTCTTGCACACCAGTAATGTTTCTTATGATTTGTACTTTACGTACTTCAAGCATTTTTTTGAAAAAATCCAGTTCGCTTTGTCTCACGTACTACCCCGCTATTTATGATATGGATGGTTTGATAAAATTGAAAAACCTCTATATATCTGTTCCAATAGAACAACTTTTGCAATTTTGTGGCTCATCGTTATTTTACCTAGACTTATAACCTTGTCAGATCGGTTTAAAAACTCCTCTTCAAGACCGTAAGCACCGCCTATGTAAAATTGAATTGACATTTTACCATCTAAAAGCTTACTAAATTCAAAACTGTCGATTAATTTTCCATCAGGATGTAACGAAACTCTATATCCATTGTTTGCATATGGTTCAAAAGCCTTTGTGTAAGAGGCTTTTGAGGCATCTGTTCCTATATTGTGAGCCTTTGTAATCTCTTTAGAAAAGAGCTCAATATCTTGTACTTTTGCAAAGCGAGATATCATTTTTTCTAATTCTTTGTACAAAGGGTCATAAGTCGAACGCTCTTTTTTTGCAATAGAGATAATATCAATATTCACAGAAGTCCACTGCCTATGACATGATAAGTCACATATTTAAAACTATCATCCAACCGTACACCACCGATTGCTGCAACAGGATGTTTTGACAAAGAAGCTATCTCATCCAAGTTCTCACCTAAGATATTATCTACATCTTTTGTTGTCGTTGGTCTATAAGCACCAAGACCTATATAGTTGAGATCAAGTGTATTTGCTTGTAAAATCTCATCTTTATTATGAGTGGAAAGACCCAATAATTTATCTTTGCCTATAACTTCTTTTAAAATCTTAATTGCTTTTTTAGCATCAGAATCAATCTTATGAAGATCTTCTTGCCCAATATGTACACCATCACAAAAAGAACTCAGTTCAAAAGCATCATTCACGATCAAAAAGCCTTCAAAAAGCTGTCTTAAAATGATTAATTGTTGTTTTATAAAGGAGATATCTGCAGTTTTATTACGATATTGAATCACCTCTGCATCATATTTTTTGGCTATCAAAACAAAATCTTCCAAAGAAAGATTATGCTTATCCAACATCTCCTGATCGCAAAGTGCGTAAAGTTGCATATTATTTATTTACTAACATCTTTAAGAGATCAGACAAAGTTTGCTTCAGGTCATTTCTGTTTACTACCATATCGATTGAACCTTTTTCGAGTAAAAACTCAGCCCTTTGAAAGCCTTCAGGAAGATCAGAACCGATTGTCTGCTTAATAACTCTTTGTCCTGCAAAACCAACCAGTGCACCTGGTTCAGCCATAATAATGTCACCAAGCATAGCAAATGACGCACTCACTCCACCCATCGTGGGATCAGTAAGCAGTGAAATATATGGAAGTTTATGTTCTGAAAGTTTTGCAAGTGCTGCTGAAGTTTTACTCATCTGCATCAAAGAAAATGTACTTTCTTGCATTCTTGCCCCACCACTAGCACTAATAATGATCAGTCCTTCGCGCTTTGTGATCGCACGATTGACTGCACGAACAATTTTTTCACCCTCTACCGATCCAAGTGATCCACCCATAAATGAAAAATCAAAGACAACTAGTTGTGCGCTTTGCTCATTAATTTTACATTCACCGCTAATAACGGAGGATTTACGCCCAGTTTTTCCATAGGCATCTTCCACACGTTTGGCATAACTTATTTTATCTACAAAGTTTAGAGGATCAATAGGTGTTAAATTTCCATCAAATTCTACAAAGCTATTTTCATCACTTAAAAGTGCAATTCTTTCTTTTACACCAATTCTTAAGTGAAATCCACACTTAGGACATACATAATTTTGATTTTCAATCTCTTTATAATACATAAGAGACTGGCATGAAGTACACTTTATCCAGTGTGCAGGAGCTTCGCTTTTTGTGGCCTGCTGTTTTTTTGCATTTGAAGTAAAGAGGTTAAAAAGACTCAAAAGTGTTCCTTGTTGTATAATTTACATAATTTGTCAAATAGATCAGAGTCTTTTGAAATTATGGTCATCTCGTCATCTTGATATATATGTAAATCTTTGCATATATAAAGACCGGCTTGCATATCATAAACACGAATTGTACCAAAAAAGAGCATATAATTCACATAATGCGTATAAGCCAAAGAGAGAGCAACTGCGCCAGGTGATCTAAACTTCAACTTATTTTCTTTTAAAACAGCTAATTTTTGCGGCTTATCGTATGCTTTTTCAACAATTCCAACAGAAGAGAGTGAACTATTTTCTGTCACACTTTGCTTCAATGCAAGCTCGTTTAGATAGGTTTTATAAAACTCATTTTCTGTTCTTACAAACACTTCAGATGAGATAAAATTTACAATAATTGCTACAACGGTATTTTCTTGTAAACATAAAGCAATAGACGCTCCATAATAAGGAAAATTCGTTTTAAAGTTTTCACTTCCATCGAGAGGGTCAAGATAGATAGTGTATTTTCCATCACCGATCACACCGGACTCTTCAGAATCGATCTTGGCATATTTTCCAAGGTATGATACATAAATTGTCTCAGCTACTAAATCAGCACCATAACTTATATCACCACCGGCACCAAGAGTATGTTTTTCATATAAAGAAAGGGAATTTTGTTGGAGTTTTTTTTGTATTTCAAGAGATGCCACAAGGGCATCTTTGATAAAAGAGTGAAAATCTATCATCTAACCTAGAAGTGATTTAACCATACTTCTAGCAGCTTCACGTCCATCAAATGCAGCAGTAACTACAAGATCAGCTCCACGGAAACAGTCTCCTCCGGCATAGACACCTGCTGTTTTAGTTTCATGCGTTTCTTCATTAATAATCACGCCGCCCCATGAGTTAGTTTCAATACCATTTTCTGCTAAGAATGATGGAGTAGCAGGATCAAAACCAAGGGACATAATGATGACATCGGCACTCACTCTGTATTCACTTCCTTTAATCTCTTCCATCTTTTGACGTCCACTTTCATCTTTGGCACCTAAAGTAGTTCTCATAACTTCTACTGCAATTGCACGTCCTGCTTCATTTAAAATGATCTCTTTAGGAGAGACACAAAATGTAAAATCAACACCTTCTTCCATTGCATTTTTATACTCTTTTTGGCTTCCAGGCATATTATGTGCATCACGACGATACAAACATGTAACACTTCTTGCACCTTCACGTTTTGCAGTGCGAAGACAATCCATCGCAGTATCACCGCCACCGACGACTACAACATCAAGATCTTTAAAATCAAATTTTTTCTCATATGTTAACTTGAAATTTTTACGCTGAAGATTTGTTAAATAATCCATCGCTTTATAAATATTTGGAGCTTTTTCTCCTGCGATTCCTGCTTTTTTAGCGACCGTTGCACCGATACCTATAAACATTGCATCATGCTTATCGGCAATCTCTTCAAAAGAGATATCACGTCCGACTTCAGTGTTTAATACAAGTTCCAAACCAGCCTCTTGAAGAAGTTTTACACGACGTTCAATAATCTTTTTATCAAGCTTAAAATTAGGTATTCCATACGTTAAAAGTCCCCCTGCCCTATCACTTCTTTCATACATCGTAACGGCTATACCTGAACGAAGAAGATAAGTTGCACATGAAAGTCCCGCAGGTCCAGAGCCGATAATTGCTACTTTTTTATCGGTTGTAATTCCAGGAAATTGTGGTTTTAAACCATTTTTAAATCCCTCTTCGACGATAAAAGTTTCAACAGAACCGATAGTAATTGCTCCGTGTCCGTCATTTAACGTACAGTCTCCCTCACAAAGTCTGTCATGCGGACAAACTCTTCCCATCACTTCTGGAAATGGAGAAGGTTCATTTGCCAAACGAAATGCAAAATTAAGATCTTTTTCAGCCACACTTTTAAGCCACTGCGGAATATAGTTGTGCAATGGGCATTTATTGAGACAATATGGATCGCCACACTGAATACAACGCACGCTTTGAGAAGCCGCACGGTCTTTATCGAAAACTTCATAAATCTCTTTAAAATCTCTTACGCGCTCAACAACCAAACGTTTTTGAGGGTCTGTACGTCCTATATTTAAATATTCTTGCATATTAATCTCCTTTATCAGCGTTCAACGGTAATTTTTTAAGATTTTTTGGACGAACTAACCAGAAATCTCTAATATCTTGTCTATAATTATCTAATATTTTTCTCGCTTTTTTACTCGCTGTTTCGACCAAATACTCTTTTAAAAGACGTTTAAGATAATGTCTTGCTTCGTCTCCATCATCTGTATCAATTCTCACAGCTTCAACAAGTTCGCTATTTACATTTTCAATAAAATCATGTTTTTTATCATAAACAAATGCCACACCGCCTGTCATACCAGCGCCAAAGTTGATCCCTGTTTCACCAAGGATGACAATAATACCGCCAGTCATATACTCACAAGCATTATCTCCTGCACCCTCTACAATAGCAAGTGCGCCTGAGTTACGAACCGCAAAACGTTCACCCACATTTCCAGAGATATAAAGTTTGCCGCTTGTTGCACCATATAAACATGTATTTCCACCGGCACTAAACTCTTCTCCTTCATTTTTAGAAGTAATAACTATTTTACCACCATGGAGACCTTTACCGATATAATCATTTGCAACACCATCAAGATATACTGAGATACCGTTGATCAAAAATGCTCCAAAAGCTTGACCTGCGATACCGGAGAGTTCCATGGTAATAGTATCTTTTTTAAGTCCTGCATCTCCATAATACTGAGCAATTTCACCACTGATAAGAGCTCCAAAACTTCTATGAATATTTTGGATCTCTCTTGTAATACGAACAGGATGATCAGGATGTTTAATGGCTGGCATAACATCTTTTAAGATAGCTTTTTCAAAAGCGTTATCGTCAAAAGGTTTATTAAAAGGCTCTTGACGAGTATTGATACCTTCAACTCTGTGTAAAACAGATGAAAAATCAAATTTTTGGGCAAAAGGGTCATTGACAACTTTTAAAAGATCGCTTCTGCCGACAAGTTCTTCTAATGTTTTATATCCAAGACTTGCCATGATAGAGCGAACATCTTCAGCTAAAAGAGTAAAATAGTTAACCACTTGATGCACATGTCCTTCAAAGAACTCTTCACGCAATTTTTGATTTTGTGTTGCGATGCCGACTGAACATTTATTGAGGTGACAGATACGAAGCATTTTACATCCTACAATAGTAAGTACCGCCGTACCAAAAGCATAACTCTCAGCACCGAGCATTGCCGCTTTAACAACATCTTGACCAGTTTTAAGTCCGCCATCCGTCTGAACTTCTACAAGACGTCTAAGATCATTCACTTTAAGTGCATTATGCGCTTCACTAAGACCTAGTTCCCATGGACTACCTGCATATTTGATTGATGTTAGTGGAGCCGCACCAGTACCACCATCAGCACCCGAGATAATGATTTTATCAGCGTACGCTTTAGCAACACCCGCAGCAATTGTTCCAACACCTGCTGTAGAAACAAGTTTCACAGCAATACGCGCGTTTGGATTGACTTGTTTAAGGTCAAAGATCAGCTGTGCCAAATCCTCTATTGAATAGATATCGTGGTGTGGAGGAGGTGAGATAAGTGTAACACCTGGTATTGTATGGCGTAGACGAGCAATAAGCTCAGTTACCTTATGCCCTGGAAGTTGTCCACCCTCACCAGGTTTTGCACCTTGCGCAACTTTAATCTGAATCTCTTCAGCTGAACGAAGGTATGCCGGAGTTACACCAAAACGGCCAGATGCAACCTGCTTGATCTTAGAGTTACGGTTTGTGTCAAAACGTACAGAATCTTCACCACCCTCACCTGAATTTGACTGCGCACCGATCTGGTTCATCGCTATTGCAAGCGTTTCATGTGCTTCAGGGCTGATTGAACCTAAACTCATCGCTGCCGAAGCAAAACGCTTAAAAATCTTCTCTTTTGATTCAACTTCAGAAATATCAATAGCTGCTCTATCAGATTTAAATTCAAAAAAATCACGAATAAATTTCAAACCACGGTTATTGACCGTAGATTTAAATTTCTCATAATCTTTTTTATCTCCAGTTTTAACAAATGCATGAATTGCATGGATAACATCTGGACCAAAATCATGATATTCCTGTCCATTGTAAAATTTATAATATCCACCAATTGCGAGTGGAAAAATAGTATTAAACCCATCTTCATTATATGCCGCTTTATGATTTTCTTTCAACTTTGCATCTATATCTGCATAACTAAGACCTGGAATTTGTACATGAGAACCATGAAAACATTCATTTGTGATGTCACGTCCTAGACCTATAATATCAAAAAGTCCTGTATTTCGGTAAGAAGCGACAGTCGCTATACCCATTTTTGACATGATTTTAAGAATACCTGCATTAATAGAACCATGAACTGATTTTAAAGCTTCAGTGCATGTAATATCGCTATATTTGGACTTTGTAAGCTCACTTGCCACCGTTGAAAATAGTAGATTCGGATAGATAGCACTTGTTCCATATCCTATTAAAACAGCTGCACTATGTGAATCAAAAACTTCTGATGTCGCGGCAACGAGAGAGACTAAGTGTCTTATTTTATTTTCTAAAAGAGCATGATTGAGACGTCCTATTGCCATAGCCATTGGTATAACACGTTTTGTTTTATTAAGTCCTGCATCATCTAGGATTATAATACGAACTTTATCATTACTAACACTTGCAATAACTTCTTTTACGAGATTATCAAGTGCTGATTTTAAATCTGTATCAAATGCTGTTGAAAACGTAGCATTTTTATAAAAGTCCTGATAACTTGGAGATTTTTTATCCCCAAAAGATTTTAAAACTTCCAATTTTTCAAAAGTAATCACAGGAGAAATTGCTTTCAATCTATGAGCATGAGATGGCAACTCTCCTAAAATATTATGAGCTTCACCAAATCCTGTATTTAAACTCATAACCACTTTTTCACGGATAGGATCGATCGGAGGATTTGTTACCTGCGCAAATTTTTGTTTGAAAAAATCTGTAAAAGAGCGTTGTTTATTGCTAAATGCTGCAAGTGGTGTATCATCACCCATCGAGCCAACAGCCTCTTTGCCATCACGAATCATTGGTTCAACAACTTGTTCAACGATCTCTTGAGTTACGTTAAAATATCTTTGTCTTTGGATAAGCTCATTTGAATTAAAGTCACATTGGCTTTTATATTGATCTTCTACATGCTCTTGAAGATATATCATATGCTCATTGAGCCATTTCATATATGGATTTGAACTTTTCAAATAATCATTGATCTGTTTATCTTTTAAAACTTTTCCATATTTAAGATCTAGACCTATCATTTGTCCAGATTTTAAACGTCCACGTTCTTTGATATTATCTTCATCAATATCGATAACACCATACTCACTCGCGATTAGAAGTGTGTCATCTTTTGTTATGATATATTTTGATGGACGAAGTCCATTTCTGTCAAGTACACAACCGATATAGCGACCATCTGTGAGTGAAAATGCAGCTGGACCATCCCAAGCTTCAAATACCGTTGATTGATATTCATAAAATGCACGAAGTTCAGGGTCCATATGAGGTTCATTTTGCCATGCACTTGGAATCACTGCGCGTGCAGCTTTAAAGAAGTCCATGCCATTGACAAGTAGAAATTCTAAAAAGTTATCTGCACTTGCACTGTCTGATGATGCCAATTGAAGGATCGGTAGAATACGTGAGAGCTCTTCATCTGTAAACACTTCACTTTTAATCGACTCAGATTTAATCTCAACATTAAATCTATTTCCTTCAACAGAGTTGATCTCACCATTGTGTGCAACAGCACGAAATGGTTGCGCTAAACGCCACTCTGGAAGTGTATTTGTTGAAAATCTTTGGTGAAAAAGTGCAAAAGAGATTTTGAAATCTGTATCTTGAAGATCTTTGTAAAATTCTTTGATATGCGTTGGCATAACAAGACCTTTATACGAAATAACTTTTGAAGACATAGATGAAATATAAAAATTTCTATCATCTACAAGTGCATGTTCAGACTCTTTTCTAGAAAGATAAAGCAATGCATCAAAACGCTCACTTGCCATAATAGAATTAGCAATAATGAATAGTTGAATAATATTTGGTAGGGTTGCTTTGGCTTGCACACCAAGAGCATTTACATCAACAGGAACATCACGAACTAAAACAACTTTAAGGTCATTCTTCGCAGAAATCTTTTCGATTATTTCTAACTGTTTTCTATCTTTAGTAAAGACGGTTGCAACAGCAAACTGATCCGGAAGTTCTACATTTTGTGCTTTAGCCTCTTTACGCATAAATGCTGTCGGGATTGATAATAAAAGACCACTACCATCACCTGTTTTACCATCAGCCGCAACAGCACCACGGTGCATCATTCTTTCTAACGCTGTGATGGCACCTTCAAGATTTTCATGTGATGCGCGATTTTTAATATTTGCAATAAGACCAAAACCACAGTTATCTTTAAAAGATCTTAATAAGTCATTATATTCCATCATATATTCACCCCAAATGTTATAATTTGCAAATTTTCTCAATAAAATAAGAAAATTTAATCTATTTTTAAACAAACTTAGTCTATTAAAAATAAAATTTAGGCTTTCATTGTATCGAATAAAGAATTAAAAAAGGATTTAAAAGAGATAATATTTTTTCAAAAAATAAAATTCGTGTAGATTGGAAGCATTTTATGCAGGGATATATTATCAACATCAATCGCGCCAAGAATGAAGATCTAATTGTTACAATAATATCGAAGGAAAACTTACAAACAGTTTATCGCTTTTATGGAGCAAGACATGGTGTTATCAACCTTGGATTCAAAATTGATTATGAACTTGAAAGCTCCTATAAAAGTTCTATCCCTCGACTTAGAGATGTGATACATCTAGGATTTAAGTGGATCACGGATAGAAACCGTTTAAGAGCGTGGCAGGATTTTACGGCCCTTTTTTATCAGCATTTAAAACAAGCAGAAGATATTGAGAATTTTTATTTTCACCTTTTAGATGAAGCTGCACTCAAATGGGATAAACAAAATCCTAAACGTGCTGCTATAGAAGCATACAGTAAACTCCTAAAATATGAAGGACGCTTACATGATGAAAATATTTGCTTTTTGTGTAATGAAAAAGTTGAAACTGGCATCTCACTCATAAGAGGGTTTTTACCTACACATAAAGAGTGTTCACATACATATCAAATAAATGAGGATGCATTAAAAGAACTTTATCTCAATGGGTCTTCACTATTTCTTACAAATAAAGAAATAGACAGACTGTGGTACGTATTACTTGAGGGACTCTAAAGTTTAAGAAAAAAGAGTTTATGATATAGCAACGTAATAAAAAAAGGAAAAATCATGGATGGTGTGAATCAACTTTTAACGACATATGCTGGTGAAGCTATTGCCATTATCACTGGAGTGTTTATTCTCTTACTTATTGTTATTTTTAAACAAAAAAAAGACCATCCAAAAGATTTAATGGTTCATGAGCAAACAAATGTAAGTAAAACTAGACATTCCGCACAAGCTGAGCAGACAAAGAATCCTGTAAAAAGTGAAGAGCTAAAAAAAGAAAACTTAGCTATAGAAACGACTGAGAGTGTAAAAACTTCACAACCTTCGCAAATGATAATTCCAAAACGAAGAGAATTAGCACTTCATGGAGCCATTACCAAAGATAGCTTTAAAATATTTGCAGGTTCAAAACTCCTTATTGCAGAAGATAATATCATTAACCAAAAAGTTATCAATGGTATGCTTGGCGATTCAGGTATCGATATAATCATGGCTGATAATGGCCAAGAAGCACTTGACATTCTAAAATATGATAAAAGTATTTATATAGTTTTAATGGATGCCCATATGCCCATTGTAGATGGTTTTGAGGCAACAAAGCGTATACGAGCAGATAAGTCACTTGATCATCTCTTAGTCGTAGCCCTTAGCGGTGATACTGCAGTTGATGATATCAAAAAAATGAAGAATTCAGGGATGCAGGAGTATCTTGAAAAACCTTTAAAAGTAGAAAAGCTTTATGATATTCTTTATTGCTATATTGACATAATAAATGATCAAGAATCTGCTTCTGCCGCTGTGGACGAGAAGGCTCTTTTACATATCAATGAAGGAATTGAAATTTGTGGTGGTGACGTTAAACTTTATAAAGAGATACTCTTAGAGTGTTTAAGTATGTATCAAGATGCAAATCAAAATATCAAGTCATTAATGCTCAAAGAAGATACAGATGCCATCAAAAAACTGCTTTTAGATATTTCTGGAATTTCAGCGAATATCGGTGCTGATAAACTCTCCGAAATCGCAACGAAGTTTAGAGAAATCTTAAATCATGATTTAAGGGAACAGTTTTTTACAATCGAAGAAGAGTTTACAAATAACCTTTCTACTCTTATAAATGAGATAAAATCATACTTGCACTAAACACACTTTAGTCTATTTGACTAAAGCATACTGATAGCACTTGCATACATTTACCTTTTTTTGATACAATGCGACTCAACTTATAAAAAAGGAATACCTATGGCAAAACATCAGTTTCAAACCGAAGCAAATCAAATCTTACAACTTATGATCCACTCTTTGTACTCAAATAAAGAGATTTTTTTACGTGAACTTATCTCAAACGGTTCAGATGCTTTAGACAAACTAAATATGCTCGTTCTTACAGAAGAAAAATATAAAAATGTATCATTTAATCCTCGCATAGATATCAAATTAGACAAAGAAAATAAAACTTTAACACTTATAGACAGCGGTATCGGTATGAATGAAGCTGACTTAATCAGCAACATCGGTACCATCGCAAAATCAGGCACAAAAGCATTCATTGAAAGTCTCAGCGGCGATCAGAAAAAAGATTCAAAACTTATCGGTCAGTTTGGTGTTGGTTTTTATGCTGCATTTATGGTCGCTCATAAAGTCGAAGTTATTAGTAAAAAAGCCGGTGAAGAACAAGCTTTTATCTGGACAAGTGCGGGAGATGGAGAGTTTGATCTAGAACCTTCTACTCGCGATGGACATGGAACAACGATCGTTCTTCACCTCAATGATGATGAGGGTGAATTTTTAGAAGAGTATAGGATCTCAAGCATTGTTGAAAAATACTCAAACCATATCCCATTTCCAATCTTTATGGATAAAGAAAAATATATTGCAGCAAAAAAAGATGATGAGGGTGAAGAGATTGAGCCTTCCAAAACTGAAATCCAAAATGAACAGATCAATAAAGCAAATGCACTTTGGACAATCTCCAAATCAGATATCAGTGATGAAGAATACAAAGATTTTTATAAGAGTATTGCACATGATTCAACTGATCCTCTTCTTTGGATGCATAACAAAGCTGAAGGCGCTATCGAGTACACAACTCTCTTTTATGTTCCATCAAAAGCACCTATGGATATGTATAGAGTCGATTATCAAGCGGGCATCAAACTTTATATTAACCGCGTATTTATCACTGATGATGAAAAAGAACTTATGCCAACATATTTACGCTTCTTAAAAGGTGTGATCGATTCAAAAGATCTTCCACTCAACGTGAGTCGTGAGATCCTTCAAAACAATGCAGTTTTAGCAAAAATCAAAAATGCTTCAGTGAAAAAAGTATTGTCAGAGCTTTCAAAAATGGCTAAAAATGATGCTCAAAAATATGCTGAATTTATTAAAGAGTTTGGAAATGTTTTAAAAGAGGGACTTTATTCAGATCATGGAAACCGTGAAAGAATCTTGGATCTTTTAAGATTTAGCACTCTTACTTCTGATGATAAAGTAGCTTTGGAAGATTTCGTGAAAAATATTTCTGAAGAGAAAAAAGAGATCTATTACATTACAGCAAAATCATCTGTTAGCATGCTTAAAAATAATCCTGCACTTGAAAGATTTAAAGCAAAAGGTCTTGATGTTTTAATCCTAAACGAAGAAGTAGATACTATCGTTTTCCCGATGGTACATGAGTATAAAGAATATAAACTCATCAATGTTACGGATGCAAAATTTGATGAAAATGAAGAAGATGTAAAAGCAAAAGAGGAAAGCCAAAAAGAGTTTGATCTTCTTTCAAAAGAGATTAAAAATACTCTTGGTGAAGAGATAAAAGAGGTTCAAGTTACATTCGATCTTACAGATTCTGCCGTCGCACTCAAAGAGGACAAAGAAGATCCATCTTACATGATGGCTCAGATGATGAGACAAATGGGACAAGGCAACGATATCCCAATGCCAAAACCGATCTTACAAATCAATCCAAATCATGAACTGATCAAAAAGCTCAAAGATTCAGCTGATGCAAATTTGATAAATGATGCAGCTCATGTGCTACTCGATCAAGCAAAACTCTTCAACGGTATGGAAATAGATGATATTCCTTCATTCATCACTAAACTTAACCGTATCATGGCTAAAGCCTTATAAAGTTCCTATTGGAGCTTTATAAACTAAACTTTTACAAACTCATCTTTAAATTGTGTAAAATATATCCAACTTATTTCTAATTTTGACAAGCAAGTGATTATTTTTCAATCATTTCATCATCTGAATAATCAAAAAAATCATATAAACTTTTTCTATAAATTTATCAAGAAAGATATTAGAAAATGCAAAAAGATTATTACAGATACAAAGATATTCAAATAACAAAAGAGATAGTACCTTTCATAAAACATATGGAACAAGTAGAGAACAACCGAGAGATGCTTCATGATCTGAGCAATAACTGGAATACGCTTTCACTTTTAAGCCAACTAGGTGATGCGGGTGTCAATATGAGTGAGATAAAAAATAATTTTACAACACTTTCATCAGAATTAATAAACCATTTAGCTGCAGAACTCTTAAATAAAAATATAAGCGAAATGAATTTTAAAGCTCAAGTTGCAGTAGATATTGTCATTAGAAATCTCTTTGAACGAACAGCAGATATAGGTTTTTTAGCAACGGATGATGATATAAGAAACTTTCTTATCAATAACCCGACAAAATATACATCATCATATACAAATGCACTCAATCCCCTTAAAAAAAGATTTCAAGAGTATATAAATAAATACAGTGTTTACTTTGATATTATACTTATGAGTCCAAGTGGAGAGATTCTTGCAAATTTAGATACTCGTGTAGATATTTCAAAATCTTACGACCCTCTCTTCAAAGAGGTTTTAACGACCAATAAAGAGTATGTTGAAACTTATAGATACCACGATTTTCTACCTCATTATGAAAAATCTCTTGTTTATTCATACAAAGTTACAAAAGATAATAATCAAAATTCTCAAGTTTTAGGTCTGCTGTGCTTATGTTTCAAGTTTCAAGATGAGATGGATGGGATATTTAAAAATCTTGTAAACAAAGAGAAAAAAGAGGCAATTACACTTTTAGATAAAGATGGTTTTGTTATCGCATCAAGTGATATTTATCAGATTCCAATTGGCGCAAAACTTGAAATCATTTTAGATGATAGATTTAAGATTGTAACTTTTGGCGGAAGAGATTATATTGCAAAAAGTAAAAAAACAAACGGTTATCAAGATTTTTTTGGGCTTGGATGGGTTGGACATATTATGGTACCGATCGATCATGCTTTTGATGATACAAAAGAGGATGATTTTGAGATGTCACAAGACCTACTTCTTTCTATCCTTCAAAATGGAGAACGTTTTAGTGAAGCACTCAAAAATATTCCAATACAAGCAAACAGTATTCAAAAAAATCTTAATCGTGCAATTTGGAATGGCACTATCAAACAAGGAAGTAGACAAAATCACAATAAACAGTTTTCCAAAGCATTAATGCAAGAGATTAAAACAACTGGTGAAAATACGAAAAATATCATAGGCTCATCTATCGCAAATCTGACAAAGACAATTATCTTAGGTGACAGTGTTTTTTATGCAGATCTCATCGTGGACATCATGGACAGAAACCTTTATGAAAGAGCGAATGATTGTAGATGGTGGGCGCTTACATCCGAATTTCGTAAAATCTTAAACACAACCCAAATAAGTGCTAACGATACAAAACGAATGAATGACATTTTAAGCTATATCAATGATCTATATACAGTTTACAGTAATCTTTTTATTTATGATCTCTCAGGAACGATTGTAGCAGTTTCAAAGCAAGATAAATCTTACCTTATTGGAAAAAAACTCTCACATAACTGGGTAGAAAAGAGCCTCAAACTTTCAGATTCTTCACAATATTGTGTAAGTGACTTTACCAGCAGTGAGCTCTATAATCATGAGTATACTTATATCTATAATGCTGCCATTAGCTCTTTGGATGAGACAAAAGTTTTAGGTGGTATTGGCATAGTGTTTGATTCATCACAACAATTTGCAACAATGATAGAAGAAGCTCTTCCTAAACAAAGTGATGGAACAACTATGGATGGAGTTTTTGCAACAATAGCCACAAAAGATATGATGATTGTTTCATCTAACTATGAAAAGCATCAGATTGGAACATTTTTAAATATTGACAGTAGTTATTTCTCTTTAAATGCTGGAGAATCCACAAGTGAAATTATTATTTATGATGATAAATATTATGCGCTTGGTGTTAAATGTTCAAAAGGATATCGTGAATATAAGAGTAAAAGTGATGCTTATATTAATGATATTTACACGCTATTTTTCTCATATATCAGTGATGTTAGCAATGTAATATTAGAAAATGAAACTAGATTTTTGATTTCTAATGAGCTTCAATTTGAGCACAGTGAACACACTCGAGATATTGCAACATTTATGATTGGAGATCAGTGGTTAGGTATCGATGCTCAAAGTATAGTCGAAGCTGTACATGTAAGTGAACTTAAAACAACAATTACGATAGATCCAAATCATCACTTTAAAGGAACACTTATTTATAATGATCAAGCGGTAATGGTGATAGATATCAAAAAATTTCTCCAAGAAGAGATACACGATGAGTATAAAGAGATAATTATTATCAAATATGGAGATCCAGAGCACTACTTGGGAATTTTCATCAACAGCTTAGAAGAGATTCCAGAAATACTCACCGATAATATAAAAAATCTCAATAGTGAGATTATAGGAGATGGGACTTTAGTAGAGAGTGTTATCTTTTTTGAAAAACATACCAGCTCAAAAAATGTCCTCTCTTTACTTTCTGTAGAGAAGATCATCAAAGAACTTGTAAGTCCAGAACAAAATAGAATGCTGCATAAACAAATAAAACTCTAAAGAAGCTCCTCTTGGGGCTTTGAGAAATAATAGCCTTGAGAAAAATCCACATCTAAACCGCATAAGATATCATATATAACTTCATTCTCTACATATTCGGCAATTGTTTTGATACACATCTTCTTTGCAAAATGCAAGATACTTTCAACAGTTGCCATCTGTGCTAGATCTTTGTCAATATCCTTTATCAAAGAGCCATCTATTTTAATATAATCAATATCAAGTTTTGCCAAGTAACTAAAATTCGAATATCCTGTTCCAAAATCATCAATTGCTATCTTACATCCATAATTTTTAACCATAGTTATAAACTTAGAAACAAGGTCAAAATTATAAATTCCCTCAGACTCGACTATCTCCAAAACAACTCTATTCCCACATTTATATTTTTCCAGATTATCTGTTAAACATTTCATGACTTTAGGTGACTCAATATCTTGTAAAAGTAGATTTATGGAAAACTCATATTCAAGATCTGCAAACTTTTCGAAAATTTTTTGAATCATCACTTGTGTGAGTTTTGTATAGAGTTTTGACTTTTTTGCATGTTCTAAGAAGAAAAACGGAGATTCAATTTTTCCATCATCACATTTTAAACGAATGAGTGATTCATATTTGACGATCTTCTTTGTTTTATTATCGACTATGCCTTGAAAAAATGGGGTAAATCTATCATGTTTGAGCCCCTCTTTTATCCTAAAGATGACATCAAGGTTTTCTCTTACTTTATCTTCAAGATCTTTATTGTCATTATAATAAGTAACCGCTTCATTCGAGTTTCTATTTTTTTTCAAAGCGATATGTGCAAGCTTATATAAGTCACTCTTTTTACTATAAGAGACTCCACATGATAGAAAAATAGAGATACTCTCATCAAAAAGCTGATATTCACTTGTTTCAAGATCAATAAGCATTGAAGATATTTCATCCCTGCGATCGTCGTTAAGTTCATGTTCACATAGGAGTGCAAACTCATCTCCACTTATTCTATATGCTGTATTGTGATCATTTTGAAGTTTCTTTGCAAATACCTTTAAAAGTTCATCACCAGTCTCATAACCAAAATAATCATTAATATCTGAGAATCTGTCTATGTTGATGAGTATTAAAGAAGCATAACTATTTGGTTTTCTTTGGAGATCGTGTAAAAGTGCCGCTCTAGTTTTAATCCCAGTTAGTTCATCTACAAAATGTTCTTGAATGATTCTATCTTTTTGCATCAATTCGGTAACATCAGTTCTAGCTGCTATATATTCTACTATTTTTTCAGACTCGTCTAAAAGAGGCATGATAACCGTTTTTACGTAGTAGCTCTCACCATTTTTTTTACGGTTTTTAATCGTTGAAGACCAAATGTTTTTATTTATTATAGTCTCCCACATCCTTTTAAACACCTCTTTAGATGTATCTGGATGCTTGATAATACTATGTTTTTTACCTATAAGCTCTTCTCTTGTATATCCGCTGGCTTTACAAAATTCATCATTGACATAAGTAATAGCCCCTTGAAGATCTGTTTTTGAAACAATGGAGCTCGTATCTAACATTAATTTATACTGATTTAAGTCATTATTAACGACGTTAAAATTCTCCTGTAAAACTTCTACAAGATTGGTTGATGAATTCAATATGAAAGATCTCTATAATTTAAAAATTTCAAAGTGTTTCATTCCCATAAATAATAAATTTGATTTATGATAGTAGCAAAACATTACTGATATACTACTAGTTTTTTCGTAAAAACCAATCGATCTGTTTTAAATGGTTACATGCAAGATAGTCATTCGTTTTTGAAAAGGGTTTTGAACCGAAGAATCCACGATAAGATGAGAGTGGAGATGGATGTGGTGCCCTTAGAATGAGATGTTTTGTTTCATCTATAAGCATCGCTTTTTTCTGTGCATCCGCGCCCCAAAGAATAAAAACCACATTCTCTTTTTTTTCATTGATAAGCTCTATCACTTTTTGAATAAACTTTTCCCAGCCTCTATTTTTATGAGAAGCCGGCTCTCCTGCGCGTACTGTTAAAACGGCATTTATCAAAAAAACTCCCTCTTTTGCCCACTCTGTCAAATCCCCTTTTTCAGGCATTGATAAGTTTAGATCAGTCGTATACTCTGTAAAAATATTACGAAGTGATGGAGGGAATGGAATACCATCAAGCACGCTAAAAGCAAGACCATGAGCCTGAGAAGCTCCATGATATGGATCTTGTCCGATGATAACGACTTTTAGATTTTCCAAAGGAGTCAGATTAAAAGCGTTGAAAATATTTTCCTGCTCTGGATAAACTAGAAAATGTTTTCTCTCTTCGTCTAAAAATTCTTCAAGCTCTTTGATATAGGGTTTTTCAAACTCATCAGATAAAAGTTCTCTCCAACTTTTATCATGAAGTAACTCTTCAAATCTCATCGAGATTTTTTATAACGCCAAAGAGTTCTTCGCCGTTATAAAGAGATTGATTGTTGCTCACATGAAATGTTTTTTGCGTGTCAAAAAAAACAAAATCTTTTGTACCCACTTCAATAGTTCCTCTTTGTTTTCCTATTGCTTTTGCGGGATTTTTCACACAAAGACGAATCAGATCTTTCATACTCAAAAAATTTGATTTTACAAGTTTTGTATAGTAAAGAGGAAGCGCTTCTTCTATGGCTTCACATCCATACGATGCGTCAAAAAATGCGACCTCTTTATTAACAGGTGAAGATGGCTGATGCAAAGTTGTAAGGATATCTATCTCGCCGTTTTTCAAAGCTTCTTGCATCAATCTCATATCTTCAGTCGTTGCTAGCGGAGGGTAGATTTTTGCTGTCGTATTAAAGTTTTCACATAGTTCATCCGAATGTAAAAGATGATGGATACTTACTTCACATCTCACATCTACACCCTCTTTTTTAGCCTTAGAGATCATCTCAATAGAGCGTGGATTAGCTATAGACTTGAATAAAACTTTGATCCCATAATAACGCGCAAGTTCAATCATACGGCTTACATGCAAGAGTTCTCCAATAGCAGGAATACCCGCAAGACCTAGATGAGAACTCACTGCGCCCTCCGTCATAACTCCCATATTGCTGAGACTTCTATCTTCAGCTCTACAAAAAAGCGTGACGTTGTACATTTTCACATATTCAGCTATTTTAATGGCAAGATTATTGTGTGTCGTAGTGCTCATAAAGGGAGCAACCGCCCCTTTTTTCAACAAAATCGCGATATTGCTGAGCGTTGCATCTGATGCTTTTATCGTGTTAAATGAGCAATGGATCTCTGCACCCTCCTTTGGGATTGCATTATTTTGTACAAACTCCAAGACAATCTCATCATCTATGGCTGGCGTTGACTCAGGATTTAAGACAAGTTCTTTGATTCCCCCTTTTGATGCGCTACGTGAAAGTTTTTCTATTTTTTTAGAATTTAAGACATCATCTTTGACTCTTACGTTGAGATCGATCAAAGAGGGAATAAGACAAAGTGAAGTTTCAAAATTTTCTTTGCTCTCTGCTATCTCTGTAATAACGCCCTCTTCTACCTTTACATTGGCAAATCTTTCGCCATTAATATCGCAAATTTTTACGTTAGTTATTAGCATTTGGACAACACCTTTTAGATATAATTTCAAAATTATAAACTAAAAAGGTTTAAACTTTGAAACTTCTTGTCAGCGCGCTCGAACACTCTTCAAATATCCACTTAAAAGCCCTTAAACAAGAACTTAGTTCAGATGTTGAACTTGTTGGAATCTTTGATAAAGAGCTTGGTTCTCCCTTAGTCGATCTTTCCTCTTTGGCAATTATGGGGTTTGTCGATGCCATAAAAAAACTCAGATATTTTTTCAAACTTAGCGATGAGATGGTCTCCCTTGCGCGTGATTGCGACAAGATTTTACTTATGGATTCTTCAGGTTTCAACCTCCCCCTTGCCAAAAAGATACGCAAAAAATACCCGGACAAAGAGATCATCTACTACATCCTTCCACAGGCTTGGGCTTGGAAACAAAAGCGAATTCCTGTTTTAGAAAAAACAATTACACATCTTGCTTCGATCTTGCCGTTTGAGAAAAGCTATTATTCCAAAAATGCACCTATTACTTATGTTGGGCATCCTCTTTTAGATGAAATCAAAGAGTTTAAAGAGGAAGTAACAAATACAAATAAAATAGCATTTATGCCAGGAAGTCGTCGAGGCGAGATCAAAAAATTGATGCCCATTTTTAGAGAACTTCGAAAAAAACTCGACTGTGAGGCGTATATTATCGTTCCAAAACAGTTTTCTAAAGAAGAGTTAAATGAAGTTTACGGTACCCTATCAGAATTTAAAATTGTTTATGACGCACATCAAACTTTGCGTGAATGTGACTTTGCTTTTATCTGTAGCGGAACGGCTACTTTGGAAGCTGCACTCATTGGCGTTCCTTTTATACTGAGCTATATCGCAAAACCGCTTGACTATTTTATAGCAAGCCGACTTGTGAAACTAGACTACATAGGACTTAGCAACATTATGTTTGACAAGTTTAAAGAGGAGGCTTTACATCCTGAATTCATTCAAAAGGATGTCACAGCACAGAACCTTTTTGAAGCTTATCAAAAGTTTGACAGAGTGAAATTTTTAAACAATTCAAAAGAATTACGAAATTACCTAAGCCACGGAAGTTCAAAGACCGTAGCAGCCATCATAGAGGATAAATAATGAAGATCAATTTTATAGATTTGCAAGCACAATATCAAGAGTATAAAACAGAGATAGATAAAGAAGTAAGTGAAGTATTTGCAAGTGCCGGATTCATCGGCGGACCAAAACTTGATAGTTTAGAAAAAAACCTTGCAACATATACCGGTGTAAAACACGCTATTGGCTGCAGCAGCGGAACAGACGCACTTTTACTTGCTCTTATGGCACTTGATATCAAAGCGGGTGATGAAATCATTACAACTCCTTTTACTTTCATCGCAACTGCTGAAGTGATCGCGTTTTTAGGTGCAAAACCTGTTTTTGTAGATATTGACGAAAAAACTTATAATATTGATCCCTCACGCATTGAAGCTGTTATCACGAAAAATACAAAAGCGATCATTCCTGTTTCTCTTTATGGCCAATGTGCAGATATGGATGCGATCAATGCTATCGCTGATAAACACAATCTTGTCGTTATTGAAGACGCTTGTCAAAGTTTTGGCGCTGAGTATAAAGGCAAAAAATCTTGCGCACTTTCAACTATAGGATGTACAAGCTTTTTCCCATCAAAACCTCTTGGTGCTTATGGTGATGGCGGAGCGATATTCACAGATGATGATGAGCTCGCAAGCAAAATGAGAATGCTCTTAAATCATGGACAAAATGAAAGATACAAACACAAATATATCGGTATCAATGGCCGTCTAGACGCTGTTCAAGCGGCTATTTTAGATGTAAAACTTCGCCATTTTGACAAAGAGGTCAAACTGCGCCAAGAGATCGGTCAAAGATATTCCACACTTCTTGCCGATGCTGATGTTGTAACTCCGTTTATAGAAAATGAAAACACTAGCGTTTATGCACAATATTCTGTAAGAACAAAAGACAGAGCATCAATGGTTGCAAAATTAAGTGAGCAAGCTATCCCGACTGCTGTGCACTATCCGATGCCTCTGCATCTTCAAGAAGCGTTTATCTATCTTGGATATAAAGCGGGTGATTTCCCGATTTCTGAGAGAGTCTCAGAGGAGATCATGTCACTTCCGATGAGTCCATATCTTACAAACGAACAACAAGAATTTATAGTAAACGCGATCAAAGGATAATCATGACGAAAGTAGCAATCATCGGTCTTGGAGCAATGGGAAAAAACCATTACCGCATTTTAAGTATGCTCGATAACGTCGAAGTCTGCGCGCTATGCGACGTTGTACAAAATGATCCATACAATGAGCCATTTTTCCATGATGTAAACGAGATGTTAGAGAGTGCAAAACCAGATGCTGTCATCATCGCTGTTCCTACATTTTTGCACAAAGATGTAGCTTTGAAATGTGCGGCCAAAGGTGTGCATATCTTTATAGAAAAACCGGCAGCTTCAACTGTCGAAGATGCAAAAGAGATTTTAAGAGCTGTAGAAGTAGCGGGTATCAAAAGCTGTGTCGGGCATGTTGAAAGATTTAACCCTGTCGTTCAAGCTTTAAAAAACGAACTTGAAGGGAAAGAGATCTTCTCGGTTGCTATAACACGTGTTGGACCGTTTCCTCCGCGCATCGCAGATGTCGGCGTTTTGACTGACCTTTCTGTTCATGATATCGACCTTATCCGTTTTATTACGCATAAAGATATCCTAGATCAGGCGATCTTTAAATCACGTAAGATCCATAATCACCATGAAGACAATGCAGTCCTTAGTTTCGAACTTACAGATTCTGTTATCGCAAATATCACAACCAATTGGCTCACTCCGTTTAAAAAACGTTGCATAGAAGTGGCATGTCAAGACTCATATTTTGAAGCGGATCTTATCGCTCAAAGCCTCACCGAATACTCGGCATTTAGCACAAACAACTCTTATGTCGTTCGTGGATGCCATATCAAAAAAGATGAGCCGCTTATCAAAGAGCTTGAGATGTTTATCAACTACTTAGAAACGGGTGAGCGCGGTTCTTTGGCGACCATAGAAGACAGTATCATCACTTTAAAAATAGCAATCCAATCATGATAGATAAAACAACTATTATAGAAGACGGCGCAATTATAGATTCAAGCGCTGTTATAGGCCCTTTTTGTTTTATCGGTAAAGAGAGTGTTATCGGCGCAAACGTAAGCATCGCTTCAAATGTTATCATGAAAGGGAAAGTTACTATAGAAGATGATGTAAAGCTATTTAGTTTTGCGACGATCGGTCATGAAAACTCTGTTATTCGTATAGGTGAAAGAACACATGTACGTGAGTTTGCTCAAATTGGCACGCAAGAGAGTGAAGAGAATGAAAATATAGATATCAGTCATGATAACTTTATCATGGCATATGTTCAAATCATGAGTGGTGTAAAAATTGCAAATAACTGTGTTTTAACAAACGCTGTAAGACTCTATGAGAATGTCACATGCCAAGAGCGTGTTATCATAGGCGGATTAAGTACGATAGAAGCAAATAATCATATCGGAACAGGCGTGATGATAGGTGGAGCATCTTATGTAAACCACGACGTCCCGCCGTTTTGTCTGATCGAGGGAAACCGCTCGAAAATCAAAGGTCTTAACATCATAGGTCTTAGACGTAGACTAAATAACAGTGAAGACATAGAAGAGATAAAAGCTGCATACAAAAAGATTATCAATAACCGTGTTGATAAAGAATTAGCTAAAAAAGTTCAAGAAGAAAGTTCAAACAACTATGTAAAACTGTTTGCGGAGTTTGTTAGTAACAGTAACTTATAAGTTAGTAGAAATATGAGGAAACCTTAAAGGTTTCCTAGATGTTTTAAAAATTCTGCAGGTTCTTTATAACCAGTGATTGTTTCATTTTCAAGTACTTTTCCATCCTTGTCTATAAAAATAATAACCGGTGGTCCAAACACACCATAGCGTTTTGAAAGTGCTTTTTGTTTATCTGTATTTGCAGTAATATCTGCGCGAATAAGAACAAAATCTTTCATCTTAGCAATTACATCTTTATCTTTAAAAGTCGTCGCATCTAGCTCTTTACATGCCGTACACCAATCAGCTGCAAAATCTAAAATCACTTTCTTACCTTTTGCCTGTTCTAGCGCAGCATTTAACTCATCTTCAGTTGTCACTATTTTAAAATTCAGTCCTTCAGC
This sequence comes from Sulfurimonadaceae bacterium, assembly GCA_028683835.1. Lineage (GTDB taxonomy): Bacteria > Campylobacterota > Campylobacteria > Campylobacterales > Sulfurimonadaceae > Hydrocurvibacter. The sequence continues at coordinate 49,601 of JAQUHB010000001.1, read as the reverse complement.
TTTGATCTCCGATGCCATAGCTGAACTTTTTTGAGTAAACTGATCAAGCGGCGTGAGAACATTTTTCGAACCACTGATCGAGCCTATAAAAAGAACCGTTCCATAAAGAGTAAGAAGTACTGCAACGATCTTTTTAATACTATTTTCTTTCACTCCATTGTTGACATGTAAAGGTTCAAGTGCTCCAAAATGGATCCCAGTTGCTATGGCTAGTAGACCCCAAAGCAGCATAACAACGCCCTCATCCAAGATTCTGGAGACCATCCATACAGCCACTCCTAGCATCATCACGCCAAAGATGGTTTTAACAGTATCCATCCACATTCCCGGACGAGGCATAAACTTCCCAGCACCAGTTCCAACGATGATAAGAGGAACTCCCATGCCAATAGAAAGCATAAATAATGCCGCTCCGCCAAGAAGTGCGTTACCCGTTTGACCAATGTAAACCAAAGCTCCAGCAAGCGGTGCAGCCACACAAGGACCAACAATGAGAGCAGATAAAAAGCCCATAACAGCTACACCGATGACTCCACCTTTTTTCCCTGTAGCAGAGCTAAGTTTTGACTGTATAAAGTTTGGCATCTGCAATTCATACAAATCAAACATAGAAAGAGAAAGTGCAACAAAAATACCGGCAAATGAATAAATAACCCATGGAGTTTGAAGGGCCGCTTGAAGATTTGAACCAAAAAGACCAGCTAAAACTCCAGCAAAAGTGTATGCTACAGACATCGATAACACATATACAATAGATAAAAAGAATGCACGTTTTGTCGAAAGCCCTTCCCCTTGTGCTACTATGACTGATGAGATGATCGGAATCATTGGAAAAACACACGGAGTCAAAGAGAGCAGAAGTCCAAATACAAAAAACATACCTAAAATCAATACTAGATTGCCTGATTTGAGGGTATCTGCTATGCTTTGAGTCTCTGATTCAGGAACTTTTTGTGTTGTATTTGAGACTGCTTGAACTGTTGTATTTTTTTCTACACTTGGCGTCTCTTCATTTTTTTCAGTTTTAGCAACTATTGGCGGTTCAACAACTTTTTCAGTCTTAGCAACATTTAATGCTTCTGGAGCTTTTGTAACTGTTTTTGCTCCTAGTTTTGCAACATCTACATTAAAACTATAAGTATGCGTCTGAGGCTCATAACAAAGTCCTTTGTTCGAGCATCCTTGAAAAGCAAGCACAAAATCTATCTTTTGCATTCCACTGACATCTGTATTGTTTTTGAGATCGACTATGACATGGGGAGAGACAAGATAAACTTTATCTCCATCATGATCTACACTCTGTGGAAGTTCTGACTTTAAAATTGCAATATTTTTGCTGTCTTTTAAAGATATCTTGAACTCTTTTTCATAAAGGTAGATGCCATCGCCAAGCTTTACATCGACAACTATCTGCCCTTTATCATTTAAAACTGCAGAAGGCTTAAAAGCCTGATCTGGCATCAAAAAGCTGTTTGCAAACAGCGATGTTGCCAGTAAACCCAGCAGCAAAAATAAAAATCTCTTCATCCACACATCCTTGACAAATATTGACATATTTTAGCCAAGATTATTTAACAACTTCATAACAATTTTAGTTTCCTACATATTTCAAGTGCAAACTAATCTAAGCATTTAATGTTTACTTCTCATCCTCTACGGGCACTTGCATATCTGGTCTTGTCTCACCTGAAAGAGTTTTTTCACTACTGTTTTGATCTACATTCTGCACCTTTGTGTCATCTTTATTCTGATCACTCAGATTGCCGTCTTGTTTCATTTCATCTTCTGGTATCTCATCTTTTTTTGGTGGAGTCATAACCTCTTTAAATGATTGTAGAACAACACCACGACGTATCATAATTTTATAGATGATTGCAGAGCGATACTTCACATATTTTTGATCACCCAAAGGGGAATATTTTATAGGATTTGGAAGAATTGCAGCTAAATGTGCTGCTTCTTGCGCACTTAAATTTTTTGCACTCTTTCCATAGTAATGATGAGCCGCCGCTTCAATACCAAAAATACCGTCACCCCACTCTGCAACATTGAGATATATCTCTAAAATACGTCGTTTAGAGAGAGTTTTCTCAATTCTATATGTAATAATTGCCTCTTTAATCTTGCGAATAGGGTTTTTACTTGGAGAAAGATAAAGGTTTTTGGAAAGCTGTTGGGAGATAGTACTTCCTCCTGCAAGCGTACCATTTTTCATACTACGCTCTAGCGCATTTTCCATCCCCTTAACATCAAATCCATCATGTTTATAAAAGCCGTCATCTTCCCCGATGAGTACCGCTTTTATAAGATTTGGAGAGATCTGTTTTATACTTACCCATTTTTTATTTATCTTTATATCTCTGTTTTCATCTGCCCACTGCGCCTCACGATATTTCATAAATGCACTCAGCTCAGGATTATTTTTTTTAAGAGAAGAAACATCGGGATAAATAATATAACGAAGGAGATCCAAGAGCATAACAATAATAACAATAAATAGTATTTTAAAAAAAATTTTCATATAACCTCATTTTTTTTGAAAGAATACCATATGTTACATTTGTTAAAAAAATTCCCTATTTAAATAACTCAAAAAACACGCTCTTTCACGCATAATCTATAATTTAGGTAAAAATTTGTCACTTTTTATAAAAACTATGATAGGATGAGTGAGGTAGAAGTTTAAGTATGTTTAATTTTTCTTGTTTAGAAAGGTGGATATATCAAATGCATGTATTAATTACTGGTGGTGCGGGATTCATTGGATCCAATTTAGTGGCCTATCATATCAATAAAGGTGACAAGGTTCACGTTATAGATGATCTTTCTACAGGTAGGATTGAAAATATTTCTTTATTTCTCGAACATCTTAATTTTAAATTTGATGAAGTTGATATACTCGTATGGAAAGAACTAGAAAAAGCTGTAGCTTGGGCTGATAGGATCTATCATTTGGCTGCTGTTGTAGGTGTTTTTAGAGTCTTAAAAGAACCTATATCAGTGTTGGCAACTAATATTGCTGGATGTGAACGTCTTTTAAGAGTTGTGCACAGTACTGACTGGAATACGAAGCTAATTATCGCTTCTAGTTCTGAAGTGTATGGCAATCGCTTTGAATATGAGCTCTTGAGCGAAGATATGGAACTACATATTAGTCCAGGACATAACAGTCGTTGGAACTATTCCATAAGTAAACTTGCCGATGAAGCATTCGCTCTATCTTATGCTCGTCAGTATAACATTGATGTGACTGTCGTTCGTTTTTTCAATATTATAGGTCCAAACCAAACTGGAAAATACGGAATGGTTGTTCCTAGGTTTGTCCACCAAGCGGTAAGGGCAGAAGATATAACTATATACGGAGATGGTACACAACAGCGTGCTTTTTTAGATGTTAGAGATGCAATCATCTATCTTGATCTACTTTCTAACAATCCCCTAAGCCGTGCAGAAGTTATCAATGTAGGCACCGCGCGTGAGATCACTATCAATCAATTAGCGTATCTAACGAAAGAGTTTGCACAATCTTCTTCTAACATTACTTATACCTCTTATGAAGACGCATATGGCAAAGATTTTGATGAAATTTATCATCGTAAACCCAACTTAGAAAAATTACTACGACTCACCAACCATTCACCAAAATGGACACTTGAAGAAACTCTTACAGATCTTATTCAACGTGAACAAACAAAGGAGCTCTAAAATGGCAGCAACCCCATATTTTATCCTCAGTCCGAACCTTATTCTTAGTGTTATAGGTATGTTTCATGGACCTGACAAAACAGAACCCACTCCTGCTGAAGACTGGAGAGAAGCGACAGTAGATGTTGTTATTCCAGCTTTTAACGAAGAAAAAAATATTATCTTATGCCTAAATTCTTTAGCTACTCAAACACTCAAACCAAATAGGATTATCCTTATTGATGATGGGAGTAAAGACAATACTATACAATATGCCAAGGCCTTTGCCCTTGCGAATGATATGGAAATTACAATTATTAGCCGTGATCATTCTATCGGTAAAACACCAACAATCAAGCGCCAAGCAAGAGAGTATGATGGAGATGTCGAATTTATTCTCGATGGAGACACCTATCTTGAGTCTTCTAATTATATTGAACGCTCAGTGCAGGAACTCTATCAAGCTGTTGGCATTGCCAGCGTATGTGGTACTATAATGCCATTACGAGATAAAGATCGTGAAAAAATGCTTCAAACACCTCAGATAGAACAATTTATAAAAACATTCCCAGATGCAGATTTGCGACAAAAACAAAACTTTTTTCATGTTTTAATGCGTAAACTCAGTAATATTTATAGAGAGTCTCTTTATCTTTTTTTACAAAAATTTATATACAAAGGACAAATGGTCTTTTTCGGATCTGTCACAAATCCAGTTGGATGTGCGGTTGCGTATCGACGTAAATATGTAAAGGATCTTTTTGACCAATATGAGCCTATTTTAGGAGATGACTTAACTAACTCTGAAGATATTTTCATAGGTTTTGCTCTTTTAAAACATGGCTATCGTAATGTCCAGCTTAATGATGTTTACGCTCGTTCACAAGAACCAGAAGCAGAAAAACTTCCAGCACAGATTTATTTATGGTCCTCGTCCTTTTTTCAAAGTTGTTACTATTTTGATGAGTTGGTTCGAAGTCCTCTCAAATCATTTGCAAGTTATCTTCATCATAAAAAAGTGGAAAAAGAACATAGTGAACAAATTCAACAGTTACGCAAAATCCAAGAACCTTATCGACAACAGTTTGGTGATAAAGTTACTCAACAATATGGACGTCCAATGGGCTGGGTAATCTTTGTTTCACTGATTGAAAAAACATTTTTTCCTACTACGCTTTTGATATTGGTTATATTCAAATTGTGGTGGTGGCTTGGATTGACGGTTGCTATTGAAACGGTAATTTCCGTTATTTTACTGACTTTAGTCAGTAATAAAGGGGAACGTCTTGAATATTTTATAAAAGGTTGGTTAGCCACACCTATGCGTTATGCAAGTATTATGTTTGATCTGTACACAATGGGACGATTTGCTGTTGATATTTGGATAACTCGTGAGAAAGGATGGAGAAAATGAAACAAATCGCAGGATTATTACTTACTGGTGCTATTGGTCTAGCAGCAGGAGTGCCACAAGATGGACTCAAAGCTGAGATGGCTGGAAAATGGAATGAAGCGATAAGTATTTATGAAAAAATAATTATTAACAAGCCACAGGAAACTGATTTATATATACGACTCTCAGATATTTATAATAAAGAAAAACAATATGATAAAGCAGCTGATGTCCTAAGTCGGGCAATTGCTGTCGAGCCTAGACGCATTGAACTTTATACTCGTCTTGCTTCAGTGTATGCCGTTTTGAATCAACCTGAAAAAGCACTTTCAATTTGGGATAAAGTATTAAAATTAGAACCTAAAAATGTGTCTTACTTGGTGGCACATGCTAAAATTGCTAATTGGCTTAAAAAATCCGATCTAGCTACGGCAGACTTAAAAAAAGCAATTTCATTAGATCCGGCTAATGAGGATCTCATATTATTGTTTTCTCAATCATTGGAATGGGCGGGTAAAGATATTGATGCTATCTCTTTGTATAAAAAATATCTTGAACGTAATCCGAACAATTTAAAAATTTGGTTAATTCTTGCTCAGCTTGAGGAAGCAAACGGAGATGTGAAAAAGGCAAATGATACACTTAAAACAGCTTATACACATTTTCTAAAAGAACCGATGTCGGCTCAGTTGAAAAATAATAACTCTCTGAATGATATTAAGGTACCAATCTTGGAGTATCACTGTATTGATGATGTGTCACCAAATACTTATACAATTGCAACGAAAGAGTTTAAAGGACAAATAGATGAATTAGCCAGTAAAGGCTATCAATCGATTACCATGGATACCTTAGGAAAAGTTATTTTAGGCCAAGCAAATCTTCCTGCAAAGCCTGTCATTATAACATTTGATGATGGATGTCAAAATATCTATACAAAAGCTTTTCCGATACTTAAAAGTAAAGGCTACTCTGCGCAAATCTATATTATTACTGATGCTGTTGGGAACAATGATATGGATAGAAAAAATAGTACTATTACCAAATTAGGGGAAAATGCTGAAAACTCACTCACCTATTATCTTACTTGGCCGGAGATCAATAAGTTAATAGCTTCAGGATGGGCTATTGGAAGCCATTCAGATTCACACCCGTTTATGAGCACAATCGATAGTCAAAATCAGATTTATGAGCTTTTATATTCAAAACTTGCTATTTTGGCAAATACAGGATCTACTATCACATCCTTTGCCTATCCATATGGCGATGGAGATGGAGCGGTAGCCTTGCACAATGATCTTTCTTCTTTGGGTTATACTACAGCAGTTGCATCTACTGGTGGAGTTGCAGAGTTAGAAAGAATGAATCAATTTAATATTCCACGAGTTCTGATTTATGGACCAAAACCTGCAATTGATCCTCTAAGTCAAGGTGTTTCCACTATAAATAATCCACTAAGACCGGCAGACAGTTTTATCTCTAAGATTGAGCCTAATGATGCTGAAAAAGCTTATGGAAAGGCAATGTTGTCTTCTATGTCTAAGGAGTATGCTAATGCATTGTCCTCTATTAATGAAGCAGTAAAGCTCTCGCCTGATAATATCAACTATCTTAAAACTCAATGGAAAATTGCAGGTGAAGCTGATGCGCCACTTATTTTAGTAAATGCGGCCAATAAAATTTATCAGCTAGAGCCTACAGATGAAAATCTACTTATCCTTGCACGTGCAAATGTATGGGCTAATCAACTAGATGATGCTTATAAAGATTTTAAACGCTATCTTCAAACTCATAATGAAGATCAAGCAGTTTGGATTGAATATATTCAGGTACAAACCTGGATTGGAAAATATGCCCAAAGTATGGAAACCTTATCCATTTACAAACAAAAATTTGGAGAGACTGAGCCTTATTTAAAAACAAAAGCAGAAGCCTTAAGCTGGGGAAATCGTTCACGCGAAGCTCTTAGTATCCTTAATCCAAAACTACAAAAAAGTCCAAATGATTATGATGCTCACTATACAAGAGCCGTTGCCTATAATAATAATTTCCAACCTATCGAGGCTATTGATGAGCTCCAAACAGTTAAAAATCTACGTTTAAACGCCGTACAAGAAAACAACTTTTTAGAAAAGTATTTAACTACTAAATTCCGCCCATCTCTGACGGCTGGCTTTCAATACTATAGTGATTCATATGATGTTAGTGATCGCACACTCTCACTCGAAGGTGAATATTTTTTATCACCTCTGACAAGATTAAGTGCTAAAATAAAATGGGATGATTTGCGTGCGACAACACAAAGTGGTTTTGCTCAGGATAATGGTCAAGAAAATGCTAATTACACAAGTGCTACAGTTGGAGTCAACCACAGATTTTCTCCAAATATAGAACTTCGTGCAACTTTAGGGGGAGCAACTGCGGAAGATAACAATAATATTGTTTACTCAGTTGGAGCATTATGGACACCTCTAAATACGTTATCAGTGGATCTGAGTCATGGACACGACTATTATATTGTTTCTCCACGTACCATAGGACGAGGCATTAGAGATGATTATACACAGTTAAAAGTTTTGTGGGAACCAAATATGAAAACAAATCTCAACTTAACTGGTACATATGATACGCTATCTGATTCGAATCAGCGTTGGAGTGTTGAATTAAACCCTACATGGCAAGTATCACGAACACAATATTGGAATTTTGATATTGGTCCGGATGTTCAATTTTATGGATATGATAAACAGTATACTGATCATGGTTATTATTCACCAAAACTAATCCAAGAATATTATCTTTCAGGATATATAAACTGGAAAAAAAGTGACAATGACGGAGTAAATCTGGTGCTCTCAGCAGGAGCAATAAATGATAGTTATGCAAATCAGACCAAACCAAGTTGTGCAGCAACCTTAGAAGGAGTTTTTGGTTTATATCGAGACTGGCTGATAAAGGCAAGTACGTCATTTGATTATACTCCACGATTTTATGATCATGCTTATACAGGCAAAAACTTTTCTCTCTTTTTAACACGCCGTTTTTAAGAAGAAACCTATGAATAAAAAAATATGTATTATTGGCGGAGGATATGTGGGACTTCCTCTAGCCGTAGCTTTTGCAAATTATTTTTCTGTTACAGTTGTCACAAAATCAAGACTTCATGCAGAAGAGTTATCTAAAGGGTTTGACCGTACAGAGACGTTTAGCACTGAAATATTACAAAAAGATGGGATTTTATTTACCTCAGATATTGCAGATGCGATGGATTCAACTATTTTTATAGTTAGTGTTCCTACCCCTGTAAAGAGTGATAATATGCCAGATCTTTCTCCCGTTGAAGAAGCAACAAAGAGTATCGCTTCTGTTTTAAAAAAGGGAGATATTGTTATCTATGAAAGTACTGTTTTTATTGGCTGTACTGAAGAGTTTTGTGTTCCAATTCTTGTAAAAGAAAGTACTCTTACCTTTAATCAAGATTTTTACGTTGGATTCAGCCCAGAGCGGATTAATCCCGCAGATAAAGAACATACTATCCATACTGTTGTTAAAATTATCGCCGGTTCAACACAAGAAGTTACTAAAACCATGGAAGATTTATATGGAAAGATTGTGCATGCCGGACTTCATATTGCTCCTTCTATCAAGACTGCAGAAGCATCTAAACTCGTAGAAAATATACAACGGGATGTCAATATTGCTCTCATAAATGAACTAAGTAAAGTTTTTCACTCTCTCGGCGTAGATACTAACGATGTTATTAACGCTGCTGCGACTAAATGGAATTTCATCCCTTTTCGTCCGGGTCTTGTTGGTGGACATTGTATTAGTATTGATCCCTATTATATGCTCTATAATGGAAAGAAAAGTGGTATTGATCTTCCATTGATCAAACTTTCCAGGTCCATCAATAGCACAATGGTAGACTATGTAGTAAATACTACAATTGACCTACTAAAAGAATCTAACATTGAACCTAAAAATGCTGAAGTACTAATGCTTGGTATCACGTTCAAAGAGAATTGCCCAGATATCCGAAATTCTCAAAGTGCTAGTATTTTTTCAAAATTAAATACAAAAATGAAACAAGTAGATTTATTTGATCCCGTCGCTGATCATGAAGAAATACTTAGAGTATATGGAATCAATACTCTTTGTATTGAAGATTTACTAACAAAAAAGTATGATGCAATCATTATCACAGTTGCTCATACAGCCTATAAAATACTTCCGATTAAAAGTTTTTTAAGAAATGACATTGGTATTATATTAGATTTAAAAAGCTTACTTCCAAAAGAAGAAACTGATTTTCGACTTTAACGAAGTATGCAAAATATGTTGAAATAGAACTAAAAAAGGAGCTATGTGATCAACTCGTACATCTTCTCTTAGCTCTTTGAATCATTATTATAAGCCTTGATAGTTACGATGAATTAAATTTATACTTTATATATTTAAGCGAATCATCATATAAATTCCCCTACCCTATACTCAATAAATTAAAATAAGAGAATGATCATGTCAAACAGATTAGCCTTAGAAGACTCACCCTATTTACAACAACACAAAAACAATCCAATAGACTGGTTCCCATGGTGTGATGAAGCATTTAAAATAGCTAAAGATGAAAATAAACCTATCTTTATTTCTATAGGTTATAGCAGTTGCCATTGGTGTCATGTAATGGAAAAAGAGGTATTTGAAGATGAAAAGATTGCAAAATTTGTCAATGATCATTTTATATGTATCAAAGTTGACCGCGAAGAAAGACCTGACATCGACAAGCACTATCAAGAGGTATACCAGCTTTTAAATCGCCGTGCAGGTGGATGGCCGACATCTATTTTTGCGACTCCACAAAACAAAGCTTTTTTTGCTGGAACGTACATTCCTCTCCATAGCAAAGAAGGGGATGTTAATATGATAGGTTTTAGTGAGATCACTCAGATTATTGCAGAAAAAGTTGCAGAAAAAAATGAGCAGATATTTAAAAATGCCGATGAAATTGAAGGATTTTTACGACCAACCAATCATCCAAAGGAAGCTACTAAACTGATGGAAGATATTTATAAAAATTTTCTTCTTCAAAGTGAACGTAATTATGAAACAAATTATGGAGGGTTTTCTCATACGCCAAAATTTCCTCATTCTACAACGCTCACCACTCTTTTAAATATTTCTTTGCTTTATGATAATAAAGATGCAAAAAAAATGGTTACATTTACTCTTGATAATATGATGAAAGGTGGGATGTACGACCTTGTCGAAGGTGGATTTTGTAGATATTCTACTGATGAAAAATGGCTCGTTCCACACTTTGAAAAAATGACTTATGATAATGCCCTACTTTGCGAACTTTATACCAAAGCTTATCTTACTTGTAAAGAAGATAACTATTTAAATATAGCCAAACAAACAGCAGATTTTATGCTCAAATCTATGCAAGAAGACAACTTGTTTTATTCTGCAAGTGACGCTGATAGTGACGAAGGAGAAGGATACTACTTCACCTATACAAAAGAGGAAGTCACTTCTGCCTTAGAACAACACGGTTATGAATCTAACGAGATCGCTTTGATCTTAAAACTCTTACATGTAAGTGACCAAGGCAATTTTGAGGGACGCAATATTATAAGATATGAAGAGGCTATCCCTTCTGACTGGTTTGCCAATGTTATGAATATTTTAAGTTCTATAAGAGCTACAAGAAAGTACCCATTTATCGACAAAAAAGTACAGACTTCTTGGAATGCGATGATGATAAAAGCGCTTTTTGCTCTTTCTAACGTAGAAGCCCGATATAACAGTGTTGCCAAAGAGCATCTTGATGCACTTTTAAAAACTATGTTCATTGATGGTGAGCTTTACCACTCCACACTTATTCATAAAACTCCAAAAGTAAAAGCATTCTTAGAGGATTATGCCTTTATGGGCGTTGCTTTAATTGCTGCTTATGAAGCAACGAGTGATGAACTTTACCTTATACATGCACAAAGATTTGCCAACAAAGCACTTGAAGAGTTTTATGACAAAGGAAGATGGTTCTTCAGTACAGGAGAGTTTACAACTCAAGCAGAGATTAGTGACAATACTTATCCCTCAACTGTCAGTACTATGGTAGATCTTCTTCTTTCTCTTGCTTCTTTAGGGGAAGAAAAATATAGAACGTTCGCATTTAAAACACTAGAATACAACTCCTACGATCTTGGACGTAAACCGATTTATACTCCATATATGTTAAATCAAATGCTCAGATATCTTAAAGGTGATAGAATTATCAAGTCAAATAGTAGAAATCTTCAGATAAATAGTAGAGATATTGCGAATATAAGCTATCCTTTTATTTTAAAGCAAACAAATACGGAAGATGACTTTTTAATATGCGGTCAAAATAGTTGTTTTGCCAATACAAAAGATATCACACAAATAGATCAATTAATTAAAAACTCTATTTTATAGGAAAAACTCTTGGATGAATTAGAAAAAATGGTTATCTGGCTCATTGAGCAAAGATATGACCTTGTTAATTCATGGCTTAATAAAGATATAGTTCAAAAGTACTTTTTAGATCATAAAATTAATAATGCACAATTTGCTAAAAAATTTGCTCATCCAATTCTTTTATATAATCTTGATGTACTTCGTGGAAATAAATTACCTGGAACTTGTCATATCATGAACCAGTTTGTCAATTATATGATCAAAAAAAATATAAAATCTCAAGATATTTTTATCATCTGTACACAACTTCGTTCAACAATTTTAGAAAGTCTCTCTAAAAATGATCCTGATTTATTCAAAAAATCTGAAATAATGATAAAAATTTTAGATCTATTTGATGAAAATCTTTCTGGTGTTTTAGCAAATTTTGATGCAAAACTTTTAGAATATAATCTACAAAATCAGGCAAATCTTGAATTAATAAAATATGCTAAAAGAGTTCAAATCATTTTAGATACACAAAAAAATATTATTTTTAAACTTCATGACAATAAACTTTTTTTGGCAAATAAACCCCTTTATCTTGCCACAGGCGTTCTAAATGCAAAAGAGTTTCAAAAATGTTTTTTTCATCCTTTAGATTTTATTGAAACTACTACAATGTACGAAAATTTATTTAAAAGAAAAGAATATGATCAATGGTTGATGCAGATTATTAAAAATAATGGAGGAGCATGTGAGATAGAATTTTTCAATCATCAGCTAAATAAACATTCAATGATGTCCTTAAATGTACAAAAAATCGATGAACTTAATGATTTTATTTTTACTCTTGAAAACTTTTCAGAGACAGAGCGTAAGATAAAAAAAATAGAAAACATCATTGCTTTAGATCCCTTGACAGATCTTGCTAATCTGACAAAATTCAAAGAGATGGTTCAAGAACAACTCCAAGCCCATTCTCAAGATGAACTTAATATTTTAATGATTCATCTTGAGGGGTTTAAAATTTTTAATGATACTCATGACAAAAAAAGTGGAGAGGATCTGATTAAAAATATTTCTGATATACTCAAAGAAGATAATAAAGACAACTCTGCAAAAATTGATTTTGAGCGCTTTGCTCTCATTTTAAAAGAAAAAAAACTAAATAATGCTCAAGAAATTATCAATAAAATCAACTTACTTTTAGAAGAAAATAATTGTAAAGATAGGATTAAACCTTTAGCGGCAATTGTCGTGCATCGTAAAAACGATACTATCGAACTTATGTTGGCACGAGCAGACCTTTTACTTGAACAAGTAAAAATGGACTCTTTGGAAACTATTGTTGATGAAACGCTCATCATAGAAAAAGAAAGAATTAGATTAGAGCAAGAAAAGAAATTTCTTCAACTAATGAAAATTAATTACCAAGAAAAAAGAACGATTTCTGTAACCAATTATTATCTTGAAATAGGGATAAAATCTGATGCTACTATTTTATTCATAACCAAAAATCAACTCATCGTAACGGTAAGAAAAGTAGCACTTTTTTCTTTATATCAAGGTGATCCCGTTTATATACAAATGCCACAAAAACCAGATTATAAGGCCTTCGTTGAAAAAGTAGATAAATTTGAAAATCATGTAACATTACACTTATTTCAAGCTGTTGAATCATCAGCGCTTGATAGAAAACATGTACATGTGAAGCTAGACCGACCTCTTGAAGTCTCTTTGTCGTTTGAATCAGAAAAAATTAATGGCCAACTTCAATCTGTTTCAATCAATACCTTTGAAATCTCCCTCCAACATATCCATACTCTTCAAATTGGCGATGAAATCGAAATCACAGCCAATTTAAGCGATAAAGAGGATTTATATAGAGGACAAATTCTTAAAATCATTCCGCTTACTGAGAGATTTATTCTCGTAGTTCATCTTGAAGTAACTTCATCTACTGAGGAGATACTCTCTCCATATGTATCAAATCGCCAACTCGAAATCATTAAAAATCTACAAAAAAATATCTTAAAAATGTAAAAGGAAATAAAATGTCAAAAAAGAAAAAACAACATAAAGATAAAATGGTTCAAATTGATGTCAAAGAATCGCAACTTATTTATGAAAAAGACCTTCGAACGCTACAAATAGAGCTTTTAAAGATGCAAAACCATATCAAAGACACCGGTCAAAAGCTTCTTATTATCTTTGAAGGACGTGATGCAGCGGGAAAAGGCGGGATGATAAAACGAATCACAGAACATCTAAATCCTCGTGGTGCCAGAGTCGTCGCTCTTAACAAACCCTCAGATACTGAAAAAACCCAATGGTACTTTCAAAGATATACAAGCCACTTACCTTCAGCCGGAGAGATCGTACTTTTTGATCGTAGCTGGTACAATAGAGGTGGGGTTGAACCTGTTATGGGTTTTTGTACGCCAGAGGAACATGAAGATTTTTTACAATCTGTACCAAAATTTGAAAGAATGCTGATAAACTCTGGAATTCAAATCTTAAAATATTACATTTCAGTTTCCAAAGATGTGCAACAAAAACGCTTTAAAGAAAGAAAACATGATCCACTCAAACACTTTAAGATCTCTTCAGTAGATGAACATGCTCAAGAGCTATGGGAAAAATATACAGTTGCAAAATATTCGATGCTCTTAGCTTCGCACACTCCCGGAACTCCTTGGACAATAGTACGTTCTGACAACAAAAAAGAAGCTCGTATTAACTGTATAAAGCATATAATCTCGCACATCGAATACCCAGAAAAAATATCAGAAGAATTTTTAAAAACTAATGACAAAATTGTTTTTGATGGCAATGATGAAGTGAGATACATGGAATCTAAAATGAATATCAAGATCAATTAAAAAGAGGTAGTATGAACAAAATAGTGATAAGTCTGCTTTGTACCATAGCGCTCTTTGCAGATGAGAGTCCGCTTTCACAGCAAAAACAAGAAACACTTGATCTAAAACGCAAGCAGATTGAGCAGGATATGGACGTAGCGATGAAAAGCTGGATCTCTCCACTCATTCTTTCACTCTCAATCAATGAAAATAAGAACTCACTCAATAATAATAGTGAACTTCAAAATGCTTCTTTGCAGTGGAATCAAGATCTCTTTAGAAGCGGCGGAATTGGCTATACCATAGAACAATCCAAAGCCAATGGAGCTGCCAATCTCCTTGGCATAGATATTCAAGAAGCTACTTATCTGAAAAATCTCTATACTCTAAAAACACAAATAGAACGTGATAAACTCGCAGTAAATCAAAGTCAGCTGACACTTAAAAACAGTGATATCGATCTTTTGATGACAAAAGCCAAATACAAAGCCGGACTCTCAGATTTGAGCCAACTTAATCAAATAACATTAAATAGAGATACAGCAAGAACAAATCTTATTGTCATAACAAACTCTCTTGAAAGTGAAACATATGAACTCAAAAAACTAATTCAGAGCAAGAGTACAGATACGATCACAATTCCAACGATAGCAGTTCCATCCAAAGAGGAATATCTAGCCAAAAATCTTGAACTTTTACAATACAATAAACAAGATCAGGCAACTGAAGCCGCTTGGAAAAACAAAGCATCTAGTTATCTGCCAAAGTTGGCATTTAATGGTTCTTATGGGTATTCTAAAAACATCTATAATAATCCTTATTCATCAGATTTTGAAGGAAATGAATACAGCTACGGACTTACTTTGTCCATGCCACTACTTGACGTGAACGCAAACGCCTCCACACAATCTGCAAAACTCCAATATCTTCAAACAAAAAGTGCACAAACAGACAGACAAATTGAACTTATTCAAGAATATGAAAAACATATCAATAATATCCGTAACTATAATGAAAAAATTGTTCTCGCTGATGAGATGATTAAGATGTATGATGAACTCTATGATTTTACCAAAGGACAAGTTGCCGCAGGATTCAAGTCACAATACGATCTTGATTCTCTGCAAAATTCCGTAAATATTCAAAAACTTGAAAAAGAGATACAAAACTACAACATAAGCATCGAAAAGATTACACTCTATTTCGATACAAAACATTAAGGAAAAATATGCAAGAGATGGAAAAAGTTACTAAATATAAAAAAAGCGGCTTGGTATGGAAGATTTTTATAGCCGTTTTTCTTCTGATTCTTGGCTTTATAGGATATAAAATCTTTGTACCAAAAGAAACAAAAAACGAATTTACCTATGTCAGAGAACCATTAAAGAAAGCCGACCTTACGATTACCGTTTCGGCAACAGGAAATATCCAGCCTATCGAGCAGGTCAATGTAGGAAGTGAAGTCTCAGGAACGATTGAAAAAGTATTTGTCGATTACAATGATGTGGTCAAAAAAGGTGAGCTCCTAGCACAAATAGATAGAACAAAATATGAAAGTAATCTCAAAAAAGCGCAAGCTTCCTTAGCTTCGGCAAATGCAAATTTGCAAAATATGCAGGCGGCACTTTATAAAGCAGAGTCGATCATATCAAGAGATAAGATGCTTCGCGAATCAACAAACGGTGCCCTTCCATCAAAAAACGACTGGGACAATGACTGGTCTTCATATCTCAGTGCAAAGGCACAAATCGAGAGTGCAAAAGCACAAATCAACCAGTCAAAACAAGACTGTATTTCTATAGAGTATGACCTTCAAAAAACAAATGTCTACTCTCCCGTCAATGGAACTATTTTAGTCAAAAGTATCGATCCTGGGCAAACAGTTGCCGCTTCTTTTCAAACACCGGTTCTCTTTACAATCGCAAAAGACCTCACAAAGATGCAACTTCAAGCAAGCATCGATGAAGCAGATATTGCCAAAGTCAAAGAGGGACAAAGCGCATCTTTTAGCGTCGATGCGTATCCTCACATGAAGTTTCAAACTTCCATCAGCCAAGTGCGCGTCAATTCAGCTATCGTCGATGGTGTCGTAACTTATCTTGCCATTATGGACTACAATAACGCTAACCTGCTTTTAAAACCGGGAATGAGTGCGGATATTGATATTACTACTGAGACTATTAAAAATACTCTTATCGTCTCAAAAGCAGCTCTTCTTTTCATACCTGTCAAATCTCAGGTAAAAAGCTTTTTTGGCTCAACAAAAGATGAAAAAATAACAATAGACCCAAAACCGCATGTATGGATACTAAAAAATAATCAACCAAAAAAAGTCTATGTAAAAGTACTCGGTAGCAGTGGAGCGATGAGCGCGATCAGTTCTGATGAACTCAAAGAAAATGATCCTATTATTATCACTCAGGAAAAACATCAATGATAGAACTCTCAGGCATATACAAAGTCTATGGAACAGCTGAGGCTTCATCGACTGTTTTAAAAGATATCAGCCTGCAGATCAAAGAGGGTGAATTTATCGCTATTATGGGGCCAAGCGGTAGCGGTAAATCGACTCTTTTAAATATTCTCGGCACTCTTGATGTACCGAGTTCAGGGAAATACAATTTTGAAACTACCGATGTCACAGCACTTAGCCAAGATCAAAGATCACTTTTTAGGCGTTATGTTCTTGGATTTATCTTTCAAGGATTCAACCTGCTCAAAAAAACGACTGCACTTGACAATGTGGAGATGCCTCTTATCTACCTTGGTGTACATGCAAAAGAGAGAAAAGAGAGAGCACTTCAAGCACTTAAAAGTGTGGGACTTGAGGATCGTGCGGATTATGAACCCTCAAAACTCTCAGGCGGTCAACAGCAACGCGTGGCGATCGCAAGAGCCATCGTCACAAATCCAAAAGTCCTCATCGCTGATGAACCCACGGGAAATCTTGATACAAAAAGAAGTCATGAGATCATGCAGATTCTTCAGGAGTTCAATAAAAACGGCATCACTATCATCATGGTCACGCATGAAAGCGATATTGCGGCTTATGCTTCAAGAGTCTTACATGTAAGAGACGGAATCGTGGAAAGAGAGGAGAACAATGTTCATTAACGCCTTTATCCAAGCTCTTAGAGAGATCAAACGAAACCTTATGCGCTCGCTACTCACGGCGATGGGTATCGTCATTGGTATCGCATCTGTCATCGCCATGGTCAATATCGGCAAAGGTGCGAGTCAATCGATCACAAAGAGCATAAGTAAACTTGGAAGCAACACACTTTTTATTACCCCCGGACAACAGCATGGTCCGGGAAGCCAGTCTGCCGTAGCTATCCCGTTTAAAAGCAAAGATGTCGAAGTATTAAAAGAATCTATCATCACGCTAGATGCGATATCTGCGGTAGAAAGCAGTAGTATGACGGCACTTTACGGCGATCAAAACTATCAAACCAGTGTCAAAGGTATAGAAAACGACTATTTTAAAATACAGGATTTCAGCTTCAAATCGGGCAGAGATTTTACGAGCAATGAACTTCGAAGCGGTTTGAAAACCTGTATTTTAGGAAAAACTGTTGTAGATAAACTTTTTGTCAATGGCGAGAATCCGATTGGTAAAAAACTGCGCTTACAAAAATTTTCATGTGAAGTAGCAGGAGTACTGAATCCCAAAGGCGCAAATACTTTTGGGATGGATCAAGATGATGTAATTTTAGTTCCGCTCAATATGTTTCTTCGACGTGTCAGCGGAAATGAAAATATCCATCTCATCATGGTAAAAGTCAAAGACAATATCCCGCTCGAAGAAGCCACAGTGCAGATCCAACAGCTTATACGTGAAAACCGCCACCTAAAACCTCAAGATGAAGATAACTTTTCAGTTAGAAATATGTCTGCGCTTGTCGATACGATCAGCCAGATCACATCCATGCTTACTATCATGCTTGGAGCTGTTGCGGCTATCTCACTTATCGTGGGTGGAATCGGGATCATGAATATCATGCTGGTCTCTGTAACTGAGCGAACGCGTGAGATAGGGATTCGTATAGCTGTGGGAGCAATGTCTCAGGATATCTTGATCCAGTTTTTGATCGAAGCGGTCGTATTATCGGGACTTGGCGGGTTAGTGGGAGTGATCTTTGGTATCTCTATCACAATGATAGTGAGCTATTTTATGCATTTTACACTTATTATAGACCCGACCATCACCGTGGTCTCTTTACTCTTTTCGATGTTGATAGGGATCGTCTTTGGAATCATCCCAGCAAGAAAAGCATCAAACATGAACCCGATAGATGCTTTGAGGTATGAGTAAAATTTTTTATTCAGCCTCTCGAAATTTTTATTGCGTAGAAAGTCGAATGTCTATTCATTTTATCAAATTGCTGCCTTTTAATTATATGATCAGATTTTGATAAATACTCTGTTACTAAAAGACTCAAATATTGCACACTTAAACATAAAAAATTATTTTTACTAAATAACTTAAGTAGTTAAATCGTATTTTATCACTAAATAAAAATTATAAGGTTAAGGAATGTCATTTACAAGACAACAAGTAGCTGAGATATATGTTGCAACATTTGGTAGAGCACCTGATTCTGCAGGTTTGGATTATTGGGTAAATAGTTCTGGATTAACAAATATCGAAGATATTGCAAGTAGTTTTTTTGATTCTCCTGAAGCTCATGCTGCATATCCAGCTGGTACATCTACAGCACAATTAGTCACTACAGCTTACGAAAATCTTTTTAATAGAGAACCAGATACCGCTGGACTCAATTACTGGGTTGGACAACTTGATAATCATGCATTCTCGCAAAGTCTAATGTTACAAGCTCTTATTAACGGAGCTCTGGATACTGCTGCTGGAAACGATGCAACGCTCATGAATAACAAAGTTCAAGTAGGTTTAGATTTTGCCAATGCTGGTTTGGATAATGTAATTGATGCTAAGACAGTTATGCAGAGTGTTACCGCTGATTCTGCGTCTGTGCCTAATGCCGCAACGCAAATTATTGCATTAGAAAATCAAAATAGTGCCCCTCCAATTTTATTTACAAATGATGGGTTAGCTGGTAAAAATATTATTGATGTTCTAGATAGTAATGGAGATGGTATTTTAGATGGTACATTTGAAATGAAGTTTACTTCTGGCATTTGGGCAGGTGCGGTTAATCTTGGGTCTGTTTTTTGGCCCAGCTTTATTTCTATCAATCACGAAGGTAGCAATGTAATGTTTCCAAATCATCCAGCTAATGAATTTTTTAATCTGGAGAATGGGAAATTAAATTTAGTAACCTACCCTGATGGTGTGACTCCTGTTATTACTGATTCTTATAGTATAATTAACAATCCAAATAATACATCTGATACTGTAGAGGTCGCACACACTCGTAGTGATGGATACACTTATAATGAATACTTGACTACTTCACTGATTAGTGCAAGTGAATTAATCGGGACAACTGGTCCGACTGGTGGTTCATCAACTCCGATAACACCTAGTGTATTATACTCCTTTATTCTTAGTGATACAGGTAATTATCCTACCAATGGCGGTTTGGTCCAAGGTAACGATGGCAACTTCTATGGTACCACAATCTTTGGCGGTATGTATAGTCATGGGTCTATATTCAAGATCACTCCAGCTGGCGTAGAAACTACAGTGTACTCTTTTAATGGCACTGATGGACAAGAACCTTGTAACCTAATTCAAGGTAACGATGGCAACTTCTATGGTACGACAAGTGGAAGGACAAGTGCTGGTGATACGTATAATGATGGAACGGTGTTTAAGATCACTTCAGATGGTGTTTTAACTACATTGTATTCTTTTAATGGTACTGATGGCCAAGCACCTATTGGTAACTTAATTCAAGCTAATGATGGCAACTTCTATGGTACGACAGAATACGGCGGCACGAATAATACTGGAACGGTATTCAAGATTACTCCAGCTGGCGTTGAAACTACACTGTATTCTTTCGGTATTAATGATGGTATTAATGGTGTACAACCTATGGGTAGTCTCATTCAAGGCAACGATGGTAGCTTTTATGGTACAACATCCGGTGGTGGTAGAGGGTATCAGGGAACGGCGTTTAAGATTACTGCTACCGGTGAAGAAACGCAACTATCTTCCTTCGGTATTGGTGATATTCATGCCTCTGACCCTCAGAGCGGTTTAATCCAAGGCAGTGATGGAAACTTTTACTGTACGACAGCTTATGGTGGTACATATAATGATGGAACTGTACTCAAGATTAGTCCAAATGGCACTACAACAGTATTGCACTCCTTTAGTGGCGGCGCTGATGGACAAACGCCTGTTGGTAACTTAATTCAAGCTAATGATGGCAACTTTTATGGTACGACAGAAAACGGTGGTATGAATAATACTGGGACAGTATTCAAGATTACTCCAGCTGGCGTTGAAACTGTATTGTCTACCTTTAATGCCTCTACTACTGGCGCTAACTCTCATGGTGCCCTCATTCAAGGAAATGATGGTAATCTATATGGCACGACAGAATATGGAGGAACGAACAATTCTGGAACTTTATTTGAAATTCAACTTGCTGGTGTTTCTTCACCAACTGTAGTGAACCAAAATGGAAACTATCAAGGTGTTTATAGTGGTTATGCATCTACTGGATATGGTACATCTGGAACAATAGATTTCACTGTATCAGGTAATAATGTCGCAGGTGAGTGGTATAACTATGATGGTATAGATTTGGGTGCTGTTTCAGGCACCGTCAACACTAGTACAGGTACTTTAAGTATATCTACAAGTGATTCTGGTGTTCCAGTGGTACTAACTGGACAGATCACAAGTGGTTCTGCAACTGGTACGTGGTCTGAAACATTTCCAGGATTAGGTACCGTCAATGGTACTTTTACAGCACATATATAAACAATAATTCGCACTCCCGATAAATCAAATAAAATGTATTTTAGGAGTGTTAAAATTCATTTCTCAGTTGAGAAATTCGACAGAATACTCTGTCTAGATAATTGAAAAATCATCATCAGAATTATAAAAAAACAATCTATTTCAATGAATTTTAAAAAAAGTTTGAATAACTCAGAACCTACTTTCCTTCTAAGAAATTATAAGAATTTTAAAATCTCTTCTTCTATCTGCTCTTTTTCGATGACAGTTTTTTGAACTACTGCTTTGGAGAAAAGCCCAGCGATCATTGAAGGAATAGAGAGTTTTGCTTCTTGAGAGATCGCTTCAAGCGCATCGATGTCAGACGCGTCAAGTTCGCCTGTTAGCGCATTTGCGATTGTCGGAGAAAACTTCGTCCACTCTGCTGTAGAATACGCGATAGTCACGTACTCTTTTGTCGCGCAAGTCTCATACGCTTTAAAACAAGTAGCAGTATGAGGATCCATCAAATAGCCTGATTCAAAAGTGTCTTTGATATATTTTTTACCCTCATCGCCGTTACAATAATCCGCCGCAAATACTTCTTGAAGCGTGGAAAGTTCTTGTGCAGTAAGTTCATACACATTTTTAGTGTCAAGGTCGTTCATAAGCTCTTTTGTACGTTTGTCGCCAAACATATCATAAAGGATACGCTCGACATTTGATGATTTCAAGATATCCATCGCAGGAGATGTTGTAGAGACGACACCGTGACCGTTTAGGTCATATTTTCCAAGATTGATAAGGCGTGTTAGGACATTGTTCTCATTTGAAGCGATGATGATCTTCTCAACCGGTATACACATCTTCATAGCGTAGTATCCGCCAAGAGCATTTCCAAAGTTTCCGCTTGGCACGTTTAAGTAAACTTTTTCACCCATTGCTATCTCGCCTTGACGTACAAGTTCAAGATAACTGTGGATATGGTAGATGATTTGGAAAATGATACGTCCGAAGTTCACAGAGTTTGCAGCGGAGAGAAGGATATTTTTCTCTTTTAGCTCCGCTTTAAATCGCTCACTTGCAAGAAGATGTTTGAGCGCGTTTTGAGCATCATCAAAAACACCGTTGATACCGATGACTTTGAGATTTTTTGCGTCTTCTGTGACCATTTGAAGGCGTTGAACATCACTTGTCCCGCCATCTGGATACAAACAAGCCACTTGAACATTCGCACGGTTTTTGAATGTCTCTAAAGCCGCCGGACCTGTATCTCCGCTTGTTGCCGCCAAGATAAGATAGTTCTCACCTCTTTTTTGTGCGATAGATGAAAGCACCACACCAAAAGGCTGTAACGCCATATCTTTAAACGCGCGTGTCGGGCCATGATAGAGTTCACTCACATAAAGGTCATTTTTTACTTTTACGACAGGCACAGGATTGGAAGCATCGTCAAACTTGTCATAAAGAGCCAAAGCTTCATCTATAACAGCGCCGTCGATGTCGATCTGAAATCGAGTGAGCATATCTTTTGCTAATTCTTTATATGAAGAGTTTAGATGTTTTTCTAAAAACTCTTTGCCTAAAGCCGGAAGTTCTTTGGGTACATAAAGTCCGCCAAATGAAGCGATCGGAGAGAGGATCGCCTCTGAAAATGTCACTTCTGCAGGATTTTTGCCGTCGTTTCCGCGTGTTTCAATAAAATTCATATTTCAGCCTAAAAAATTTTTGTGCAATTATAGCGTAATTTGAGTACCCACACCCTCGGATGTAAATAGCTCTAAAAGTAAAGAGTGTTCGACTCTTCCATCGATAATATGTGCTTTTTCCACACCGCCCTCAACCGCTTCAAGACATGCATCCACTTTTGGCACAATGCCGCCGTTGATCGTTCCATCAGCTTTGAGAGCATCTATCTCAGCTTTTGTGAGTGAAGTAAAGAGATTTTTATCATTGTCCAAGACACCCGCCGTATCGGTTAAAAAGATGATCTTTTTCGCGCCGATTGATTTTGCGATAAATGAAGCCGCAAGATCGGCATTGATGTTATATCCCGGATGTCCCATCTCTTCTCCCGCGGCGATAGGCGCGATAACTGGGATAAATTTTTCATGCACAAGGTTATTGATAACACTCGCGTCTACATGTTTTATCTTTCCAGTAAGTCCCCATTTTGCAAAATCAAGTGGTTGAGCTGTCACAAAGTGTGCGTCTTTTCCGCTGATACCGATCGCTTTTGCCCCATGAGAATTCAAAAGTGAAACGATCTCTTTGTTGATCTCACCACTTAAAATCATCTCGACAATTCGCATAACCTCTTTGGTCGTCACACGCTGACCCTCGATAAATTTGGACTCAATATTGAGAGCATCAAGCATATCGGTGATGCTTTTACCTCCGCCATGTACGACGACAGGACGGATTCCCACAAGATACATGAGTAAGATGTCTTCAGCAAACTGCTCTTTGAGCTGCGGAGAAGTCTGTGCTGAACCGCCATATTTGATAACGATTTTTTGATTTGCAAACTGCTTTATAAACGGCAGTGCATCAAGGAGAGTTTTTACGGTTTCAATCTTTTTTTGCATGGTTTTCCTTTACATAATTATCTATAAGTTCAAAAACTTTTTCATCTACATCCAGCTTTAAATCAAGCAGTGAAATAGTAATACCAAAATCCTTGATTTTCACATAATCCTTGAATGTTACAAGCAAAGAATCTACACCATTAAGATAGAAGATCCACTCTAGTTCCTCTTTTGTAAAATAATGATGATCTTCAAAATAATGTTTACTTGTAACTTCAGGTAAAAATGGATCAAGCCTTTGAGGTCTTGCGATAGCGGTGACAAGTGCCATTTTAGAAGTTGGATTCTCTATATGTACAGCTCTTTTAAAATCAACACCATCTTTTACGACCGCGACCTCTTTGCTCCTCCAACTTTTTTCTCGGTAGGGACCAGATGGAAGACAAAAAGAGTTTTTACTCTCTACATCGATGAGAATATCAAGCTTTTTAATATGATGTTTAGAGTATCCATCATCCAAAAAGACAAGTTTAGCCCCTATCTCTTTAGCCTTTAATACCCCCTCTTCTCTTTTCTCACATACGATGACGATGGCACGAGGAACTTTCTGTGCATAGATCATCGCTTCATCGCCGCTTACTTCGACATCACACAAAATCTTACTTCCATCTGAAACTATATGTAAGCCCTTTGATTTTCTTCCATAACCTCGAAGAACGATCGCGACATTTTCATAACGAAGCGCTAGAGCCGTTGTTAAAGGGGTTTTTCCACTGCCACCAACACTAAGGTTTCCAACACTTACAACATCGATACCATAATCTTTAGGAATTGCGTTCTTATACTTTATCCAAACAATAAGACAGTATATCCAGCTTAGAGGAAGAAAAAAGAGTGATAAAAGAACTTGAGAGAAACTCGGTTTATAGAGATATCTCTCAACCCAAAAGACAAGTGATTTTTTCAAACTCTTGTTTTTGCTATCTTTTTGATTACGTCAACGACGTACTTGATCTCTGCATCAGTCATAGCAGAATAGATAGGAATAGACAACACTTTTTGAAATGTTTTCAATGCTACTGGAAAATCATTTACTCGAAGTGAATACTTAGATTTGTAATATGAAAGAAGATGTAACGGTATATAATGCAATGCTGTTTTAATCCCATTTTCATTTAATTCTTTTGCAAAAGAATCTCTATTTTTATCTATTTCAATAATATAAAGTGAAAAAGAGTGATCTTCATTTGCCAAGTTTGGTACGCTAATATGAGTCGTATTTTTAAGTGCATCATTGTAGATGGTAGCTATCTCTCTTTGTCTTAAAATACACTCATCTTGCTTTTCAATTTGAGCTAAGATATAAGCCGCGTCAAGCTGACTCATCGTGTATTTATTTCCGATATCCGTAATGTCATAGATATAATCGAGTCCATCTTCATTAACGACCATAGCGTGGTTGCGAAGCAATTTTGCTCTGTTTTTTATCTCCTCATCGTTTGTAACCATCATACCGCCGTTACAGACGCTATTTTTGAGATGTGGAGAGAAGCTAAAACATGTGATATCAGCACCTGTAGAGCCGATTTTATCGCCATTATATGTTGAACCAAGAGCATCTGCGGCATCTTCTACGATTTTCACATCATAAGTCTTTGCCATTTTATATAAACGCTCTAAATCCACACACTGACCTGCAATATGGCTTACGATGACCGCTTTAAGTTTTCTTGACGCATTTTCCTCAAGATATTTTTCTAATTTATTTAAATCAATATTATAAGTCTTAGGATCAATATCTATAAAAGTCGGTTCTGCATCAAAGTGACGTACGACTTCAGGAACGGATGGAAAAGCATTGACTGAACAAAGAACTTTATCCCCGCGTTTAAGATCAAGTGCAAGCATAGCCAAGTGAAGTGCAGCCGTACCACTTGATGTAGCTATGGCAAAACTTGCACCTATATAAGTCTCAAACTCTTCTTCAAGTTTAGCAACAAAATCACCATTTTCTCCGTCTAAAACATCGGCTATATGGTCATGCTCAACAACTCCGCTTTCTTGTCTGTAAAATGGAACTTTCATACTATTCTCCTTATAGGTTTATATCTCTTGCATAATTAAAATCATGATTGATTGTCCGTGATGTCAGTTTCGCGATCACGGGCATTTTTCTCTTAAACTGGTTTGCATAGATCTTTTTGATGATCATTTCAAGCATCTCTTTGTTGATACCGTGTTCGATGATTGCATCGACGCTGAGGCGCTTTTCTACATACAGACGTAGCGCTTCATCTAGCTTTTCGTAACTATACCCAAGATCGGCCTCATCACTCTGTCCATTCCACAAATCTGCCGATGGTGCCTTAGTAATGATGCTTTTTGTAACACCCAAATAGCGTGCAAATTCAAAAATCTCACTTTTATAGAGATCTCCTATAGGATTTAAGGCGCTTGCAAGATCACCATAAAGCGTTCCATATCCCAACATCAGCTCACTTTTGTTACTTGTACCCAGCACCAAAGCGCCCTCTTTTGCCGACATATCAAAGAGTGTGACCATTCTAAGACGCGCTGAGAGATTCCCACGGCGGAGATTATTCATGTCGGGATTTTCTGCCTCATAAGCCTGAAGCATCGGTGCTATACTTTTGGTCACTGACCTAAGATCAAAATCCCTGCAAAGTGCATCTGCATCATCAAGAGAGTTTTGTGAAGAGTAATGTGATGGCATTTTAACACACAGAAGATCATCTCCAAACGCACGTTGTGCTAAAACTGCAACTACAGCAGAGTCTATGCCACCACTCAGACCCAAAATAGCTTTCTTCAGACCTGTTTTATAAACTTCATTCTCTAAAAAACGTGTTAAATAATCTGCAATTCTTGCATATTTTTTCATATCTTATAAGTACCCTGCATCATAATTTATCTTCTTGCTCATAGAAAGAAGATTATATCCAAATTTTATTTTGAATATTCTCTATGCCCCTAAGCAATTCAGAAATAAATTTTTAAGATTAGTAAATATCTCTTACGATTGAGAGCTACTCGTTTTAGCTTCTAGTGTTTTTAATTGTGCCTCATAAGAAGTTAATTGTGCTGTTTTAGCGGCCAAAAGTTGTCTAGATTGTTCATCATCTTTTTTCATAAGTTCAGCGATCTCTTTTTGAACTTTTGCTATCTCTTTTTGAAGTTTTTCTATTTGAGTTTGTGTATCTGAACTAGTTGATGAAGCTCCTCCGGATGCTTGAGCTTTTCCTTTGGCTGAAATCTGCACTGTATCAGTGTGAATAGAAGAACTTGAGGTTGTCGCATCAGATGATGATGTATTTGTAGTAGAGGTAGTCACAGAAGAGGGAGTAGCCCCTACAGACGTACTTGAATACAACGATGTTTGAGTATAACCAGATGAAATTGTGCTGGACATGATAACTCCTTTTGCCTTCATCTAAATCGGAAATTTGCAAGATTCCTTAATCTTGACAAATATCTTTATATCCTAAAGTTTGAAGCTCCTCGCAGGTAAAACCTGCTTGCTTTCTTCCCTCGATATTTAACTCTTTTTTCTTTGCCAACCAAAGAGGATAGTACTTCTCTATAATCTCAAAATAAACATTTTTATCTTTGCCCTCCTGCTTACAGGCATAAGTAAACCACTTGTCACCCTTTTGAACATGTGAGACCTCTTCATTGACGATTACCTGTAAGGCTTTTCTAATCTTAGAAAGCATCTCATTTTCAGGCAATTTTTTGAGTTTGTTTAAGATAAGCGGCGTAGCATCAAGACCATTTGCTTCGAGATATCTCGGAACAATCGCCATCCGTTCTAAAAAAGAGTTCTGAGTTTTTGCCATCGCTTCAAAAAGAGAGTTATGTACCGCAACAGCTCCATAATAACTGCCAAGCTCAACGAGTAATTCCTGAAGCATCAAAAAGTGCCTCACTTCATCAGCGGCGACTTCTAGCCAGTCAGTATAATACTCGATAGGTAAATTATGAAATCTATATGCCGCATCAAGAGCAAGATCGATCGCACTGTATTCGATATGTGCAATGGCATGCAGCAAAAATATCTGTCCTTCAGAAGTTGTCAAGTTTTTTCTTTTTGGGACATCTTGAGCCGCTATAATTTGACAAAAAGAATCGTATGAGGGATGTTCTACAGATTTTTGATCATAATCATGTTCAAAAATAATTTGCCTATTTTTATAGTTCATATAAAAAAATTCAAAAAGTTTCAGTTTTTTTTCTGCATCTGTTTCATATAAAACTGCTTCCAACTCTTTATAAAAATTCATATTCAAATCATACACTTATGCAAAGATACCAATTCAATGAATACTGAGTTTATTTGTATCAAACTCTAGTGTAATAACACGATTTCTTCCACTCTCTTTTGCCCTATAAAGAGCTTCATCTGCGAATTCTAAAAGATCTTTATAAGTGTGATCTTTTGTAGGCACAACACTGCTCACTCCAAAACTCATCGTAAATGGCGCGATCTCTATCCCATTGACTTTAAAGTTCTTTGGATTTTTTAACTGCTCGGCTATCTCTCTACAAAGTTCCCATGCACCTTGAAGGTCTGTGTCATAAAGAATAATTACAAACTCTTCTCCTCCATAACGTGCTGCAAGATCAGAAGAACGTTTGAGCGAATTTACAATCGTATGCGCAACATTTTTTAATACTTCATCTCCTGTAATATGTCCGTACGTATCATTCACGTTTTTAAAGAAATCGATATCACACATCACAAGAGATATCTTTGTATTAGTACGTAACGCCAACTCCCAGATATTTTCCACATATTCTTCGAAATGTCTTCTATTTGCTATTTTTGTAAGAGGATCAGTCATAGTCATTTGTTCTAGTTTTTCATTCGCTTTTTGGAGTAATTTAGTTCTTTCTTCTATCTTCTCTTCAAGCGAACTATTCATCTCATCTAAGAGTTTCGTATAAGTACCTATCCTCGCAACCATACCGACAATAGCATTATGGATAACACCTACTTCATCAGTGCGTTCTGATTTTTCTAAATCAAAATTATTTAATTTTGGATCGTACACTAAAACAGCCTGTATCAATTTTCTAAAATGTTTAAATTCACGTCTAAGAAAATAGAGAAAGACTCCCAATAAAATCAATGTAACCGCAAAAACACGTATTGTTGTTTCTTTATTTTTCAGACGTACCTGTTCATATTCATCATCAGAAAATTTTACTTTAATGTTGCCAATACTCTCATTTGTAATATTATCGATAATCTCACTACAACAGATCTTTATACCATCAGGCAAAACTTCTTTTACTTTGAAATCATCTGGATATAAAAAAAGAACCTGATTTTTTTTATTTGTGATCTGCATCCATTGTATATCTTTATTTTGTTTAACAATAAGATTTAAGTATTCCCTGTTTGCATCATCAAGACCCAATAAAATATTTAAGCTGAGTATCGGCAACATCGTATCAAGGAGAAGTTTATTTTTTGATTTCTTTGAGTTTTCAAACTGAGTAATGATATTTTTAGAAAGCTGATAGCGTTCAAACCCGGTAATCATCAGTGTAAAAAAGATAACACCTAAAATAATTTTTATTTCTATACTGAACGTACGCATCATTTATCCGTTTGCATATAAATTTTTGAGATTCGAAGTAAAATTGGATCTACAATAATACCGTTTCTTTTTAAAGCATTGACATTGATATAAGGCAAAATTTTTCTACCTAAAAAAAGAGAGACTTCAATACCATTTTCAAGCAAAGAGGCATCATACGATACTGTTAATATTTTTTGTTTTTTCGCAAATAAAAGCGTCTCAATGATATTTTTTTCAGAGCTATTAAATAAAAAGAACAATTCACTATTTTTACACATAGAAAGATTTGTAAAATCAGTTTGGATAAGTTTTATATTGTAGTTTTTTATACCCTGAGGATAATTGTGAATTGTTTTTTCAATCAATGAAGATGCAGTACCTTTTTCTATATCTTCATGTACAACACAAATATTGATCTGATCTTTTACTTTGAGTTTTTGGTCACTCATGATAACAAAACGGGGAAGTAGCTTTGAAAATATCTCTAAGACATCTTCATCATAATCTGTTGCACTGACCATTGTTGTGTTAAAAAGGAAAGCAAAAAGTAAAAGAACTTTAACAAATTTTACTAACAAAAAAACACCAACCTTAAAGCCAAAATATATAAAAGTTATAGTAGCATACTTTCTATAAATTCTATGTATACGTAATTCTTACAATTAAAAAAGAGGATAATAGTAATATGAAAAAGAGTAACTTTGCTATCATTATCTCCATTGTTACGGCTAGCTTATTGCAAGCAAATGATAGTGACCAAGATATGGAATCTCTTCTTAACAATGTAAGCAGCATCGCAACCAAAAAATCAGTCAATGTAGATTATATGCCCTCTGTCGTCACGGTCATAGACGCAGAAACTTTTTTGGATGCCGGTATACAAAACATCTCTCAAGCGTTGGATATGCTTCCGGGATTTCAAGAACAAATCAGTCCGATGGGATACACTATCTCAACAGTCAGAGGTTTTAAAAATCCAAATGCTTACTTTGCTGATAAAGTAAAAATTTTGGTTGACGGTGTGCCTATTAACAACGAAGTCACGGGAACGGCAAGTTTTTATCTTGATTTTCCGATACAACTCGTTGAAAAGATAGAAGTGCTTCGTGGTCCGGCATCGACGATGTATGGAGGCGGAGCGTACTACGGCGCTGTCAATATCATCACAAAACTTGGAAGTGAAAAAAAAGAAAATCAGCTCTATGTGAGTGGTGGAAGTTATGGAGCTATTACAGCCGGAACAAACCTAAATACTACCAAAAACGGTTGGGATATCTTTGCCGATGGGTATGCTTATTCTAACAATAAAACCCTTCCCTTTCCTGAACAAAATGGCTATACCAATGAAGCAACGAAAGACTACAGTGTGGGTTTTAAAGCATCAAAAGATGGATGGAAATTTTTAACCAGAGTCAAGCATGAAACTGCGGGAAATTATTATAGTTTTGAAGGTGAACTCAACCCTATACCAGATAAACCGGAAAACCATTCCAACATCTATTTTCTTGCACAACTATCCAATAAAACCTCTTTTGATGACTACGAACTAGAAACAAAGGTAAATTATTCTCATAGAGATGAAAGTATCAATGCGAATATAGCTAGTGCTGATACAAGAACGAAATTTGCTGATACTAGATTAAATGGTTTTTACACTGCTATGAATATACAAGAAGACAATTATGGCTTTGAATCCACTTTAACTTTACCAACAATTGCTTCCAATGATATTTTAGTTGGTGTTGGTGTCAATTATGATGTTGTTAATACGGACAACTATTTTAGTAGTGTTGAGAATGCAATCGTTCAAAGTGGCAATATGACCACATTGCAAAATGATACAAATTTTTATTATAGGGAGTCTAATGAGCCTGCTTACTGGCTCAATCCAACTGCAACCACACTACTTCCAAAAGGAATCAGTAGAACAAATGTTTATACTTACGCTCAAGATTTGATATCCATTACTGACAAAATAGACCTTATCTTAGGTCTACGTTTAGACAATATTTCAGATGTTGGAAATGAGCTCAGTAAAAGAGTAGGATTTGTTTATCGTGCGAATGATACTACGACGTTCAAACTACTGTATGGATCCTCTTACCGTGCGCCAACTCTTACTGAGGCGTATGCTTTAGGACATATCAACCTTCGTATGGGAGATTCTAACTTAAAACCTGAAGAATGTAACACCTATGAGGCAGCTGTAGTATATTCTCCAGATTTTTATAATAAATTTACTCTCAATTTTTATTATACAGAACTTCATAATGCTATTGATTTGGAAGAGCTTGGAAATACTCCTATTGGATATACACAGTATCCAGATAGAGCGAGTAAAGGTGTGGAGTTTGAGTATTTCTTCAAAACTCATACAAAACATAATTTATATCTCAATGCATCTTATGTAAATTCTACTTATATCACGCCCAAAGATACTTATACCGACCCTGTGACTCATTTAGATGTTGTAGGTCCTTCTATTGTTGAGAGCATGCCTGATATCTCTAAGTTTATGGCAAAAGCTCTTTACATCTATAAACCAACTCCAAAACTCTCTCTTGGAACAGCATGGAGATATTTTTCACAAACAACTTCACCTCGAACTGTTTGGGTAGTTTTAGATGGAAGTGACACACCTGTAAAATCAACAAGTATTTTTGATGAAACTCTTACCTATCACTTCACGCCAACAAGTAAAATTCAGGCGACAGTTAAAAACATCTTTAATGAACAAGTGATGCAACCGGCATATTATTACTATGTAAATGGAGGTATCCAGCGTGAGGGTAGAAACTATATGTTTACCTTCACACAAAAGTTTTAAAATCTCTTACATGATGTCGAGATATATCTTTCAAAATCCTCTTTTTTGAGTGGTTTTGAATAGTAGTATCCTTGTATCTCATCACATTTTTGTTCTTGCAGATAATGTAATTGTTCCTCTGTTTCTACACCTTCGGCAATTGTCAACATCCCAAGACTGTGTGCCATGTTAATGATGGTACTTACTATCGCTCTATCTTCATGATCGGTAAAAATATCACGAACGAATGACTGATCGATTTTGAGTTTTGAGATTTTGAATTTTTTAAGATAACTCAGTGATGAATATCCGGTTCCAAAATCATCTATCGACATTTTTATCCCTTTTTCATGCAGACTATTCATCACGTTTATTGCATCTTGAGGATTATTCATAGCCACGGCTTCCGTGAGTTCAAGCTCAAGATACTCAGCACCAAGTTGTGCCTCTTCCAAAATGCCGGAAATGAGTTGGGCAAGATTTGGCTGTCGAAACTGTACGGCAGAAAGGTTCACTGCCACTGTAAGTGGAAAATGGTATTTTTCTATCCACTCTTTTGTTTGCAGCACTGCACTGCGAAGCACCCACTCGCCGATGGACAAAATGAGTCCGCTCTCTTCTGCAAGAGGTATAAACTCCATAGGTGAAATCTCCCCAAACTCCGGATGTTTCCATCTCAAAAGCACTTCCATCCCAATGAGGCTTGTATCTTTTGCCAAGATTTGAGGCTGATAAACAAGATAAAGTTCTTGGCGTGAGAGTGCATAGTGTAAAGCATTAGTAAGGTTTAGATTTCGAACGGAGTGTTCTTGCATACTTTTTGTATAAAAAACGTATCTGTTACGTCCCTCTTTTTTTGCCCTAAACATCGCAGTATCTCCATGTTTTAAAAGAGTTTGCGAATCTGCACCATCAATAGGATAAATTGCGATACCTATAGATGCTGTTACTCTAAGATCATGATGCTCGAGTTTAATAGATTCATCTATTGAGTCCAAAAGTTTTTTTACAATACTCTCAACATCATGTGGATTTGTTTTTGAAAACAAAAATATAAATTCATCACCACCAAGTCTTGAGACTATATCCATGGCCCCTAACAGTGAGCTAAAACGCTTAGAAAGTGCTATAAGAATCTCATCGCCCACATGATGACCGAGGGTATCATTGATATCTTTAAAATGATCAATATCCAAAAATATTATCGCAAATGTCTCTTTCTCTTTTATTGCCATATGTATGGAATTGTCGATTAGCTTTTCAAGTTGAAATCTATTTGGAAGTCCTGTTAGAGAATCAAAATTTGCTAGATATTGTATTCTCTCTTGGGATTGCTTTTTTTCTGTAATATCTTCTTTTATTCCTATATAATGTGAAATACTTCCATCCCTCTGAAATACGGGTGACATACTAACTGTTTCTATGTATTCGCTTCCATCTTTGCGACGATTTATAAACTCTCCTTGCCAATTTTGACCTTCTGAAATATGTTTCCACATCTCTTCATAAGATTCAGGTAACGTTTTGCCAGATTGTAAGATACGAGGATTTTGTCCCATGGTTTCCTCTTTTGTGTATCCGGTATTTTTTGTAAAAGCTGCATTCACATATTCCATTTCTCCATCAAGATTTGTGATGACGATACTTACCGGACTTTGTTCAATAGCCTGAGAAAGTTTCAGTAGCTCAAAAGATTGTTGAATAAGAAGTCGACGGCTTTTGATGAGTGAGACAATAATATATAAAAGTAAAAAATAGACTGTCATCCCAGCTAAGGTAATCAGTAATGGATAAAGAGTGTCTGAGTTCTCATCAAACTCTTTCGTACTTGAAAGATTGATATGCCATACACGCCCATTTATAAGTAACTGTTCTTGAATATGATACTTTGAAATATAAGATGATGGCCTAAATGAACGATAAAGTAGATGATTTTCTGTTATATTTTTTCCATCATATATCTCAAAATTGACAACTGATCTCTTAATAACTATCTTCTCCATGAGATCATTCATACGAAAAACACCGCTGATATAGCCATCAATAGCCCTACGACGTTCATTGACTGTATCTATTTTCATATTTTTTTTATAAATTGGCAAATAGATAAGCATTCCATGCTGTTTATGCTCATCTATCTCTTGCACTAAAGTGATTTTATCCGTCATAGCAGGTAAAGCGCTATCTCTTGCACTAAGCATAGCGCTACGGCGTGTCGGCTCAGAAAATACATCATAGCCTATAGCCATTATATTTCTTTTATTCATGGGTTCTATATATAAAACAGGAGCGTACTGAAGTTGTTTTCCCCTCGGCCTCATCTCATCACTAAAACTCATGAGTTTAGAATATCCTATTCCTTGGATACCGGGATAATTTTTTTCTATATACTGTGATGCTATAAAATTATGCCATTCTTGACGTGTCACACTTTTACTTGCATCAAATAAAGCTACACAACTTTGTAAAAGATAAGTATTATTAATCATCCTTTTTTGAATAAGATCCATATTTACCATAACATCTTTTTGAAACTCATCTTTTCTCAAAGTATCGTAATATTCCCTCGATATAACCCACATCATCGCAATCATCATGATGGATAAAAACATAATAATTATAAATGCTGTTTTTTCATATCCAAGTTCATATGAGATAGTAGAGAACTTTTTAAACATAGCTGATTAAGACCATTCCCATAGTTAAAGCGCCCAATCCCAACAATGCAAAAGCACTCAGTTTTCCAGCTCTGTTTTTTGAAAACATGTATGCATAGAAAGCTTTTAAGATATTGTTGCTTCCAACGGCAATGATAATCGCTGAAGAAGCGCCTGAAACCGTAATATCAAGTTTTGAAGAAAGAATAGAGAGAACAAAAGGATCTATATCTGTAAAACCGACGATAAATGAAAGAATATTAAGACCAATATCTCCGTAATTTACTGTTACAAAATTTGTAATCACAGACATGACGATAAATAATACTGCAAATAAAAAGGCTGTAGAAAGCTCAAGAGGATTTTTATCTTCGCTCGCGTCTGTTTCTTTACTCACTTCAACCTCAGCACGTCTGTACATCATATATGCCAAGATAATACTGATAAGTGCAAGAGCTACAAAAGGAAAAATCAGCTGATGAGCAATCTCATGATTGAAAGCGTATGTAATCCCCAAAAGTCGTATGTACATGAATGCAGTCGCCATGATGATGGAAGCAGCAAAAATATGCGGAGTATGCCCAGAAGTCGATTTTTTAGCCAAAACTATCGTTGTTGCCGTACTCGAATAAATCCCACCCAAAATACCGGCAATAAGATACCCTTTATCTTTAAAAATATATCTTTTAAGAACGTATCCGACATATGAGAACATCGAAACAACGACAACAGCAAGCCAGACTTTAAAGTAAGAAACAGGGATAAAATCTGAGATATTATCTTGAGGCAACAGTGGTAATATAACAGCGCTTAAAAGAAGAAGTTTTGAAAAAATCTCTATCTCTTCTTCGTCAAAAGCTCCATAAATATGTCCAAATCTTCGATTAATATTATAGATAAAAATGATAGACACAAATACAACGATCAAAAACCAGATATCAAACTTCGTAATAAGTACGCCAAAACTGTATACCAAAGTCGCCATCAAAAAAAGTAACATTCCATTTTTGGCAGTTTTGAGCTTTTCCACATAAAAAAGCAAGAAGTGCCCTACCAAAGCCGCATAACCAAGCATGTAAAGATAAAAATCTATCTTGTAAAAGATAAATCCTATCAGGGATATAAAAGTAAAAGTTCTTACACTTCCTATCTCTTTTATCGCATCATTATGGACTCTATACTCTTTTATCTCCAAACCTGTAAGAAGTCCTGCGATGACGACGACTAAAAGTTCAAACCACAGTTTGTGTATCAACAGATCAAACATTTCTTATCCTACTATGCGAAACAGTTCTTGTTTTGCATTTTTAATTTTTTGGTTCAAATCACTGAGAAGATTTTCTATCTCATGAGTCTCAAACTCATGACGCACATCTTCTAGAAATACAATTCTTGCACTATTATCTTGAATGACTCCAAAAATATCTTGGAGTTTTTTTAGATCATAGAAGTTTTCTAGATGCAGATCTTCATCACTAAAATAGTGCATATACATCTCTAAGGCATAGCGAAATCTTTTAAACTTGATTCTCTGTTTATGCAGCTCTTCAAACGAACTATTTTCATCAATCAAGTTAAAGTGTTTTGAAATTTTTTTACTCATATTTTGTAAAATAGTAATTTTATCAAGCTTGTGAAAATCGCCTTCGAACAATTCATTTTTCTTCGTTAGCACTTTTAACTTTTGAAGGTTTTTTTTATATGCATCATCTTTGAAATTATCCACTAAAAGATCTCTCTTTGAAGTAAAAATTTGAAGTAATTTTTTCTTACTTTGCGTAGAACATCGCATGACATCTATCTCAACCAAAAAAAGGTCTAAATCCCGTAGCAACGAAGTCGGTCTTATGATATCTTTTAAGAGTTTTGATACAATTTGTGAATTTTTTTCATCCAAGTGCACGCCAAATACTTGGTTATACGCAAGCATTTTACGTAAACTAACACGATATTTGTGTAGATCTTCAACATCATAATTGACACATAAATATTTATAAAGTTTTAGAGCAAGCTCAATTTTATCTTGAAATATGTTCTTAAATTTCACAATAACGACCTTATACATCTCATTTTAAAAAACTACAAAACATCATAGCCAATTTTTCTTTTAACTCTCAAAATTTGACTCTTATTTTTAATAATAGATGTGCTATTATGTAGACGTTTGTCTTTATATGAGGTTATTATGCAACGCATCAATCTTTCAAATAAATTGTTTTGGGTCATCTCTTTCTTTGTTATCACTGCTTCATTAGCTATTACTTTCTACCAATATCAGCAAACACTTCGTCTAGCAGAATCTAGTGCTCTTAGTCGCGCTAAAATTTTGCAAAATTATTTTATGTCTATGCGTTATGTTTATCATCATCAATTTCTAGATAGCGGTATTGATTTAAATGATTCAACTGTCGGTTTTTTGCCAGCTCATGCAGCTTCTCTAATCAGTGATCAATTCTCAATCCATTCACATGAGGGAATATCCATTCGAAATGTCAGTGATCGCCCTCGCAATCCTCATAATAAAGCTGATAACTTTGAACTTATGTCCATACGCTATTTTATAAATCATCCTCAGGCAAAAGAGCAGATGAGCCAAATTAATCAAGATGGAAAAGATTACTATTTTTTCACGGCTCCTATCAAAATCCAGCCTTATTGTATCTCATGCCATGGGAAAAAAGAAGAAGTGCTGCCTTATATCGCCAGACGATACACTACAGCTTATGATTACAAAGTTGGAGATGTGCGAGGTGTTACAAGTATTAAAATTGATAAAGAGAATCTTATTGGCAAAACTATGGTTATTTTTTGGAAAGAGGTCTCTTTTAACTGGGTGATTATTTTATTTTTATTGGGGCTTATCCGTTATGCCATTTCTGAGTTTACTCAAAAAGAAGTGATGGCAAAACAGCACCTTGAAAAGTTGGTACAAGAACGCACTGCTGATTTAAAAAGTACAGCTTCAGAACTTGCTGCATCAAATCACTATCAAAAACATCTTTTTTCTATTTTACGAACGGTAGCGGATAGCAATCAAATTTTAATTACAACACAATCGTTGAATGAACTTATAAGTAAAACGGCTGAATGTTTAGCAGAGAATGAAGCGTTTAGTAATGTAAAAATCGCATTAGAAAAAAACGGTTCTTTGGAACTTCAAAAATTCTCTGGTAAGGGTGATATTTTTGACTTATTACCAATTGAGATCGAAGCATTTGAACATAACACTGTAAAAACACTTAACAAGCAGAGTAAAAATATTCCAGAATCCTGTCGTAATTTAATGGAAAGTTATGATTTTACAGCAATTTATGCTGTTGCACTTCGAGAAGACACCTTTGCAAAGAAAGCGCTTGGAGTGATGTCGATATGTACAACGCAACAAGATGGTTTTACTCCAGAAGAGGAAGCGATGATTCAAGAGTTGGCTGGAGATATAGGTTTTGCTATCAACTCTTTTTACCAAAAAGAAAATATTGCCAGACTCTCCTATTATGATCCATTGACAAATCTCCCTAATCGTCGCCTTATGATTGACAGGCTCAATCAGACGATGTTGATGAGTGAACGCACGCAACAATATGCGGCCTTGTTGTTCATTGATCTTGATAATTTTAAAGAGATAAATGATCTAAAAGGTCACATTTTTGGCGATCAAATCTTGAAAGAAACAGCACAAAGAGTTTCAAACCTTTTAAGAGAATCTGACACTGTATCGCGCTTTGGCGGTGATGAATTTGTTTTATTGATAGAAAATATAGGTCAAGTTCAACAGCATGCAGCTTCAATAATCCAAGCAACAGCAGAAAAAATTCTTAACAGTATACAAGAGCCTTTTTTTATAGATGAGTATACTTTTTATTTAAGTGCAAGTATCGGGATCACCTTATTTTTGGATCGTGAAATGTCTATTGATAATCTTCTCACACAATCAGATAGTGCCATGTATGCAGCAAAAAATAGTGGAAAAAATACAAGTCGATTTTATGATGCATCACTTCAAGAAGAGATGACAAAACATGCACAGATGGTACAAAAACTTCGTGCTGCAGTTCAAGATGAGATCTTGTTTGTTGTGTATCAACCACAAGTCGATTTTGATGGGAAAATTATTGGTCTTGAAGCACTCGTTCGTTGGAATGATCCTCAAATGGGAGCCGTGCCACCATCTCTTTTTATTCCTATTGCTGAAGAAGCTGGACTTATTATTGCCATTGGACAGCAAGTATTGCAAAAAGCTGTTTTGCAAATTCATGAGTGGAAAAATGATCCGATTCGACGTGAGTGGAGAGTCTCTGTCAATGTCAGCGCACATCAGTTTGAAGATGCAGGTATTCTCGATCATATCACTCAGCTTTTAGATAAAGTACAAATTTCACCATCAAGATTGCGTTTAGAGCTTACGGAGGGGATATTTTTAAATAGCAACGAAAACATTCTCAATAAAATACGTACATTAAAAAGCTTGGGAGTTAGCTTTTCAATGGACGATTTTGGAACAGGATATTCAAGTCTCTCTTATCTCAAACATCTGCCAATCGATGAACTCAAGATCGATCAATCATTTGTGATGGCTCTTCCCGAGAGTGAATCAGATCGTGCGATTATAGAAACAATTATCGCCATTGGCAAGACATTTAATCTTGAGGTTATTGCTGAGGGTGTGGAAACAAATGAACAGTTTGATATGCTCTATAAGATGGGATGCAACTTTTATCAGGGATATCTTTTTTCAAAACCAAAATTACCAACAGAGATTTAATTTACGATATAATCTCTAATAAACCAAAACATAAGGCAGTAATATATGAAAATAGCTATTCCAGTGAAAGATGAAACTCTAACTTTTTTTGGCAATGCAGGACATACGCCAATGTTCGCAATTTACGAGATGAATGGTGGGGGAATGTTCCGCTCTTTTAAACTAGAGGAGATTCGTAACAATCCTCGCACTGACTTAGATGAGCACGAAGATGAAGATGAATCTCACCAGTGTTCACATGGTACTGACGATGCCGAGCATGTGGCACAACACGTAAAAATGGGTGAAATTTTGGAAGATTGTGATTACATTGTCGTCAAACGTGCATGTAAAAACACAGCAAATGCTATGAAAAATTATGCTGTAAAAATTGTAAAATATGATGGAGCTTCAGTAAAAAGTGATGCTATTTTAAGAGAAGTATCTGCTCAATTTATCTAAGTCGGGAACAAAAAATGGCTGATACCAGAACAAAACTACGTGTTTTACTGCTCGAAGATGATCCCACAATTTCTGAGATCGTTTGTGAGTTTCTTGAAGAGAGTGACTATGAA
Source organism: Sulfurimonadaceae bacterium (assembly GCA_028683835.1). Classification (GTDB taxonomy): domain Bacteria; phylum Campylobacterota; class Campylobacteria; order Campylobacterales; family Sulfurimonadaceae; genus Hydrocurvibacter. The sequence goes on along the minus strand of JAQUHB010000001.1, from coordinate 9,450 downwards.
GTGGTAACGGTTCTTGATGGAAACGACGCTGTGGATAAGGCGTATGAAGAACACTTTGATGCTTTTATCTTCGACGTCAAAGTACCATCAAAAAATGGTTTTGATGTCTTAAAAGAATTGCGAGATGCTAAAAAAGATGCTCCGGCCATTTTTATCACTTCACTTTCTAGCGTCGATGATCTTTCACAAGGCTACGATGCCGGATGTGATGACTATATCAAGAAACCTTTTGAACTCAAAGAACTGCAAATCCGTCTTAAAAAACTGATAAAAAATTCTTTTGCTCTTTGTGGAGATGATATGATTATTTTAAATCCACTCTGGTCTTTTGAACCTACCAGCGGAAAGCTCATAAGCATTGATGAATCTTTTTTCTTAACAAAAAAAGAGACAAAAATACTCAATACTCTTTTAGCTCACAGAGGAAAAATGGTCACACATGAACAGATTATGAGTTCTGCTTGGGATTATGATGATGAAGCAACAGAGGAAAATCTGAGAACGCATATCAAAAAACTCCGAAAAATACTTGGCAAGGACATGATCCAAAATATACGCAAACAAGGGTACCTTTTTGCTTTTAGTTGAAAAGAAAACTCTTTTTAAATTTGTATCTGTCTTTGTCGCACTCAATACTCTTTTTTTGGTCACCCTTTCTATTTTTTATTATAACTACCAAAAAAACGAGTATTTAGACTTCTTACAAAATGAGATGCTCAATTATGCAGAAACCGCATCTGAATCTATTTATGAACTCGACGATATCAACAGATTAGATGATTTTTTACTCCATGATGATAGATTTGATATTGAAGTCGTTGACAAAAAAAATGTAGTTGTTTATCCTGCAGATGAGCATTTCGATATGAAATTTCAAAAAGGTTTTTTTAGAAGTAATGGATACTATTATTATGTAAAGTCACTCGAACTCGATCAGATCAAAGATATTCACTACCTTGTATTACGTTCTGAAACCATAGACCCGCAGCTGGAACAAACAAGAAAAAGTATCTATCTTGTCCTCTTTTTATCTATCCCTTTTTTTGCAGTCATGATCTTTGTATTATCAAGAATTTTTTTAACACCTTTGCGAGAGTATATTGAATTTCTTGATAGATTTATCAGAGATGCTACACATGAGCTCAATACTCCTATCTCTATTTTATCAATGAGCTTAGAGCGGATCGAGCAAAATGAGCTGAGTGCTAAAAATGCTAAAGCATTTGGTAGGATGCTTGTCGCCACAAGAACAATGTCACACCTTTTTGATGATCTGAGTTTTATCATGCTCGCGCAAAAATCATCTGTGTCCACACAGGTTAATGTCAAAGAGTTGGTTTTGCAAAGAATCAGTTTTTTTCTTCCTCTTGCAGAAGCCAAACAAATTGAACTGATAGAAGATCTTCAAGAGTGTGCACTTCTTGTCAATGAAGGCGACCTTAGCCGAATAATCGATAATCTTATCTCAAATGCGATCAAATATAATAAAATCAACGGAACATTAACAATCAAATTAGATACCAACGCATTAAGCGTTGCAGATACGGGTATAGGATTTGATCCTGCAAAGTCTCATGAAATTTTTGGACGCTTCACTCGACTTGAAAGTGCAAATGGTGGGTTCGGTCTAGGTCTTAACATCGTAAAATCTCTTTGTGATTTATATGAAATAACTATAGATGTACAGACAAAGATCGATGAAGGAACAATTTTTATACTCTCTTGGAAAAGTTCACGAATAGTTCACACTTCATAGCATATACTTTCGTCAACACAGAGATGTGAAACCAAAAATAAAAAAGGATCTACCTCATGAAAAAAATAATCGCACTTGCATTAGCATTAGGCTTAACTTCACTATTTGCAGCAGAAGCACCAGCAGCTGACGCTAAAGCTGAAGTAAAAACTGAAAAACCGGCAACAGCAAAAGCTGAGAAAAAAGTAGAGAAAAAAGTTCATAAAGCTCACAAAAAAGCTAAAAAAGCTAAAAAAGTAGAGAAAAAAGCTGAAGAAGCAGCTCCAGCGGCAGAAGCTAAATAATCACTTTCATGAGAGCTAGCTCTCTCATGAAACTCCTCTTAAACTCTTTTTTTAAAAATCAGTAAACTTTTATCAAGTTCATCATAAAGCGAAAATGTCTGTTTATCTACAAGTTTGAGTGATTTTACTTTTTCAAAAAACTGCATCTTATGAAAATACTGGATGATCGTATCTTGATACTTTGTAAATCTTTCATCTTCATTTTTTTCAAAAAGAGTGAACTTTGTATGGAGTTCATTTTTTTCAAACACAGCATCGACGATAAGAAACTCTTTTTCGTTTTCACTACTCATCGTACCCTCAGCAACATCACTAAAGCCGTAAAGAGTATTGATATCGGCAATAAAGAGTCCATCATCGTTTAGTTTTTCCGCAACCGCATCCAAAAACTTCGTCAGTCCATCTTTATCAAGAAAATTCAAAACATCGAAGATCGCAACAACTGCGTCATATTTGCCTTCGACTTCACTTACGTCAATGCACTCAGCATCAAGACCGATGGCTTTACACTCATCCACCATCACTTGACTTAGATCGACACCCTTACATATAACACCGTCACTCATCATACGGCGCATAAATCCGCCACGTCCGCAACCAACATCAAGGAGTGTTTTTACTTTGTAATCATCAAGTTCAGAACGGTAGAGGTTGTAAAGCTCTTCAGTTGCTTCTTCTATACCTAAGAGATGTTCCGCTTTTGCATAAAGGTCAAGATTTGTCATCAGGCTTTTTGCTCCGCTTTAATCACTTTTTCTATTTTCTCAAAAATATCCAGCACTTCGCTTTTTTTCTCAAAAAAGCTGTTTTTGTTTGCTATGAGGTATGTCGAAGATTCCATGATATCTTCAACCACTTCCAAACCGTTTTGCTTCATTGTGGCACCAGTTTCAACGACATCTACGATCATATCTGCAAGTCCTACAAGAGGAGCAAGCTCGATAGAACCGTAAAGTTTGATGATCTCAGCGGCAATAGCACGGTCTGAAAAGTAGCGTTTTGTGATGTTTACCATCTTTGTCGCTACCTTGATCTCAGGTTTACTAAGGTCAAGTTTTTCTCCCTTTCTCATCCCGATAGCCACTTTACAGATCCCACGGCGAAGGTCTAAAAGACGGATAACATCAAGTCCCTGCTCTTCTAGAGTGTCAAGTCCGACCACACCGATATCTGCAGCTTGATGATACACATAAGTCGCAACATCCTGATTTCTTACAAGTAAAAACTTGAATTTTTCTGTTTCTAAAATCAGTTTTCTGTCATCAAATGCGAAAGTATCGCCAAAAATAGTCTCAAAAATCTCTAAAGTTTCTTGTGCAATACGCCCTTTTGGAAGTGCAACCGTTAGCATAGATCAACCTTTTTCATAATATTTTTCATCCCTTTAAAGAGTAGCTCTTCATCTACAACTGCATCTTTGAAAATAGCTTTTAGTTTAGACGCGTCTCCGCCTGTGAGATACACCGGCAAAGAGTGACTCATGACATCACGATACAGCAAACCTAGCTGTCCGTAAGTGAGCGCATCCTGGGAATTTTTTGGCATTTTATCCAAATCTATCTCAAAGTTATATGAGTAGTCGAGTCTTGGAGAGATTTGCAGATATGCTTCGTGGCTTGTATATAAGCCTAAAGCGATGTATCCGCCTTGAAATACTCCGTTTTTTACGACATCCACGGTTATGGCACTTCCAGCATCAATAATAACACCGTTTTGCACCGCTTCACATCCCATAATTCGGTCTATTCCCATTGTCTCATAGTAGTTTTTCATATCTACAAAATATTTTAAATCTATCCAGTTTGAAAAGTTCTTGAGGTCGTTTGCAATTTTTTCATTCACACAGATATAAAATACTTTTTCATCACTCTTTTTCAGCTCATAATCGGCTACAAAAATCTTCTCTTTTGCACCGTTTTTATAAAAGTCGAAAGTCGTATTTCCTATGTCACAAAGGGTCAATCTTGTATACTCCAACCACAACTCATAAACGCTTCTCTCGCTTTTGAGCATAAAGGCGCATCCAAGAAAAGGATTTTGTATTTAAAATTATGATCACTGAAGATGACGAGCTTGTGATAGATCTCTTCAAATTTTAAAACATCTTTCATAAGAAGTCTGCTCTTTTGTGATACGGCAAATATGGCACTAAAATAGCCCCTCGTATCTGTCGCATGATAGATTTTTATCTTGTTTCTTACACCTAGCTGTGAGGGTTTTACCTCTATCATCTTTTTATATAAGTTACCACTTTCTCTAAGTGAATCGACTACTGTTTGCATCGGCGTGATTTTCCTTATATACTCTATTGCGTAATTATAGTACCACTTTGGTATAATCCTACTTATAAAAAATCACTTAAAAGTCTTACTCATGAATAATATCTCTATAGTCATCCTCGCTGCAGGCAAAGGCAGCCGCATGAAATCTCCAAAAGCCAAAGTCCTTCACAAAATAAGCGGTAAACCGATGCTCTATCACATCACAAAAGAGTCCTTATATGTAAGCGATGATGTCACTATTGTCGTAGCGCATCAAAAAGATGCGGTTATCGCAGAGATCAGCAAAGATTTCCCAGATGTCACTTTTGTAGTCCAAGACGATATCAACTTCCCAGGAACCGGCGGAGCGATGAAAAATGTCGTGGCAAAACATGAGAAAGTGCTTGTTTTAAACGGAGATATGCCGCTTATCACAGCCGAGGCACTGAACGGATTTTTACATACAAATGCCGATGTCGTACTTTCTATCTTTGACCTCAAAGACCCAAGCGGTTATGGTCGCGTGAAGATAGAAAACGGCGAGGTAAGCTACATCGTAGAGCAAAAAGATGCAAATGAGTATGAACTTGCCATCACTCAGGTCAATGCGGGGATCTATGCGTTTAAAAAAGAGATTTTAGAAACGTATATTCCACGTCTCTCCAATGCAAATGCACAAAACGAATACTACCTCACAGATGTCATCAAAATGGCAAAAGATGAGGGACTTGTCATCAAACCACTTTTGGTGGATGAAGAGCATTTCAAAGGTGTAAACTCCAAGATAGACCTTGCGGCTTCTGAAGAGATCATGCAAGAACGTATCAGAAACAAATGGATGGCTGAGGGCGTTATCATGAACCTGCCTCACACTATCTACATCGAAGAGGGAGTCGTATTTGAGGGTGAATGTATCGTCGAAAACAACTGCCGTATTACGGGTAACAGTGTCATCACAAACTCTATTATCAAGGCTTCAAGCGTTGTGGAAGATTCTGTGCTTATCGATTCAGATGTCGGGCCGCTTGCTCATATCCGCCCTGCTTGCGAGATTTTAAATACGCATATCGGAAACTTCGTAGAGGTAAAAAAAAGCATCCTCAAAGGAGTCAAAGCGGGACACCTCAGCTACCTTGGCGACAGCGAGATAGATACGGGTACAAACATCGGTGCGGGTACGATTACATGCAACTACGATGGCGTAAAAAAATACAAGACCATCATCGGCAAAAATGTCTTTATCGGAAGTGATAGCCAACTCGTAGCACCCGTGACGATAGAAGATGATGTTATGATCGCCGCTGGAACGACTGTAACAAGCGGGACAGTACCAAAAGGAAGCCTTGCGATCAGCAGAACGAAGATAAAGTTTTTAGAGGGTTTTTACTATAAATTCTTTGGAAAAAAATAATTAAATCTTGAACTTGATATGCAAAAAATCATCCTGATAGGTTCTTCCACGGGAGGACCGGGTCACCTTCAAAAGATAGTTTCATCTTTGCCCTCCTCTTTTAATGCCATCATTGTCATTGCACAGCATATGGGTTTTGAATATCTACAAAGTTTTGCCTCAAGACTCAATGAGATCTCCGCACTTAGCGTAAATCTAGCTCATAATACAACTTGGCTAGAAAATACAAATATCTATATATGCGAAAAAAACTGTGAATTTGAGTTGGCAGATGATAGAGTCAAACTTCTGACACAAGAGGGTCACAATCAATCCCTTTACAATCCTGATATAAATCAACTTTTTTCTTCTGCTACTAAGCTCTGCGGTAAATATGAAATCATGGCGATTATCTTGACAGGTATCGGTGATGACGGTGCTACGGCCATGCTGAAACTTTCAAAATGCAATGCAACACTCATCGCAGAATCAAAGGAGAGTGCTATCATTTACGGGATGCCGATGCGGGCTAAAGAGCTGGTAAAAGATATAGATGTACTTTCATTGAATAAAATCATTCATACCATACAAGAGTTTGGAAAATAATATGTTCAGTTTCTTTCAAAAGAAAAAAAAAGAAGAAGAGATTCAACCGCAGCACAAACAAGATGAGCTGAGACTAACATCTTTTGATGATGTTCTACCCCTTGCACAATATTTTAAAAATGAGACAGGTGTGGATTTTGATTCTCAGCTGAGTATCCTCAAAAGTAAGATGATCGCTTTTTGTTCCAAAAGATCGTTCAAAGGTTTTCAAGAGTGTTTGGATTTCGTTAAAAAAGATGCATTGTTAAAGCAGGAACTGATCGATTATCTGACCACGAATGAAACATATTTTTACAGAGAGTACAAACAGATAGAAAAACTTGTAGAAAATGTCAAAGCAACTCACAGCGATATTACGATTCTTTGTGCGCCCTGTTCAACGGGAGAAGAGGTTTACTCCATCGTTATAGCCTTCCTTGAAGCAAATATCCCTCACAATAGATTTTCAATCTTAGGTATCGATATCAATCAAGAGGTCATAGAAAAAGCGAAAAATGCAGTTTATAACTCAAAAAATTTAAGAAATTTATCCCAAGAGTTGATCGAGAAATATTTTGATTTTAATGGATCACATTATATACTCAAAGAGTTTTTCAAAAGCTCGGTAGATTTTAGAAAAATGAATATCTTTGATGAGAATTTTTCTAGCATTGGAAAATTTGATTTTGTGTTTTCGAGAAATATGCTGATCTATTTTGATAAAGAGACAAAAGTAAAAGCTAAAGATATTTTAGAAAATCTATTAAACGAGAAGAAGAATGAGATATTTTTTGGTCACGCCGATCTCTTCTAATACAAGATCTATGTACAAACAGAACAAAGATAAAGTTTTTAGGAAAAAACGATCAGACCGATGATTGCTTCTTGATTTTGCAAAAAGATACAAAGATTTGAAAAGACTTAAGCTTTATATAATACAATAATGCTACAAATCATGAAATCATGGGTAGCTATAATGAAAGAGAATATTAAAAATATCAGGAGTAGACCGCAACTTCTGCTCTCATTATTTGGTTTTATCGCTTTATCTATTGCAATGTTGCTGATGACTTACTTCTATTCCCAAAAAAGTAGAGCAATACTTTATAGCCATGTTTTTGACCAACTCTCATCGATCAATACGATAAAAACCCATAATCTTCAGCTCTTTTTTCAAGACAGAGAAGCTGATGTCACTGCTTTAGCTTCAAATCAAACTATCATTGATCTCAGCCGTCTGCTCGATGCTCATGAACTCCAGTCGATCACAGATAAAAACACGACTATTCCTGATCCATACAGAGAATATCTCAGCAATTTTTTAAAACAGTATATGTACACAGATATTCTTATCATGGATGCTCAAGACGGAGACATCCTCTCCTCTTTAAATTATAAACAGTATATTGGCAAAAATCTTTATTCTAAAGCTTTTGAAAATAGTGAAATGACAAAATTATGGAAAAAAGTGATTGAAACCAACGTAACACATATAAGTGACATGCATATTCCCGTCTTATATACAGATGTACCCGTTATGCTTGTGGGTGCACCTGTCTTTGATAAAGGAAAACTGATCTCCATCGTCATGATCAAGATGCCAAGCACCTCCGTCAATACACTTGTCCATGTAAAGTCTGGCGATCTTAAAACCTACGAGACTTATGCCATAGGTCAAGACCATCTCTTTCGAAGTGACAGTTTTCTTGAAAAAAGATACTCTGTAAAAAACTCATTTCTTGATCCAAATCACTCTAAAGTCTATACAAAAAGTATCGATGAAGCACTGAGTGGAAAAAGCGGATCTGCTATTGTACAAGATTATAGAAATCTCTCTGTTTTATCTGTATATTCAGCCTTTAAGTTTGATACTCTTCATTGGGCGGTTGTTAGTGAGATTGATGATAGTGAAATCGCCAGTCAGTTTGATTCTATCTTAAGAGGCATCTATATCTGGACAATTTTTGTCTCGTTTTTATTGATTTTCAGCGGATATTTTGTTATTAAGTCCATTATCCGAAGATGTGTTATCAAGCCTCTTGAAAAACTCTATACCAAAGCAAAAGGATTTGAAGATATCATCAATGACAGTCTCAATGAGATCTATATATTTGATAAGACGACGCTTTATTTTATTTTTGCCAACAAATGCGCTCAAACAAATGCAGGATATACTTTAGAAGAGTTACAATATATGAAACCCTTAGACCTCAAGCCCTATTTAAGCGATGAGGAGTTTCAAGATCTGTTAAAACCACTTTTAGACGGCTCAAAACAAACACAGATCTTTGAAACGCTACATAGAAGAAAAGATGGTACCGATTATAATGTGTTTATACATCTACAGCTTATCGATGTCGAGGGAGTCGAATGTTTTGTAGCATTTATCAATGATACTACGGAATATAAACAGGTTCTTAAAGATAAACAGCATTTTAATTTCCTTGCTTCACATGATCATCTGACAAAAATATATAACAGACAAATGTTTGACACTTTCTTTGAAAAAGAGATTCAAAGAGGCGAGCGATATGATACGAATATCTCTCTTATCCTCTTTGATATAGATGATTTCAAGATGATTAATGATAGCTTTGGCCATAAACAAGGCGATGAAGTGTTGATCAAGATCACTACTTGCGTCACACAGCTATTAAGAGAATCTGATATCTTTGCAAGATGGGGCGGTGAAGAGTTTGTGATACTCATGCTCAATACAAATATAGACCAAGCAGTAAAAAAAGCGGATGAGATCAGAGCTTCTATACAAATGCTGGAATTTGAGTTTGGAAAAAATATCACTTGCAGTTTTGGAGTCGCACAGATCAAAAAGCTCAGTCACAGCGATACCATCTTTATAGAAGCAGATCAAGCACTCTATAAAGCAAAGGAAAACGGTAAAAATCGAGTTGAAAAATTCAACGCATAAACTTTTATAGAGGAACTCTCTTTGAATATTATTCACTTTAGCGACACACATCTGGGCTTCAATGACCTTGATGTTCTAAATGACGAAAACATCAACCAAAGAGAGGCGGATTTTTACGATGCTTTCTCTCAAGTTGTCAAGCAGATCATAGAGATAAAACCCGACTTCATCATCCACACGGGCGATCTTTTTCACCGCTCGCATCCCTCAAACCGTGCCATCACTTTAGATCGGAAGAGCACACG
>JAQUHB010000058.1 GCA_028683835.1 Sulfurimonadaceae bacterium | reverse complement strand
GGAGGTAATTCCGGTTTATACCTCGGTTAATAACCATGAGTTTTATACCGCAGATTCGATTATAAATATGATTAATAATAAAAATGCATCAAGTAATGAATATATAGAGTTTGATAATGTGATATTTTGCTTTTCTTGGACCTTCACCCATCTGTGGCAATTTCTCATACAAAGAAAACAAAATATATACGAAACAAAGGTGTCCTAGTTTATCACATAGTGTATGATCTTTTGCCCATCCAGTTCCCAAATTATTTTTGGCCAGAACTTTGTACAGAATTCGAGTTATGGCTACAGGCAGTTTCTCAAAGTGATGGAGTTTTTTGTATATCAAAATCAGTTGCAGTCGATTTTACAAGATGGTATAACGAACAAAACTTTCAAAGGAGAAGAAAGTTTGTTATTGATTGGTTCCATTTAGGAGCAGATGTAGAAAATAGTCTTCCCTCGTATGGTTTACCGCAAGATAGCGAATTAGTCATTGATAAGTTAAAAAGTAGTATTTCATTTTTAATGGTTGGTACGATAGAACCTAGAAAAGGTCATTTACAAGTACTAGAAGCTTTTGAAAAGTTATGGGCAGCTGGCTGTGAGATAAATTTAGTATTGGTAGGAAAAAAAGGGTGGCAAGTTGATGAGTTAGTTTCCAAAATTCGTACCCATAAAAAGTTGCATGACCGTCTTTTTTGGCTTGAACGTGTCAGTGATGAGTATCTTGAACTCATTTATACAAACAGTTCTGCACTCATAGCGGCAAGCTTTGGCGAAGGCTTTGGTCTGCCTCTTATTGAAGCCGCACAGCATAAAATATCGCTAATTGCTCGAGATATACCGGTTTTTAAAGAGGTTGCTGGGGAACATGCTTTTTATTTTGAAAATTCTGACAATCATCTTCTACTCGCAGATGCTATTGAAGTTTGGATAGAACTTTATAAACGAGATCAACATCCAAAATCACACGATATGAAATATTTAACTTGGAAAGAAAGTGCAAAGCAACTTGTTGACGCACTACAAAGATTAAATTACAAAGGAACTATATGAAAGAAAGATTGAAAAATTTGCCATTTTTTGGATACCTCATACAATGGTTCTACAACATTTTTCGTATAAACAGTTTAAAACAAACTATGGTGATACAGCAGCTTCAACTTAATCAACTGCAACTCCAATTTGATCAACTGCAAGAGAATGTACAAATATTGCAAGGACATAATCACCTACATCATGAAAACTATAAACAGATACAAAAGTCCATTGAGCAGCATGTACGCAAACAAATCTCTTATCAATCTATTTTGTTTAACCAAAGAATACAGCAGTTTATTGATAAAATTGAAGTATCCACTTTTACACAACAAAAAAAAGAAATACTGCAAAAAACTGTTTTGTCTTTTTCTTTGGATGATTATTATTTAAGTTTTGAAGAGACTTTTAGGGGATCTCAAGAAGTTATCAAGAAAAGATATGAAGCATATTTGCAATATTTAACTCCAAATATAAAGAGTGCTCTCGATATAGGTTGTGGAAGGGGAGAATGGACACAACTTTTACAAGAAAATTCCATAGACGCATCTGGAATAGACTTAAACTCTGCCATGCTTAACGAAGGGGTATCACGAGGGATAAAAAATCTTCAAAATATCGATGCTTTTGACTTTTTTAAATCTTGTCCGGACAATTCCTTCGATATGGTTACCGCATTTCATATCATAGAACATATTCCTTTTGAAAAACTATTTTTATTTTTACAAGAGTTAAAAAGAATAGTGAATCCAGATGGATTAATACTATTAGAAACACCTAATCCACAAAATCTTCTCGTTGGAGCTTATACATTTTACAGAGATCCGACACATCTAAATCCTCTTCCGTCTGAAGTTGTAGCATTTATGCTTCAGTATATAGGCTTTGAAGATATTCAGACATATTTTTTGCATCCATATCCAGAAGAAGAACATATTCCAGAAAACACTCAGACAGCTCAAAGATTAAACAGTTATTTATACCGAGAACAAGATTATCTTATAGTGGTAAAAAATAATTGAGTAAATTAAAACTGGCCTATGTCTCGCCATTTTTGCCATTAAAAACAGGAATAGCAAACTATAGCGCAACACTAATCCTCTATCTTGCAGAACGATATGACATAGAGTTGATTGTTTCCCAAGAAAATATAGAAAATAATTTATCGAAGATCAGCTTTCCGATTCGCTCAGACGAATGGTTTAAATTAAACTATCAACATTATGATAGGGTCCTATACCATTTTGGAAACTCCAGATTCCATACCTACATGATAAACCTTTTAAAATCTATTCCAGGCGTCATTGTACTACATGATTTTTATCTCAGTGGTGCTTTGTCGAATGAATACACATTAAATAGCAACATTTTATACCATCTACACGGATATACGGCATTATCATATTTGCAAGAGACAAGTATGGCGGAGGTCACATCAAAATATCCGTGTAACAAAGAGATAGTTGAAAATGCATTAGGTGTAATTGTACATTCAGACTACTCAAAAAAATTGGCAGATCGCTATTATTATAAACCATCTCTCGACAACTGGTACAAGATTCCACTTTTAAGAGAACATCCTCAGAAGCAAGATATTTTTGGTAAAGAAGATCTTGACTTGCCAAAGGATGCTTTTGTCGTATCCAGTTTTGGTATGTTAGGAGCAAATAAACTAAATATAAAGCTTCTCGATGCTTGGATAAACTCTTCCCTCTCTTTAGACCCTGATGCATATCTTATTTTTGTAGGTGAAAACGATACTTCGGAGTATGGACAGATACTACAAAAAAAAATAAATCACTATAAAAATATAAAAATAACAGGATGGATCGATACAAAAACATTTGACAGTTACCTTGCCATCTCTGATATTGCAGTGCAATTACGTACAAGTTCAAGGGGTGAAACATCAGCAGCAGCTTTGGACACTATGAACTTCTCAATTGCTACTATAGTAAATGAAAATGGTTCTATGTCTGAATTACCTCAAGATACACTCTTTATGCTAAAAGATGATTTTCAAACATCGGAACTGACAGAAGCGTTAGAAAGACTCTACAAAGACAGGTCTCTTAGAAATACGCTCTCACAAAAAGCGGCGGAGTATATTCGTACGTATCATGATCCAGCTTATTGTGCACATTTGTACTATAAAGCCATAGAAAATGGATACACTACAAAACAATGGTATGAACAACATGCTATTAAAGAGTTGTCAAATCATATTCAAAATATACCGCAGTTGGTTGAAACGCTTTCTTTGAGCTATTTTGATTCTATTGCACAAAGACAAATTCTGGTAGATATCTCAAGTATTATACAAGAGGACTTAAAAACAGGGATACAAAGAGTTGTACGCTCACAACTGATACAGTTGATAAAAAATGCTCCTGAAAATTATAGAATAGAGCCAGTATATTTTAAAGAGGATGAGAACGCATATTTTTATGCACGTTCATATACAACAACTTTGTTACATCTTAAAGATGTGGATACTCTCTATGATGAACCGGTACACTTAAACAGTCATGACATCTTTTACGGACTTGACCTAAATGCCAAAGAGCTCTCTATATGTACGCAAACTCGATTGTATGAAAAATACAGATCATTGGGAGTCAAATTTTATTTTGTAGTTTATGACTTACTTCCTGTATTAACACCACACTTTTTTCCACCATATATGCAGGAGACTCATACTCATTGGCTTCAAAATATTATAAAAGTAGCCGATGGACTTATCTGTATATCTGAAACTGTAGCAAATCAGCTTTCTCTGTGGATCCAAACAGATCCCAGAGAGAGAGATTCGACTCCAAAAATTTCTTTTAGATCG
>JAQUHB010000018.1 GCA_028683835.1 Sulfurimonadaceae bacterium | reverse complement strand
CTCGGCATTCGTTTTACCGAGTTTACTCATGATCTTTTTAGAGAGTTGAACTTTATTTTCCAATTTTATCAACCATTTTCATAACAAACTCCGCACTCGTCTTTGCACTGCTTTCTAAAAATGCATCAAAACTAAAACTCGCATCCATATCTGCGGCGTCACTAATAGCACGAAGGATAAAAAACGGTACATGGTAGGCGTTACACACAACCGCGACACTACCGCCTTCCATCTCTAATGCATCTGCACTAAATGTGCTCCCGATCCAGTTTTTACGCTCTTCGTTTGCAACGAACTGATCGCCCGTTGCGATGATACCTTCTTTTACATGTAGGCCCATTTCAGCCGCTACTGTTTTTGAAAGTTCTATAAGCATTTTGTCTGTTTCTACAAAAACAGCGCCCTCAGGAACATAACCAAAAGGATGTCCAAATGCTGTGATATCTAGATCATGCTGAGCAAGTTTTGTTGCAACGATCAGATCACCGACTTTGAGTTCATGGCTTATAGCTCCTGCAACTCCGCTAAAAAGAAGTTTCTGTGCACCAAAATGCTCTATCATTGTCGTTGCGGTGAGTGTTGAAAAAACTTTACCTATTTTAGAATATGCAATGACTAAATCTACACCGTTATATGTTGCTTCATAATACTTGTTTCCTGCATATTCAGTCGTTTTATATGTTCCGATTTTTTCTAAAATCGGTGCTATTTCTTCGGGCATTGCACCCATTATTGCTAATTTCAAATCTTTACCTCTACTGTTTTAGTTATAGTATCAAAGAGCGGGAATTGCTCTAAAATCTTTGCATTTCTATCTAACACACAACTTCCACCCCAGAAACCAAGCCCATCTTCAAATCCGACACGATTGACAAAGATGACTTTTGTATCACAGTGCAATGCCAGAGATTTTAATAATGCATACCACTGTTCTTGAATAGTTAACAAATCATCTTCAAATCCCCGCGCTGGAGATGCCGCAAGTACATAAACGATCTTCGGTTTTTTCGTGTACAGCTCTGCTGCGGTATTTGGGTGCCAAAGATCTTCGCACACAAGCATCGCGACTTCACCATAAGAAGTTGCAAAGGTCTCAAACTTTTCACCACTATGGAAATATCTCGCTTCTTCAAACATCCCGTAATTTGGAAGATGTACTTTTTTATGTATACTTAAAAGCTCACCTCTACTAAAATAGAGCGCGCAGTTAAAATATTCATCGTCAAGATTGAGCGCTGCACCGACAACGATATCTGTTTCTTTACTTGCATCGCAAAGTGACTTGAGTTCATCTATGCGAAATGCATCTTCAAGGAGCTTGTCTTGTAAAAGATATCCATTCAAAGAGAGCTCACTAAATACGATAACATCGCTCTTACATGTAAGCACTTGAGCGACAATAGTTTCTAAGTTAGTTCTATTTAATTTCGGTGCATTCTGAACTAAAGTTATTTTCATCACTTATGCTTTAAGCGCTTCTATCACACTGTTTAAAGAGTCCATATCAGAAACATTTAAAGTCTCGATATCTTTAGCAATTCTGCGGTTGAGTCCTTTTAAAACATTTCCATTACCAAACTCTATAAAAAGATCCACATCATTTGCGATTGCTTCGATCGACTGTTTATATTTTACAGGTTTTACAAGCTGATCTTTTAAAAGAGCGATCGCTTCATCTTTTGTGCTGTATGATTTTGTAGTTACGTTTGAGATTATCGGTGCAGAAAAGTTTTCTGTTATCATCGCTCTCATCGCTTCTTCTAAAGATGCTTGCGCAGGAGCAAGCAGTTCACAGTGGCTTGCCACTGACATGTTTAGAAGTATTGCTCGTTTTGCACCGGCTTCTTTAAATAGTGCTTCCATCTCTACAAGATCCGCTTTCATTCCTGCTACAACAATCTGACCATCTTGGTTAAAGTTCGCTGCCCAAACTTTTTTACCTGCTGCTCTTGCATCTGCACACACTTTTTCAACATTATCATCATCCATGCCGACAAGTGCCATCATACCAGCTTCAATCTCTGTACAAGCATCTTGCATCAAGGCGCCGCGCTTATGAACAAGCTCCACGGCATCGACATAATCAATAGCACCAGATGCACATAAAGCACTAAATTCACCTAAAGAATGTCCAAGAAAAAGGGTAGCAACCGTTGGATTTGCTTCTTGAAAAAGACGGTATGCGATCACACTTATCAGTAAAATTGCCGGTTGTGTGTATGCAGTCTGAGAAAGTTGCTCATTTTCTTCAAATAAAAGTTTTGTAAAATCAACACTTATTCTCTCGCCCGCATTTTTAAACATCTCACGTGCTAACTCACTGTTTTCATAAAACGATTTACCCATACCGATTGTTTGACTTCCCTGACCTGGAAAAATCATTGCTATTTTTTTACTCATAAAACTCCCTATATCAAATATTTATAATCCATATTCACTATTGTCTGCTATTTTTTTTCTCAAAGTATTGCGATTAAGCCCCAATCTATCTGCTAATTGCAGTTGAGATTTAAATTTTTTCAGTCCTGCACGAATCAAAGGAACTTCATATATATAGAGATTATTTCGATAATCGCTATTTGTTCCTATCTTATCTTCTAAATAATTTTCTATCAAATACATCAATTCATTCACAGTAATATTTTCTAAAAATGCATGAGAATAAATCTGTTTTTTAAGAGAAATCGAATTATCTAAGAGATCAGGAACAAAATTTTTACGATTAAATTTTACATCTTCTCTCACTATCTCTTGAACTTCATTCAAATAAATATCAATTAAAGCTTCAACATCTTCCATTCTTTTGTTCAATGGGGGAAGGTCAAACTTTACACTAAAAAGATCGTCATACAATTCATTTGTACTTACATGTACAGAAGTAGCAACAACTCTTATTTTTTTTTCTTGTATTGCTTGAAAAACTCTATGAATATTTGGAGAAGTTTCTATATTGGTAATTATTATTTCACTGCTACTTTCAATAGCTGTCAAAAGTTCATCAAAAGAAGATGCATCTATAACGGATGCATTTGGAACTATATACTTTGCAAGTGTTTTTTTACCGGTACCTCGCTCACCATAAATTAATGTATTTACAGTGAGAGATTTTAATAAATTTGCAGTCTTGAACGCTTCTTTTGAAGCGTTAGAAGCGGTAATAAATTTAGTGACAGCCACAGCCACTGCCGCCGCCAGTTCCACAACAACCAGAGTCATCTACCATATTTTCAACAGGGACTCCAGACATTACTTCTTCAGCAGATGCATCACGAATATTATTAATTGCAACAGTAAACATCAAAGCTTTACCAGCTAAAGGATGATTAAAATCGATCACAACCGTATCTTCACCAATCTCTTTTACTATTACTTGTACAGTTGAACCATCTTCACCTTGACCATAAAGGCTCATGCCCATTTCAAGTTCAATTCCAGCAAATTGCTCACGAGGCAACTCTTCAACTGCTTCTTCATTATAAACACCATAAGCGTCTTCTGCTTTAACATGAACGTCACCTTTTTCACCGATAGCCATGTTTTTAATGCCATTTTCAAGACCAGGAATAATCTGACCTTTTCCAAACATAAATACTAATGGTGCTCCACCGATATTACTATCCACAACAGTATCACCATCACGTACTTCATACTCAATAGAGACTATTTGATTTGCTTCAATTGCCATATTTTCACCTTAATTATATTTTTGTGGATTGTATCATTTATAATTTTCATAAAGGCTGAAAAATTATATTTGATACAGTTATTTTAAGCTAGAGAGAATTTTTTTTGCATCTTTTGATTCACTCGATTTTGGATAGTTTGTGATAAGAGCACCTAAAAATTTCTTCGCAGTGTCATTATCTTTAGTTTTTTGCATTGCTATTGCTGTATGAAGCATTAAAGTTGGCATATATGTTGCCGTCTCATTGCGTGTTCCACTCTCTTTATAGTAAGAGATGGCATCAGAATAGTTTTTAGTTTTGTAACTTACTTCACCGGCCATATAGCTAGAATATGCAGCTTTATAGTTTTTTGATATCAAGTAATCATAGCACTCTTTTGCTTTATCATAATCTTTACTTTTATAATAAGCCTCAGCCTTGCTGTAAACCTTTGCAGTACCCATAGAATCTAAGGAATCACCCGAAGACTTAGCTGATGATTTAACTTTAGAGCCTAAGAGACTTTTCATATCGTTCACATCTTTTACTAAACTGTTATATTCTTCTTTAGAAACATAATTTTTATTGATTGTATCTACGACTGTAGACATGTCAGTCATAAGCAATCTAAGTTTTTCTAAGTTGTCACTATTTGTTTTAATTAATTGGTCTATTTTTTGGTTACGTGCATCTTTAGAATCAGAGCTATCTCTACTATTTGTAAGAAGAGTTTGTATATCCAAACTATTTTGATGTGATGTTTTAGAAATACCTTCAACAACTGTTTGAAAACCATCAACTCTTTCTCGGAGGGAATCTATTTTATTGTCTACAGAAGAAGTTTTTTGACGTAAGCCATCAAGTTTTTGCTTATTTTCCAATACGACTTTTTCGCTTTGAGTAAGTCCGTAAGGAGAGGGGGAATCTAAATCACCAGCTCCGAACGCAGAAGGCTCAGAACTAAGCAGTGATATAGGAAGAAGCGATGCAAAAACTATAAAAGAGAGTGCGCGCTTCATATATTATGGAAGTAATTTGAAATCTACGCGACGGTTTTTAGCCCAACATTCTTTTGTTTTTTCAGTACATACTGGAGTACTTTTACCTAAACTTACCATTGAAATACGTTTAGCATCAACACCTTCGTTAACTAATTCAGTTTTTACTGCTTGAGCACGTTTAAGACCTAGTGCGAAGTTATATTCATCACTACCCCACTCATCACAGTTACCTTCTAATTTTACTCCGTATGCAGAAGCTGCAGCTTTCGCTATGCTAGAATCAGTACTAACATTCGCTTTCATATCTTCACGTATATTGAATTTATCAAAATCAAAATATACAGAAGTCATACTTTTTTCAATATCTGCCATAGACGCACCGTTTGCTGCAACATTATCTGTTGCATTGTTACTAGTAACTGGAGCTGTAGTTTCAGTATTCACAGAAGACGACTCTAATGATGGTGTAGTTATTGTTTTAGCAGTCTGATCAACAGTCGGCTTATTCGTACTACATCCAGAAAACAACAAAACAGCAACCGCTACACTCGACAATATAACATTTTTTTTCATGAAAGACCCTTGTATTTGATATTGTGCCATTGTATCAAAAAAATTGTTAATAATCTTAATAAAACACTTTTATTTTACCAATCAATTGACTGAATTTTTCCATATTTTAAAGGAAATAGGTAATTTTTATTATATTTAAGCCTAATAATACCTATTGAACTTTGTTGCTTATATTCTTTCACATAAAGAATAGAATCACCATCTCCCGAAAACCTAGGGAATTCATTTACTCCTGTTGCAGTTAAGCGTCTTACCACAGAACTCCCAGTAGAAATTAAATGAAGATTAAAAGTGTTGTCGCCAAAAGTATCAGAACTTTCTCTCGCTTTATATACAACATATCCATTATACGCACTACAAGAAGAATTGCTTTTGCCTTCAAAAACCAATTGTTCTACTGCATTACTTCCAATTGTTAATGCGAAAATATTTGGGTAACCCAAACGATTGGAAATAAAAGCAACTCTATTATCATTCAAAAATTGACCGCCAACATCTATACCTTGATATGTTGTTAAACGTGTAGATTTTTTAGAATCTACATTATAAAGATAAATATCAGGCTGTCCTTCTGGAGCCATAGTCACAAGAAGTTTTTTCCCGTCAGGACTGACATCTGAACATACGATCATACCATCTGATGAGAGCACGTTAGAAGCTTTTCCAGTTCTAATATCTACAAGTTTTAATATCGGTTTTCTTCCGCTTAAATATGTATAATAGAATGCAC
The DNA here is from genome assembly GCA_028683835.1 of Sulfurimonadaceae bacterium. Taxonomy (GTDB): domain Bacteria; phylum Campylobacterota; class Campylobacteria; order Campylobacterales; family Sulfurimonadaceae; genus Hydrocurvibacter. The sequence continues at coordinate 53,088 of JAQUHB010000018.1, read as the reverse complement.
TCTGATCTTTATTTGCCCATTTTGGGAAGATATTGATTCCGCCTTTGACAATTCTCTGTGAAAATGTAAGTGTATAATCGCAGACAAGAATCTCACTTTGTCCAGGTGATACCAAACGTGCAATCAAAACTTTACTTTTAATCCAATTTACAGGTGCTGCTCCCATGTATTCATTTACATCAAATGCCATTGCATGTGCAACGAAAACATAAAGATTTTTATTTTTTAATGTATAGTTTTTCGTAGCAACGACAACCGACTTTTTCATAATTTTCATTGTAACGTTAAATGATTTATCAACCTCTTCTGAAACTTTATATCTAATAACATAATCTTTATCTCTATTCTCCACTACAACATCATTATTTTCATAATTTGTTGTGTAGTGTTGCCTATCGACGTTAAAAAGTGATAAAACATTTAAGTCACCAAGTAAAGTTTTAAAAAATGAGTTTCTTAAACTCTCATCATAACCTATTGATGAATCTTCAACACCGATATTAGGCGCAACATCCACTTTTTTTATAACTTCAATCGAAGCATCAGCTCCAAAAGATAGAGTGAAAAAAAATAATAAACTTAAAAATATACGCAAATCTACTCCTTTGCTACCAATGTAATCATGTAATTTCCAGATTTACCATCAGGGTTTTCTGGAAATTTCAACATCATAATTCTTCTTTTTAATCTATCAACTTCTGCATTAAAAAAGTCGTTACCAGAATAGCTTACTATCCTGAAGTCCAAGACTGTTCCATCTGAAGAAAGTTTGATAAGAACCTTACCTGTTTGTCCTTGAGTATTTAACGGAGGGAAAAAATTATCATAAATCTGGCCTTGAATTTTAGCCAAATACTTGTTAACCTCTGCGCCGGTGGAACTACTTTGGCTAGTCACTTCTACAGCTGCTTTTGAAAACTTTGTATTTTGGATTTTTTGCGTTAATGACCCAACGTTATTCTTACTTATGGTATCCACTTTTTTTGTTAATTTTTGTAATTGACTTTTATCCATTTTCACTTGTTTATCAGTTTTTTTTGAATCAACTGACTTAGTAAAAACTTTCGAAAATAGTGTGGAAACATCTGCTTCTTTTACAGGTGCTTCTTTTTGTTCTACCTTCGTTTCACTCTCTTTTGGAGTTTCTTTAGTTTCAGCTGGTGCTTGAATCGTTTCAGGTTGTTCTTCTTTAACAACTTCCTTTTCAGTTTCTACTTTTTTTTCAACGTTTTTTTTTGAAGAGTCAGTGACAAGAGAAATGTTGATAGAATTATCTTTGGTTAAGGCATAAGATTTATTCTCCTGTGCAGAAAAAAGGGCATAAGAAAAAAGGATAAACAGCAGTAGCATTATCAGCGATGATATAAAGCCACTCAAATAAAAGTAGCTATCGTTTTTATTATCCATTTGTAGCTAAAGATATTTCTGTGAATCCAGCTTGCTTTACAGCAGCAATAACAGACATAACAATACCATAATCAAGGGTTTTGTCTGCGCTTATAGTTACAGTTGGTTTCTCACCAAATGTTTGTGCAAATTGCATAAAGTTATCTGCAAAAGAACTAAGTTCATAGTTATTATTATTTACTTTGACATTCTTATCTTTATCAATAGTTATATGAACAGGTGACAATTTTGATATTTGCTTCATCGAAGAGCCCTGAGGCAAATTAATCAACTCTTCATATACTATATTTGGTGCAATAACCATTAAGATTGCAAGTAAGACCAACATCACATCCACAAGTGGAGTGATATTTAGTTCTGGTTTATCATCCCAATCGTACATCATCAATACGCTTTTTTAGAGAGCAAAGAATCAGACTGCATTTTTAATAATCCTGAGAGTTCAAATGCTTTTCTCTTAATAATTTGGTGATATGTGTATGCAAAAATAGCTACAAATATGCCACTTGCTGTTGCGACCAAAGCATCAGAAACGCCCGCAGCAATAATTGCCATCGTTCCACTAGATTGGCCAATATGACTAAAAGTATCTAAAATAGAAGTAACCGTACCAAAAAGACCAATAAATGGTGATGTTGAAGCAACTATAGATAAAAAGGACAACCCTTTTGTTGCTTCTTTTGTTGCTGCAAATTGTGCCAAATCAAACAATTCTTTTGAAAGTACCGATGTACTTTTAATAAAATGACTCAAGTAAGAGTTTGGTGCAATATTTGGTGAACCCATAAGCAATGTCTCTAAAGATGAACTCTCTCTTGAATTCCATGCACTTAAAGAAAAAAGACGATAAAAAAAGATCCAATTGATAATGAAGAAATACAAAGTCAAAACTGCCAACACAAAAAGTGTGACAGGATGACTTTTAAGATAAAAATCTATAATATGATTCAACATAAAATTATATTAATTTTTGAGCTGCATTTTCTAGTTTTGCAGATACAGAAGCGATAGCAGCAGATGAGTCTGATACATCTTCTATTAATTTTTTAGCTTCTGCTAAAGCCGCAGCGATTTCACTCTCTGAAGCACCTTTTATAGAAACGGCACCATCAACAAGCACAACAACTTTTGACTCATCCACTTGAACAACACCCCAATTGACAGCAACTGATTCTACAGTTTTGTGATCTGTCTCAAGATCTATCACACCAGCTTGTAACAAGGTTGTTAGCGATGCGTGATGTGCCAAAACTCCGAACTCGCCCTCTTCACCAGGAAGAGTTACACTAACAACGTTACCCATGAAGATAGCGCCATTAGGAGTTAGAATCTCTAGTTTGAATGTATCCATAACAATCCTTTTAGAGTTTATATGGACTATTTACTTTTTTGCTTTTCAGCTTTAGCAATAGCCTCATCCATACCACCAACCATGTAAAAAGCTGATTCTGGCATGTGATCATAGTCACCACTTAGGATACCTTTAAATCCTTTAATAGTGTCTTCTAGTTTTACGTATTTACCAGGTGCACCCGTAAATACTTCTGCAACGAAAAATGGTTGTGACAAGAATTTTTCAATTTTACGTGCACGCTCAACAGTTGCTTTATCATCTTCAGAAAGTTCATCCATACCAAGAATCGCGATGATATCTTGAAGATCTTTGTACTTTTGAAGAGTTTGTTGTACACCACGTGCAACGTTATAGTGTTCTTCACCAATAATTTGTGGATCAAGTAATCTTGAAGTTGAATCCAATGGATCAACCGCAGGGTAAATACCTTTTTCTGCAATTTTACGGTTTAGAACTGTAGTAGCATCAAGGTGAGCAAAAACAGACGCCGGAGCCGGGTCAGTTAAGTCATCCGCTGGTACATAAACAGCTTGAACAGATGTAATCGAACCAGATTTAGTTGATGTAATACGATCTTGTAAAGCACCCATCTCACGAGCTAGTGTCGGTTGGTAACCAACAGCTGAAGGGATACGACCAAGAAGTGCAGACATCTCTGAACCTGATTGTGCGAAACGGAAGATGTTATCGATAAACATCAATACGTCAAGCTTTTTCTCATCACGGAAATACTCAGCCATAGTAAGACCAGTAAGTGCGATACGGTTACGTGCTCCTGGAGGCTCGCTCATCTGACCATAGCACAGTGCAACTTTATCCAAAACGTTCGATTCAAGCATCTCGTGGTAAAGGTCGTTACCTTCACGAGTTCTTTCACCAACACCGGCAAATACAGATAGACCGTCATGTCCGTGTGCAACGTTGTGAATTAGCTCCATGATAATAACTGTTTTACCAACACCAGCACCACCGAACAATCCTACTTTACCACCTTTTGCGTATGGAGCAAGCAAATCAACGACTTTGATACCTGTTTCAAACATTTCAGTTGTAGTAGACTGATCGATCAGCGCTGGAGGATCACGGTGAATTGACCACATTGGAGCATCTGTTACTTGATCGCCATCATCGATAGTTTCACCAATAACATTAAAAATACGTCCAAGTACTTTTTCACCAACTGGAACGCTAATAGGAGCACCAGTAGCTTTTGCTTCGTCGCCACGTTTCAAACCTTCACTCATATCCATAGCAATAGTTCTAACACGACCATCACCTAAATGAGCTGCAACTTCAAGAACAAGACGAGTCCCGCGATTATTAACTTCAATTGCTTCATTGATTACAGGAAGGTATCCATCAAAATCAACGTCAACAACTGGACCCATAACTTGACTAATTTTACCAATCATATTTTTCTCCATTATTTCATAGACTCTACGCCACTTATAATTTCTATAAGTTCAGTCGTAATAGCAGCCTGACGCGCTTTATTGTATTTAACATTTAACGTTTTAACCATCTCTTTAGCATTGTTAGTTGCTGCGTCCATCGCTTGCATACGCGCACTGTGTTCTGCTGCAACTGAATCGATTAGTGCATAATACATATTTTGCTCTACATATTTATTCACTAAAGAGTTTAACATTACTTCTTGGTTATATGCTTCAACTTCTAACAAAGATTCCTTTGCGGGTTCTTTACATTGAAATGAATCTACATCAAGAGGCAATATTTTGTTTACATGTAACTCTTGAGTTATAACATTCATATATCCGTTGTACACAATATAAAGCCCATCAGTAATACCATCATTAAAATCTCTTATTGATGTAGCAATATATTTGTTCGAACGTTCTAAGTCAGGTTTTGAACTTAAATCTTTTACTTCATCGAATAACTCGATATTTTTAAATTTAAAGTATTCAATACCTTTTTTACCGACTCCACGAAGACGTATTTTTACTTGTTTCTCTTGATACTCAGTAAGAAGTTTATTTACAGCTTTAATAGTTTGAATATTAAAACCACCACATAAACCTTTATCCGCGGTAACAAAAACAATATCAATTTTCTTTGGATTTTCAATCTTATTAAAAGAACGATTTCCAATTCCATTGACATTATGACATTTTATACGTCCAGCGATTTCGGCAATAACCTGATTTATCTTATTAGAAAAAAGACGTGAACGTTTTGCAAGTTCTTCTGCACGGCGAAGCTTTGCAGTAGATACAAGTTTCATCGCACGTGTTGTCTTTTGAGTATTAGAAACACTCTTAATCTGTCTTTGAATATTTTTCAAGTTTGCCATAGAAATACTTCCTTACGCTACTACGAAACTAGTTTTAAACTCTTCTAGTGCCTTAATCATCAACGCATGTGTATCGTCATCGATTTTAGATGAATTTCTGATACTCTCAAAAATTTGAGGGTATGAAGCTTCAACAAACGGATAAAGCTCAGATTCAAAACGAACAACATTTGAAGCTGCCATATCATCTAAGAAACCTTCATTTCCAGCGAAAATAACAAGAGCTTGTTTCTCAGCTGAAAGTGGAGAATATGGAGGTTGTTTCAAAACTTCAACCATTCTTTGCCCACGTTCAAGTTGTTTACGAGAAACTTCATCAAGATCAGATGCAAATTGAGCAAATGCTGCAAGTTCACGATACTGAGCAAGATCAAGACGTAAAGTCCCAGCAACTTGTTTAGTAGCTTTGATTTGCGCAGCACCACCAACACGAGAAACTGAAAGACCAACGTTGATCGCAGGGCGAACACCTGAGTTGAACAAGTCAGTTTCTAGAAAGATTTGACCATCAGTGATAGAGATCACGTTTGTAGGAATATATGCCGCAACATCACCTGCTTGAGTTTCAATGATTGGAAGAGCAGTTAAAGAACCTGCACCTTTTTCATCACTTAACTTCGCAGCACGTTCTAGTAAACGAGAGTGGATATAAAAAACATCTCCCGGATAAGCTTCACGGCCTGGAGGGCGACGAAGGATTAGAGACATTTCACGGTAAGCAACTGCATGTTTAGATAAATCATCATATACAATTAGACCATGACGTGCATTATCACGGAAGTATTCTCCCATAGTAACACCAGTATATGGAGCTAAAAATTGAAGTGCAGCAGCTTCAGCAGCTGTAGCAGAGACAACGATTGTATAATCCATAGCGCCATTATCTTCTAAACGACGAATAACTTGCGCAACAGTTGATTGTTTTTGACCAACAGCAACATATATACATACAACACCATTACCTTTTTGGTTGATGATTGCATCTAATGCTACTGTAGTTTTACCAGTTTGACGGTCACCAATAATAAGCTCACGTTGACCACGACCAATTGGAACTAGCGCATCAATAGCTTTAATACCAGTCGCTAGTGGTTCATGAACAGATTTACGAGCCATAATACCAGGTGCTTTTTCTTCAACCAAACGAGTTTCGTTTGTTTCAATTGGACCTTTACCATCGATAGGTTCGCCAAGTGCATTTACAACACGACCAAGAAGAGCGTCGCCAACAGGCACACTTAAAAGTTTTCCTAAACGCTTAACGCTCATTCCCTCTTTTAATGCATTTCCACTACCAAGTGTAACAACACCTGCTGTACTTTCTTCTAAGTTCATAACAAGACCGCGAGTTCCATCTTCAAACTCAACCATCTCACCAGCCATAACATTATTTAGACCATAAACTCGTGCAACACCATCAGCATAAGAAACGATTTTACCTGTTTCGTTGATATCTACACTAAGTTCAAAATTTTCGATACGTTCTTTTATAATAGAACTAATTTCGTCAGCTTTTACTTTTGCTACCACTACTATTCTCCTCTCTTTGTATTAAATTGCTTTTAAAATATGCTCAATAATTTGAGTATTTATTCTAGATTTAGAAAAATCTATTTCAAGTCCAAGATCTTCAATCTTCATTTTGACACCATCAAAATCATTTTTAATAAATTTCAAAGTGATATTTGAATTAATCTTTTTACTAATTCCTGAGCCTAATTCACTTAAAGTTGCACTGTCAATATCACCATTACTATAAACAATACCGCTATATGTGTTGTTTATTTTTGCTATCTCTTTTTCAATGATTTGAGAAATTGCAGGGATCACATTGATACGGTGTTCTTCAACTAACAAATGAATAAAATTATTTAATTCTTTAGATTCAACAGCTTTTGTAGCATCTAATAAAATAGCCAATTTTTGATTTTTTGTTACATTTGGATTACCCATAATTTGAGAAAATTTCGGATTTTTAAATTCACCTGCAAGTGCATTAAAAACAACACCTACTTCAGCTAATTCGCTAACATTAAAAGCATTTTTCAAAGCTTTTACATAACGCTTTGCAATCATTTCTTCCATTATGCAACCTTTTTCAAGATAACATCAACCATAGCTTTTGTATCAAAACTATTTCTGTCTTCTGCTAGCAATTCAAATAAAGTAGCATCTACTACTTCTCTTACCATTTTTCTTTTTTCAAGTTCCATCAATGAAACATTTTGTTTCATAATGATTTCAAGGTCACTGTTACATTGATTCATAACACCGTCTTGAAGAACTTTATTCTCTTTTTTAGCATTTTCCAAAATCTCTTTCGCCAACTTCTCGGCATCAGACAATTTTTGTAAAGCTTTTTCTTTTGCAGTTTTTGATTCACTTAGTTTATCTTGAACTTTTTGAAGTTCATCTGCTATAGATTTACTTCTTCCTGAAAAATAACTTTTCGCAGGTTCAGCTACAAAATACCAAACAATTCCAACAAAAACTAAAAAGTTTATAGTACGCCACACAATATCTGTAGAGTGCTCAGCACCATTTTCTGACGCTAGTGCATATGTTGACACCATAAGCATTAATAATATAATTCTACTCATGAACATCCTTACAGTTGACTAAATTTAGCTTTAATAGCTTCTTTAAATAAAGGAGCTTGCGATAGCAAGGCATTATTTAACTCTTTACGCTCTTGAGCCAAAGTTTTTTCAAACTCAAGATATTCACCTGCTAATTCAGCACGTTTTGCATCTAACTTGCTTTGTGCCAATTCCTTAGCATCTGCAATAACTTTCTCCCTTAAAGCTGCCGCTTCGAGTTTAGCATCCATAACAGTCTGCTCAGACTTTGCGATTAGCGCACTAACCTCATCATCATTTGATCCAACTTGATGCAAATCTCTTTTGAGATCAGCATCACGTTTGCTCATATAAGATAGCAAAGGACGATAGAGCCAACTGTTTAGAACGGCAATAAGGATAAGAAATACAACCAGCGTTACACCGAGTAGTATCGGACTTATATCTAACATAGCACCTCCTAAAAGTTGCGTGATTATACTATGTGTAAATTGAAACGACAGTTAAATAAGAGTTTTTTTTTGAGGAAATTGAATTTTTTATAAAAGTTTTGAAAGAAATTGCTCTATTTGCAACTCACTAGAAAACTCAATAGTCATTTTATTTGACTTAAACGTGGCTTTTAATCCATAATTTTCAATTTTTTTCTTGATTTGGAAGAAGTTATATTCTATTATTTCTTTTTCTTGACTTACTGATTTTTCTATATCTGTTTTTAGTGATTTGACCATCCCCTCAACGTCTCTCACACTCAATCTTTGTCCAATAATAGAATCAACTAACAGTTGTTGCTCTTTTTCATCTAAACCAATTAAAGTTCTTGCGTGTCCAGAAGAGATTTTATTGTCAATCAAAGCTTTTTGAGTCTTTTGCGAAAGTTGCAAAAGTCGCATTGTATTTGTTATGTTTGCTCTGCTTTTGTGAATTCTTGCACCTAATTCATCATGAGTGATATTATGCATCTTGATTAACTCTTCATAGGCAAGGGCTAGTTCAATAGAATTAAGCTCATCACGCTGAATATTTTCTATCAAAGCTAAATGACGCATGCTATCATCATCAACTTTCATGCAAATAGCACGAATCGTTTTTAGTTTCATCAATTTTGATGCACGTAGTCTTCTCTCTCCAGAGACAAGTGTATATCCATCAATATCAGATATAACGACTATAGGTTGAAGCAGACCATCATTTTTAATAGATTCGCCAAGCTCTAGCAATGACTCTTCATTGAAGCTTTTTCTAGGCTGATAAGGATTTGGTTTGATACTCTTAAGTGGAATGTCTAGTACTGCATCACTATCTGGAACTTCATTGTCATACGCCTTTTCCATCTCACCCAAAAGAGCGCCGAGTCCACGGCCTAACGCTTTATTTTTTATCACGCTATGATCGCCTGCGCAAGGTCTTGATATGCTTCAGAACCGCTTGATTTTACATCATATAAAATAACCGGCTTTCCAAAAGATGGAGATTCTGCAAGTTTTACATTTCTTGGTATCACTATAAACTCATTTTCAGTGTCTCTAAAAAGTTTTCCTTGAAAATGTTGTCTCAAATCTGCAAACACCTGTTTTGAAAGATTATTTTGAGAACTAAACATTGTCGGTAAAAATCCTTTAATCGAGAGTTTTGGATTGATAGTCTTACGTATAAGTCTTACTGTATTTAAAAGCTGTGCCAAACCTTCAAGTGCGAAAAATTCACATTGAATAGGAATAATTACAGAGTTTGAAGCTGAAAGTGCATTGATAGTCATAGGTCCAAGTGCTGGAGGGGAATCAATAATAATATAATCATAATCTTTAATAACCAAAGCAATTGCTTTTTTTAAGACTAACTCTCTTCCTTCTGAATTTCCAGATTCATAATACTCTTTTTCTATACCAACCAAACCAATGTTTGATGGTGCAAGGTGTAAAGTAGGCAGTGCAGATTTAAGAATAATCTCTTTTAATTTTTTAGTTCCAATAAGTACATGATAGATATTAAATTCATAATCATTTCTGTGAAAACCTAAAGAGGTTGTCGCATTAGCCTGCGGATCAGCATCGATTAAAAGAACTTTTTTTTCAGCCACCGCTAAAGATGCAGCCAGATTGACAGCTGTTGTAGTCTTACCTACTCCACCTTTTTGATTTGCTATTACGATTACTTCACTCATCTTAAACTATATATCCTTTGACCATCACTGACTATGGATCCATCGTCTTGCAACGAAACATCACCTAGAAAAATTCTATCATCCCCACTATGCGCAAAATAGTTTTTGCTCTTGCGAAATTCTAACTTATACTTACTAAAAATATGCTTCCATTCAATATTTTTTTTCAAATAATTAAAATAACATTCTAAAATATTTTCTAAAGAAATCTCAACATCCAATTTTTCAAAAACATCAGGAGCCGCAACTAAATTGAGTCCAATTCCACAGACTAAATCATCTTTGACAATATTGGTAATAGTTCCGCCTATTTTTACATCTCCTATATAAAAATCATTTGGCCATTTCAGCCATACATGTGAGCCATGATCTTCCAAAACCTGCTTCATAATATATGAAAAGTAGATGGAAGAGGATTCAAGCCTAAGATCTCGCGGTAGCTCTTTGATAGAGATACAAAAAGATAGAAAAAGATTTCCATCTGCGCCTATCCAACTGTTTCCTCTACTGCCTTGTCCGTGTGTTTGTCTTTTGGCAACAACAGCAATAGGTGAAACAAGTTCTTTACTTTTTAAACGCTCTTTGAGGTATTCTTGAGTTGAAGCTACTTCATCAAGATAAAATATCGTCAATTTTTAAACGCTTTCCGTTGCAGTAGGAGATGATATCCATCTCATTTTTTGATTCTGGTTGAACTCTATAAATTTCAAGTGAACCAAGTGTACATCCAACAACGATATAATCTTTTGCTATTTCTAAAATTTTTCCAGGCGTATATGTTCGACAAGCAGAATGAAGTTTTATACTTTTTATTTTTAATCCACTTTGAAGATGGATCCCCGGCCATGGAGTAAAGGCTCTGTATCTGTTATACAAAATAATGGCATCTACAAACTCTACTTCTCCATCATTTTTTGTAATTTTCGAGCAGTGTGTTGCAAGAGTTTCATCTTGTTTTATAAGAGTCAGCTTGTGATAATCTCTTAAAACATCAAGAGTTAAGTCGCTTGCCACTTCTGTCAATTTTATAAAAAGTGCATCTGCTTTTTCATCATCATCAATTGCAACTTTAGATATTTTGATTATTTCTCCCGTATCGAGGCCTACATCCATTTTCATGGCTGTTACCCCAGTTACTTTATCACCGTGCAATAATGCTTCTTGGATAGGACTTGCGCCTCGATATTTTGGAAGAATTGATGCATGAAGATTGATACAGATAGCATGATCTAAAATCTCACGAGGAAGTATCTGCCCATATGCTGCTACAACAATAAAATCACACTCTATTTTTAAAAGCTCTTTAACTACAGATTCATCTCGTAATTTTGAAGGCTGATACACTGCAATATTAGAATCTAGGGCCGTTAATTTAACAGGAGGAGGAGTCATAATTTTTTTTCTGCCGACTAGTTTATCTGGCTGAGTATAAACAGCTACTACTTCTATATCACCTGCCTTAAGAAGATCTTTTAAAATCTCATCGGCATAACTCGGGGTTCCCATAAAAATAATTTTCATATTAACCTTCCTTACATGTAAAGAGTGTACCGCCTAAATGTTTCTCATCAAGGAGAAAACTTCTTACATCGCTTAGATCAAAACCGCTTGCTAAAAACATTTCACGCTTACATGTAAGCATATAAGAAGCGGCTTTGAGCTTTGTTACTATACCGCCAGTTGCAAATTCACTATGAGGAGAAGCCACTTGTTCGAGTTCATGAGAATCTATAATGTTTACTATTTTTCTTACTTTTGCAGCAGGATTTTTGTGTGGATCACTGTCATAATAAGCATCTATATCTGAAAGGATCAAAAGCATATCTGCGTCAATGCTACAGGCAACGTAAGCTGAAAGCTGATCATTATCTCCCACTCCGAGTTCTTCTGTCGCTGTTGCATCATTTTCATTGACGATAGGAACAACACCATTTTCAAGTAAGATATTCATCGTATTTTTGATTTTTTGATTTTGTTTTGGAGTATTAAGATCTGCGGCAGTTAAAAGTATCTGTGCACAAAGTTCATTATGTTTACCAAAAGCCAAACGATATTTTTTCATTAAAAGCGGTTGACCAATAGCTGCGAGTGCCTGTTTATTTTGAAGTATTTTTTTATCAAGTTTGAGTTGAGTATAACCAGCAGAAACTGCTCCAGAAGAGACCAGTACGACTTCATACTTTTGTTTTAGGTCGACAAGAAGCTTTACAATATTTGCAAGTCTATCCTCTGCAATTTGTAGGTTCTCTGTGAGAACCGCAGTCCCCACTTTTAAAACGATACGTTTCATTTTTGTTGTCTGTCCGTGTGTACAAGATTAAAAAGCGCATATTTGAGTGCTTCGATATTTTTACTAGTTGCAGATGAGATCGGTGCAACAAAATATGGTTTTGTTCTATCATATCCGAGTGTTTCATCTGCAGTATCTTGAATAAAATATGGCAATGCAGTGTCAAAATCAAATTCACTTTTCTCGTTTGCCTTCAAACCAAGGAGTTCTAAAAAACCATTGATAAGGAGGGGAACATCTTCCCAGGCAACGATATCTAAGCGAGTCAAAGCGATTGCATATTTGCTTGTTCCAAGTATCTCAGAAAATGCAGCAACCTCTTTTTGTAAAGTCTCAAATTGCTCTTTTAAATCTCTATATGAAGCCAAATCAACCATAAACAAAAGTGTTTTTGTTCTCTCGATGTGACGTAAGAATTGGATACCAAGACCTTTGCCCTCATGAGCGCCACCGATGATACCTGGAATATCAGCCATAACAAAAGATTCAAAATCCCCGATATCTACCTGACCAAGCTTTGGAGTCAATGTCGTAAATTCATAATTTGCAATCTCTGGACGAGCATTTGAAACTGTTGAGATAAGCGTTGATTTTCCAACATTCGGGAAACCTACTAGTCCAACATCTGCGATAAGTTTAAGATCAAGTTTAATCTCTTTAGTCTGCCCTGCTTCTCCCGGCTGACAATGCGTTGGTCTTTGGTTTGTCGAAGATTTAAAGTGAGTATTTCCAAGTCCACCTTTTCCACCTTCAAGATATACAACTTCTTGACCATCTTCAAGCATATCAAAAAGAACTTTTCCGCTCTCTTTATCTATAATCTGTGTTCCTGGAGGAACGATGATCACTTTTTTTCCGCCAGATTTTCCAGTCATATTTCTTGGAGCACCTGGAACACCGTTATCTGCTTTGATATGCATATTTTTTTGAAAATGGGAAAGCGTATGTGTGTTGTTGTCACATTTAAACCAAATGTCACCACCTTTTCCACCATCACCTCCGTTTGGGCCACCGTTTACGACAAACTTTTCACGACGAAATGAAGCACATCCTGCTCCCCCTTTTCCTGAAGAAACGGTAAGCTCTACGCTATCTATAAACATAAAAATCCTTGTGCAATATTTAAAAATGAATTTTGCTTACATGCAAGACAAAATAAACTGTTAAAGATTGAAATTTAGAAACAAAATTATAGTTAAAAAAATGGATTTAAAAAAGAGTTTGTCAGAAATTCATCAGGCCAAAGCCTGAAGAAAGAAATTATGCAGCAGGTACGATTGAAACTTGTTTACGAGTTTTATCTTTACGACCAAACTCAACGATTCCATCTACTAATGCATATAAAGTATGATCTTTACCCATACCGATATTTAAACCAGGATGAATTTTAGTTCCTCTTTGACGAACGATAATATTTCCTGCGATAACTGTTTGTCCACCGTATTTTTTAACGCCAAGTCTACGACCAGCTGAATCACGGTTATTCTGTGTACTACCCTGACCTTTCTTATGAGCCATCTCTATCTCCTACTTTTAATTAATTACGCAGCTATTTTAGTAACACATACACGTGTGAAATCTCTTCTGAAACCACGTTTTGTTTTACTATCTTTACGACGACGTTTTTTGAAAGTGATAACTTTTTTGCCACGACCTTCGTTAATAACTTCTAAAGTTACAACAGCACCCTCAACAAATGGAGTACCTACTTTTAGTTCACCAGCATTAACTGCAAGAACTTCTTTAATTTCAACGATGTCTTTTGGTTCAAGACTCATCTTATCTAATAATAAGATATCACCCTCTTGAACTTTATATTGTTTGCCACCGTTTTTGATGATTGCGTACATAGCGCTTCCTTAAATCTTAATCAGTATATAAAAAGTTCGAAATTTTACACAAAATAGCTTTAAGTTATGTTTAAACCTCTAACTTTTTCTTTTCATACCATTTTCTTAGCCATCTATCGAATGGATAGATCAGTTTATAGATGACTGGCACTATTAAAAGTGTCAAAAACATCGAACTAAGCAAACCGCCGATAACCGCGATAGCCATCGGAGCTTTTGTCTCACTTCCCAAACTTGTGCTAATTGCAATCGGAATCATAGCGAAAATCATAGCGATTGTCGTCATTAAAATAGGACGAAGTCTTTTTTCTCCCGCTTCTATGAGAGCCTCATCCACTTTTTTCCCACTTTCAACAGCAATATTTGCAAAATCGACTAGCAAGACCGCATTTTTCCCAACCATCCCCATAAGCAACATAAAACCGATCATGACGAAAAGACTAAAATGCTGTCCACTTACAAAAAGTGCTATCATAACACCCACAATGCTCAGTGGCAATGCAATCATAATAATGATTGGCTGAATCAGTGACTCATAGAGTATTGCTAAAATAATAAACATCAGTATTACAGAAAGCCCCACTGCAGTACCAAAAGCCTTCCCTGTTTTTACCATCTCATCAGCAAAACCTGTAAACTTATAAGTTACACCAGCAGGCAGAAGCTTATCTATACCATCTTTTGTATATGTCACGGCGCCACCAAGGTCAAGCCCAAAAAGATCTGCGTATACGCTTACCTGACGCTGTCTTTCATAATGATAGATAGACGCTTGAGAAGATGTTTGAGTAAACCTTACTAAGCCACTAAGATATACAAGTTCTCCATTCGTACCGCGAAGTTGAATCTTGCCAAGATCCTCTACTTTGACTCTGTTAACGTCTTCAAATCGCAAGGTAATATTGTATTGCTTCCCATTTTCTTCAAAATAAGAAAGCTCGATATCACTTGAAAAAGCTGTCGAAATCGCTTCTGAAATTTGCGTTGCTGTAATACCATATCTTGCAGCATTTTCTCTGATGATATTGATATCGATCTGAGGTTTTCCATCATCAAGATTTGTATCAATATCCACAAACCCTTTTTTCGCTTTAAGATACTCTGTTAAATTTTTTGTTGCAACTTTCAGCGCATCAAATGAATCAGATTTTAAAACTATCTGATAAGGCACACTGACACCTGCACCCTTGATATCAGGAATCGCAGCGGCGGTTATAAACATATCTTTACTCTGATATGCTTTGAGCTTCTTTCTTAGATTTTGGATAATTTGTTCTTGGTTCTCTTTTCTCTGATCTTTTGATGTGAGTTTTACATAGATAGCGGCTTTATTTTTTTCAGCAACACTATTGTAGCCCACACTCAAGGTTGTAAAAACAACATCTTTATCTTGTTTTATAAGGGCTTCTATCACTTGGGATTTTTTGATCATCTCTTCGAGCGAGACTCCCGTGTTAGCTTTGAGGTCTACTTCAAATTCAGCCTTATCCTCTTTGGGAATAAAATCCATCCCGATTTTTGGAAAAAGACTCAAAGATGCCACAAATAAGATCAGTACAAAACTGATGGTAATCACTTTAAATTTCAAAACAAATTTCAAAATCTTTTCATACATACGGTCCAAAAATCTCAATATCGGTTCCGTCGCATTATAAAATCTACTCTCACCCTTATGTAAAACTCTCGCACTCAAGCTCGGCATAAAACTCATAGCAACAGTGTAAGAGATCACGACGGCAAACCCTACGGTCATCGCAAAACTTTCAAAAAATTTGCCCACTATTCCGCTCATATTTGCCACGGGGATAAAAACAGCAAGAAGCATTGCAGAGATCGCAAGAATTGCAAATGCCATCTCTTTAACTCCCTCATACGCAGCTTCCAATCGCCCCAGTCCAGCTTCCATCTTTTTATAGATATTTTCTAAAACAACAATAGCATCATCAATGATAATACCGATGGAAAGGGTAAGCCCTACAAGTGTCATCTTATTGAGATCAAATCCCATATAGTGCATAAAAGCTATCGTTCCCATAATGGAGATAGGGATAGAAAGTGCGGAAACCGCAGTAATGGTAAAGTTACGCAAAAATCCAAAAACAATGATAACTGCCAAAAGTGCGCCATAAACTAAGTCAAACTCCACATCTTCCAAAGAATGAATGATAAATGGTCCTGTATCTTGAAGCGTCTGTACTCCATAATTATCTCCTGCCATCTTTTGCAGGTTTGGCATAACAGCTTTTACACGCTTAATAATATCAAGAGTATTTGTCCCTGAGATCTTTTGCACTTCAAGCATAACGCCTTCTTGTCCATTATAAGAGGCATAGCTTTTTGGATCACTCAGACCATCTTCTACACGAGCAACATCTTTTAGCTTGATCCCATCTTTGATGATCATCTCTCGTAGTTCATTCACGCTCAAAGCGTCTGCTTTTGTTTTAAGAACAACCTCTTTATCTGCAGAGATAAGCTTTCCGCCACCGATTTTTACATTCTCTTTACTTACAATATTATTGAGTTCTGTGACTGAGATACCAAATTTATTTAAAAGATTTGGGTCTGGAAAGATACGTATCTCTCTGTCTTTATAGCCAATGATATTGATAGCACCGACACCTTCAATCTGTTGCAAAGCAGGCTTCACTTTTTCATCAGCAAAAAGCATTAACTCTTTGATATTATTCTTTTTAGCTGTCAAAAACACGTTGATAACAGAAGCAGAGCCAATATCAAGCTTACTTACAAGTGGTGATTTTGCGTTAGTTGGAAGTTTGACTGCTGAGACCTTATCACGCACATCATTAGTCGCCTCATCGATCTTGCGCTCCAAGAAAAATTTGACAGTTACGACACTCACGCCATCACTGCTTGTGGAGACGATCTCATCTACACCATCAACTCCTGAAACAGCCTCTTCTATCTTATCTGTTATTTGAGATTCCACTGTACTTGATTCAGCACCTGGATACGCTGTTTTGATTGTAACGATAGGAAAATCGACATTTGGAAAGAGCGCTGCTGGCATCGCTTTAAAACTCATATATCCAAAGATAAAGAGTGTCAGCACATACATCAATGTCGCTATTGGCCTATTGATTGCAAATTTATACATCTTTTTCCTACTTTGTTATGATGTTGCCATCACCATAAAGTCCAACCATAATATCATTTGCTATCACTTCGGCCTTCATTTTTCTATTTGCACTATTTGAGACAGAATAAATTTTTGATATTTTTCCTATATGCTCTTTTGTATCGCCGTCAATTTTATATCGAAAAATATCCCCAAGTTTCACTTTTTTCCAGTTTGTTTGATCAAATTCAAGAAGCAATTTTCTGCTTGAACTGCTTTGAACAGTAAATGCAGTTTTGAGCATCATAGAACTTACAACATCACCCACTTCGACTTTTTTGTCTGTGATAACTCCATCAAAAGGCGCATATAAAACACTATTATCTACGAGGGACTGCTTATATTTAACGTTAGCTTGAGCATTGACGACTCCCGCAGTAGCTCTTTCATATGCTTGTCTAAATCTATCAAATGTTGCTTCATCAACAAGATGCTGTACTTTTTGCTCTCTTTCATAATCTCGTTTTGAAAATTCAAAAGCAATTTTTGCATCTTTAAGTGATGCTTTCGCCATCTCTAAAGAGGCTTGGAGATCATTGTTTTGCAATGCTCCGAGTTTTTGACCTTTCTTTACGTGTGAGTTGATATCTACATAAAGCTTATCAACCACACCGTTTGCATAAAAAGCGACATCCGCACTCTTCGCTGGTGTGACGTTAAAAGTTGCATAGATATTTTCCGCTTGTACATTCACAAATAATATGACTAAAATAGATAACAATTTTCTCATTTTAAAAACTCCCTGATATCTTTTCCACTATAGTAATAATACGCCGCATATGCACTTTGCATATCATCTAACGCTTTTGTCTGAAGCGCTTTGGCATTTGTCAATGAAGCAAGAGCATCAAGATAAGTAACATTATCTGCAATGCCTGCATTATATTTTTGCTCGATAGTTATAAATGCGCTTTTAGCCGCTTGGAGGGCACTTGTAGCACTTGAGATTTCCACTTTGCTTGTTTTGATCTGCTCTTGAAAGATCTCAAAGTTTATCTTTTGCTCTTTAGAAAGGTAATTGATCTGTGTATTGAGCGCTTGAGAAGAGGCAACTACCGCTTCTTTGCTTTTTTCTACACTACCATTATCAAAAACTCTCATACCCAGCGTGATCATCAGTTGGTTTTGACTATCAGGTTGTTTTGGCATTATTGGATCAACATTGCCGTATCCATAAATACTATAAGTATCTTCAACTCTGAGCATCGGATAATAGGCACTCATCAATGCACGGGCACTTGAATCAAGTGAATCTTTTTGTGCGACTAGAGACTTTACGCTGTCACTTTGGTCAAAACTCTCACTCGCAGGTTCTTTAAATGAAGAATCTTCAAAACTCTCGACATCTTTTCCAACTTTTAAAGAAAGAATCTTTTTAGCTGAGAGTATCTGCAGTTTTGTTGCTTCAATTTCATAAGTATTGGTATCAAATGCTGACTGGAGTCTGTCCACTTCATCTTTTGTCGCCATTTTTGCGATATAGAATTGACTTACACGATAAAGCTGAGCTTTAAGAAATTTCCCTGCTTCCTCTTTTGCGCCCAAAGTTGCTTGAAGATTTTTTATGTTATAAAAATCTTGCACAATACCTAAAGAGAGAGTCTTCTTAGTTGCAGCTGTATCAAAACTGCTAGATTTAAGTTCATTTTGTTTTTGTTCAACCAATGATGATTTTCTTCCCCCATCATAGATATCAACACCTACTTTTGCATATCCGCTGTAAGTCTCACCCGGCATAAAAGGACTTTTTTCATCTAGTCTCTGATAGGAAGCACCAATGTCTACAGTGGGATAGTAAGCACTTTTTTGCGATGCGAGTTCTTTGCCTTTTACCTCTTGAGTGAGTACTTTTGTCTGTACTATATCACTATTTTTTGCTGCGAAATCGAGCAAACCTTTTAAATCATCTCCAAGCAGCAATGCAGGCAGGAGCAGTAGTGTCCATCTAACCATTTTTCACCTCAATCAAATCAAATAGAGTATCTATATAACTCTCTATTTCGTGTTGTAAAGTATCCGTACGGTTTGTCGCACAACTAGAGAGGAACATCCCTTTTCCAAGGGCAAAAAGTCCATTGGAAAGTGCGATAGCCTGCTCAATGATTTCACCTTTTGCAACACCTTCTTGTAAAACTTTTTGAAACCAATCGGCATAAGTCTGGTAACATTTCGAATGAAATTCACTCATCTCACTGTTTGGCTCACTTAAAGTTATGGACACAAACTCTTTGTAAAGTCCTCGAAGCTCAACTTCATCATTATAAAAAAATTCAAAAAAGATCTTTATCTTCTCTTTTGTTGATGTTGCTTTTGCAATTTTTATCTCTTTTAACGCATCATGTTCTGCAAGTAAAATATTGACAATTTCAAAAACAATATCCTCTTTGTTTTGAAAATAGTCATATAAAGTACCCTTGCCCACTCCGGCTTCTTTGGCAATACGTGAGATCGTAAGATTTTTGATCCCTTTTTGCACAAACAGAGCCTTACAAGTAAGGGCAATATCTTTTCTTTTTTGCACCTTGTCGACGATAATCGCCATAAAGCCTCCTATGGTCACAGTATAATGACCGACCATCAGTCATTTAAAGAATTTTAGAGTTTTTATGCTTTATCTTTTCTAAAGTAATTTAAGAGTTCATCTCAATAAAGAGAAAATGGATATCACTAACTGCCCGTAGATTTAAGAAGTTTTCATTTTTGATTTTTAGAGCGTCGCCTTTACTTACGCGTAAAGAGCCTTGCGTGGTTGAGCTACTCACCTCTACATCGCCCTCTATTTGAACGTAATATATCTGTCGATTCTCAGAGATTTTAAAATCAATCTCTTTGCCATATTCCAACTCACAGACGTAAATATTGGTATCTTGATGGATTTTCACTTTACCATTGCCTGCTTCATTTGAAATTACATGTAAGAGTTTGTTTTTACGTTCGCTCTCATCAAAAGAGATATCTCCGTATATAGGGTTCATCCCCTTTTGCGGCGGCAATATCCAGATCTGAAGAAGTCTAAGATCTTTACTTTTATGATTGTTGTATTCTGAGTGCATCACACCAGTTCCGGCACTCATGTACTGCACATCGCCACGTTTTAAAATCCGTTCATTTCCCATAGAATCTTTATGCGTGATCTCGCCATCGACGATGTAAGAGATGATCTCCATATCATGATGGGGATGCATACCAAAACCGCTCTGCGGATGGACAATGTCGTCGTTTAAAACACGAAGCACTCCAAAATGCATATTATCATAGTCGCGATACTCTGCAAATGAAAAATGAAATCGGCTCTCAAGCCACCCTTGGTTTGAAAAAAACATCTTCTCTTTTTCTATTTTCTCAATCATCTTATTCTCCTGTTATCCAGCTTCTCATGCTGAGATTTCCATGTTCTATCCCCTCATAGACAAATCTGCTTTTTTCATCACTCATCGATGCACCCGCAATGTAGAGCAGCGGTATATAATGCTCTTTTGTGGGATGTGCGAGATGAGCGTAACGCTGCCTTGTCTCAAAATCGATAAGTGCATCAAAATCATGTGAGACAAGCGCATCTTTTACAAAACTGTCAAACTCTTTTGCCCATGCATCCACAGAAGCATCTTTATCTCCCAAAACTGCTTCTCGAAGATTATGAGTGACATTTCCGCTTCCCACTATCATAACACCCTCTTCTCGCAAAACTCCAAGCGCTTTTCCCATCTCAAAATGCTCTCTCATGGAAAACTTAGAGTTAATGCAAAGCTCGATCACCGGAACATCCGCATCAGGAAAAAGATGAAGTAACACACTCCATACACCATGATCAAGCGCTCTTTTTTCTACTCGTAAATCAGGAATCATATTTTGCAGTCGCGGGATTAAAAAATCCCCATTTTTTGCCGGGTAAGTCACCATATAAAGCTCTCTTGGAAATCCGTACATATCGTATAAAAGTTCACTTTCATGCAGACTAACGGCAGAAAAAGGCTCAGTCCAATGTGCAGAGATCACCAAGACAGCCTTTGGTTTAGGCAACGTTTTGCCCAGCCTATTGAGAGTAGTGACAAAAAGATTGTCATCTATGGCATTCATAGGGTTGCCATGCCCAAGAAAAAGGGCTGGCGCTTTCATTTTTGTAAAATCCCCTCAATCTCGACGTTGATTTTGACCTCATCTGCGACCATTACCCCGCCGGCTTCTATAGCTTGATTCCACATCAATCCAAAATCTTTTCTATTGATCGTTCCACTGAGTGAAAGTCCTGTTCTTATATTTCCCCAAGGATCTTTTACGGTATTGCCACTAAGTTCAAGATCCAGCGGAACCTCTTTTGTTATACCGTGAATCGTAAGTTTTCCATACGCTTTATTGCCAATTACTTTGTCAAGCGTATAACTCATCGTCGTGTATTTTGCTACGTCAAAAAAATCAGCACTTTTCAAATGCCCGTCTCTTTTTGCATTATCTGTAGATATAGAAGCAACATCCACATCACCATGTAAAGCTTTAAGTGTTTTTGTTTTTTCATCATAAGTAAACGTTCCGCTAAATTTGCCAAACTCACCTTTGACGTTTGAGATCATCATATGCTTTACTTTAAAAGACACATTCGTATGATCGACATCGACTTTATAATTTCCTGCAAACAGAGTTCCTGCACATAGTAGTGACGCTAACGCTATAACTTTAATTTTCATGACAGATCCTTTTTTATTGTGCTTTATTTAGTTTTCGAAGAAGTGAAAACAGTGTATCTACCTCATCATCACTCAAAACATCGAAATATTCTTCAAAGTTTTTTGCATGATTGGGAAACAGACTTTCTATAATATCTTTGCCCTTTTGCGTAATTGAAAGAATAAAAGTTCTTTTATCCTTTTCATCGGCAACGGAGCTGATCCAGCCGTCTCGTTTAAGATTTTTCACCACAACGGTCGTGTTGCCGTGCGTTCCCATAGTGAGCTTTGTGATCGTTCCGATAGAAAGATCTCCTCTATGATATAAAACCTCCAACACCTGAAACTGGTTCATGGTCAGACCAAATGACTGAATATAAACTGATTCTTTTGCTCTGATTTTATTATATGTACGAAACAGCTGAATCCACGTACTCATAGATTTATCCGCTTTTATCCCATAACTTTTTGTCGCATGAATCTTCATATCAATCACCTCGAACAAAAGTATATTACTAATTAGTAATAATGTCAAGAGAAAGATCTCTATTTATAAAAAGTTTCTTGATTTTAAAATATGAACTTATTAGTGGGGATCTCTGTTATTGGCTACAAACTTCATAAAGTCATCAGCTCTGAGCGGTTTACTAAAGTAATATCCTTGTATTTCATTACATCCATGTAAACGTAAAAATGAGAGTTGCTCAGCTGTTTCTACCCCCTCAGCGATAGTTTGAAGTCCAAGATTATTTGCCATATCGATGATCGCCGATACTATTGATCGGTCATCCCCGTCAATGGCGATATCGTGGATAAATGACTGATCGATTTTGAGCTTATAAACTTTAAACTGTTTTAAATAGCTCAAAGAGGAGTATCCAGTTCCAAAATCATCGATGGACATACGAATACCAAGATCATGGAGCTTATTCATAACACCGATGACAGTTTTTGGATTATGCATCGCCACGGCTTCGGTTAATTCTACTTCTAAACACTCATGAGGCACCTGTATTTCTGCAAGAGTATCTATTATGAGTTCTGAAAAATTTGGCTGTTTAAACTGAATTGCGGAGATATTCACAGCTATTGTCAAGGGACCAAATCCGCTCTCAATCCACCTTTTCATCTCAAAAAGTGCGGTACGCAATACCCAAGTTCCTATCTCGATGATCTGCCCGCTATCCTCTGCTATAGGGATAAACTCAGCTGGAGAAACCATACCAAGTGTTGGATGTTTCCAACGCAAAAGCGCTTCTGCCCCAACAATTCTACCATCTTCTATAGCGATTTGAGGCTGGTAATAAAGTTCCAGTTCACCACGTTTAAATGCATGCCTGAGCGCATTACTGAGTTCAAGATTACGAAAAGAGTTTTTTTGCATCTCTTGCGTGAAAAAGTGAAAGTTGTTGCGACTGTCATTTTTCACTTTATACATAGCAGTATCTGCATTTTTCAAAAGAGTATCAAAATCTTCCCCATCATCGGGATAGATGGCGATACCGATAGATGGAGTGATAGTAAGTTCATGATGCTCTATATCTGATGGTTTTGAAATCTCTTCTATCAATTTTGTAGCGACATGGATCGCTGCATTTGAGTCCGTTTCTGGAAAGATCATAATAAACTCATCCCCGCCCAATCTCGCAACTGTGTCTTCTATACGTATCAAACTTTTAATCCGTTTTGCTATCTCTATAAGAACCTTGTCTCCAAGTGTATGTCCTAAAGTATCATTGATATTTTTAAAGTGATCGAGGTCTAAGAACATAACGGCAAAATGTTTTTGTGTCCTCTTTGCCGTGCTCAAAAGATAACTTACACGGTCGTTGAGTAAAGTTCGATTTGCAAGACCTGTCAACTGATCAAAGTGAGCAAGATTATCAATATGTTTTTCTGCTCTTTTTTTCTCAGTAATATCCTCTTTGATGGCAATATAGTTTGTAACTTTTCCGTCTTTATCTTTAACTGGAGCGATTATCGCTGATTCTATATACACACTTTTGTCTTTACGTTGATTGATCAGTTCTCCCTTCCAAATCTCTCCCTTTGTTAAGTGTTCCCACATTTCATCGTACGTTGAACTTGCTGTTTGATAAGACTGTAATATACGAGGATTTTCACCTATAACCTCTTCAAGGCTATACCCGGTGTTATGAGTAAATTCCTTATTGACATATTCAATATTTCCATCAATATCAGTAATGACTATCGCATTTGGACTCTGTTCAACTGCAAAAGAAAGCTTGTGTAAAGATGCCAATATCTGCTTATTTTTAGTAATATCTTGGATCGTTCCAAGCATCCTTACAAATTTTCCATTCTCATCAAACTCTAATTTTCCAAGCCCATGAACCCATTTTATTTGTTTAGTGTTGGGGCAAACGATTCTGTATTCATTATCAAAAGTCTGAAATTTAGTGGCAACCTCATTGATAAAATATTCATTCATTCGCAAACGATCATCTGGATGTATTAAATCAATCCAACCCTCAAATGTTCGTTTAAAATTAACATCAATACCAAAGATCTGATTCATGGTCTCAGAAGTTGTAAATTCCATTGTCCCGATATTAAGAATATAACTTCCAATCTGTGCAATGCTTTGAGAAGCATTCAAAAAGCGCTCATTTTCAAGCAAAGTATCCTCGATATTTTTTCGCGCAGTAATATCGTGCGAGATACCTAAAATACCAATAGCTTCTCCTCTTTTATCAAGCATAGGAACTTTTACTGTTTCAAGAAGAGCCTTATGCCCATCATCGGCAAAGGTGACCCACTCTTCATTTACAGTTGAAGATTGTGTCTGCATTGCCATATTATCCTTGAAGCGAAACAAATCAGCCAACTCAGAATTGACCAAATCATAATCTGTTTTCCCAATGATGACATCCTCTTTAGCTCCAAAGAAACGCTCGAACATTGGATTACAGCCAAGATATACTCCATTGATATCTTTAATCCAAATGAGATCAGGGATGGTATTGACTAAAGTATGAAAAAAAGTAGCTTGTTTTGCATACGCTTCTTGATTTTTAAAACGCTCAACAATAATCCCTGCCAATGAAGCAGCAAAGTTCATCAACTCTTTCTCATCCAAAGAGGGTTGTCTGCATGTATCACCATAAATGGCAAAAGAGCCCAATACTTTTTTTTGGATATCAAAAAATGGCGTTGACCAGCAACTCCTTAGCCAAGTATATGGAGAAAAAACTTCTCGATATTTTGCCCAAAGAGGATCTGTTCGCGTATCTGAGACATAAACAGGCAGAGCGGTATAACATGCTGTTGCACATGAACCTTCGCCATATCCAAGCGGCACATTGTCAACTAAAGCATTATAGGATGCTGGCAAACTTTTAGCGGAACCGATATGAAGTTTTTGTGTCGTATCATCTACCATCAATATAGAACATTTCGCTCCTGGTGACTGATCTTCTACAAAGAGAGCAATAGCATCGAGATGTTTTTCCATTGGCATCTCATTTGCTAAAGTCTTCAAAAGCGCCAACTGTGAGTTTAGTCTGTTTTCTCTTCTTTTTTTCTCTGTAATATCAGTATAATAAGCCAATAAAAAGGACTTTTCTCGAATCTTAATCGCAGACACGCTGACAAAAACATCAAAAAGCGATCCATCTTTGCGACGATGAACCGTACTAAACTCAAAGTGTCTCTCCTGTAATATTTTTGCCATACGATCATTGATCTCTTGAGGCGTTTTAAGAGTCTCAAAGTCACTGATTTGTATCTGTTTAAACTCTGCATCAGTATAGCCTCGCTGTTCTGCGGCAATGTGATTGAACTCTACAATTTGATGAGTTTCTAAATCAACAAGGGTGATCCCCTCGGGAAACATCTCAAATAAGACTTTAAATTTTTTCTCACTTTGTGATAACTCTTCTTTGTCTTGTAAAAGAAGGTTATAGTTTTTTTCAAACTCAAGCAGTGTAGTATTTTTGTTTTCTATCTGATTTAATAAAAATTCAAAATAGTTGCCATGGATAGCTTTTAAAAGTTCATAGCGTGTCACTACTGCGATCAAGCTTTCATCATGATCATCCATAACGATAAGCTGATGCACGCTGTGCGCTTCCATCAGTCTTGCCGCTTCTACAAGAGACGTACTGAGATAAACCTTGGGAAAATCAGGCTTACAAAAATGCGAGGCTATTTGACCTAGAGTATCTTCTTCAACAGAGGAAGAATGAAGAATATCTCGTTCAGTTATTATCCCTATTGGGTGCGTTTCCCTCATCACAACAGCATAATTATTCTTTGCTTCCGTCATACTTTGTGCGGCATGGATAAGCGTATCGTTTTCATTGATGATGACGAAAACCTTACTCATCACATCCTTGACATTTTTACTATATAAAAGATTATCAAAGCCAATATGGCGAAGGAAATCTCCCTGAGTGACAACACCGGCAAGTTTATTCTCATCATCCACAACAATCAGATGTCGGTATCCTTTACTAGACATCACAATGTATGCATCATGAATCTCATCATGAAGATTGCCTGTACAAAGATCAACTCCCATCACTTCACTTAAACTACTTGTCGACTTAATATCTCCAGAGAGCACTTTGAGCATATCATGTTCTGTAAAAATTCCTATGGGAATATTTTGCTCATCAATAATGATGATGGAACTGAGTTGATCCTGCGCCATGATCTGTAGTGCGTAAGAGACGGATAGATCAGGAGATAAAGTAGTAATTTCTGAGCTTAAGATCGATGATAATGTTGTCGGATACATTTTAAAATTCCACTTCTTACGATTTTTCGGCTCATTATGCCATAAAATAGTTTTTTCTTTTATCAGAACTGATAAGAGTAGAGTAAGCCGCCAAAGATATCGATCTCTTTTTGCTCCATGATATAAGAGGATTGCGCTTGATACATCAAGGTGAGCTTGTGCGCTCCATAACAAAGGTCTGCACCAAGATACGCTGAAGCGTTTACCGGATTGAGCGTCGTTTGATATCCAAGTTTTGTGGCGGCATCAAAAGGATAGAGATAAGCAACAGCTTCAACGCTTAATCCCGCGCTCGCTGACCAGCCAAAACCTTTATGAGGTTTGTCTACATGTAAGAATGAAGCCTCCTCTCTGAGATAAGGATAATGAACATTAAAGTTTTGTGTATAGTTCTTTCCAAAGCGAAACATAGTACCTGCAAACAGATCTGTAACATAGTTTCCAACTTGCACGCCGGCATGATTGAACCAGTCCATATCATCTCCATCGACACTCTGTTTTGTCCAGCTTTTTTCACCATAACGATACAAAGCATTGACAACATAATGTGTACTTAGCTGCGTATCCCATCCTTGTGGTCTCGCCTCATTTAAGAGTTTATGAAATCCATATTGCAGATCTCCAGCACCAGACTCTTTACCGATAACGCCAAGATCAAGGCGGTATTCTTTAAAACTTTTTTGATTCCATTTAAATTCAAAAAGGGACAAGGCAAGATATCCAGCGTAAGGCATATCATTATATTGTACGTTTTTTTTAGTAGTATCTTTGGGAGTTAACATGATCTGACTGAGGCTTACACCTGCGGTAAAATTTTTATACTCTTGTCTATCTGTGTAGGGAATTGCATCAACAATATTGAACATGATATGAGTATAAAGTGACGTAGTGTTGAGATCAAGATTGACACCATCACTATCCATCCAACTCATGCAGACACCGTTTGTGAAGTGCTTATCGGTTCTAGCAAAATAATCGTTGTAAAACTCAAATGCAAACTGATCGGCGTGGAGCGTTAAGCCTAAGAAAAATCCAAGCCAGATCAAAACTCTCAAAACAATCTCCCGATCTTCTTAAACCCTATGATATACAAAATAAATCCCAAAATCACTACACCAAAATAATAAGGATAAAGATCAACGAATGAGGTGCCTCTATAAAAGATACTTTCACTTCCCTCGATATAATATCTCAACGGAGAGAAAAATGAGAGCACCTGAAAAAAGGGATACATCGTGTATATTGGCGTCCATGCACCGCTTAAAAAGATAAGTGGAATCATAATGACAATAGAAAACTGCGCAACCTGCATCACATCTTTTGCTATAGCGGCTACAAAAAGTCCTATGCCTGCACTTGAAAATGTATATAAAAAAGTCAAAAAGATAAAACTCCAAAAAGAGCCGTTCATCGGTGTGTCAAAAATGTTAAAAATAACAAACCCAAGACTTAGTATCACCCCTCCCATAACGATAATCACCTGAGAAAGAGTCTTTGCCAAAATAGTCAGTTTGGCATCTATTGGCATCAAAAGCATAATATCCCAGGTACCGTCTTCTTTCTCTTTGACGAAAACTATCGCTGTTAAGATAACTACCAACATCGTGATAAGTGAAAGCAGTTCTGAAAGCGCCATAAAAGACTTGTTATCAGAATTTTGGTTAAAAAGTTTATGGATTTTAAGGTCTAGCGGAATTTGAATATCCTCAAAAGAGAATAAGATACTCTGAAGATACATCAAGGTTGTAAAGCCTTGTGAAGCGGACGTGGCATCAAGTAAGACATTTAGCTGAGTATTTTTTTTCTCACGATAGAGTTTTTCAAAATCGTTATCAAACACAAGGCCAACCATGATCTCTTTATTGTAAATGGCATTGCTAAGTTCTTTTTGGGAAAGAAATTGTACAGGAGCTACAAATTCCGGACTATGAAGATTTGAGAGTATTTTTTTGCTTATACCTCCGCTGCTGTTATCCACATATCCAACAGCCACATTTCTTGGCTCTATGTCAATCCCCTCCCCTGCAACGTAGATGTCGATAGTAAAGGAGTATAAAACAACAGCCACCAAAGCAGCCGAGCGCATAAAACTTTTAAGTTCTTTGAATACAATGGTAAAAAACACACTCTTCATCGCATCTCTTTTTTCAAAAACAGAGCACCGAGTCCAAGCAGTGCAATTACATATCCTACGAGAATAAAAAGATAAAGCACGATTTTTGACGAATCAAATCCCTGCCCGATCAAAAAGCAGTCATACAAGATATGGTTATAGTACATAACAGGGAAAATATGTGCTTCCATCCAAGATGCACCTTGCATCGAGGAGATAGGCATCAGCATCCCAGAGTACAAAAATGCGGGAAGAATAGTAATGATGACGGTAAGTACCACCGCTACAATCTGACGTTTAGCGATAATGGAGATCAACATCCCGATACTTAGACTAATGAGGATGTAGATCTCGCTTGAAAGCCAGTAAAGAAAAAAACTCCCCCGAAACGGGACATCAAAAAGATAAGTTGCCCAAATAAAAAGGATGAAAATATTGACTGAGTGAAGCAAAAGAACAGGTAAAAGCTTTGCGATAAGAAACTCCAACTTCCCGATGGGCGAAGCATAAAAATTAAATATCGTCCCCTTTTCTTTCTCTTTAACAATCAAAAGAGCCGTGAGAATCGCTGGAGCGACCAATAAAACAAGCCCAATAAGTCCTGGCACGATGGCATCTTCATCACGCATTGCCTGATTAAAAAGTGTTCTGGTGTTAAGCGTCATCATCGGCGCAGATGTAGTTGCGGCGCTCTGGATAACGCCTTGCACATAGTTTTGCATCGTACT
The DNA here is from genome assembly GCA_028683835.1 of Sulfurimonadaceae bacterium. Taxonomy (GTDB): domain Bacteria; phylum Campylobacterota; class Campylobacteria; order Campylobacterales; family Sulfurimonadaceae; genus Hydrocurvibacter. The sequence goes on along the minus strand of JAQUHB010000018.1, from coordinate 23,727 downwards.
TGCACGATTCGCAAAAGCCGCGTCTATAAAAACGCCAAGCTCACTCTTTTCTCCTTTTAAAAGATTCTTTTCAAAAGAACTTGGGATGATAAGAATGATGTCGCTTTGCGCTTTTTTGATTTTCTCGAGAGCTTGAGCTTCACTTTCATGTGTCAAAGTTACATCAAAATATTTGGAGTGTGAGAACTTTGAGATCAGCTCAGAAGAGTATTTAGAGTTGTCGTTGTCTATGATACTGATTCGCGAGTGAGTCACATCCATGGCAATCCCATATCCAAAGAGGATAGTCACCATCGAGGGCATCATGTAGACCATAATGATGAGTTTTGTACGCACTAGCTCTGTGAGTTCTTTGAGTACAAAAGCTTTAATAACGGAGAATCTTACAAAATTTTTCACGCTTTCTCCTTGTAAAATTCTAAGAAGATATCTTCAAAATCTTTCGCCTTAGGAAATCGTTCATAGAGATTTGATACCGTATCATCAGCGACTTTCTGCCCGTTTTTTAAAAGCACCACACGATCACAGAACTGCGCTTCGCTCATGTAGTGTGTGGTAATAAGGATGGAAATGCCCCAAACTTCTTTGAGCTTCTGAAGTATTTGCCAAAACTGCGCGCGTGCTAAAGTATCGACTCCGCTTGTCGGTTCATCCAGAAAAAGTACTAAAGGTTCATGTAAAAGAGCCGCTGCTATGGAGAAACGCTGGTTAACTCCAAGAGGAAGCTCGTTCGCGAAACTACCCAGATACTCCTCAAATCCGAGCTCTTTTGCATATAAAGCAATGCGTGAAAGTGCTGTTTTCTTTTCAATACGGTGCATACTCGCAAAATAAAGTAAGTTTTCTTTAACACTCATATCTTTATAGAGTGCAAAATGCTGGCTCACGTAGCCGATCTTAGATTTGAGTTCTTGTCTGTCTTTACCGCTTTTGATTGACTGACCAAGAAGAGTAAGTTTGCCTTCATCAATACTATAAAGTCCTAAAAGCATCTTTATAAACGTGGTCTTGCCAGCTCCATTTGCTCCAAGAAGTCCTAGTATTTCACCCTTTTTAAGCTGCATATCTATCTTTTCATTTGCAACAAATGCGCCAAATTTCTTTGAAACACCATGGCACTCCATTACCACTTCAGGAATCACCTCATCATCTTCTCGACTTTTGATGGCAAAGTTTGCTATTTTTTTTCTCTCTTTGAGTGCATTGACAAAGAAAAGTCCTTCCAGAGTCGGCTCATGGAGAGATAAGTTGAGGGAGTCCAACGAGTAAATGACTTTGTCAAATGAGATAGAGTTTTCATCATTATCTGCGAGACTTTTTTCATAAACATAGGGTCGAATAGAATCAATAAGCTCAGCCGATGTTCCACTGGCAATAACTTTAGAATTATGAAAAAGCATCACTCTGTCCATCTTGGAAGCCTCTTGCATGTAAGCCGTGCTCACAAGAATAATCGTGCCCTCTTCTTTTGCAATGTTGCGTAATATCTCCCAAAGTTCAAGGCGGCTAAGCGGATCGACTCCCGTTGTAGGTTCATCAAGAATTAAAAGCTTTGGACGGTGTAAAAGAGCGCAGATAAGTGAAAGCTTTTGCATCATACCGCCACTTAAGTTCATGGCCTGTCTTTCTGCGAATGCACTCAGACCTGACATATGTAAAAGCTGTTTTTTATACGCAAGAAACGCAGCATCTTTTTTCAAATCTCGCAGATCAGCAAAAAACCTTAAATGCTCATCTACCGTGAGCGTATCATACAAAACCAGACCGATTCCCTGAGGCATAAATCCGGTGTGTATTTTTATCTTCTCTGCTTCTTTTGGAGAGTGATACTTGTGTTGCAGATAAGAGATCTCTCCGCTAAATCGTACGATTCCAGCAATGGCTTGCATCAAAGAGCTTTTCCCAGCGCCATCAGCACCGATGAAACCGATGATCTCACCACTCTTTGCCTCAAAACTCACATCACTAATGGCAATTTTATCTTTATAACCAACACTCACACCGCTTACATGTAAAGCGTCTACAGGATAAAAATCAGCCATTTTTTTTGCCTCTGATAAAAAAGGCTAGCGTAATGCACATGGTGAAAATCAACGAAAGGGCAAGAGAGATATCCATCCCGTACTCCTGCCAGATCACTCCAAAAATATACGCACCCACCGCACCAAAAAGTGCCACACATGCATAAAAAATACCAAAAACCAAGCCTTTGTTATCAGCATTTTTCGCGATAAGAGAACGGTTTGCATTGAGTGAAATGACTGTGAAAAGTCCTAAGAAACCATACGCGATCCATGTAAATAAAGGTGTCTGCAGATATAAAAAAAATTGAGACAATATTCCGCTTATATACGCAAAACCCATCACTTTTCTAACCCCTATTTTATCGCTCAAGATACCAAAATAGTAACTTGTCAAACCTTGTGTTGTCGTCGAGACGATAAATAATAAAGGGATGATAAGTGTTGCTATCCCTATACTTTTAGCTTCCATAGCAAAAAAAGCACTATCGAGTGCAAACATAGAAAACAGAAAATAAAAGAGAAGTTCTGAAATGGTCTGTTTATCATTTGGTGTCAGTTTTAAAGAAAGATTTTGAACCCTCTGTGGGTTTTTTTGGATATCTTTTACAAAAAAGAGTACTACAAAAACTCCAAGGATCCCAGGAATTAAAGTGGCAAAAAAGATATTTCGCATCACCGTTTCATTTTGTCCGAAAAAGTAAAGCATCAAAAATAAAAAAAGTGCACCGCTCAGTTCTCCTGCGAGATCAAGCGTCTTGTGAAAACCAAAAGTTTTGCCAGAACTCTCTTTTTGGCTGTAACTGGAGATCAAAACATCTTTTGGAGCAGAACGCACCCCTTTTCCAAAGCGCTCTGCACTTCTTAACATCCCCACAGCGATATAATCATGAGCAAATCCAAAAAGAGGTTTACTCAGCGCCGAGAGAATATATCCACCCACGACCAAAGGTTTGACAAGCCCAAAGCGATCGGCAATGTAACCCGAAATAACGCGAAGTCCATAAGAAATAAAAGTCGCAACTGCCACGATAAGCCCAAGCTTATCCATCCCTTCATGCAAGACAGTGACAATAAAAATCGGCAATATCGGAGTAATCATTGCCGATGCAAAATCGGTAAAATAACTCACAACTCCAAGCATTACCACATTTTTATTGATCGTTTTCATATCTTAGGAATCTGGCTTAGTGATGTTGGCAAGCCAATCCCATCAAGTGAAACTATGCCAATAGCAGGGATGCCAAGTTTAAGTAAAGGGTTTACATGTAAGGGTTTGAGATGCACAGCGTAAACCCTTTGGATACGATCACTTTGAACACTCACCTCTTTTGGGGTAAATTCTGCATCCTGAGCAACTCTTGCGACAACAGCTTCTATGGGTTTATCAGGATAGGTATCCAAAAAAATCACCGCTTTATCGCCCACTTTTATCTTCCCATTTTGTATCGTATCAACAAATATTTTGAGATATAAACTTTTAGGATCGATCAGTGTTGCTATAACCATTCCAGGGTTTAACACCTCCCCTTGATTGGCAATCTTTTCTATAACAAAACCATCTACGGGAGATTTGAGGGTCATATCGTCTATCATGATTTGTGCGCGATCTTTACTTGCTTGAAGTGAAGCGATATTTCTCTTAGCCGCTTCTATATTTGCCTCTAATGCAGGAATTTTTTTATTCTGAGACTCTGAGAGTGCAAGGTTTGAGCGTGCGATATCAATATTTTTTTGTGCTTGCAAGATTCTTTGAGCCTGAGAAGAATAGCTGTTTTTTGAACTCTGTGATTTTAGTTTTATATATTCATAAGTTTGCTGGCTTATAAGGCTTTTATCAAAAAGAGAACTGTTACGAGCAAGATCTCTTTCATCTTGCTCCATCTGCTCTTTTTGTGTACCAAGAGAGTCTTCTAAATCTTTTTTTTGTGCGATAGCGACGAAAAGTGCATTACGCGCTTTTGCTATCTCAAGGGGTACGCTCTCTTTTGTTATCGCACTGTTTTGGATCAATGCTTCAAGTGATGCCTTAGCTGAAGCGATGCCATCACTCAAAGAGCGAAGTTGTGCCTCATCTTCATCACTTTGAAGGATTGCAACATTGTCATCTTTTTTGATACTTTGACCATCTTGGACAAAGATTTGATCTATTCGTCCGGCGTATTTTGTGTTGAGCGCGATAAGATCACCATCCACGTTTCCAGATGCACAGACAAGATTTGAAGGAAGTTTAAGAGGAGTTAGTTTTGCATAGATTAAAAAAACTGCACCAATAAGTAAAAGGAAGACAAGGACATAGATTCCATATTTTTTTATCATTTGGACTCCTTATTTGGAGCTTTAGTATAGCACAGACTTAGCAAAGAAGGAGATTAAAAAAATTCATATTATTGTCATATGTCAAAATGTAGAGACAGTAAAAAGTATATAATCTCACCATCACAGATCAAGGAAAGTTATGAGTGAATTTTTAGGGCAAGACAGATCTTCAAATATACCAGAAGGTCATCCGGTAAAAGTTTATCTGGATGAAAACAAATTAATCAGGGAAGTAATCTCAAAAATCAGCAAGATAAATATAGTAGGTGAAAACGAAGAGTTTACAAGACTATTTGATAAACTTTGCCTTATTGAGAAACATTTTGCTAGAAAAGAAAATCAGCTTTTTCCCTACTTGGAAAAATATGGTTGGACAAGTCCAAGCCAAAACATGTGGGCCTTTCATGATCAAATAAGAGATGAGATTAAAGCTGTGCGTAGTGCAATAAAAGTACAAGACATCCTCAGTATAAGTCAAAATCTTCAAATAGTTTTTAGCAATTTAGAGCATATTATGCAAGTGGAAGAGCAAAGACTTTTACCGAGAGCTTTTAATATGCTAAACGCTGATGAATGGATAGAGATGAGAATTGGAGAAGAGGAGATAGGTTGGATGTTTGACGAAGCACCTCCGGCATTTCCTGCCATTACGCAAGAAGAATATATCCATCCAAGCCAAGATACTTCAAGAAGAAAGCTTCCTTTCTCTCTTGAAAACAGAATCAAACTTGATGAGGGGTATATGCTTCCTGAGCAAATCAATTTGCTCCTGAAGTTTATGCCTGTAGACATAACCTATGTTGATGAAAACGACATCGTTATCTTTTACAATCGCGGTGATGAGAGAGTATTTCCAAGAAGTGCAGGGATCATAGGAAGGGAAGTGAAATTTTGTCACCCTCCAAAAAGTGTGGATCAAGTACTCATGATACTTAGAGAATTTAAAGCCGGTCGCAGAGATGAAGCAGAGTTTTGGATAGAGTTCAAAGGAAAATTTATTCACATCAGATATTTTGCTATTAGAAATGATGAGGGTGTTTATAAGGGGGTTATAGAAGTAAGCCAAGATGTTACACATATCAGAGGATTGCAAGGGCAACAAAGGCTACTTGACTGGGAATAAAGATACGATGTAAGACTGTTCAAGAGAAATGACCCAGACGGAGGTAGGAACTTTAAGTTCCTTGATCCGTTAGAAAGATACTCAGTGTTTTAATTCATAATCGGGATATAAACGTAACCTTCGCTTTGTTTATCTATAAGTCCTATAGTTGCATTTGGAACAAATTTGACATATGAATCAACAATTGTCTTATCTATCTTTTTATGTTCCATACCTGTTTGACACATGAGAAATTCGACGTTACTGCTTTTAGCTAAAGTTAAAAGTCTTTGACTGATCTCTGCTCTCTCTTTTACAAGGGCAACATCATTTTTATACGGAGAGTTGTCCAAATCTTTAATAAAAAATTTGTAAGCATCTCCATGTATCACCACCGCAACTTTGAGTTCTTCAAGCTTTCCCTCATAATAGCTTCTTTGATTTGAAATACCTGAGAGAACCTTTTGCTTAAAAACATGCATATCGCCGGTCGTGAGATCAAAAACAACTTTTTTCACTCCATCATCGCCGTAAAGAAAACTCAACATTGCAAGAAGAAGCAGAATCTTTTTCATTCTGTTACCTCTTTTAAAATAGCTTCAAATTCTTCTTGCCCTTTAAGCAAAGATTCTTTTGCTTCTTTGTCTTCCACTTTTGCACTGCTTAACCAATTGTATACCGCAGGAAAACCTACAACGATTTTGTCCTCATTTTTTTTCTTATACACTATCGTTGTACAAGGTGCAAATGCGGCAGCTTCTGGTCTGCTTTTGGCAACCGTATAAATAATTGGAAGTTTACAAATAGAATAAGTTTCATAAAAATCATACGGATTTTCCTTGCCGTCGTCTTGAAAAACATCTGCATCATAATCCATAGAAGCCGCCATCACAAAACCGCGAGGAACAAAACCGCCTTCAAGACCCATTTCTAGTTGTTGTTTTGCAGCTTTCCAGTCACCACCATCTAGTTTTAGCTCATACATCGTCGCAAGATTTCTACTCTCTTTTAAAGAATCTTCACTAAGCGACTGTTTTGCATTTGGCATCGCCTCTTTAATAGCTTTGATTGCCAGTGTTTCTCTTTCTTGAAGCATAGAATTATTTGCGATTCCTATGATCTTTGCTTCAGCTTCTGAAGTCAAGATACTTACATGTAAAGTTTTTTCACCATTAGCTTGATAAATTCCCACACCCATTGGGATAAAAATACCAGCATGTGGAAACTGTTTTACAAGGGTATTATCAATCTTAGGATTAAATACTGTTAAAAGTGTAAACACTTTAAAGTCACTCTTTTGAAACTGTTTTGTAAAAGGTGTTGTCATCTCTGAGCGTATCCCTGTCATAAAACCATTTTTGTGTAATGCGTCTTCTATTTTCTGCGGAGTTATAGCTCCATTTGCATTATCAACATCAAAAAGATGTAGATCACCAGCGGCTTGTAAAGCTACACTCATTAAAAGTGTAACAACGATACTAACAATTTTTTTCATTTCTTTTTCCTTTTTTTTGATTTATAAATATTAAGGGACTATATAGACCCAACCATCTTGAACTCGCTCTGTAACTTCGACGATCCCAGCAGTTACAATCTCAACACCATCGATGAGTTCCTCTTTTTTGATATGTTTTGTTTGCATAGTATTTCCACAAGCAATAAACTTTACGTCATATTGCATCAATGTCTCAACTCTTGATGCGATCTCTTTGTTCTTTTTTAGAACTGCTTCAATACCGTGGTAGTAGGCAACAATCTCCATATTTACTTTTTCAGGTCCATAAAACTTTAAGACATTGTTGGCACTGCTTAGAACATGATTGATCGTTTCTTCATCTGCACTATGGATAGAAAAAACAATCTTTCGAGGATTATCAATCGATGGCAAAGGCTTTGCAAATATCGTATCGGCATACGCAAAAATACTCATCATCAAAAGTGAAATTAGAACTTTTATCATTTAATATTCCTTGTCAGGTCTTTGAAATCTTCGATGTTCCAAGAACCTGGTATTTTTTTAAGTACATTATGCTTTTCATCCACAAAATAAAAAGTCGGTGTAAAGGAAGTAGTTAGACCTAAAGGAAGTTTTTCATGATCAATATTTATTTTGACAGGAATAAACCTTTTTTCTATCCATGCACTCATCTCTTTATCTTCAAACACTGTTTTTTCCATATTGATACAATAGTGACAATTTGTTCGAACAACATCAATCATAATGGGCTTGTGTGAACTTTTTTGTTCAAGAAGTCCCTCATCATAATTTTTCCATTCTGTCGCACCAAGAGAAATAGCTGCCAATAAAAATAAAACGGATATCTTAGTCATTATTCCACTCCATAGTCCGATAAGCTGTATCAATATTTTGTTTTTGCAGCGTATCGTACATATTTACTTTCTCATATGAAGGCATCTTGATATTTGTAATGGCATCTTCGATATCTTTGCCCTCTTCAAGTTTTTTTGCTACCTTGTCTCTAAGCTCGACTAAATAGTTATAAGTAAAATCAAGTGAACTTGCATCTGTCTTAGTCCCATGTCCGCCTATAACATATTCGGCCTTCATCGCTTTTATCTTATCAAGCTCTTTTATCCATTCTAAAATATTGCCATCTCTTAATGATGGTAAGCGATTGTTAAAAATGACATCTCCAACAAAGAGTGTTGCGTACTCGGGTATGTAAACGAGAAGATCACTGGAAGTATGAGCTTTTTTATTTACACCGGTTATTACTATTTTTTTGCCATCTACTATGAATATTTTTTCTTTATCTACAAAAAGATTTGGAAATACTTGCATTGTTTTTACATATGCATCTTTACTCACATTTCTTTGCATTCTTGTCATTTCAGCTTTTGTCTCATCTTGAAATTTGACTGAACCTATGATGTTGACGCCCAGCTCTTTATAGTAGCCATTTCCAAGCCAGTGATCGTCATGAACATGTGTATTGATGACATAAGAGACAGGAAGATTTTTTATCTCTTTCATCTTTGTATACGCTTGTGCGGCGTACTGATATGTAGGGCCGCTATCTACAACGAGATAGCTGTTCCCCATATTTACAAAACAGGAGTTGACCATATTTCCATTGTTGTGTTTATTGATCTCTTCTGGAGACCCAAAAAAGCAAAATGTAGTAGCATTTACTTTTTCGGGCTTCAATTTATAATCGAATGCATGGAGAGAATGAAAAAAAACAATGCAAACCAAAAGAAATTTCATGAACACAACCTTTATATATTTTTATTTAGGCCAAGAGATAAACTCTCACGCCCTTTTTTAGAATAGGTAATTTATCTCGAAACGGTATTCGTTATACGAGCCAATATCTTTACCAGCATATGTGCCATAAGTCATTTTATCAGAACTCGCGATTCCTACACGAAGTTTTGCATCTAACCCTTTTGCGATTTTTTGACGAAGATCGATTTCCACAACCTTGCTATCCGCCTGTACACCGGCGAGTTGTTTTTTCTTATCAAAATCTTGAGCAGCGTAGCGAACTAAAGTACTGAAACCTTTAAGGATTTTTGCTTTTCCAAAGTCATAACCTATCTCTGCATCATATGTTTTTGTGTTTGCATACCAGTTATATTGAGCCATTGCACGTGTATACCCTCCGGTTGGGAATCCTCTCCATGGAGCTACGATATCCGCATCATCTGCAACTTGAGAATATGCAATTTGTGCTTTTAAAGGACCATTGTTAAGAACCAAACGAGCCATGCCTATTGAACCATCTAAGCTTTTTGGACTACTATAACCTAAGTTACTATGATATGTAGGGGTAGTTCCTGTCCAAGTAACAAGTTTGCCACTTAAACTTGCCCCACCAACATCGCCACCACCGTTATCTATTTGTTGCATATAACGTATACCTGGAGTTAAAGAGTACCCACCTGGTAACGGTATTTTATAATTTAATTCGCCGGCAATATTTGATACAACATCAGGTACTGTCGTATATGTGACATCGATTTTCAAATTATCTATCGATTTATTGTCAATATCTGCAACGATCAGCTTATGGTTTACATCTCTACCAGCCTTCACAAAATTTGCATAGCTTAAACCTTGATGTGCTACGGAATCATCATTTCCGTTCCATGTCGCTTTCGCATTTGAAGAACCATCGCCATATGTAATGACATCACAAAAAGTGGAATGGTCACGAAGTTTTTCTGCTGTAAATAGAGCTCCACGAATCGTTGTTTTTGGAATCTCTTTTGTCTCAACAGTATAACCCTCAAAAGTATTTGGAATCATTTTTGTATCATTTGAAGCTGTTAATAATGATTCGAAAATTTGGCGTCCAGCTTTTACTGAAGTTTTAGAGATATCATATTGCAAATACGCTTGTCCTAGAACAGCCATATAATAATCACCACTGTTATATGCATCATAGCGGCTGATAGTATCTTTTCCACTTTTCATATACGTTAAATCAGCTGCATTATCTACGCGCATCCCAACAAAAGGGCTATCAGAATAGTAAAAGCCAGCAGTAGCACTCAAACCTGCAAAAGGTGCCGTTTTATAAATAAGACTGCCACCAAGACCAAGTTCGCTATTATTTTTATTTTTACCTGCTACTTGATTTTTCCAATCATATTTAAATGCATTCATACGTAAACGACCATAGAACATACCTTTTGTAAAGGCATCACTTAAGTTATCTACACTGCTTGGAAGAACATTATAGACCTCTTGCATATTATCTTTTAGATCACGTTTTGCTTTTTCTTCATCAGCGTTTGCCGAAGTTGTGAGAAGACATGCCAATGCCGCAGCTGCGCTTAGTTTTAATAATTTCATTTCATTTCCCTTATTTAATTCACTAAAATGCCATAATACTAATGTCCATTTATGTCGTTATATGTATATTTAAATGTAAGCAGAAATTACGCTTTCTGCTTACAAAGCCTACTTCCCTCGCGTCCCTTTTTCTGGACATCCACAGGTATAGTCCACTAAAGTCACATTGCCTTTATTGCTGACATCTACAACTTTTTGTCTTTTTATATAATCTCTTGTCACATCATACACAGCTCTGATCTTCTCTTTTTGAAGATTTGCTCCTGCATTTTGTAAATTCCCACCCCATGAAGAAACGATATAAGTTTTCTTCAGATCTATTGGTTTACCGCCAATTTTCAAGTTCGTGATACGTTTTCCAGCTTTATTTGCAACGGCGATATCATATGTAGCACCACCGAGACGACTCATGTCTCCACCTTGTTGATAAAGTGGATTTGCATTAAAAACATTATCTGCGATATCTTCTAAAAGTGAAGCGATATGCTGTCCTTTTAACTCAAATGTATACACATTCGGGTACGTGATACCACACATCTCATAGACATTATCCATCAAAATATCATCACCGGCGAGAACAGTTGTTCCCCATCTATATCCAGGTGTAAATGAGATATCACATTTCATTTCATCCAAGATCGCATCGTTGATCAACTGATCAAAAGTCGAGAAAAATGTATCCCTTTTATAAAGCATATTTTTCGTTTTTCCCAATACTTCATTAAACTCTGCATCAAAAGGTGCATAAAGTTCGTTGACAAGTTTTACTCCCGCTGGATCTGCTGGAATCATATGAGACGCCATCGGAACAAGTTTATACTCATAACCTTTTACTTTTCCATCTTTGATATCAACATCAAGACGGCCAATGTATTTGCCATGGCTTCCTGCTATGACGATCACAGTTTTGTTGATCGTGATAGGCTGAGGAGAAGGATCATGTGTATGTCCGCTCAAGATAAAATCTATCCCGTTCACTTGACGAGCAACCTCTTGATCAACACTAAAACCATCATGTGATAGAAGAACCACACAATCAACTTTATGCTCATCTCTTAATTCATCTACATATTTTTGAAGCGTATCAAGTCTTAGACCAAAGCTCCATCCTTGTGTAAACTCTTTTGGATTTGCTGTAGATGTAAATGGAAATGACTGACCGATAATACCAATCTTCGCGCCACCTTTTTCTTCAATTGTATACGGTTTAAAGATCAACTCTTCAAAATCATCTGCAAATGAATCATCACCGATGATATTTTGAGAGATAAATTTTGCATTTAACATGCCTATAAGCTCTTTTACTCTTTTCTTTCCGTAAGTAAATTCCCAGTGACCGACCATTACATCTACACCAAGGTAATTTTGTGCTTTTACAATTGCTTCACCGCCAGTTTTGAGTGCAACACCCGTTCCCTGCCAAGTATCTCCAGAATCTAGGAAAAGTACATTTTCATTTCCTCGTTCAGCTCTTACATGATCAAGATAAGTTTTTATGTGAGCGATACCGCCCATTTTTCCAAACTTTTTAGCCAAAACATCAAAATCCATATATGTATCAAAATATGCATCAAGACTGCTAGGCTCTAGTCCATAATGTTTTGCGAATGCTTCACCACATAAAAATCCTGGAGTTCCTACAAGATTTGGAGCCGAGATCAAAGTTGAAGGTTCTCTCCAATAAAGCGGTTTGATATGCGCGTGAAGGTCACACATATGAAGTAGTGTAACTTTTCCTTTTGCTTTGAAATCATACAAATCTTTTAGCGATATATCCGCTGCAGATCTAGGAGCGGCATAGCCTGTTGTAGCCATACCAAGTCCAAAAATTGCAGCAATATGCATAAAATCTCTTCTTGAAATTTCCATATTCGCCTCCTATCTTTTTAATCCGGGAATAGCGATAGCTTTTCCCTTCGCTTTGTTCGTTACGTAAACTTCAAGTCCTACCATCTCAGGTGATCCAAGAGGGATTACTGCCTGAAGAGCATTGTTCATACAACCTTGAAAGCGGTGTTGCATAGTGCTTAATGATGACTTTGTCATTCTATATGCCGGCCATGTTCCACCAGAGTTGTTAACACCAAGATCAGGAAGAGGCTGTGTTCTAAGAATAGAACCGACAACATCTGCACTATGACAACTTAGACAAGACAAACCTCTACCGCCACGTCTTTCATTAAATGTTTTTTCTCCCAAAGCATACGCATCTTTCATCTGCTGGTTTGCATTGACATCTATATTAATCTTTTCATCATTTGCTATCGATTTTATATAAGCTACCATGTTAAACATCTTTGGGTCTTTTAGAGCAAATGCTTTATTGCCATTTGTTACCATAAGCGCTTGCGCAACCTGACCAAGACCAACTACCTTTTTAAAATCTGGTAAATATCTTGGAAATCCTGCAATGAATGCTGGAAGTTTATCTTCGCTTACATGTAAGAACTTTGCAAGGCCAGCGTCTCCGCCACCATACTTACTAAGAAGTTCTTTCCCATCTTGAACCATCATATCAGCGGGATTCGCATCCAATAAGTCTGCATACATTGCACGATCCGCATCACTCATAGCAAATTGTTCGCTAGAATATGATAGTGATGTGAATAGAGCAACACCTAACGTTATCTTTAATATGCTTTTCATAGCTCAGCCTTTAGGCTTAATTTCAATGCTACTCTCATTTACTTCGCCAGTGCTATCAGTAAAAGTAACTTTCAGATTTCCTGCTCCATTTACTTTCATGTAAATAGTAAAGACAGGGTTCACCGATACAGATTCCCAAACATTCATAGATGTGATGATTTTTCCATTGTAATCAAACTTCACACTGTTAATGTATTTTGCAGGAACAACTTGTCCTGTTTTTTTATCTTTACGCATACCAGTTTCCATAGGATGCATAACCATAAAATCAACTTTTACGATTTCACCATCTGCGTAGCTCTTTGGTTTGATCTTAATTAATGCTTTTCTTTCTTCCATAGTAAATCCTTTATTAGTTATTTTTTTATAAATTTAATCTTGGTTGATAATCAACCACATCCACCGATTGTTACCTTAACGCTTTGAGAATTCACCAAGAAAGAACCGTCGCTCATCTCTACCAAAGCTGCCACATCTTGTGTTCCGCCTAACTTAACACGAGTTCCAAGAATAGCTTTTCCATTTGCCGGAGTAAGATGCATAGCAACACAACGGACATTATTGTTTTTTGTAGCAAATATATAAATTGCTTTCACATAGTCACTCTCAGTCATAGGAGAATCAACTTCTACAGTTACTGGAACAACGGCGCCATTTTCAGCGATTTCTGGAACTTTTAAATGTATCTTCTCTGACTTAACCGGTGTTTTTCCACCTGTAATAGTATCAAGTGCTTGTTTGTACGAAAATGCATTTGGCCCTTTTGGTGCATCTGCTGCAAAACTCATAGCTGGTACAACTGCGCCGATAACCGCTGCAGCTCCTAATGTTTTAATAAAATCTCTTCTTTGCATAATTAATTTCCCTTCTTTTATTTTGGAGATACGATATATGACGCTATGTCACATATTTCTCTTTGATTAAATAATCCTGTAGTCAGGTTTATTGTCATGTGAGTATTTGGGTTGTCGATACGTGCATCAGCAATTTTTTGATACACAAATTGATCATTTCTTGCACCGCTGTCAATAAAGTTCTTTTTGTAATTGTGAAGGTCAGGACCAATATTTCCAGCACCTTTGGCACCCTCAATATTATGACAAGCAATACAATTTCCAAATTGTTTCTCAGAACCATCACTATTTTTTTTACTTAATCCCTCTGGTGGAGTATCTTTCGTTTCACCGTTAAGATTGTGAAAAATAAAAGCGCCTCTAGCAATTGCTTTTGGATCAGTTGAAATACAATCAGTTGGCATGGTAGATGCCTTTGCTGAGCCCAGTAGATCTTTTTGTATTATTGTACTTGCATTTGGACTTTCTATCATACTGCTATAATCAACAGCGAATAAAGAACATCCAAGAAGTAATGAAGCCATTAGGCTAATTCTCATTTTACTTCCTCCTTATTTTGATTCGAGGGTAGTTTAACAGTGAAGTGTAAAATTTATATAAAATGAAGTTATTTTTGCGGATTTTTTTATTTTAATGAAGAGTGATGATTCTTTCTGGAAAAGTATAGGTAAAAGTACTCCCTTGTTTTAGGGCTGATTCGATAGTTAAAATGATCCCCTCTTTATCAATAATCGATTTAACAATGTTAAGACCAATACCAAACCCCCCTTTATTGGTGTTTTCTCTATAGTAACGTTCAAAAATTTTTTCAACCTTTTCTATACCGACACCATAATCTTGAAAACTCATACTACACACTTGATCTCTTATATGTAAGGATATTTTGATGATATTATTTTCATACGAATACTTGATCGCGTTTGAAATATTATTATCTACAACTCTTTGTAGCTCTTTATAGTTCATAAAAATTGAAATATTATTTTCTATATCACTCTCTATGAGTATCTCTTTCATAGAAGCTACATCTGAAAAATAATCTATCCGATCTTTCATAAATTTTGTAAAATCGATCTCTACAGGTGCATGATCTATTCTATTGTACTTTACTAAATAATCCATATCCTCATAGATGTGCGATAAAACTTTTACAGCAGCTTTCATTCTTTGCATATACTTATTGGTCGGATTTTTTCTGTTGTAAAGATCTATATTGACATTGATAATCGCCAAAGGAGTATTGATCTCATGAATGGAGTCTTTAATAAAATTATCAAGTTTTTGATTGACGAGTTTGAATGGTTTTGCAAAATTATTTAAAAAGAACATACTAAGCCCAAACACCAATAAAGCAATGGAGAACAAGATAGTCGCAACATTCTTATAAAGATCTGCATAAGAAACACTGTTTTTTACTATCAAGTAACTTGCACCGAAATATCTGTCTTTTGGAAGAGAGATAATTAAATATGCATCACTCTCATCAATATGATAGCCCTCTTTAAAATTTTTAATATCATAATGAATGAGAGAAAAAATAGGCTTAAATCTTATATCATACAAACCCGATTGAAATGTCTGAAACCTTGGATACTCAAAATATGGATCATCTTGGTTAAACTCCTCCATAGATTTGATAATCATTAAGGATTTTTCTTTTAAAACTAACTCATTTTTTATGGAATAAATATTTTTCATATAGATAAAATAAAAAAATAATGGCGCCAATAAAATGACCGCTACGAGTGCAGTATAAATAAAAGCATTTTGTACGGCGTATTTAAGATCGTTCAATGATATATCCTAAACCTCTGCGATTTTGAATAATTCCCTCGGGAATCTTTTGTCGAAGATTTTTCATCTGTACTCTTATTGTTGCCGGTTCGACATATTCGCCCCAAGCTTCATCCTGAATTGTCGCGATGGAAACAACCGTATTCTTATATCTTATCAACACTTCCAAAATATCTTTTTCAGCTTTTCTTAAAATCACCTCTTCATTATTTAAAGTGAGTTTTCCTTTGGTCATATTGTAGTTTACATTTTGTCCTAGATCTATGAAATGGCTGTCATCAGTGTAGCAACTTTTGTAGGCTTGAGAGATACGAAGTTCGAGTTCTTCAAGATCAAAAGGCTTTCTAATATAGTCGCAACAGCCCTTTTCATACCCCTGTCTAAGATTTGAGATATCTGTCATTGAAGTTAAAAAAATAGTTGGTATTTTCATATCTTCTTTATGCAGATTTTCCAAAAGTTGAAATCCTGAGAGGGAAGGCACATTCACGTCAAGGAGTAAAAGGTTATAAGTTTTATCAAAAACTGCATTGTAGGCATCAAGTCCATCCATAAAAGCATCTACCGTGTGACCAATATCTTCTAAAAACTCTTTGATACTGATTCGTAAAGAGTATTCATCTTCTAACAATAAAATTTTCATTTAATTTTCCCATCTATATGTTTCACTGCCTGATTGTCCAGTATAAGTTGGATCAATTCATCTTTTGAGTAATGACTTAGCTTTTTATATGCTTGATTTGAAAAGTCTGCTTTATCTTCCCCCGATACAATATTTTTCATATAAAAAATATCAGAAGGATTATTGAAATTATAAAGATCGCCACTTTGCATCTCTTTATTTTTTTGAATGTTATATAAACTGCCTCTCTTTACGTTGATTAAAAATGATATATCATCTTCGGGATCTCTGAAATAATTTAAATATTTATCTGGCAGAATCATCACAAATGCGCCTATCGTTTCTCCCACGCCATTATGCATAGCTTCATAAAAGATATGTCTACCCTTGGTTGAAAGAATTCTATTAGACTTCAACTGTCCAAAATCTATAGATTTGAGCACGTCAATATGTGCTGCATTATAATTTCTGTTTGCAACTATATATTTATTGAACGTTAAATTTTCTTGCATCAAAACGGCAGTGCTATAATATTTATCATCCATCAAAACGTATAAATCTATCCCCTGTGTTCTAAAATACTCCGTAATGGGTTCAAAAAAATCTATAACTTCAAAAAATCCCAAAAATAGATTGTTTTTATACATAGGAACGGTCGCTTTTAATCCTAACCTACGACCCACTTCTATCGATGTTCTTGGAGTATTATGCGTTTTAAAGTAATCAAGATCCGTTCGATAATCACCAAGAGGCATCCCTGCATAAACATCATCCCAGCTTCTTGCAAAAATATTGTACTCGCTTGTAATGATTTGTGCTTTTATTTTTGTATGGGTATTGGTTTCTATGTTTTTCGTAACATCTGAGAGAATGCGATATCCCAAATCTTCATCATCATTTTCAAGTGCATCTACAAGAGCGCTATTTCTAGACATAGCAAGCGCTAATTTCAAAGCATCCATTTGATTGGTTTTGAGTTGATCATTTAACTCAAGCGTTAACTGATCGAGGACATGTTTGAGCTTGTCTTCTTTGACTTCAAATCGAAAATAGAGAAAAATCACTGTCGTTACTACAATGATAAACACAAAAATTGCTATCAAAAACTTATATCTATACATTATTTACACGCTTCACCTTTTATGGGATTATATCACGCCAAAACTAAAAATAATTTCACTCAAAAGTTTATGGTTGATGCGCAAGTAGATACGTGAATATTAATAAGAAGAAAAAAGAGAAGGAATCATGACATGTAAGGCTTTAAACCTTACATTATTTCACTAAAGCGATAGCATCTATCTCTACGAGTGCATTTTTTGGAAGAGTTTTTACAGCTACCGTTGAGCGTGCTGGTTTGTGGGAGCCAAACGCCTCTGCGTAAAGTTCATTGACAGTGGCAAAATCATCCATACTTGCCAAAAAGATCGTCGTTTTGATCACTTGATCCAAATCACTTCCCGCTTCTTGCAAAACAGCTGTAAGATTTTTAAACACTTGTGCTGTTTGAACTACAACGTCATTTTCAAGCATCACGCCCTCCGGGGTCAAAGCGATCTGTCCTGAAGTATAAACTATTCCATTTGCAACAACTGCTTGTGAGTATGGTCCTATTGCTGATGGTGCTTTTGTTGTTTGTACGAATTTCATATTTGTTCCTTTATTTTTATTAATAAATCTCAATAAGTCTTTTAAAAACTTTGTAAAGATCTTCCACCTCTTTGGCAGTCGTTCTCTCATTTACGGAATGAATTGTATCATTTTTCACTCCAAATTCTATTACTTCAACTCCACAAGGTGCGATAAAACGAGCATCACTTGTACCTCCTGCTGTGGAGTATTTTGTTTTTACGCCCGTTATCTCTTGGATCGCTCTATCGATCTTTTTTACTATCTTTGTATCTGAGTTTGTAACAAATGGAAATGCGCTCTGATCAAGAGAAAGTGTATAGTGCATATCTTTAAAGTGCTCTGCTATAAAACTTTCTATCTCTTTTGTCGTCGTTTTTGTGGAATTACGAACATTAAACATCATCTCCAAACTATTTGGAGTTACGTTTGTTACTTGCATTCCAGAACGAATATCGGTAATAACAAATTTGCTTGGTGCAAAAAACTCATCTCCATGATCAAGATCAATACCTGCTACTTTATCTAAGACTTTAGCTATCTGATGAATCGGATTAAGAGATTTCTCTGGATATGCGGCATGACCTTGTTTGCCTTGGATTTTAAGCAGTCCGTTAATAGAACCGCGACGTCCAACTTTGATAGCATCTCCAAAAACACTCTCACATGTAGGTTCTGCAACGACACAACTATGAGGCATCAAATCATTTTCTTTGAGATATTTTAAGACCTCTAGAGTACCATATTTTCCAGGGCCTTCCTCATCGGAAGTCAGAAGCAAAGAGAGTGTTCCATCAAACTCTTTTGTCTCTTTTACTGCCTGCAAAAATGCCGCCACTCCACTTTTCATATCCTGTGTACCGCGACCATAAATGTAGCCATCTTTTTCCATCGCAATATATGGATCATTTTCCCAGCCTGTTCCTGCGGGGACAACATCCACATGACCAGCAAAACAAAGATGTTTCCCCTCGCCGAATTTTTTATAGATAAAAAGATTTTTTACCTCATTTTTATCAACTCTCACAGCCGTATATCCTTGCAAATATTCAGCTATAAAATCGAGTAATCCACCATCATCAGGCGTTTCACTCTTTGCATTTATCAGGTATTTAAACAGTTCTATTATTTGCATTACTCATCATCTTTTTTATTTTCTAAAAACTTTTCTCTTTTTGTCTCTTTACTCCAGCCGCCACCAAGTGCTTTATAGAGTGTTACATCCGCGATAAGTACCCCTGAAGCAGCATCTGCTACTGAAAGTTTGGCATTTAAAAGAGCTTTTTGAGCGTCAAGAACATCTAGATAAGTCGCCGTTCCATGATCGAACTTTTTAGTTGCTATCTCTAAAGCATTTTGGTAGGCAGCAACTTCTTGATTTGTCGCATCACGTTTAAGAGTAGAGATTTTGATAGTTTCTAAAGCATCAAATACCTCTTTATAGGCAATTTTAACAGCTTTTTCATAAGAGATAATTGCGGCTCTTTGATCTGATTTACTCGCCTTTACAGCTTGTCTGATCCTTCCAAAATCAAATAAAGGAACATTAATACTTGGACCAAATCCCCAAACTAAAGAACTGCTTTGAGCTAACTTATCGAGAGTTTGACTTTGAAATCCATAACTCCCAGTTAAGGAAATACTTGGAAAATAAGCCGCTTTTGCAACACCCACAAGAGAAGTTTTTGATCTTAAAGTTTCTTCTGCCGCCATTATATCAGGACGGTTTTGTAAAAGTGATGCCGAAAGACCCGATGGGATATTAATCCCCTCCGGTAGGGTTTTTGAGCTCATTAAGACATTTTCAAATATCTCTTTTGGATTACGTCCCAAAAGAAGAATCAAAGCATTTTGTACTTTTATCCTATTTGATTGTATAGTCTGCATCATGGTATTTGCCGATGCCACCTGTGCTCTTGCCTGTGCTACTACAAGCTCATCTACAACTCCGTGTTTTAGCTGCATCTCTTTGTAGTGCAAAGATTCTTCATAACTTTTTAGACTCTCTTTTGCAATACGCAGCTGCTCATTGATGGAAACGAGATTAAAATAGTAACTTGATACATCACTTACAAGAGAAATTTCTAAGGCATCGCGAAGTGCGTCGGTTGCAAGAAGTGTTGCAAAATTAGCTTTCTCTTGATTTCTTACTTTTCCCCAAAAATCAAGTTCATACGCCACTGAAGCTGAAAGAGCAAAGTTATTGTAAGTACCGCCATATGAAGCTGGATAAGAGTTAAGACTCTTACTTTGACGTGTTGCACTTCCACCAAGATCGATCTCTGGATACATCTGGGCTTCACTAATTCCATAAAGTGCTCTGGCTTTTTTAACATTTTCTACGGCAAGTTTGAGATCATCATTATTCTTAAGTGCTTCAGCTATGAGTTTATTAAGATTTTGATCACCAAAACCTCTCCACCACTGAGTATCGATATTGACACTTTTTTTACTTACAGAAGTTGGAAGTGCGATATCAGGAGTTTTCATCTGGGGCGCAAATGAACATCCTGCAAAAAGTAGCATCACAGAACATAATAATATTTTAGTTCGCATTACGATCTCCTTTAGCAAAAAATTTCTGTTTAAAACTCATAATCAAATAATAAAAAAGCGGCACAAAAAAGATACCGATCATTGTTAAAGCTATCATTCCACCCACAACAGTCGTTCCAATAATATGGCGGCTGTTTGCTCCCGCACCAATACTCATAGCCAAAGGCAAAGAGCCCATAATGAATGCAAATGATGTCATAACTATCGGACGAAAGCGCACTTTTGCACCCTCGATGGTCGCTTCATGTAACGAATATCCAAGTTTGAGTCTTTGCATCGCAAACTCTACCATCAAGATCGCATTTTTCGCTGAAAGTCCTACAAGAGTGATAAGTCCGACTTGGAAATAGATATCACTTTCCAATCCTCTGAGCCAAAGTCCTAAAACCGCTCCAAAGAATGCAAACGGGACAGCTAAAATAACCGCAAACGGGATACTCCAACTCTCATATAAAGCCGCAAGAATTAAAAAGACAAAAAGTATCGCATATACAAATGCCATATTTCCACCCTTTTCTAAACTTTTTTCTTGATATGCTGTTCCTGCCCAACTGATCGTATATCCATCTGGTAAGACAGACGCAGAAACCTCTTCTATAGCTTTAAGTGCATCGCCAGAACTGTATCCTGGTTTTGGTTGACCTGAGATTTTTGCCGCATCAAACATATTGAAACGCTGGATGACACTTGGTCCTATAACACGTGTGATTTTGGCCACTTCACTAATGGGAATTAAGTTTCCATTGGAAGATTTAACAAATACATTATCATAACTGTTTGTATCTCCGCGATATGGCGCATCTGACTCCACATCTACATGATATGTACGACCAAAAAGGTTGAAGTCATTTACATAAGAACCACCAAATGATGCTTGAATAGTTGTAAAAATATCGCCAATAGAGATACCAAGTGCCTTCGCTTTTTCTTTATCAACTTCTACCTTATACTGTGGTACATTGGTGTTTAAACTTGAACGTACGCCCATAAGCTCAGGACGATCAGATGCACGTTTGACAATCTCATCGACATAATCATTTAACTGTTCTACATCACCGCCCGTGCGATCTTGTACATACATCTCAAATCCGCCAGTTGTACTCATACCGCGAATCGGAGGCGGAGTCACAGCAAATAAAAATGCCTCTTTGTTTTGTGAAAATTGCCCCATAAATTTTTTTGCAATCTCATCTGCACCAAGTTCGGGAGATTTACGTTTATCCCAATCAGTAAGATGCACAAAAGAGATTGCTGAATCTGTTTTATATGCGAATGTCGTAATATCAAGACCTGAAAGTCCTGCTGCTTTTGTGACATTTGGATTTTTCAAAAGTGCATCTCCAACTTCATCAGTCGTAGCTTTTGTTCTTGATAAAGAGGCACCCGGCATCATATTTTGAATCACCATAACAACCCCCTGATCCTCATTCGGAACTAGTCCAGTCGGAAGTTTTTTAGAGAGCATATATGCCGCACCTATCATCACGGCAAAAAGAATAAGATTTAAAAGTCCAAGTTTGACGACACGCTTAACACCAGAGGTAAAACTAGATGTAGCCATATCAAAAAATTGGTGAAATTTTCTTATAGGCCAAAAAGGTGTCGGCTCTTCATGTTTTAAAAACAATGCACATAACGCAGGAGTTAATGTCAAAGCAACAAGCCCGGAGATACCTACAGACATAACAATAGTAATAGCAAACTGCTGATACAACTTTCCGCTAAATCCACCGATAAACGAAGCTGGAATAAAAACAGCTGAAAGAACTAAAACGATGGCAACAACTGGACCTGTAATTTCACTCATCGCCTTGATAGTAGCATCCTTAACGCTCATATCACGATTTTCATGTAAGATCCGTTCGACATTTTCAATAACGACGATGGCATCATCAACGACCAGACCGATGGCCAGAGTAAGTCCAAAGAGTGTAAGAAGATTGATGGAAAATCCGGCAGCATAAAATCCCGCGAATGTTCCGATGATGGAAACAGGAATCGCAATAACCGGAATAATGGTCGCTCTAACATTTCCTAAGAAAAGATAGATAATTCCCACAACAAGCAAAATAGAAAGTCCTAAAGTATAAACAACTTCCGTAATAGACTGTTTTACAAATTCCGTTGGATCATAGGGTACACTGACCTTGATATCAGAAGGAAATTTTTTTGAAAGTTCTTCGACTGTTTTATCAAGCTCTGCCGAGACTTTGAGCGCATTTGCTCCCGGAGAAAGAAAAATTCCCACTGGAATCATTGGCTCTTTATTAAAGGTTGCTTTAAAAGAATAAGTTTCAGAGCCAAGTTCCACTCGCGCTACATCTTTAAGTCTGAGTGCTGAGCCATCAGGATTTGATTTTAGGATGATATCGCCAAACTGCTCTGCATCCTGAAGCCTGCCTTGAGCTTGAACAGTATACGTAAATACCTGATTTTTTGCTGTTGGTTCTTGTCCTAATTGTCCTGCTGAATACTGATTATTTTGATTTTTTATTGCATTAACGACATCAGTTACACTTAGACCAAAATTTGCAAGTTTATCGGGTGCAAGCCAAACACGCATTGAATAATCTTGATTACCAAAGATATGCGCATCCCCAACACCTGGAATACGTTTTATGTCATCTAAAATATTCATAGAGACATAGTTAGAAAGGTAAACAGTATCATGCTTTTGACTTTTTGAAGTAAAAGCAAGAACTTTGAGCATATCAGGAGATTGTTTTCGTATGCTTATCCCTTGATCACGAACAGATTGTGGAAGTTGAGAGAGTGCGAGTTGCACACGGTTGTTAACATCAACATTTGCCGCATCAGGATCTGTTCCTATTTTAAAAAGAACAGCAATAGAGATAGTTCCACTTGGTGAAGCCGTAGAAGTCATGTAAATCATGTTATCGGCGCCATTAATGGCTTCTTCTAGTGGCGCAGCAACAGTTTTTGCCAGCGTCTGAGCATCTGCTCCCGGATAAGTTGCACTTACGTTGATCTGCACAGGAACAACACTTGGGTAAGCTTCAATAGGAAGAATCTTAATAGATATAAAACCTACAATAAGTACTATGATAGAGAGCACCGCAGAAAAAATCGGCCTATTGATAAAAAATTTAGAAAACATCTTTTTGCCTATTTACTGATAGTTTTATCGATGATGACAGAAGCACCCGGCTTGATACGAAAGAAGTTGTTTACAACGACTACATCTCTTGGCGATACACCCGCGATTACAAAATTTTGACCTGCTGTATCTAAAATTTTTACCGGTTTTGCAACTACTTTTCCATTTACAACTACAAAAACCGTAGTTCCAAGAGGATTTTGTAAAACGGCTTTTTGTGGAACTGTCATAATATTTTTAGAAA
>JAQUHB010000017.1:48069-61255 GCA_028683835.1 Sulfurimonadaceae bacterium | reverse complement strand
CTTACAAACACTCGCGGATTATCTCGTGAAAAAATCTGTCTGGAAGATGGGCGGTGACGGCTGGGCTTATGACATAGGCTATGGCGGACTTGATCATGTCCTAGCAAGCGGTAAAAATGGCAATATTTTAGTGCTTGATACGCAAGTCTACTCAAACACCGGCGGACAACAGTCTAAAGCGACGATGACGGGAGCTGTCGCTAAATTTGCCGCAGGTGGAAAACCACAGCTTCCAAAAGATCTTGCCATGATGGCGATCGCTTATGGAAATGTTTATGTGGCAAAAGTAGCGATGGGTGCAAATGATGCTCAGACTGTCAAAGCATTTGTGGAAGCTGAAGCATATGATGGCCCATCACTCATTATCGCATATTCTCATTGTGTGGCTCATGGATATGATCTCCGTTTCGGAATGGATCATCAAAAACTTGCCGTAGATAGCGGACTATGGCCGATCTTTCGATACAACCCAGAACTTCCAAATCCTATGCACCTAGATTATAAAGGACCGCAGATCGACGTCAAAAACTTTATGTATCAAGAAACCCGCTTTAAAATGGTGGAAAAACTCAATTTAAACAGCGCGCAAGAGTATCTGCAAACAGCGCGTGTCAATGCGCAAGAGATGTACAAACGCTACAAAAATCTTGAAGATTCGTTTAACACTCATGAAGGAGAGATCTAATGGACTTAACAACTACATATATGGGCTTAAAGCTCAAAAATCCTATTATCGTGGGAGCTTCGCCGCTTACTTCCACCTTTGAGTCTATC
Source organism: Sulfurimonadaceae bacterium (assembly GCA_028683835.1). GTDB lineage: Bacteria > Campylobacterota > Campylobacteria > Campylobacterales > Sulfurimonadaceae > Hydrocurvibacter. Next base: position 60,481 of record JAQUHB010000017.1, on the reverse strand, counting down.
TTGGAGCTTGAAAAAAACGGCGCGGCGGCTGTGGTGCTACACTCTATCTTTGAAGAACAGATCAATCATGAGATCGGCGAGATCGATCACTTTTTATTTAAAGGAAGTGAGTCTTATGCGGAATCTCTTGGCTATTTTCCAGAAGTGGTTTTGAGCAACTTAGAATCTGATGCCTATCTTGATGAGATTAGACGTGTCAAAGAAAATCTTTCTATTCCAGTTATCGCTTCACTCAACGGCGTTTCAAAAGGGGGATGGATCAAATATGCCAAAAAACTCCAAGAAGCCGGAGCTGACGCGCTCGAACTCAACATCACTTATATCCCGACAGATATCAACACCGATGCAAGAGATGTCGAACAACTCTATTTGGATGCTCTGCAAGCAGTAAAAGAGAATGTTACTATTCCCGTGGCTGTAAAAATGAATGCTTATTTTTCTGCACCTGCGCAAATGGCTAAAAGACTCAGCGATACGGGAGCAGACGGGCTTGTGCTATATGATCGGCCCGTACATGTAGACATTGATCTTGAAAATCTGAATTCCGTGCAGGTTATCAATAAAAGCAGTTCCAAAGATTTGAGTGAAACTCTTCGCTGGAGTGCTATTTTATACAACAGACTCCCGCTTTCACTTTGTGCTTCTACAGGTGTTCATACACATGAGGATATCTTAAAAGCGATGATGAGCGGAGCAGACGCGGTGCAGATGGTAAGTGCTATTTTAGAGCATGGACATTCATACATTGCCACAGTTCTTGAAAATCTCATAGCTTGGATGGAAGAAAAAGAGTATATCTCCATAGAGCAGATGAAGGGAAGCATTTCTCTTGCACACACTTCAAATCCTGCGGCATACCAAAGAGCGAATTATATGAGGATACTGACAGACTACCGCTTTTAGCGATGTCTGCATCAGTGTAAATGATATTTGTCTAAAAGATCGATTATTTTGCGATCATAACTTCGCTTGCTTTAATAATAGCAATAGCTTTTTCACCTTCCATAAGACCTAATTCTTTTACAGCATCATTTGTAATAATAGCTGTAATCTCATCTCCATTGCCAACATTCATGATGATTTCATCATTTACAGCACCCATTTTAATCTCTTTGATATCACCGAGAATCTTATTTCTTGCACTGATTGACGGCATAGCTCCAGTTGCGATAAGAACATTGGAAGCTTTGAAAAAGCATACAACTTTCTCGCCTATCTTTAAATCCATAATTTTAACACTTGTATTTGTAATAGAAGCATTTAACTTCAACCCTTGTGCTGTCTCTAAAATTAATACTGAGTTAACAGCACCCTCTTCAATCTCTGTTATTGTTACATTTATCTGATTACGTGCACTTATTTGCATCTTATTTCCTTTGTATTTTAAATTAATTTTCTACGCTGAATCTTTCATCTGCTTATTGTAAATTAAAACCGTTTCTTCTGACTTATTTTGAAAAGAGATATATGTCTCCTCCACATAATAACCTACTCCAGAAACAGTTTTTATGATGTCTGATTGCAACTTACTTCGCAATCTCCATACAAGTGTTCTAACATTATTTTCACTTATCCTTGGTTGACCCCAAATATAATTTATTGCCTGTTCAAAACTTATAGTGTGTCCAAGATTTGAAACAAGTAGTTGGATAAAAAGGTTTTCTTTTTTCGTTAGTAAAACTCTTTTATTTTTATAATATGTCTCACATCTACCTGTATGAAAATAAAATCCTTTTCCAAAACATACCATTGGATTTTCAGTGATCTTTTCTCCAAAAAGTAATTGTCTTAAATTTTGATTGTCTGTTTTTAAGCTATTCTCATTTTCTTTACGATGCTCCTCCTTTTTAAATTTATCGAGCGACATTTGAATGGTTACATGTATATTTAATAGATTAAAAGGTTTGATAAATAGAGCACATGCTTGCATATGACTTATCTTTTCGATCATATCTTTGTCTATATTGTTGACACAAATAATACATGGAAGCTCTTCTCTAATAATATATTTTGCCCATATTATTGTTTTTTGAATATCCTCAGTACTATTTACTATAACAATATCTGGGAAAAAAGTTTTTATTTTACTTTTGACTTTTGACATATTTTGAACTAGCGACATGACTTGATATCCATAATGTTGTAATGGTGTTTGAAACTCAGATATATTATCTGCATCGTTCTCAATAATTAAAACTTTATAGTTGTTCATAATAGAATCCTTCAAAAATTTCAAATATTATATCGTTATGTATACAATGATATAACAATAGAAGTAAATAAATTGCATTTTTACAATATAAACTGACATTATTTACATTCTATACTTGGTTTGCCAAATTGTGGATCAGTAATAAAAGTATTATCAGTCAAAGTTTTGAGAAAAGCGATTATCTGGTTGATTTCTCTCTTGCTCAACGTATGATTTATGTTTAGATTGTGTTTACGTATGGCTTCAAAAAGTGTAGCAGCACTTCCATCATGCCAATATGGATAACTCAAAAAAACGTTTCTCAAGCTCGGTGTACGAAAAAAGTTTTTATCTTTTTGGTTCGCTGTAACATCGGATAATCCATTATCTATCATTCCATTATAAACGACTTGATGTTCTGGCTCAATTTGATGAAATGCATCATCACTAAAGAGCGGTGCAGTGTGACATGTATTGCATTTTGCTGTTTTAAAAAATAGTTTTTCCCCGGCTTGAGCCTCTTTTGTAGGCAGTGGCTTGTGAGCTTTCATCTTTTGGTCATATAAGGAATTATCAGAGATTAATGTTTTTTCAAAACTTTCTAACGCCTGTGTTACAGTACTCAAAGTGATAACACCTTTTTGTTCTGGAAATGCACGTGCAAAAAGCTTTTGATAGCACTCGTTTTGACTGAGCCTCTTAGCTATTTCATCTTCATGTCCGTTCATTCCCATCTCTATTGGGTCTGTTCCTCTAATAGGGGCAAGGGATTGTTCAGCCAAACCACTAAGATGATTATGTGCCCAAGTTAAGTTTTTAAACTTGCTTACATTTGCCAAAGTGGGAACATTTCGTTTGCCTGAATCATCAAGCGCTCCGGGATGCACTCTGTTGCCATCACAAAAAGCTCTTCTTTGTTCATGACAAGTGGCACAAGCCATCGTACCGTTGATCGAGAGATCTGCATTATAAAAGAGATAACGTCCAAGTTCTACTTTTGGATCACTGCTTTGCATAGATTGCGAATACAGATCCGGCATAAAAACCAATAATAAAATAGCAACTCTGTATATCCAGTTCATATTCGTAATCATTTGATTTTTGTTACAAGTATTGCTGTGGTGCTGTCGGCTCCGGCAGATAGTTGCAATGTATAGATTCCAGCTTCTAAAGGATAATCAACCATTTTTCGTATCCCTGAGTTTTGTGGTCCGCCATTATGAGCTATTGACTTAGCAGCTTTGCCGTCTTTGACTAAATCGATCCAAGACGCATTACCTAGTACTACTCTATAGATACCGCTTTGTGGTATTTTGATCTCAAATATACCACCATAACTTACTGTTCCGCCCTCATTGAAAGGTTTTGTTACATATTTTATTTTAGGAGTGTTGATAAGTCCAACATAAGATGCATTGTTTAGAGTAAGAGAGGCATTTAAGAGTTCATCAGCACTTTTTGCCGCACCCACATACGATAAGCTTTTCCAAGCATTCAATTCCACCGGTAAATCTACTTCTTTAGCAAATAGGCTCAAAGATAAAAGCCCGATCAATAGTATAATTCTCATTTAATTTCCTTTATTTTATTTTTATATCAGGCATTTTTTTGCCCTCGTATATGCTGCTCTAAAATCATTCCAAGAATCTTCAAACTGTCATGTGAATTTAAAAGAGCGATCTCTTCTAATTTTTGATCTCTCTCTTTGACGATGATTTGTTTTTTTCTTAACATAGACAGAGTATCTTCAAAGTCAATATTAAATATTTCACAAATCTCATTTAAAGCTCTACTTTTCAATGTTTTTAAGAGCTTTCCATTGTCACATGAGCTCATCTCTTTATGTAAAATTGTTTCAGAGAAAAAATCTAAAATCATCTTTTTGAGTTTATCTTTTCTAAGATAGATATGGATCGGTAAAACTATAAGAAAAATGATTCCGATACTCTCATGAATAAGAGCCACTTTGTCATCATAAGAGTTCATCATCATGAATGCGCTCATAGCAATCGCGGTTACAAACAGACTCATAAAAAAAATAATAGTGAGTTTTAAAAACATCTCGGCACTCATATGAGCGCCTTTTTCATGCATGTAAAGCTCTGGGCACTCCATCTTCTAAACAAACAGTTGTAACATGAAGCATCTTGTGTCGAGACGATCAGTTCGTCTTCATCTTTGTCCAGTTCAAAAAAATCGCATAAGGCCGCGGCTTCCAAGGCTTTTTGATACTCTTTTTTTCCATACTTGAAAACAAGCTCTTCACCATTTTTATCAAACATCGACGTCTCAGTAATCAAGCAGATTTTCTTTGACTAAAGGTTTATAAAACCCGCCGTATTTTTCTACCATTAACACTATTTTATGCGATATGCAAACACCTTTGAGATACTCTTTGACGATGATAGATATCTTTTCATTTAATGCGCTTCCATCATTTACTCGAATCTCATCAAATAATCCCAAAGATAAAAGTTCACTGACACTAACAAGCTCTTTTTCGAGAGTAATTTTCCCTTTCACTCGACCATCATTTCCAGATAATCTTAAAGCCACACCGGCCAAAGCGCCGATGATTCCATTACCGCCATTGTGAAATCCTTTGAGAAAAAGATTTTGTTCTTTTGCTGTTGCAACTGCTCTCTCTTTGGAAAGAACTCTTTTTTTTGCATCAAGTCCATAACTAACAAGAGCAGAAATATCTACAATATCTTTTTCAAATCCCATACAGATCCCGGCTGACGCAGAGGGAGCAGATTTCTTTAAAACATATTCCTCTACAAATATCTGCAACTCTTGGAACTCTTTTTGGCTTGCATGTAAGGTAAAACACATCGAACTATTGTGCGATGTGTAGGGAATATCTTCATGAAGCAACAGTTGATGTCTGGTAACAGATGTTGTTTGTCCATAGCTTTTTTCTACATGCTCACGAATCTCTTCGCATATCTCTCCAGTTGAGGTAAAATATCCTATCTCATCGGTGTCATCTATAGCTATATAGGCTTTGAACTTTTCCATTACTCCATCTCCTCTTAAAATTTATATCTTACATTGCCGTAATATTCACGACCTGCTTCAGGATAACCGTATGCAAGATAATAATTTCTATCCAGTAAATTATTTATGCCTGCTTCTAGCGAAAGAGCTTTTGTTGCATGATAGACTATTTTTGTATTGACAATCGCCACATCACCTGACATATAATTTACTGTATTTCCAGGAGTTGTTGACGCGCCGCTTAATGAGTATCTACTCGAGTCATATTCAAAAGAGTTGATCCATGAAAGAGCATCTAGTGGAGTATATGTCCCAGTTACAAAGAATTTATCTGCCGGGACATCTGTGATTTTAATAGCAGAATTTGAGTTTTTCATATCTAAATGCGTATAGCTTCCATCAAAAGAGAGTTTATCATTGACTGCATATGTTCCTTCAAGCTCTACGCCTCTTTGCGTCATATTTCCTACATTTTGAAGCTGTTGCTGTTGGGTAATCGTCGTACCTTTTTTATACCAAATTGGCACATACACACTTTGAATATAATCATCAACATTTGCGGCAAATAAAGAAGCTTTAACATATGCGTTAGAGAATTTTTTAGCTGTCCCGATCTCATAGTTAATAGTTGATTCTTGATGCAGATCAGGATTTGGAACAAATTGTCCCATCTTATAAGAATATCTATCTTTTATAGATGGGATACGACTTTTTTTGTCAACGCCGCCATACACAGACCACGTGTCACTTATCTTAGTTTCAACCTTTAATAATGGATTGAATGACTGTGCATCACCTAGTGCAAAATTTTGTAAAGTTGTGTAGCTTGTAAGTGGTGTTCCTGTTGCTCCTGCATTATTATAAAAACTTCCTCCGGATACATTGTAAGCAGTATTTTCTGCCTTCAATGCTTTTTCAGTATCATAACTTGCACCTAGTGTTAAAGTTGTAGAATCTGTTAACGCTTTTTTATACTCCGCTCCAAAAGAAGCTATCTGATCTTGCATCTCATATTTTGTACTAGGTGGCGTTCCAAAACTATTTGAGCCACCCTCTTCATGATCATCAAGTTGATAATGTGCCGCAAATTTTAAACTATCTTTTCTTGAGAGATTGAAGCCTAATTCTGCAGAAACCCCTTTGGTATTATCATGATATGGAGTGGGGTTAGATGAAAGTGTTGTATAGCTTGAATTTGTATACATATCTAACTCATTGTCAAATTTGTCATAAAAAGCTCTTGTTTTTATATACCAGTTTCCAAAATCTGTTTTAGATAAAAAGTAGAAGCTTTCTTTATTCCAATCATTCCATTGCCAATAATGAATTAATCTCGCAGTATTTGCATCTATTGCACCGGTAAAAGCAGGTACGCCTTTTTCAGCGGTTTGTTTGATATAGTTTAATGCATACTCATCCGTAGAGTTTGGAGTATAACCCACTTTGATATTGACTTTATTATCTACCGAATAAGCGTTATTACGATCCCCTTTGCCTTGGTTAGAACTATTTGTCGGTTGTTGTGCATAATTTTGAGACAATGGGAAAGTATCTTGACTCATTCCAGAAACTGAACCCATCACATAAAATTTCCCTTGATTACTTCCAAAAGTCACATAACCATCTTTGCCGTTACCGCTAAATACACCTGCTCCAACTTCACCTTCAAACTCTTTTGTCGGTTTTTTTGTAACCATATTGATCGCACCGGCAAAGGTGTTTGGTCCAAGTAAAACCGATGCAAATCCTTTAGATACATCAATCTCGGAGAGATCAAAAGTTGTAAATCTGCTATAGTCCACATATCCGTCATACGGCACGGCTATTGGAATACCGTCAATATAAAGAGGCGCATGTTTAACATCAAATCCACGCATCATAATCATCTGTTCATTACGTCCTCCACCCTCTTGAATGTTGACACCAGAAAGTAGATTTAAAGCTTGGGGAAGAGTTTTTCTCTCTTGATCTTGCATCGTTTGTGCGTCTAAGACAGTCGCACTTAAAGAGTCTGTATTTGTTGCCGTATCTGCAACATCAATCTGACCGAGACTAAAGACATCTGCCAAAAGTGATGAAGAAACTATTGATAATGCACTTGTGAACAATATACTTCTTTTCATTTCATTTTTCCTTTTTTTCATATATTTGGTTTTATTTTTGTATTAAAGATTTTTAACATTGAATAATTTCTTTCAAAACTGCTTGATGAAGGCTTTAACACCAAATGCAGATTCTTAACCTCCTTTTTAATCTCTAAAATTGTTTGGATACAATCTTCCACGTTACCCAAAATTGCATTTTTAAAAAAGTTCTCTCCGCTGAAAAACTCAACTCTTTCAGCTAAAAGCTTTTTATAGTTTTCCTCGTCCCAGCGAGGTTGTAAAGTCTGAGCCGAAGCGGCTCGCATCGATTTTACGAAATAATCGATTGTAGGTTTGGCTGTGTTGATGGCTTCTTCTTTCATATCTGCAACACAAAACACACGAAGCAAAACTATCTGCGGATAGTATCCCGCCCTGCTTTTATAAAGCTCCTGCATAACCACACAATCTTCTATACTCGCACCCTGAGAGACCATCAGTCCATAGCCGCGAAGTGCGGCAAACTTTATGGTTTGCGGACTTGAAAAGGTCGCTATATAAAATGGGACCTTTTCTTGAAACGGTTTTGGATGAAGAGTCACGTCATGAAATGAGATATGTTTTTTATGATATAACGATAGACGTTGATTTATCAAAACATCAATCGCCTCGACACTTTCAAACATCAACTCTCTAAGTTCATCCCCGTTTTTCAAAAAGTGTTTGCTGTCTGCTGCAAATCCACCTTTTGCAAAACCCGCATCCAAACGTCCATCACAAAGATTGTCCAACACATTTATACTCTCCGCAAGTCTTATCGGCTCATAAAAAGGTGCTAAAAAGCCGGCGGTTCCAAGTCTGATCTTTGTCGTTCTTGCTGCAGCGTAGGAGATCATAAGTGCGGGATCCGGTATGACGCTAAAACCATTAAAATGGTGTTCGCCAAACCATGCTTCATCAAAGCCAAGTTCTTCGGCTAACTCAACCAATGCTATCTGATCTTTAATACTTTTGTGTACGCTTGTCTCAAAATTTTCCACAAGACAGAATAATCCTACCTTCATCTACTTTCCTTAAAAATCGGAATACATAACTGCCTTGAATCGTGTGTAATAATCTTTGCGTCGATATCGTAAATATCTTTTAATATCTCACTCGTTATCACTTCATCGCTTGAACCATTAGCGATGATTTTTCCCTCATCCATCACGACAATGCGGCTTGAGACCATGATGGCATGATCTGGATAGTGGGTAGTCTTTAAAAATGTATACCCTTCGCTGCTAAGATGTTTTATCATCTCCAAAAGACGCATTTGATTGCCGTAATCAAGTCCTGAAACAGGCTCATCCATGATAAAGGTCTTTGCTTCTTGAGTCAGTGCGCGGGCAAGCAAGACCATCTGCTTTTGACCGCCGCTGAGTTCTCCAAAAGCTCTGTCTGCCAAAGATGCGATGCCTATGCTTTTTAAAGCTTTATGTGCTATTTCAAAGTCATTTTTTGAAGGAGAAGCAAAAAGTCCAAGTTTAAAGACTCTCCCCATGACAACCATATCTAAGACGCTATAGTTAAAGGGAGCATTGTGATATTGTGGAATATACGCAATATGAGAAGCTATCTCTTTTGAAGAGTATTTATGTAACTCTTTTCCCTCTATTTTTATTTCTCCTTTTCCTTTTATAAGCCCTAAAATCAAACGTATTAGTGTACTTTTTCCACAACCGTTTGCACCTAATAAGCTGACAACTTCACCTTGATAGAGTTCAAAATCAATACCCTGTAAGACCTCTCTTTTTGGATAAGAAAATTTCAAATTTTTTACACTGACTATCGGTGTTAATTCCATGCTGCCCTCGCATTTTTAAGAACTATCACAAAAATAGGAATCCCTATGAGTGATGTAAGTATCCCGATTGGTATCTCAACGCTGAGTGCAAGTCTTGAAATAGAATCCGCAAGTAGTAAAAAAATTGCTCCAAAAATTGCTGAAAGCGGGATAAGTAGACGGTGAGAAGGTCCTATTGCCATACGAATAATATGTGGAATAATAAGCCCAATCCAGCCAATGATACCGGCCATTACGACTGATAGAGAACTCGCAAGTGTCGCGAGTAAAATGGCAAGAATCTTGATCATCTTTACATTGATCCCAAGCGCTTTGGCTTCTTCATCGCCAAGACTCAAAATATCAAAATATTTACTCATGACTACCATCACAAAAACACTTAAAAGCATTGGTATACCAAGCAAAAGCACATTTGAGAGTTCCGCACTTGAGAGACTTCCCATGAGCCAGTAAACAATGGCAGGAAGCGTGCTGTATGGATCAGCTACATATTTTATGACTGAGAGAAGCGAGGTAAAAAGCGAACCGCTGATAACACCGCCAAGAACGAGCATCACCGTAGAACGGGAATTTGTGACCATTGTTCCTATAAGTACAGCCAAACCGACTGCTAAAAAACCAAATACAAACGCCAAGATCTGTACGACAAACCACTCATTACTTATCAGCATTCCAAGTGCCGCACCAAAAGAAGCACCTGCAAGCACTCCTAAAATCCCCGGAGAAACTAAAGGATTTACAAACATCGCTTGAAATACTGCTCCTGAAGTCGCAAGCGACGCACCAATAAGGATTGCCAATAAAATCCTCGGCAGACGGATCTGAAGGATGATATTGTCTAGTAAAGCGAAAGTAGCCGGATCGCTATCCGTTATACCAAAGAGTTTATATCCGAGATACTCCACAAAGGTATGGAAATCTATAGAATACTGACCCCATAAAAGTGAAAGAGTTGCAAAAATAAGCAACACAACTAAAGATAGAACGATCCATTTTGCTGAATTTAATTGCATCATCAAACTTAGTATTTCAAGTTGATACTTCCGTAAAGACCAAAAGGGGCACCTGTTTGGTATGTACTGGAAGTTCCTGTTGTCGCCAAAGCATTATCAGCTGTGATGATAGCCGAGATATATTTTTCATTTGTAAGGTTAGTCGCAGTCACTCTAAAAAGTGTACTTTTTGAACCAAAAAATGGATCTCCTTTATAGGAAATATCCATATCCACTAAAGTAAAAGGATCAATTTTTTGCGTATTTGCCACATCTCCATATCTACTAGACGTATATCGTGCGCTTGGCGTAAACGTCCATCTATTCATATTATAAGAGAGTGCGACTTTTGCCATCATTTCAGGAGCATCCGGAAGTTGATTGCCTTTGATATCTACCGTTGTCGTAGGCGATGATGCAAAGTTTTGTGTAAACATATACTTGTTATAAGAAACCCCTGCCATAAACTCTAGATTTTCCGTGATAGGTCCATAAGCTGAGAGTTCAGCACCATAACCAAGTGCATCTCCAATATTTGCTGGATAGTTCACTCCAAGTGCAGGATCATAGATATTCGCTTGTTTATTTTTTACAAAAGAGACAAATGCATTTGGATTGAGTGTAATTGCTCCTACCATTGTTTTTAAACCAAGATCGATATTATCCGATGTCTCCAGTTTAAGTTTGTCCCATAGCTGTTGCATTGTCACGCCAGCGGTTTTAAATGTAGCTTCATTTGATACGTAAGTCGGAAAAAGATTGACATCAAAACCGTAAGTACGTGAATAATCTAGATAAATTGTGCTGTTTTGCGTCAAATCATATCCAAGATAAAGCGATGGCAAAAGATTATAAAATGTTTTTGCACCGACACTTGCCCATGGATCATAGGTCGCTTGATCGATTGCTGTGTCATAATCCTGACTCGTTGCGGCAGTTGTTCCTGTATAGTTTTTTATAGAACCGACCGTAAAAGTTTGATATTGTAAACCTGCCAAATAATGAAACCGGCTCATATCTCCGCTAAGTTCAAGAAATGGCGATTCTATCGTATGATAATCATCTTTTGAGAGCATTCCATACCCTTTATACACAAGGTTTCCACTTGCATTGACTTGATATTTTTTCTGATCTGATGGAGGTCCTGGGGGAAGCTGTTTGTTATACCAATATCCGACCTTCGCTTTAAATGCTTCGTCAAAAGTATGCTCATACTCAGCAATTCCACCATAAAGATCATGATCCATATGCCAGTCCATAACCACATTTTTTTGTGAATTTGAAAACCAGTAATCGCCTACATCTTTTTTATAATAGGGTTTAAAAGTCAGAGTGTCTTTATCGGTAGGTTTATAAGTGATTTCAGCCATCACAAGCGTAGTGTCAAAGTTTTGTTTATTCCAGTCATAGTAATTAGTATCATTCGCACTGGTCGGTTTTGTCGATGCATAATCAAGATTAAAATATTTTCCGAGATCTTTTGCTTGTGCATAACTAAGAGCCATATAATTATCATGATTGTCTGCATTGCGTACCACATAGAGTTTTGCATCCAAACTCTCATTTGGCTGATACTCTAGTCCCAGCATACCGTTTAGTCTATGCAAGTCACCCTCGCCTTTTGTTTTGTCACTGCCAAGAGACGAGAATGAACCAAAGAGTTTAAAATCTCCAATCTTTCCGCTGTCTACTCTGATAAATGTTCTTTTAAAATTATCACTGCCGATTGATTGTGAAACATCTACACTCAGCTTATCTTTTGGCGCTAAAACATTCATATCCACTTTACCGATAAGGCTTGAGAACCCAAGGTTCTTGTCTGTCTCAAGGTAGCCCTTATAGAGATCGATGGAGGAGAGATTTTCCATATCCAGCATCTCTTTTCCGCCACCTGGGTTACTTGAAACAGGCATCCCATCTATCATATAAACACCGCCAGGTCCACTTTGTGCTTTACCGCGGATATGAATAGGATCATGATAGGAAGACTCATTTGAACCGCTTTGATCAACTGGAGTAAAGTTTACAGAGGGTGAAAACTGCACAACCGTATAAGGATTCATATTTGCTTGAGTACTGAGCGTCGAAAGACTTTTTTGTACAAAACGCTGTGTATTGCTTTTGGCTGTAATGTTGCCATCTGCGACTAACTGGTCATTATCTGTTTGTATCTCATTTACAACTATTTTCTCAACACTCAGCGGATTTGCCAGTATTGCAGTTGCAGTTGCTAAAGATATCATGTAGTATCGTAATTTCATTTTTTGTTATTTCCCCTTTTTCTTTCATTTAATACGCT
>JAQUHB010000017.1:0-47969 GCA_028683835.1 Sulfurimonadaceae bacterium | reverse complement strand
TCATTTACAACTATTTTCTCAACACTCAGCGGATTTGCCAGTATTGCAGTTGCAGTTGCTAAAGATATCATGTAGTATCGTAATTTCATTTTTTGTTATTTCCCCTTTTTCTTTCATTTAATACGCTGGGCGCTGTGCCACTAAAGCTTGATGCTCTACTTTTGATTCGACACGCTTACTGGGCAAAGCCCACCAAGCTACGCTGGGCGCTGTGCCACTAAAGCTTGATGCCTTCGCATCAGAATATATTTATTAACACTTGCTATTTAGAACATCCAGACCACGAGAGCGGAGTTTTACCGCTGTTTGTGATCTTTGCCACCTCTTCATCACTTATCTTTACACCAAGAAAGAGAGCATAAAACTCTTTGATCTCATGAGGAAGATCGATTTTTATCTCTTTTGGATGGAAGATATTTGCAAGCCATTCTATACCGACGATTCTCATAAAAGATGGTGGTCTATCTACCCAGTTAAAGGGTGTGATCGGTACAAGATGAACATTTCCTGTTTTGATAGCACGCAAATTTTTCCAAAGTGGATTGTTCATAAGAGACTGGTAAGTAAACTCGCTTTGAACGATAATAACATCAGGATCATAGGTTAGAAGTTTTTCAAAGTTGATCTTCTCAAGTCCTAGAAGTCCACTTTGCTGACATTTATGAACGTTTTGCCCACCTGCAAAGTTCAAAGCTTCCACATGAAAAGATGTATCGCACTCCGTTGAAAGACCATCTGCCCCTTCAGCGTAGTAATAACGGGTGGGTTTGAGACCTTTGACTGATTTGCTTATATGTAAGATCTTTTTTGTCGCATAATCTGAGAGAATATTTCCTCTCATGGGCTCGCCCAGCGCATCCGCGGCAAAACGGATAGCATTTGGCATATCCTCTATTTTACGAAACGGTATGGTGATCGTTGGTATTTTTGTTTTAGCGATAGCTTTTTGTACAGTACCCACTACCATATCATCCTGCCAAACCAATATAAGATCAGGTTTTTGTTTTATAAGAGTTTCGAGATTGATATTTTTACCGCCTCCATGAAAAGAACCAAGAACAGGCAAAGAGAGAAAATTTGGTGTCAAAAACTCTTTTGTAGCTTGGTTATTTCCATTTTTAGCATCAAAATTTAGACCGATCATCTTATTTGGATCGATTGCGTAGATAAGATAGTTCATGGGAGGTGAAGAACCAAATACTTTATCAACTTTATTTGGAACTGTTACAGGTTTATTGTCTGTATCTAGTACAACTTTTGCTTGAAGATTTACAGTAATAAAACAAAGAACTAACATATGAAGTAAAAAATTCATTTTTATTTTCCTTATGATTTATGAAGTGAAAAAGATATAGGAAGACTCAGATCAACCTTTTTTTCAAGATGTGGATACTCGCCATCGAGTGATGCCACAGTTTGCAGAGCTTTTTTATCCAATACAGAGCTCCCACTGCTTGAGACGATCTGGATGTTTTCTACATTGCCATTACTCCGCAACGAAAATGACACCGTGACAACACCCTCCAATCTCAATTTTTTTGCAATTGCGGGATAACATAAAGCATTTTCTATCATGGTTCGTATGTGTGCCAGTTGCTCTTTACCAATGTCGTTTTGCTGAGCTTTTTTGGGAGGGGCTTTGCTTAATGAAGGAGAATTCATAACTTTTGAAAAGCTGGCTTCCATGTTAGGAACGTTGATGTCATGCTCTGTTTTAGATGGTTGTTGAGGCGCGAACGCCTCAGAAGATGGAACTGAAGTCACTTGTGGTTCACTCTTCTGGGGCGTCCGTGTTTGAACTGTTTGTACAACTCGAGGAGTCTTTTGCACAATCTCTTTTGTATGTATCTGGTGTTTAGGTTTTTCTATCAAACTCTTTTTTTTAGAAACAGTTTTTTGTGAAACTGTAGTTAAAGGAGCTATATTTGCCAACGAGATATGAATCGTTTTTTCCTGAGCATCTAGCAAGATAGGCTTATTCATCTTTGTGGGCTCAATATTCCATACCGCAATAAAGAATGTACAATGCAAAGCTAAAGAGAGTAAAAATGATTTGAATTTCAAATGCTTATCATCACTATATATATTTTTTGATACAACGATAGATCTTAAAATATTCAATTCTGTCTCTCTTTGTAAACTTATCATGATCTACTCAAACATTTCACTATAGAAAAATCTTGGAATATCCATCACTGTTGTTCTTCTATTGATCATCCGAATAGAAAGAGGCTCGATCCAATTCCAAAATTCTTTGATAAACTCACTTGGCATCGCAAGATCTTTGATTGTTTTTTTATACATCATCAACCATATCTCTCTAGCTTTTTCATCAATGGTCATAGCAAAATGTCGCATTCTTAATGCCGGATGACCGTGAATCAATGAATAAACTTGCCCTCCTCCCAATGCTTCTACAAAAAAATCTGCTGTCTTCGCTGTTGCAAATTTAAATTTAGCATCATCTTTTGGAAAAAGATTGCCGATGGAACTTTTTCTAAGTAGCGTATGATGATATGTCACCATTTTACGAATATTTTCCTCACCCCAAGAAAGGTAGAGTTTGTTGCTTGGAAATATCACCGCAGGAAAAACGAAATCTATTCTTTCATCGGCCCGTCTAGGAATCTCAACTGCACCTTGAAACTCTTTCATGCCGCAAGCAGTGAAAGTCATTATTTTTGAATAATCAATAGCATGTGCTGACAACTTAAATCCTTTATATATAAAATGATATAGCGTATATAATGAGAACTTTGCACTTGCTATTCTTAAAATTTGATACATTTTTGTTTCTTAAAGTCAAAAAAGAAAGAAGCGACTTACGTTTTCGTTATGTTTTGTAATACATATCGAATTATATGTTAACAAAACTTAATCTTTTATTTTTAAATATTCCATCTTTGCCGTAAATCTAAATTGGATTTTTTATAAAATATACTTATCCATTATCTGATATAATCTATGACAATTTAAATTTGAGTCATCAAAAATAAGGAGATTGTATAATGAAAAAGAAAATTTTAGCTGTACTGGCAGTGGCGGCAATAGCAATACAATTTATTCCATACGGAAAAGATCATACAAATCCTCCCGTTATGAGTGAACCTCAATGGGATTCTCTTCAAACTAAGGAACTTTTCAAAAATACTTGTGCAAATTGTCACTCAAATCAAACAACATATCCTTGGTATAGTAGTATTGCACCTGTTTCATGGTTAGTTGAAAGAGATGTTACAGAGGGTCGTGAACATTTTAATGTTTCCATGTTAGGAATACAGAAAAAAAATAAAGTAAAAGATGCTGCTAAAGAGCTGCGTGAAGGTGAAATGCCACCAATCTTTTATCTTCCAACCCATCCAGAAGCTAGACTAAGTGATACTCAAAAGCAAGATCTAATAAATGGTTTAGAAAAAACTTTTGGTAATGAAACAAAAGATAAAGAGTAAATTCTATAAAAATAAAGTTATGGAAAAAGCCTTCACATGTGAAAGGAAATGTCATGAGTGGAGAGATTAAAAACATCGGACTAAGTGCAGCTGAGGCTAAAGCTCGACTGCAACAGTATGGCTCAAATCTTCTTTCCCATAATCAGAAAAAAACAGTTTTTTCTATGGCTTTAGACGTTATCAGTGAGCCGATGTTTCTGATGCTTCTAGTCGCTGGAGGCATCTATCTTGCTCTTGGTGATATGTCTGAAGCGATCTTTTTACTTCTCTTTGTCTTTGTGGTCATCGCGATTACTTTGGTGCAACAGCATAAGACACAACGCGCTTTAGAATCTCTTCGAGACCTTTCAACTCCCCGTGCATTGGTTATTCGAGATAATAAAGAGATTCGTATTTCTGCTCAAGATGTAGTCCCAGGCGATCTGCTTGTTTTGCATGAGGGCGACCGTGTACCTGCTGATGCCAAATTAGTACAAGGGCAACTCTGGGTCGATGAATCACTTCTCACAGGGGAATCTGTTCCCACCATAAAACTAGCCGATAAAACTGCATCACTTTTTGCAAGTACCGTTGTGACAAAGGGGTGTGGACAAGCGATAGTGGAGAGAACCGGAAACTCTACAGAAGTGGGAAATATAGGCAAAGCACTTTGTGTTACCTATGACACTATTTCAAGACTACAACAATCTTCACGCAGCATAATCAAAAATCTTATCATCATAGCTTTTGTGATGGTCTTTATCCTTGTACTGCTCAACTGGTTATGGAACCAACATTCATTGCTGCAAAGTATTCTCTCAGGGATCACTTTGGCGATGGCGATTTTGCCTGAAGAGATCACCGTTATCCTCACCGTATTTTTGGCTCTGGGTGCTTGGCGCATTGCAAAGAAAAATGTGCTTACCCGTAATATTACGGCTGTTGAGGCTCTTGGAACTATTACAGTCCTTGCCGTAGATAAAACGGGGACATTGACGCAAAATTCTATGCAAGTCGCTGAACTCTCAGTCAATAACAGCTTATTTACTTCCACATCCAATGAGGAACTCGAAGAACAATTTCACTCTCTTGTGGAGTTTGCGATGCTGGCAACTCCCGCAGATCCCTTTGACCCGATGGAAAAAGCGATACACTCTTTTGGACATAAGCATCTTAGCGGCACCGAACATATCCATGATGAGAGTATTCCAGAACATGAATATGAATTATCTGCAGAAATCTTGGCTATGACACGGGTTATTTCAAGTGAAGAGCCTTTCGTTTATCTATTGGCGACTAAAGGTGCACCTGAAGCTGTGGCAGATTTGTGTCATCTTCTTCCAGATGAACTAGATAATATCCAAGCAAGAGTAGAAATCATGGCTAAGCGTGGACTTCGTGTGCTTGGAGTCGCCCGTGGAGAGTGGAAAAAACAGAACAAAGAAGAAAGTTGGCCAAAAAGTCAGCACGATTTTGATTTTACATTTCTTGGTCTGGTAGGTTTTATAGATCCAATCCGCCAAGAAGTGCCCACAGCCCTAAAAGAGTGCTTGGACGCTGGCATCAAAGTGCTTATGCTTACAGGTGATCATCCTGCGACCGCACGGGCGATAGCCGAAGAAATCGGCTTATCAAAAGATGTACAAGTCATTCTAGGAGATGAGATAGCAACATTAAGTGATGCTGTTTTAAAAGAGCGTTTAAAAACTATTACCGTCTGTGCGCGCATGAAACCCGAACAAAAACTAAGACTTGTAAAAATACTCCAAGATGATGGAGAGATAGTCGCCATGACGGGCGATGGCGTCAACGATGCACCGGCACTCAAAGCCTCAAACATCGGGATTGCGATGGGACAAAGAGGTACGGATGTCGCCCGCGAAGCATCATCTATCGTTTTACTTAATGACAGTTTTGCAAGTATCACCGGTGCCATCGCTCAAGGACGACGTATCTATGACAACATCACAAAAGCCACGCGTTTCGCATTTGCCGTGCATCTGCCTATCATCATTCTCACACTTTTGCCTGCTCTGCTTCAATGGCCTATACTGCTGATGCCTGCACACATCGTACTTCTTCAACTCTTGATCGATCCCGCATGTTCACTTGTATTTGAATCAGAACCGCCAGCTGCTAATATCATGAAGCGTCCACCTAGAGGTGTCGCGACAAGTCCATTTGCACTGTCAAATATCGGTTTTGCACTCATTCAAGGAGGCGGTATCGCTTTTATTTTGATCGTGGGAGATCTACTCTTACAGTATTTTCATTACACCGACACAGAGATCCGCATCAGTGTATTTATCACTTTTGTTTTAACAATATTTCTTCTCATTTTAGCAAATCGTAATCAGACATATTCGATAAAAGCAGTTCCAAATGAGAAAAATCCTTGGATCATCTATATGCTTGGTGGCGTGGGATTTATCCTCGTTTCTGTAGTTTTCATCCCCTTACTTCGCAATATTATGAAGTTTTCACAATTTAGCAGTTCGACATTTTTAGCATCTTTGATTATGTTACTCGCAAGTGGAGTATGGCTGGCATTTTTATATTTTATAGATACGAGAGAAAAGAGAAATAACTATTCTTAATCTCTTATTTTCTCAGTATAGCAAGTCAAAAATATTAGTTCCTAGAAATATTTTTGTTTATGATATTTTTCCGCTTTGTACAAACTTCCGTATCGGTGTTTCTTTCAAACTATTGTAAGGAGAAGTTTCAAAATTCATTTTCTTTCTTTATCCACACTGTATGCCATCATCGGAACAAAAAAGAGAGTGAGAAGCGTTCCAACAATGAGTCCGCCAATGGCAACATCTGCTAGCGGTGATAAACGTTCCAACCCGACTGCCCACTCAAATGCGATTGGGAGCATTCCGGCGATTGTTCCAAATGCCGTCATCATAACTGGACGAAATCGTAAACGAACACTTTCCATAGCACTTTCAAATGGCGGATGAGTATGTCGTTTTTCTTTGTAAAAATCGATCAACAAAATCGAGTTTTTAATGAGAATTCCAAACAATAACAAGATACCAAGCATACTTGGCATACAGCTTGGTTTATCAAACAAGAGCATTCCCCACGCCGCACCGATCATAGCAAATGGAAGAGTTAAAATCATGACAGCAGAAAGACGAACAGACTCATAAATGGCTATTAATGCGACAAATAACAAAGCTAATCCCATTCCTACGGCCTTAAGCATTCGTCCCAGAGAATCATTTAATTGTGCGATATCCCCTTCTTGAGATATTGTTATACCTTTTAGTGTCAATCCTTCCAATTGTCTATTTGCATCATCTGTAAGAAGAGTTGCCGCTTTTTTTGCACGGTACCCATTTACATCCAGTGTGTAGTGCATATTGGTTCGCTCAATTTTGGAACTGGTGAGATCTATTTTGATCTGTGCCATTTCTCCCAAAGGAATCATCCCTTTTGGGGTTGATATCATAAGGGTAGAAAGATTTTGCGCATCGGCGCGGTGTGATGCATTGATATAAATCTGCAAAGGCTGAGCACTGAGGCTAGTAAGATTAGATGCATAGCCGATGATTCGACCACTTAGTGGGAGCTGAGTAAAAATTCCAAGAGGAGTAATCCCGTAACTGAGCGCTTTATTTGTATTGATCGAGAGTTTCACTTCAGCCTGATTGGCATCCCAGCTTTGTGAAACACTATTGAGCCCGGTGATATTCATGAGACGTTTTTTTACATCATGAGCTGCTGAGGGAAGCAGTGAGGGATCATCTGCGCTGAGACGAATATCCAAAGGAGCTTTTATGGTCGAGATAGCAGTTGCTCCAAAATCAAATACATCAACTTTTGATATACCGGATATTTCCCGTAGATGATGACGTATTGCGTCTTCTATTTGCCAAATGTTTTGCTTACGTTCAAAGCGGTTGATACAGTTAATAGTAATGGTTGCTTCGGTTGGAAGATTACCACTTCCGAGTGATAATACCCCCGGTTCAGAACCGAAACTTACCGCAGAACTTATTACTTCAGGTTGAGTATGCAGCCATACCAAAAATGGCTTTAACTTTGCCTCTGCACTTACAGTCGTTTCGTTTGGACTTAAGGCGATTGAAGCTTTTATGATTCCTGTATCCATTGGAGGCATTGTATCTTTGCCGATGAGCGGCATAACTGTTTTCATACTGATTAGAAGAAAAATCACCATTGCTATTGTCACAACAATTTTTCGTAACCCACTTTTATGTGTGAAAGTTAACGCACTTAGATAGACTGGCATAAGTTTTGCCAAACTCTTTTCATAGAAGCGTTCAAAAAATAGTTCAAAGCGGTTTTTGCTGTGACCGTTACGATAAAGATAAAAAGAGAGTTTAGGAATAAACGTAATAGAAAGTATATATGACAAAACTAGCGCAATAATCAACGTCGATATAAGAGGACGATAAATCGTTTGAGGAAAATCTCCTACAAACATCAAAGGGGCGATAATAGCTATTGTAGCAATAGTACCGGCAAAGATTGGAGCTAAGACTTCTTTTGTACCGTTTTGAATTGCATCGCAAAGATCTTCAGCCTTTTCAAGGTGACGTTCAATATTTTCTAAAACAACAACCGCATCATCCACCAACATTCCAAGCGCTAGAATAATTGCAGTGTAGATGACGATGTTGAGTTCTCCACCTGTGAGATAGATTATCCCGATAGTTCCAAAAAATACCAACGGGATGGAAAGCCCTGCGGCTAAGACGGCTCTGAGATTACCCAGAAAAAACAACAGAACAATCAGTGTAAAAATAATTGCATCTCGAAGTGCTTCAAGCATATTAGTATTGGCTGTTTCGATCAGATTACGCTGGGTGTCAACAATTTGTAAATCGATATTGGGATAGATATTTTGCAACTTTACGAGTTGTTCTCTTGCGGCATTACTAACGGAGAGAACGCTACCACCAGGAGAGCGCTCTATCGCTAGGGCAATTGCATTTTTTCCATCTCCTATAAAACCACTGAAACGTTCTTCTTCACTCCAGTTTACCTGTGCAATATCCCCAAGATGAATATTAGGAGCAACGTAAAGGGCACGTAAAGCGGTGACATCAGTTTTTTCACCATAATAGGTGATCGTCATGAAGCTTTTACTGCTTTTGCTAAATCCTAGCGGTGTATCTTTATCGACTGCAGCCAAAGTAGAGATAACAGCATCTGTTTTTAGACCGTATGCAGTAATTTTATTTGGATCAAGTTCTATTTTAAAGGCACTTTTATGTCCGCCGAATACCTCGACATTACCAAAATTGCCTGTAGCCAAAAGTTTGGGTTTGATAACTCCATCAGCGAGTGTGCGTATTTGTGATAGGGTAAGAGAACTCCCTTTTTTTGGTGAGAGCGCTATTACTTCAACCGGCTGGGTAAATGAACCTGCACTGTAAACCGCCGGCGAAGCATTGTCTGGAAGTTTTGGACGAACAACGGAAAGAGCATTAGAAACATCCTGAATGGCTGCAGAGAGTCCTTTGTTATATTCGAATTCGACTTTAACGATACTGTATCCGCTCATACTCGTTGAGCTAATTTGACGAGTTAATGAGAGTCTTGCCATCTCCTCTTCGATTGGTTTAGATACTGTAGATGCAGCAAGTTGCGCACTCGCACCAGGTATTTGGGTAATGATGATCGCTTGAGGGCGTTCAGAATCAGGAAAAAGATTTTTAGGGGTATTTTTTAATCCCTCAATCCCAAAAACCATAAACAACCCAACAAGAGCGAATAGTAGATAGCTGCGTCGGAAAAAATATTCAAACATTTTTAATTGCCTATCGTAAGTGTAGTACCGCTAAGCGCACGTAAAAGTGCATCAGGAGAGGCTTGGAGTATTTTTAATCCCTCAAGATGATCGTCACTTATACATCCAAGTGCGTTGCAGGTTTTAATTGTTATTTTTTTAGAAGTCACTTTCCCATTAGAAAAAACGAGCACCTGATCACCATCTGCATTTCGTAAAAGTGTATCAGAAGGCAAATATGTAGCATTACCATTATATGCTATGAGATCAATGTTGATTTTTGCACCGATGTTTTCAATAATCTTAGAAGGACGGGCAATAAAAGTCGCTAACCCATCAGGTGAACTTCCTAAAGCTTCAAGCGGGATCTTTTGATTATTATACAAAAGAGCACTATAGAGTTGCTCTTGGGGAAGTTTTACTTTTAAATATTTTCCATCATATCCTGAAAATACCAGAAGTGGTTTGCCTATCGAAGCAAAGTCACCTGTATTGACCATTTTTTGAGTGACAATACCATCATACGGAGCGATGAGACGTGTATAGCGTAAGAGATTTTCGTCAAGCATTTTTTTTGCTTTGAGGGTTGACATACGGCTTTTGACACTTTGAAGTGCCGCAGCAGCAGAAGCAAGCTGTGTTTGTTCATTTTGAGATTGCTCTTTAGAAGCTCCTCCGACTGCTAGGAGTTCTAATGTACGGCGATGAATCTCATTTATAGTTTCATATTGTGTTTGTTTGGCCGCTTCATCGCTTTGAGCACTGTTTAGATCAGCAGAAAGATTGAGTAAATCGGTTTTTATGTCTGTATCGTCAAGATTCAGTATAAGAGAACCTTTCTTAAACACGCTTCCAATCGGTGCAATTGATTCCACCATCGCTGCAAATCGAGGAGTAAAAGTAATCTCATGATCACTGTTTACCTCTGCAAGAACTTGTATTGTAAGTTGAGTCTGTTTGAATTTTGGTTCAAACAGACGAGCAGTAACCATCTCGGCTGATGGAGTTTTAAGTTCCGCAAGACTCTTTTTTTTATTTTTGATTGCTACTACGCCACCAGCTATTACAGCGATAGTCAAGATCAATAAAATGATTTTCTTTTTCATAAATTTACTCCATAATGTCGGCAAGATCGATGCCATAAATAATTGCAATTGCGCTCCGTGTTCTCCACAATTTCCATTCAATTGCGGCTTGTGTCGCTTTTGCGTCCAACAAGGCATCTTCATAGCGAAGATACTCTTCAATGCTCAGACGACCATTTTGTACAGCAAGTTTGCCGATTGCAAGAAGCTCTTCACTGGATGCAACTCGCATCTTGGCACTGGAAAGAGAATTGATAAGGCTATTTTCATCACTATGAAGAGTTTTTATTTTTGCACTCAATTCGATTCTTTTTTGCTCTAATGCACTTTGAGCTTGAAGGGCCGCTAGATGAGTTTTTTCAATCGATTTGTAACTACTTGCATCAAATAATGGGAGATTGACGTATATGCCGACAGTACCGTAATCTTGATGAAATTGATCTCCATTATTATATGCTTCTCCCCATCCCCGAAAGAGTGTCGCATCTGCTGTGACTACCGGTAATAGAGATCGTTCTGCAGCTTTGGATGCATAATTTTTAGCTTCAACTTTTTGTTTAAACGGTTCAAGAAATGCTACATCTTCAGAGGAGGTAGTGATTGCACCCTTGAGATTCATCGGGATACTTTGAGTGATCTCTAAATTTGTCAAAGCTCTGATTTGTTGCGCATAGGCGACTCGTTTCGCTGTAGTGTCTTCGATGGAAATGCGTAAGGATGAAAGAGCATTTTGAAGCTTCAAACTCTCTGCTTGGGCATATCGTCCATTTTTGACTCCAACATCAATGCGCTCTTTCGTTTTTTGAATTGAGGTATTTTGAGAATTGAGAGCATTTGTAAAACGTTCAAAATATATCAGTGCAGCATCACTATCTACAAGTTCAGCCTCTTTTGAAAGCATATCAAGATGTTTTTGGCTTTGCAAACTTTTATGGGTCATTTTAAGCTCGTCAATCAAGGCATAAAGTGATCCATTGTATAGCGGTATTGAGCCTTTCAAACCAACTTTACCAATATTTCTACTAAAAGGCAAAGTTCCGTTTTGTGACATTAAAGCCGCAGATTCTGTTGGAAGAAGTGGCCGTAAATTAGTAGGATTGCTATAATGCTCGATCGAAGCAAAACCATACACTTTTGGATAAAGTGATCCATGAAGCACTTCTGTTACTTTTTTTGACTCTTCAACACTGAGTCGATCTTGAGTGATTGCAGGAGAGGATTTGAGTGACGTAAATAGTTCTTCTAGTGTTATAGCGTGAGCAGAAATACTAAAAGCGGCAAGCCATATCAGTGAATGTAGTCTCACTGTCTCAGCCTATCATCGCAATTATTTCGTCTACACTCGGTACTTTTGCTGTCGATTTTACAACTCCATCGATCACGAGTCCTGGAGTACTCATAACATTGTATTCCATAATTTTCATGATATCTCCAACTTTTTCTATTTGAACAAATTTACCACTTCTTGCAACAGCTTCTTTGACTTTTGCTTCAAGTTCACGACATTTGGAACAACCTGTTCCTAAGATTTCTATCTTCATCAATTCTTCCTTATCTTACTTTGTATTGAGTGAGAGCCTTACCCAGTTCTTCGCCGGTTAATGGTCCAATATGACGATATACCTCTTTACCTTTAGCATCATAAATAATTTGTGTTGGTATCATCTGTATGGCTAATATTTTGATTGCTTTACGCTCTTGCCAGACATTGATAAAAAATATCATAGCATCAGGAGCACTTTTTTTGACACGATAGAGCATTTTTCCCATATCCTGACAACTGCCGCACTTATCTGAGCCAATTTCTAGCATTACGGCTTTCCCTTTACCTATATCGCTTTTGGCAATTTCATAAGGTGTTTCATTCAGCATTGTATCTGCACCAAATATTGTTGTACTAAGGAGTAAAACTCCAGCTACAATCAATCGTTTCATTCTCTATTCCTTGAATTTAAAATTGTAACACTGCTTGATAAATAAAATAAAATCCAAATCCTACCAAAAGTAAAGCAAAAGAGGTATTGATACTATCTGATATTCGTCTGATAGCTGAACTAGAGACTATACTCTGAGTAAATCCTACAGAAATACCAGCAACTAATAAAAGAAGTGAATGTCCTAGGGCAAAAGTCAGTATGAGTGCGTAAGCATAAGGGTAACTGCTATTTGCTGCTGCGCTTATAATAGCCACTAGTGGAGCAGAAGCACAGGGAGTGCTGACGAGTCCAAACACCAATCCCACTAGCAAACCACCAAAAAGTCGAAATCGTATGAAGGTTTTCATAATCCCTGATTTGTCCATTGCGGGAATAATACCATATGCGTATGCAGCGATGAAAAGACTCATAACTCCTGCACTCATATAAGCCCACGTTGGTGCGATAGAAAAAAATGCACCAAATTTTGCCACCATAAACCCAAGAATCGAAAAACTGATTCCAACACCCAGGGCAAATAATGAAGCAAAAGCATAGGTGTAAAGAGCTTTTTTTCGCCCGATGAGATCTTTGTTGAGCGCCAAAGAACTTCCTACCAATAAAGGAACGGAGATCAGTGAACATGGAGCGACAGCGGTAATACTTCCGGCAATAAACGCTGCAAAGAATGCGATGTATGTATGAGAATCAAGTAAGCTAAAAAGATTCTCTAACATTTATGATAACTACCATTTAGGTTTTTCATGAGTGTGGCAACAATATGACCCTTAGCCATATTAACTACACAATTCAGTTTTAACAATCGGTAAAAGCTTTTCTACAATAAGATCAAGTGTTTTTGCATATTCATCTACTATTTTACCGCTTGGGTCTTCAAAAGCGACGTGAATCGTCTTAATAGCTTTAGGAAACATAGGACAAGTCTCATGTGCATGGTCACACACTGTGACAACAAGATCAAAAGCCGTATCAAGAACAGTATCAATCACTTTGGAGTGATACTCATCTCTCCAATATCCTTTCGATATTAAAAGTTCTTGAGCATAAGGGTTTACCTTACCGCTCGCTTTCACACCTGAGCTTTGAGCGTGAACACAATCTCCCATTTTAGCATTGATAAGCGCTTCAGCCATAATAGATCGGCAACTATTGCCCGTACAAAGGATAAGAACATTTTTCATAATTTACAATCTCCATTTTTAGATAGTTGAATAAGATTAGAGCGAATAAGTTTAAGGAATATATTTTGACAACTTATCAACAACTTCCTTTGCTTGACCATTTACCATTGGTAGAAAAACTTGGTTGACAGCATCCTACCCCTCCAGTGAAATGATCTCCGCCAAATACTTCGATCTGCTCAGAGGTATGATAGTTTTCCCAGATAACATGCTGAGGATCTTCGATCCAGTATTTTTTACTTTGTGCATAGCAACACTGTGCCGCTTCCTGTTTTTCTCCGCCAATATTTGCTGCTAATAATCTTTTTTCAATGACCTCGAGTGCGTCATCACTTTCGACTTGAATTCCTAAATGATTTAATCCAAGTTCTGCACGCCCAGAAGAGATCGCAAAATTAATATAAGGATCATCCAGTATCCATTGTAAATAATCATCTTTTATTTTTGTAGGTTCACTGCCAAACAATGCAGTATAAAAATGACGACTTTCTTGAAGACTTCCAACACTGATATGTACATGTAAACGTTTCATTATTTATCCCTTTTTGGGAATTATAACAGTTTAATTATAATATATCAAGATATATTGATTTATAAAGCTCAGAAATTGTTATTAAAATGATCTTGAGAGTTACTATTCTTCGTAACTCCCGAGTTTTGCTTTTTTGGCAAGTTCTGAGACAGTACTTGTAACCTCATTTGAAGCAATATGATAGTGAGCATGTAGCTTTTGGAGCGAAATATCGATCTTTTCAATCAGTTTTTTACTGAGTTCATCTACTTTTACTTTCATCACTTCTATTTGTTCTTTTTCTGTGCTTGTGAGTAAAGTGGCCAAATCGCCAAGTTCTTGATGTGCGGCTTGATAATCAGCTTTGATAGATTGTATCTCACTTATAAGATTTTTTATCGGCTCATAAATCATTGTGAGAGAACGGCTGCTATCTACAAGGTTTTTCATATTGTTCGATGAAAGGATGATCTGTTTCATCAGCATCTCACTTTTAGAACGTGCATTGGAGAGTATACTTTCACCCTCAGAGAGTGAAGTTGAAACACTCTCACTTTGAGCGCGTAAAGTTGTGAGCTGTCTTTGAAACTCCAAGATAATACCTGAGAGTTCTCCAAGAGTTGCTTCGATGATCTTTTCTGCTACATCTTTTGAAATTGATTGAAGAAGATTTATCTCATGTTTGACATCAGCTATCTCATCTTTAATATCACATCTATTCTCATTTGCTTGATCAAACGCTTTTTTAATACGATTAAAGTGATCCTGCTCCGAAATACGAAGAATATCGATATGATTATGCATTATCTGATCTAATTCAGGCAGTTGTTGCAGTGTTTTAAGTATTTCATTTTCCTGATGCATCAGAGCCTCAAACTGATGTATGAACTTCTCCTGATTGGCTTGTATAAGCTTTTGAGCTAAGAGATCATTTTTAATATCTTCTCTGATGCCAAAAAGAGATTGATGTTCATCATCTCGCATCTGCGCTATTTTCTCTTCTAGCATCCCAATGTACTCTTTCATTTGAGAAATTTTAGAAGCCATCGCGGATGAAAATTCTCTTTGAAACTGTTCTTCCTCATTTTTTTGCGCTTGATGCAAAATATTCATCATCACATAGAGTAAAAGAGAAACGAGTAAAGAAGATGAGGATTCTTTGAGTATAAGAGTGATTGTATCTGACTCAAAATAGAGAATAAAATGTACAAGTGCGAAGATAGCTCCGATGCCGAGAATCAAAGGAGAATAATTTATTTTATTTGGACGTTTTAAGATCATGATCTGTCTTAAAAAGAAAAATCCCATTAAAACGTAGGAAATAATCAAATCAGGTTCAAACATAGAGTCCCCACTTTTTTAAAAACTATTCTACCCGATTTTTTACGATATCGAGAATATGTAGCGGATGCTCTGCTATAAAATCCGCCTCTCCGCTACTACTAAATCCCCAAGCGGCAAAAATAGAGGAGATAGAGATTTTACGCGCAGCTTCAATATCTTTAGAATTGTCTCCGACCATCCAAGTCTTATTTACGGTGTGCTTAAAGTCGTATTTTTCCAAGATTATGTTCAGCATCTTAGGATCTGGTTTTGAAGCTTTTGCAGTGTCTGCACCGATGATAGTATCAAAAAGTTCGCTTACATGTAAGTGTTTTAACATCCTTTTTGCAAAGATGGTCGGTGCGTTTGTAGCCACATTAAGCTTTACATGTAAGGATTTTAGTTGTTCTAAACTCTCTGCAATTCCTTCATAAAGATAGGGACTTTTCACGCACTCTTCAAAGTAATGTTCCTCAAACAGCACCCTATCCTCTTCGAGATAGATTGGTGTGCTATAAAAGAGTTGAGGCAAATTTCGAACCGGCATATTAATTACATCGACTATAAACTGCTCATCCAGCGGAGGAAGATCATGATTTATTTTTCGGACATAGTTGATGGAACTTGTTATATCTTTTTTACTGTCTATAAGCGTGCCATCCATATCAAATATAACTACTTTCATCGCACTACTTCATCTTTTCATAGATTTCGACAAGCGCGTCGATAAAAAGTGGATGGTCGTTGACACATTTACACACCTTGTAGCTTTTAAATCCAAGTTCCTCTGCAATCTCTTTATACTCGATAGAAAGTTCATAATCTGTCTCAGAGTTATCCACAGTAAAAGCAAGAGGATAGATAACTACGCCTCTGTTTCTAACCGTGGCGAGTTTTTCTCCAAGTGAAGGGGAAAGCCATTTCATCGGCCCTACTTTTGACTGATATGCCAAATGAACTTCGTGAAAATCCATCCCGCGTTCAAGGAGCATCTCTTTGAGTATTTTGACATTTTTTTCTATATGGGTTTGGTATGGATCACCTGCGTTTATAATTTTTTGAGGCAGACCATGTGCTGAAAATATGAGATCAAAATCTTCGTATTTACCTTCACCCATCGTCTCCTTTATACGTTCTAAAACTGCTTTATTATAATCTTCATTTTCAAAGTAGTGCTTGATCTCATACACTGTCGCATCTAAATCGCTACCATGTAAAGCTTCATAAAAATCTTCTAACGATGATTTTGTCGTTGTCGTCGAGTATTGCGGATACATTGGGATAAGATAGATCTTTGATACATGGTTTGCTTTAAGTCGCTCAATAACTTCAGGCGCGAAAGGAGGTGTATAACGCATAACGAAATCCACTATAACTTCATCGCCGACTATCTCTTGAAGCTTTGAAACGATCTCTTTTGTCAAGTCGACGATAGGAGATTTTCCACCTATCTTTCTATATATCTCTTGAGAAGACTCTGCTCTTAAAAAGGTGATCATGCCACCTACAAACCCTCTTAATAAGCCGCTTTTCATCGTTAAGATATTTGGATCGCTAAACATATTTTTTAAAAAAAGTTCCACTTCATTTAGGTTGTTTGGTCCACCCATATTAAGTAGTATGATAGCTTCTTTTTTCAATTCAATCCCTTTTTTATCAGATTTACGCTCTCTTGCGAAAATAAAATTTCGTCGTGATTGTAGCTAGATAATTCTTTGAACTCTGTCAGATTTTTGATGCTAATTTTTAAATTATTGGCATTTTTTATTGGCACGATATTGTCATCTTTACTTGAGACTAGATAAGTTGGAGCTTCAACACTGCTTACGTGTAAAGCTGTATCAAACTTATAGCGTATCAAAAATGATGGAAGTAAGGGGATTTTATTTTTAATAATATGAAAAACACTATCAAATCCTCCAAGCAAAAAGAGCTTTTCCACTTTTATCTTGGATGCCACGTATGCTGCGACACTACTTCCCAGAGAAAAGCCTACAATGCTAAAGTTTCCATAACGCTCCTTTAATTTTTCGGCTATATAGGCGGCATCTTCATAAACATTTTGCTCAGATGGCGTGCCTTGTGAATTTCCATATCCTCTATAGTTAAAAGTTACGATTCTATTATTTTCAAGAGCAAAGGCGAGGCGGTGAATGAGTGCAACACTATCTTGAGAGCGTCCGCCAAGATAGAAAATCGTGTGTGAAAAATGCTCTGGAGTAAATTCCATCCCTTCTAAGGTAGTGCCATCTTCTGCTTGAATTTCAAGTGGAGTATATCTTTCATCCAAAAACTCTCTTCGATGTTTTTTAGGCTCAAATACAAAAAAATACTGCACCTGAATAATAAAAAATATCAGGATTAAAAAAGTGCAAATAAAAAAAATTATGTATATCATCTGCTTTTTTGTAGCCCTTTAATATACCTCTTGTAAAATCGTAAAGGCATTAAAAAAGCATCTACATCTTTGCCATCAATTATAAACTCACATAACTGTTTTGCAATGTAGGGCGCGAGAACAAAACCATAACCGCCTACTCCATTTATCATAGTTAGATTAGGATAGTAACTGATTTCATCGAAATTATTTTTACTCTCAACCATTCGTCCGATAAGCGGCAGATAATCATTTGAACCACTGCGAAGTCCCGTATAATCTTTTAAAACCTCGACATTTTTAAGTTCTATTGTGAGATTTGCCTTTTTTAAAAGCTCTTCTCTTCCTTCATTGATATCATAAGGCTCTATATTTTTTTGAGGATGATAATGTACGTTATGCGTCGCACCTATTGCCATATTTCCATCTTCACATTTTGAAATGGAAACGTGATGATGCATCGTCACTTCTGTGCGTGTTGAAGTATGAATGTCGATGCGATGTCCCCAGATACCGCGAAGATTGATATATGGTTCATGTATGATCGGTTCATACGCTCCATACGCTAACACGACCTCTTTTGCTTTGATATCGCCCACTTCATAATATCCATCTTGCCAAACAAGATTTTTTACTTCATAATGAAAAAAATCGGTACCCTCAGCCATAGCCCGACACACACCCTGCGCATCTACAACCCCGCCATTTAACAGATAAACATTTTCATTTTTCTGTGCTTCTTCTCTTAGAATTTGGCTGACTTGTAAGGGAGTTTCAGTTATTTTCAAACTCGTATTTTCTTTAAAAGCTCTGAGTTTTTGAGCATCAAATTCCTCTTTGGCTATGTGTAAAAGAGGTGCCCTTTTTAAAAATGAGGGAAAATTTTGAGAATAAAAATCAAGCGAAAAAAGATATGATTTTTCTATAAGTTCTTTAAGCTCTCCACCTTTAGAAAACTTCGGAGAGATGAAAGCACCGGCGGCACCACTGCCACCAGCGGCAATGCCATCTTTATCAAAAAGAGCTACTTTTTTGCCACTCTTTGTTAAAAAGTGTGCAATACTACAACCGTTTACCCCTGCACCAATCACACACACATCATACAAATTAACGCCTTAAGTATATTTATAGACATGATTTTAGCTTAATATTACAAATATAAGCTGATAGTGCATTTACTTAACGGTGATCTCTGTCATATCTATCGTCATATCTATCGTGATCATGATAATGTCTATCGTTATAATGATCATAACGATAGCTATCTCTATAATCAAATCTGCGATCTCTTGGATGAAAGACAGCTACTTCTGTTACAGGTCTATAGTATCTGTCTTGAACCACAACATTTGTTGTCCTCACCACAACAGGACGAGGATGATCTTCATATATGACATCTCTTGAATTATTCTCTCTTGAGCCCGCTGCAGCGCCTATCACTCCGCCGACTCCCCCTCCTACGATTGCTCCATTTCTGCCACCTATCATAGATCCTACAGCCGATCCAACGCCTGCACCTATCATACTGCTAAAAACAGTGCTTCCGTCGATTGTTCCCGCATAAACGCTCATACTCAGTAATGGTGCACATAGTAATACTGTCAATTTTGTTCTCATTTTAATTTCCTTTTGCTTTCACTTATTTGTCTTGATGTAATCATAAGCTAGCATGCGTGAATCAAACGTGAACTCTGAAAATATTGCTATAATATAATTCATCAAGTCAAAGGTTTACTTTTTTGAAACAGTTTAAGTTATTATTTTTTATCTCTATTCTTACATGTAATCTTTCTGGTGCCACTACATCGTGTACAAATATTTATCTTAATAACCAAGCACCAACGATCATCAATACCAAACTTAAATTAAAAACAAAGGAGCTTTGCTATAAAGGGTTTGCCCTTATGTATTCCAGTGTTTCTAAAACGCCGCTTTGGAGTGCGGAACATCTCACAAGAGATATGCTCACAAAAAAAGGGATACGATCAAATATTTTTCATACAGAAGCGCGTTTAAGTGAAAAAGAGAGAACAGAAATTATGGATTACATCGGTATCCACTATGACAAGGGAGAAATGACTCCGAGTTTAGACTTTAGTGATAAAGTGGCCAATCATGAGTGTCTTTCACTGGCAAACACCGTACCTCAAAACCATAATAACAATGTCGGAATCTGGTATGAGATAGAAGAAGCTACAAGAGCTCTTGCAAAACATAAGATTGAGATCTATGTGATAAGTGGACCTATTTTTTATAAAGAAGATTATAAACGCGTTAATGGGATACAAGTACCTACAAAACTCTTTAAAGCTATCTTTGTGCCTTCTGTAGGCGAGGGAGCAGTCTATGTAAGTAAAAATGCAAATGGAAAAGAGTATGAAGTTATAAGTATTGCACAGTTAGAAAAGATTTTAGGGATCAATCTTTTCCCTACGATAAGCCAAACTGCAAAAATGTATATTATGGATCTACCGGTTTTGAATGATCCTAAAGAGGAACAAACCCAGTGGAAATCTTTATCTGCTCAGTAGATTTTTTATCTTGTAACAATAGTCTTTCCAATAGGAAAGAGTGCCATTTCTGCTAATTTTAAATGTTGTAAACCAAACGGAATTCCTATAATCGTTAGAAAATAAGTAAGAGCCAATGCAAGATGAGCGATTGCAAGCCATATGCCAACAAAAATAAACCAGATAATATTTCCTATAGTACCAAGAAAACCTGTTCCTATATCATCTTTATGTGTCAGCTCTTTTCTGCTTACAACCTCTTTTCCAAATGGAAAGAATGAAAAAGTTCCGATCATAAAACAAGCTCTAGCCCAAGGGATGCCGATAATCGTAATAAATGCTAAAACACCCATACTCCACCATGCAAGTCCCATAAAAAACCCGCCAAATACAAACCATAAAATATTCCCGATTGTTTTCATACATATTCCCTATTCATTTGTATCAAGATCTTCTTAATATTCATATTAGCACGTAATATTCGTAATTTAACTTGTAATTACTTTTCACCGATCTAATAAACGTTCAAACTCCGCAGCCGGGATCGGACAGCTTTTTAAATATCCTTGATAATAATGGCATCTCTCTTGTTTTAAAAAGTCTGCTTGTTCGATATATTCAACACCTTCTGCCAAAATCTGATATCCGAGTATTTCACTCATCGAGATTATAGCTTTAACAATAGCCATTGCATCTTTTTTATAAGGAATATCATCAATGAAACTCTTATCTATTTTCAGGATATCTATTGGAAAACGTTTAAGATAGCTATATGATGAATATCCTGTCCCAAAATCATCAATCGCAATTCCGATTCCTTTAGCACGCAGCAGATGAAGCATAGTAATCAACTCATCCTCATGTTTCATCATAGCACTTTCTGTAAGCTCTAAAATAAGCTTATCAGGTGAAAAACCACTTTGATCTAATGCGTCATTTACAACTTCTATAAGATTATGATGACGAAGTTGATGCATAGACACATTGACAGATATATGAAAGTCATGCCCAGCTTCAAGCCATTTTTTAGCCTGTTTGCATGATTCCTGCAATGTCCACTCTCCAATACGAGCTATCAGTCCGCTTTCTTCAGCAATTGGAATAAAAACTGTTGGGCTCACAACTCCCTTTGTCGGATGGTTCCATCGTATTAGTGCTTCTGCACCGATGATTCTGTTTGTTTCAATATGCACTTGAGGTTGATAATACATCTCAAATTCATTATTTTGTAAGGCATGAAAGATCTCATTTTGATAACGGATACGTTCTTGAACAAATACCGTAAGTTTGTTCGAATAAAAACGATAACAGTTGCGTCCCTCTTTTTTTGCTTTATATAATGCGGCATCTGCAAATTGAAGCAGTTCATTTGCATTGATCATATCTTCAGAGACAAGAACAATTCCAACACTAACACCAATACGTACTTCAAGATTATCAGAAAGCACATAGACTTCAGATATCATATCGATCATCTCTAGCGCAACTTTTGCAACATCTTCTTTGTTATGAAGTTCTTCCAAAACAAGAACAAACTCATCACCGCTTAAATGTGCTACAAGATCCTCTTGGCGCATACGCTCGGTCATACGCTTTGCGACTTGAATAAGGAGCTCATCTCCCATGTTGTGTCCAAAACTATCATTGATATCTCTAAAATGATCAAGATCAAAAAGCAGTACAGCCGCATTACTTTTATTACGTTTGTTTCGATGAATAAGTTTATTAATGTGTGCCAATAAATACGTGCGATTAGCCAAACCCGTTAACGAATCAAAATTCGCCAACCTCTCTAGTTCTAATTCATAATTTTTTTGTATTGTAATATCTTGAAGCATCCCTTGTGCTTTGACATAGTTTCCAGATTCATCTTGTGAAAAATTGGCAGAAATAGCTATCCATTTGATTTTATCATCAATTACAATTCGACGTACAGCATTATCATATATGCCTGTTTGAGATGCATTCATAAGATGAATTTGTACTATTTCTCTATCATCTGGATGAACCAACGATAAGAGTTGATCAAAGGTAATTGTTTCTGATTCTTTTATTCCAAAGATTCTATGTGTTTCATCAGAACCCTTAAAAATATTATTTTTTATGTCCCATATCCAGCTTCCCACATGTGCCAATTCCTCAGCAAAACGCAGTTCATCATCTTTTTCTTGAAGTTCCCGCTCTCTTAATTTTCGTTCACTGATATCTCGTGCAACTCCCAATACACCAAAAATCTTTCCCTCTGTATCCTTAACAGGTGTTTTAACTGTTTCAAAAGTCCCCTCATAACTGCCATCCTTAAAGATAAGATATTCTTCATTCTGTACAGGTTTTTTTTCTTCTATTGCATGTTGATCATTTTTACGAAAAAAATCAGCAAGTTCAGCCTGTACAAAATCATAATCACTCTTTCCGGTTATTCCAGAACAAGATGTGCCATAAAAATGTTCAAACATATGATTACATGTAAGATATTTACCTTCAATGTTTTTTACCCATACAAGGTCAGGAATTGCATTAATAACCGTATTTAAAAGATTTGTTTTTTCTGTCAGAAGTTGTTGCTGTGCGATCAGTTTTTCAAGTGCTTCGCTCTTTTTTTCTATTGTCGTAATCAAAAACTCAAAAAAAGAACCATGAATTGCTTTTAAAACATCGACACGTTTAAGCAAACCGATGACATGTTCTTGTTCATCAACAACTATAAGCTGATGCACGCCATGTTTTGTTAAAAGCTGTGCAGCTTCTTGAAGCAGAATTGATTTCGAGATGAAATGAACACCTTCAAGAATTAATTGATCGATCAATATCTCATGATTCTCTGGTTTATTCATAAAATGTTGTGAGATTGAACGTTCATTAATAACGCCTATTGGACTAAAACCTTTAGTGACAATAGCATAATCTGAGTGGCGTTCACTCATAAGTTTAGCAGCTTCTTGAATAGATAAACTTGATTCAATAAGTAAAGGTGTTGTGTCCATAACCTCTTCAACAATCTCCAACTTATCAAGATGTTCGAGACTCATAAGACGTAAGAAATCACCTTCACTGACAATGCCAAGATACTCTTTTTTTTCATTTGTAACAATAAGATGTCGGTATCCGGCATTACTCAAGAGAATATATGCATCATGAAGATAAATAGTATCAGGTACAGTAAAAAGCTCTATTGACATCACGTCGAATAAAGGTGTTAAAATCGATATGTTTTTGGCAATGATATTTATTGCATCATGCTCGGTAAATATTCCTATCGGATAATTCGCCTGATCTACTATGACAACAGAGCTAATTGCAGCCTCTGACATAATACTCAAGGCCTGTTCAATTGTATTGTTTGATAATAAAACACCATTTCTATTAAACTGAATTATATTGTTCAGTCGTAATTCATTCATAACAATTCCTTTTTTCAAATAGCCCTATACTGCCTATTGCTTTTGTCTAATCATCTACAAAACTAAATTTCGTTTTCAAAAAAAACTCTATTTCTTCCTGCAGCTTTAGCTTTATATAGCATCTCATCTACATGAAGTAAAAGTTTTTTACAGTCACTTTCTTTTTTTATTTTCATTGTACTGCATCCAAGACTGATTGTAACATGGTCTGCAACGGTTGAATAAGCATGAGGTATATTTAATATTTCAATACTTTTTTGAAGTTTTTGTGCAATATTAGTTGTTCCCTCAATATCTGTAGCAGGAAGAATTAATATAAACTCCTCACCGCCATATCTGCTTACAAAGTCACTTCCTCGACCTATTGTATCCTCAAGCTGATTAGCAACTTCTTTCAAACATTCATCGCCGGCACTATGACCATACGCATCATTATAGTTTTTAAAGAAATCAATATCAATCATTATTAATGATAAAAATATATCACTTCTCATTGCTCTTTTGCATTCATTTAAATATGTTTCATCAAACTTTCTTCGATTTGGAATACCGGTGAGTACATCAGTCATGGCTTTGAGTGATTCTTGTGCAAGGAGAGTTTCTTTTTCAATTCTTTTTTCTATTTCTTCTGATACAAGTGTTTGTAATTTTTGTTCTAATTGTTTTTGCTTGATAATATCTACACTTACTGCGATCAAGACATCTTTTCCAAAGTATTTACCTCTTACAATAGTAACATCCTTTGGAAATATCTCTCCATTTTTTCTCTTGCCCCAAAACTCAAATCGCTGTGCTTCACCTGCGATTGCACGATTAATATGTTCAGAAAGTTGTTGCATATCATTTTTATCAGGAGCAGAGATAAGACCCGGAGTTTTACCAATAAATTCATCCCGAGTATATCCATACATGAGTTCAGCTCCATGATTAACATCAATAAACTTGCCATTGAAATCTTGAATATAGATAGCATGCGTCACTGAATTAAAAAGACCTCGATAACTCTCTTCTGCATCTTGAATTGTTTTTAACGATTGTTCAAGTTTTTTATATGTATTTTTTAGTTCCTCTTCAATGTGTTTTCGTAAAGTGACATCAGTATGAGTTCCAGATGCGATCAGCGCTTTTCCATCTTCATCTCGTACGATAACTTTTCCTCTTGATTGAATCCAAATCCATTCACCGGATTTTTTTCTCATCTCAAATTCAGATTCATAATAGGAACTTAATCCTTCAAGATGAGCTTCAAATAATTCCATAGATTTAGAAAATTCTACAACTTTTGTATGCTTTAACATATTTTCTTCACTTTTATTCCACTCACCCTCCGCATAACCAAGCATCTTTTCAAAAATATTATTTACCTTAATTTCTCCACTACTTAAATTCCATTCCCATATTCCCTCATTACTCGCCTGTAATGCAAAATCCAAGAACTGTTGTGTACTTTGAAGTTCTAAATTTTTTTCTTCGATAATTTTTTTTGATTGAACTATACTATCAACCATAATATTGATACCTTCTTTAAGCTGTCTAAATTCCTCAACTTCATTGTTGTCAATTGGTATTTTTTGAAAATTATGCTGTTGTATATTCTTAAGAATAAAATTTATTTCATAAAATTTTCCTCTAATGAATCTTATTAAAACAGCACCCAATACTAAGCCTAATGATAATATGGCAAGTGAAAACACAATTTGTTGATGAATATTTTCATTGAGTTCGCCATCGGCACTACTGCTAAGTTCTTGCGCTTTGTTCATAGCAAATTTTATGATTACATTTATTTCGTCAGACATAAGATGATAATTTTCTTCAACATGATTATCATTGAGATACTTTGATGCATTTTCAGAATTACTCATATTTCGGATTTCCAAAGCTCTGTGTATTTGACTGTCTAGTATTTTATATGTTTTTTCCAAACTATTAATATCAGAAGGCTCACCTAAATATCGTTCTCTTAAAAGTTTAAATTCCTGATTGATTTTACCCTCAGTGCCAGCTATTTTTTTAAGTGATTCTTCTTCAAATATATTTTCATAAACAGCCTTATTGGTAATCTCCCAAAGCATTCTTACATCAACCCTGATATCTCGTACTGTATTGGTTACTACAAACGGATGGCGAAGAATTTGTTTTGTAACTTCAATCGCTCTCGTATGCTCCAGCACAGATAAAGCCGATAAAGAAAAAACAATAATTAAACTCGTTATCAATCCCGCATATAACAATTTTACAAGAGATAATTTTTTCATCGGCAAATCCAAATACAATTATTCAACAACTTTTGCCACTAAAATTGAATTCGTGTTTAAACAAGACTATCTGTGCATAAAATAAATTCACTAATCTATTTCCTTCTTTAATATAAATTCAACTGCTTTTCTTGTAGTACGAAATGTTTGTACTTCCCCGATTGAAAGTTCTAAATGAGTCATTGCTTTGGCAATATTTTTACTGATGCCCGTCAAATAGGCATGTGAACCCATCATGGATATTGCACTATAAAGCTTTCTGAGTTGATTTGCAACTTCCGTATTAACATCATAGATAGCATTAATGTCAATAATCACATGTTCTGATTCAAGTTTCTCTAGCGTTTCCAATATTTTATCTATTATTTGAATCACTCTATTGGAATCCAGAGTACCGACAATTGATACAAGTAAAATTCCTTTCCAAATCTCGCTTATTGGCGCTTCTCTTTCAGAAAGTTCTGCCGCTGATGCTTGTTGGATACGGTTATTATCTTGTATTACTCTAAAAATAAGACGCGATGTTAAAGCTTCAAAAAAAGCTGTCATCATAGAAGCAACCTCATAATGAAATATTCCTCTTTCATCAAGTCTCTTAAACAATGGAAATTTAATATAACAAGTATAAACAGAATTTTTAAAATTATAAAATCTTTCTTCCCCACGGATCTCTGCAACTTTTCTCATAAAATTTGAGAGAGCAATAGCTTCCTCACTTAAAGGATCTAAGTCACTTTGTATACATTCATCAAAAAAACTTAAAAAATCCGAATAATATCTCATCTCACTCTCATGCTCTTCTGATGAAAAATACCCAACCCAGTCATCTATAAGTAATTGTCGATCTTCTCTGACTATTTTTTGTAACGCATGCAATACATCTCGCATCATAAATCCTTTGCTTTAAAATAAATAATCGACGCATCATCTGAAAGTGAGCCACAAAAATAAAGCGCCGCACATAATGAAGCTTTTATATTATCCTTTTTGATTGTATCACTGAGATTTTTAAAACAATCTTTTGAGACTCCATCTGTTGTTATAATTAATGGACTTGATAAAGTCAATTCAAAGGTTTGATGAGTCAATTTGGAATAATGCGTTCCAACACTCCCAGATCTTATGGAACTTGATATAAATTCTCCATTATTTTTCATCCACATAGTTATATTTCCAACACCTGTAACTGTAACTTTATTAGAATCAACAGCTGCTATAATCAGATCACAGCCACGTAAATCATTTTCAAGTAGATTATTATGTAGAGATTTAAAAAAATCTTCTATTGTCAATATTGAATGGCAATGACGATTAAAAAAACTTATCACTTCTAATGCTGTACTAAAAGCTTTTTGCCCATGTCCGGCAACATCTCCAAAAGCGATCAGTCTTCCCTTACTTGCGACAAAATCTCCATTATAGTTATCATCAAAGGGGATAGATAAACATACTGTCTGTTTTTGTTGTGTTTTTTTGCCAAAGAAAACAACACTGCCATGCAGATTATGCTTCGTCAGAGAAAATACTTCCAAATCATAATTGTCTAATTTACATAATGAACTAAGCCCTATTCCTAATGAAGACTCTATAAAGGTAGAGTACCCCTCTTGAAGAGCAAGTTCTATATTGCCTATGCCGACACCCCTATCACAAGCCACAATCGATAGAAATCCATTTTGCTCAAGCAACCATAACTCACCATTACTGCCTGAGTGCTTTATAATATTACTTCCTAGCTCCATAGATGCATATAAATATATTTCTCTTTCATGTGGATCTTCAAAATAATGACCAATTTCTATCTTTGCATAAATGAGATCACTCTTATTCGTTATAGGAAAACGACGAAGACGTTTCATATCAGATATCCCCATTCAAGACTATTGGTCTGATCACTACTATAATTGTAAATAATCACAGCGATCTTAAGTTTGACATTAATATTTGTTTCTATATTTTTTATAATTGAGTCCACTTTAAAATCAAAATAATCTACTGCATCACCTACATAGAGAAGTAAAAAATTATCTGCCATCGTTCTGCACGCAAAAATATCACCACTATTAACGTCGATAATTTCACTCAATGGCGAATATTGTTTTAATAACACTCCGATCTGGGTTAAGAGTTTATCTCCATGCAAAATCCCATATTTACTATTGATCTCTTTAAACGCTTTTATGTCAAACTTTATCAAAGTCACATGCAGTTTTTTGACAATCGCTTTTTTGATTAAAATCAATAGAGCATTGCGATTAAAAAGTGACGTTAAAGAATCTTTATAAAAAAATGTATTTCTTGCGATTTCGAGATTTTTTAAATAGATTCCATCTGAATCTTCAGGAAGAGAATATGAATGTATATTTTTGACAAATACTTCTGTTAAATTTAGATCAATATGTCCATCATGTGCCATCTCTTGCAGTAAACATTTTGCTTGTTCCTGAGGCATACCTTCTCGGTATACACGGCGACTGGTAAGAGCATCATAAATATCTGCTATCGCTAAAACGCGCGCTCCAAGCGGAATATTCTCACCAATTAAACCATCGGGATAACCTTGCCCATCCATTCTTTCATGATGATGCCGAACTAGAGGAATGAGATGACGCCATGCATCAATAGTATTAATTATAACTGCAGAGAGATTGCTATGTTCCTTGATCATAGCATATTCTGCTTCTGTTAAACGTTCAGGCTTAAGTAAAACTACATCAGGAATACCTATTTTTCCTAGGTCATGAACCAGTCCAGCAAAATATATATCTTTAATTTCATGGTCTGTTAGTTGCAATGTTTTAGCTAGTGCAGAAGCAAAATAAGCAACACGCTTTGAATGACCCTTTGTATATGCATCACGAAGCTCAATCGCAGCAACGAGTGCATCTAATACCTGAACTTCACTATTTTTTGCAAACTCTTTCATGTATAAAATCTCTTCTTATCGCATTATATAAGGATAAGCTACATCAACGTTAATAAAAAAATGATTAACTAACCATATAAGTCAAAAAAATCTAAATACAATATAATAAAACTGTACAAAAGTTACATTACAGGGGTTCTATAGCCATTCATATTTAGTTCCAATTTAATTAAATAGAGATCTCTTTGATATCTATGACAAATATGAAAAAATTCCATATATTACGCAATCTAAAGCCTTTTTCAATCCCTACTTTTTATACATTTTTTTTATTTTGGTAGGGATTTATTTTAATTTTCATAATTAAGTGAAACCCTCACTTAGCTTGTACGCATTTTACTAAAAAACACTTTATATCCACTTTATATAAAAGTTCCTTATTAACCGTTACGTCAATTTTGCCAATGCCAAAAGTTTTTGGATCAATTGTGTAATATGATCTATATTGGAAAAATTATCATCTTATGTTATTTGCACGAAGGAAATCATCACTAAACTAAAGGAATAGGACTTTAACTTTTACTTCTCTTTTGTAAGTTTCTAATACAGAACTATGTAGGTTCTA
Organism: Sulfurimonadaceae bacterium; assembly: GCA_028683835.1. Lineage (GTDB taxonomy): Bacteria > Campylobacterota > Campylobacteria > Campylobacterales > Sulfurimonadaceae > Hydrocurvibacter. The sequence goes on along the minus strand of JAQUHB010000017.1, from coordinate 18,700 downwards.
ATTAATATTTTAGATACTTTTTTTACGCAATATAGCTTAAATTTTTTATACTTTAGAATTTTTAGTTATTTAAAAAAACTTTTAAATAACGGTATTTTAGTATTATAGTTAGTCTAGATACTTTATAAAATACTTATTTAAGGTAAAAGCAACTAAAATAATAAAATAAATGATCTAAAGAATAATAATGGCTATAAACAAAAGAGAAGAAGATTTATTTCATATTTTGCAACATTGTAAACAACTTCACAATGCGTATCTAACCTATTTTGATTTTAATAATTTACATAAATGCAGAACACAAAAAGCAAGAAACGATTCAGACCTTGCCTTCCCCACCAACAAAGCTCTTGATCTATTATGGAGTTCTGAGTGGGCTGTATGGCTAAATAACACTGGTAAGATATGCTATAGATCTTCACCTTTTGAAAAAATAGTTACTGTTTCTTTTGAAGAGATGAAAAGTATTTTACATAATCGCTTTAATATAAGTTTCAAAAAAACACGCAATTTACCTTCCGATCAGCAGATGATATTATATTTTCATGATCTTGTACTTATTACTGGTGAGGAATTTAACCCTTCCAAAATGGAAGAATTTTACTCGACTAGTTATAAGACATACCATAGAAATACTTTCATTCCAACAATGTATATGATCAAGCAGTACATAATACCTTATAACTTAACTGACTCAGTTATTATCAAATATATTTTTCATCTCTCAAATGAAAATGTCGCTAAATTTCAATATATTATAAACTGGCTAGCATTTTTTATTCAAACACTCCAGAAATCTTCTGTTGCACTCGTTTTAATAGGAGATCAAGATTCGGGAATAGATATTTTATACGACAAGATTATTAAACCATTATTTGGGGCTCAATATTGTATCACGCTATATGAAGAAGATCTAAGTACAAGTGATCTAGATAAAGCTGTAGAAGATAAAATTTTCTATAATCTAAATGAATTCTCCTCTGAAAGCTTAGATAATCGATTTTTACATGGATTAATAACTAGTAATGCTACAACTTTTAAGCAAAAAAATAAAAGTGTCTCCAAAGAGATAAAAATTCATGGACAAACACTCATCACCTCTTCAAAACTCTTACAACTGGATAATACAAATCTCCAGCAGAACTGCACATTATTCAAATTAGATTTAAAACTTACCAATTTTCTTGAACAAAATCACCTACATAATGTAGATCATCTTGAACAGATGATACAAGAAGATCTGTACAATTTTGCATTTTTTCTTCGATCTTACAAAATAAATCCAAAGAACGCTCAACTGACTTTTCAAGATGACGATAAAAGTAAAATGATTGTTATTCAAGAAAGTAATTTAGAAAAGTTTGTTAAAGCTCTTAAAGCAAACGATATAAGCTACTTTAATAAACTGAAAAATAATGTAGTTTATAAAGAATTACATGCCAATTTTCAAAAAAACAGAGTAAAACAATCTCAACTCCTTATGTACTATAACATTCTATACGGTGATAGTGAGTTTAATACTATAAGAGGATTGATGAAAGAGTTAAGAAAAATAGATCCTAAACTCTTCGCCATACAAAATATTCATATTAGCAATGGTGTTAAATATTTTCCAATCAAACATACATAACATCCTCATATAGTACACATTCTAGCCTTCGTATTCTCTTCGAGGTATCGTAATAGCTCGCCTCTAGAGATATGAAGCTTACTCCCGATCTTCACATACTCGATCATTCTCTTAGCGATTAACTTTTTTGCCATATTGACCTTTATAATTCCCATATTTTCCACATCTTTCAAGCTAAACAGCACGCCACTCGGAATCAGTTTTTCAAAATCTGTTTTCATCGTTCATTTTCCTTATTTGAATCTTTTTCAAACGAATGGATTGTTCAAAAAAATTTATTTCAAACCTTTTTCACTCACATATTATTCAAACGATCAAAACCAATCTAACACAAAGGAAATACCCAATGACCCCAGCCCAATGTATAACAGTCGCAATCTTAGTCGCTACAGCAGTAGCTAGCACTTATGAATCCACCTCAAAAATGAAGAAAAAACATAAAAGATGGTGGAAGTTCTCTAATACAGATCATTTACGACAACAGGAGAAATAAGCATGTCAAAAATACCATTAACAGATGCCCAGCTCAAAGCTGCGGCACCATCCATCTTTGCAGATACACCAATAGAAGGCGTTTCAGACAGATACGCGTTTGTACCTACATATTCGATACTAGATACATTTAGAAATGCGGGATACTATCCTATTATGGCGAGTCAGAGTAAAGTGCGTAATACCGATAATCAGGGCTATCAAAAACATATCATTCAGTTTAGAAGCATTGAAAATCTGCTAAGACCAGATGCCAACCAAGAGTATGCAGACATTGTTTTAACAAACTCCCATAATAGGACATCTTCATTTATTGTTGATCTGGCATGTTGGCGTATAGTCTGCTCCAATATGCTTTTAGTTCCATCACATACTTTCGCTCATCACTCCATTATCCATTCTGGATTTAACCTCTCTAAAATCAATATGGCAATTGATGAAGTCACATCACATATTCCTCGTATGCAAGAGGAAATAGATCGCTTCAAAACGATAGAGCTCTCACCCATTGAACAACATGCTATTGCAAATGCTGCAATAGATATCAGATTTAGGGATATCCACAAAGTTCAGGCAAGGGATCTATTACAGGTTCATAGACAAGAGGATGATGATGCAACTCTTTGGAGTGTATTTAACCGCGTACAAGAAGCCGTCATTAGAGGCGGAGTTAAAGGTTATAACCTTGATACAGGGAAATCGTTCAGATCCAAGCCTATAACTGCCATTGATGCCAATCTGAAGTTAAATAAACAACTATGGAACATAGCAAAACAGATATCAAATATAAAACAACCGCCAACGCCTGCAATGGCGTTAGCGGCATAAGGAGAAAAACATGAAACTCGTAAACACAAGACTGCAATCACAGATGGAACGCATTTCAAAAGAGAGCTCTCCTGAGTACTTTATGGATTACATCCGCTCAATTTTGCAAGACACCACTAAGCCTTATCACCAAAGAGCAGACTTCGTTGGACTCTCAATTTTAGAGATACAAACAAAGATAGAAACGCTTTCAAAAGATATACAAGAACTACAATCTCTAAAAAAGAGACTATCAGAAGCTTTTGAATTATCCAAAGAGATCATTGCTTCCATATTTGAAAGTAACGGCATAGATAGAATAGATGGCAATATCATCAGCTCTCTTACACTAGCACCTCAAACCTCAAAAACTAAGCTTTCTTTGAAAATACTTGATGAAAAGGCAGTGATGGGCTTAGGCTATATCAAATATGAACCTGATATCGCCGCAATTGAGCTAGCGATGATGAGTATTGAGGGAATGGAGGAGCTAGATCAATATGTTGCAATTGAGTCTAAGATTATCACCACTCCCGCAAAGATCAAAGTCAATGTAAAGCGCACCACAGTCACACAAGCTGATGAACTGGTCTCATTAGTCGAGAATCAAAAAGCGGCATAAAAAGGAGATATTACTATGTTTTTCAATGATCGACAACAGAAACTTTTGAGCTATCCATTAGATGGTTCAAGAGTTAAAACATTAGAGAAAGCCGGACGCGTCTTTAGCTATATTCCTACATTTGACATTGTGAATACCCTTAATCTCATATTCGGATATGATGGATGGGAAACACTCGTTAAAAAGCTTGAAATGCTAAATTCTACAACTAATCAAAACGGAAATCATGTTGTGACTTTTTCAGCGATAGTTAGATTAAAAATCTGGGATACAAACCATAAGAATTATATCATTCGCGAAGATAACGGTATCTCTGTGTCAATCGCAAAGACAATAGGTGAAGCCATGGAAACGGCGAGCAAGGCTAGTATTTCGGATGCTCTTAAAAGAACTGCTAAATCGTTTGGAAATTCTCTGGGTAATCCTTTGTATGATCCAGAACAAAAAGATGTTGATTATACCAATGCAAAGCAACTTTCAGAAAATAAACCAGCTCCACACTCGCATCAGAACGCTTCACAAAATCACCAACAACCTGTACCACAAACACAACCGATTCACAATTCTGCATCGCAAGATTACGCATCACTCTTTAATATAGGTCTGAGTGTTATGCAAAAAGGAAATAAGCTTATAGTATTGGGAGATGATATATTTGCAAAGAAAGATAGTATTAAGGCTTATGGTTTTAGATGGGACGCTGCTTCCAAACAGTGGTATAAGCCAATCACCGAACAACAGGCGGCATAAGATGAGTAAGCTTATTCCGCAATCACTGTTAAACAGTCTTCCTGATCTTTATGAGACGGAAGATATAAAAGACCCAATATGCCATATCAAACTCTTCACACCAGATGCAAACTGGACTTGGTATATTATAGAGTTATCAAAAGCCGATGCAACAACTTGTTTCGGCTATGTACAAGGATTAGAGAGTGAGCTTGGCTATTTTTCCCTTGAAGAGTTAGAATCGATTCGTGGTTCACTCGGTGTAGCAGTAGAGCGAGATTTATCGTTTAAGCCAACATCATTATCCAAAATCAAAGAAGATGAGCGAGAATAACGTGTAATATTTATAAGAAGTTTTCCTTTTCTCACTGAGGGCGTTAGCCCTCATAAACTATACACAAAACGACATATCCTGTCATTCTTTGCTTCTATACTTATCACTATAAAAATATATAGGAGAAAAGAATGATAAATGCTATCTTGGTGATTCTATTATGCCTTGTAGTTGTATTGAGCATTTTGGCGATAGTAAAAGTTATTCAAACAATTTTTTTTGTTATATTTAGTATCTACTTCTTTTTTAAAGATCTATTTGTAAAACAATAAAGTAGTGTTGCCTTTATGTAGAAGTATTGATTTTTGATAAATTCAAGCTCCGCTTTTTAATAAGTACTTCATCGCATTACAGATAAAATCCTCAATCCCCAAATAAAAAAGAGATTGCCATGAGCAGCAGTGCAAAAGAATCGCATGACAAAATAGCTAATAGACTAGCCTTGATACTTACAAAATTTAATGGTGGAGAAAGATTTACCGTTGATGATCTGGTAGTGGAATTCAATGTCAATAAGAGAACTATACAAAGAGATCTCAATGAGAGACTACAATTTTTGCCTATTGTAAGAGAGCAAGACTATTATTTTTTAGACAGTTATGCTCTTGGTAAACTCAACTTTGAAGATATCAAAAATTTTGCAGTAATCAGTGGCATCAAATCTCTGTACCCATCATTAAATAATGGTTTTATAACGGATATCCTCAATAGCAAAATCAACAAAGCATATTTGGTTAGAAACCAAAGTTTTGAGAGTCTACACCATAAAACAGATGAATTTGAAAATGTCAGTGCCGCTATCTTACATCATTGGTGTATTGAATTTCAATATAATGAAAAACAAAGAGAAGTTAATCCCTATAAGCTAGTAAGTAATAATGGTATTTGGTATCTTGCAGCAGATGAAGACGGCGTATTAAAGACCTACACGTTCAATAAGATCTCAAATCTTAAAGCTCTTGAAGATAAGAAGTTTGTTCCTAATGACGAGTTTGTAAAAATGATAGATAAAAATGAGATCAATTGGTTTTCTCAAACTACTATAGAAGTGACACTTGCAATCGATAACAGTGCAAAAGAGTATTTTTTGCGTAAAGAAGTTCTTCCAAATAAAAAGATCATCGAACAAACAGAAGATAAGCTCATACTCTCTACAAAAGTCTCTTACGATGATGAGATCATAAATATTGTCAAATATTGGCTTCCCTATATAAAAATCACATCTCCAAGCTATTTACAAGAAAAGCTAAACAAAACGCTACAAGAATATTTAAAAACGACATAACCTGTCATATGGCACCGATAAGCTTCTAATATAAATAAAAATTAGGAGTGGAAAATGTTACGACTTGTACTCGGTGGAGTAGCACTGGCAACGGCAGGATATGGACTTAAAAGATACTGTGATGAAAATAATGGTCAATTTGATCTTTGCAAGCTTACTCGAAAGAATATTTTTGTTGATCTAATTGATAAATTTCAACATCATAATGAGAATCCAAAAAATATATTAGAAGAGTATGAAAGCGTAAAGTACTCTTTACATGTAACGACTCTAAAAGAGGTCAATCTTGCTCTCAGTGAGATAACAAATATTGGAAGAACTATCGAATTTCCTTCATTTGAATCAGATGATGATAAATACAATCAACTTGCTCTAACAGATGAAAATAGTAAAAAAATTGGAGAGTTTATTGTCATTCTACAAAAAGCTCAAGAACATTTGAATATGAAACTCGATAGCCTTGATACTCTTCTTGCAAGATCAAATGATTACAGCACTTATAGCGAAAAAGAAAGAAATTGTTTGCAACATATTATCTTATTAAACGATAGAATATATGACATAATCCAGTTACCTATAAGCTTTGATAGTGTGACAATAAATAGAACACTAAAAAGAATTTTTGAGAAAATTGGAAAAGACATAATCTCTTAAATATCCTTTTAAACTCACTATGCGTTACAAAATTAAAAAAAAGTAGGCAAAAAATGATTAAGCCCCCACCATTCAAATATAAATGCCCAACATGCGGATACAGCAGAATTGTTAAATTAAAAAGTGACTGTCTGGATTCGACAGATTTTAAAGAACTTAATAATATCTGTCCAAAATGTAAAACAGAAATGAAGAAAGTAGAGTTGTCATTTTTTGATAAATTGCTTGATTTTAATAAATAAGGAAAGAAGATGGAATTAGTAAAAAAAATATCTGATACATTTGGAAGTGTGAAAGATAACAGTGTTTCATTTGTTGCACAAAAAGCGCTGAATCACTATATTAAAGATATAAAAGGAGAGATGTTGAAATTTCGGTTAGATTCAAATAATAAAACAATAGAGATGGAAGTGATGTTAAAAGGTGAAGTAGAACCTTTAAAGATTGAAATCAAAGAGTATAAAATCAGTACAGAAAACAATGAAGGCTTTATAGAACTTGGTGAGATTGTAACCTCCAGAGAATGGGTTAATACTGTACTAGCACTTTATTTTATAGATAGAAAACTTAGTATTCCTGCAACATACGCAAAACTAGTTGGGATCATCATATAACTATGGTCGATAAGTGGCTGTAATCACTTGGATATGATAGCGCTTCATATCCATATAAAATTGATGTACGCTATTTTAATAGTTTCTATGAAAATATCTATGTGTACAAATCTTTGCATGTACATTATCTTTAATAAATTATCCACTAAACAAAAAATTATTTTCTCTTTCATAAGAATCCCTCCATTATGAGTTTTTCTTATGAACTTGGCAATTTTCAAATCTGCTTTTGAACTAGTAATTTTTGTTATAATATGTAATATTTAAATAAAATATAGAAATGAGGTTATATGAAAAATGTTAATTTATTTATAAAAGAAAATATACAGAAGATTGCTAAAAATGATTTGTATATTTTTCCTAATATTCCGAATGGCAAATTAAAGAATGCAATTAAAGCATTTCATTGTGAAAGCTTTCACAAATCAATATTGGCTATATATGATACTACATTACTCGGTAGTGCAAAAGAGGGGCTTGTATTTACAGGCGAAAAGATACTTTATAATAATGGAGAATTAATAGAATTTCCTTATAAGGATATAACTAGTATTGAGTATAAAAAAGACACAACCGTTAGTAATAGTGGAAAAGAAAGCACAGAACACTATATCTTGATAATGATGAACAGTAAAGAATATATCTTAAAGGCTCTAGGGACATTTAACTATCAAGAGTTTTCAAATATCCTCAATAAAATCATTAAAGATTTTGATAATTTTTATGAAGAGAATCAAGGTTCACTTGAACTTCATGAATTTATAGAAATGTCTGAAATTATCAAAATAGCTTATGTGAAAATTATCATTAATATGGCTTATTTCGATGATAAAAACATTAATCAAAATGAATTAGCAGAAATATTTCTATTAATGACACGACTAGAATTTTCTAAAGAATCAAGATTTGAAATAAAAAACTATATTTCAGATATTGTAAATGTCATTGAACATACAGAGAATTTAATATTAATCATAAAAACTCATTGTGAAATTAGTGATTTTAAATCCATAAAGTTGTTTCTGATAAAAGATTTAATAAATATATACTTAAGCACTACAAATGATAAAGAGTGCAGTAATTTTAAATTTTTATATCAAAATACTTCTGTTTGGGAGTTAACTAATAAAGAGATTGAATTTACAATTGAAACTGTTAAACTGGATCATAAAATTCTAAAAGAAAATCTTACAGATGACATGGTCGATACACAATTGAAAGCACTATCAGCAAAAGCAGAATCTTTAGGAATTCCAAAGCCTGTTTTATACATATCCGGAGGCTTGTCAGTTTTATTACTTCCTGGCATAGCCGGATTAAGTTTGTTGAGCGTAGCCACGTATAAGGGCGTTAGATATTTTTCTGGAGACAATGAACTAGATAAATATAAAAAACGTGAAATTTTGCTCCAAGATGTAATAAAACAAAGTCAAAGAACTATATCGTTAATTATAGATGATATGAATTTTATTGTAGAAAAGCTTAATGAGGTTATTACTGAACATAATGAACAAGGTGAAAAAATACAGAAGCTACTATCAATAATGTCCAGTTTTCAAGGTGCATTACAAGCAGTTGATAATAAATCAAATGCTTATGACAGAACTTTAGCCCAATTAAAATGTCCTGATGTGATAGATATTCAAAAAATAAAAAGCTTAACTTCAAAACCTGAGCAACAAGTAATTTTTGATTTTATCATCGAAAATTATGAAGAAAATTTAAAAGAACCAAATAAATATACATTAAAAGAAAATTTGACTACTGATACTTTAGATAAATTATCACAAATCTTCGAATCTATAGAGTATTTAAGAGTAGAAAATATGACTGAAAATAAATCTTCTGTACGTGCAAATTCTGTTAGCGAGGTTACTTCAGAAGGGATTGTGAAAATGAGAGAAATAGAAAATACAGTTAAAAACAAATCTTCTGAATATATGGATTCTATTGGTGACGCTACTTCTGAAGGATTTAAAAAAATTAAAGGATTCTTTGGATGAATAAGCAAGATGAAAAAGCTTCAGTTTTATTAGTACAAAAACATCAATTAAATCAAGTAGAAGACAAAGTATCACAAGTTGGCAATGCCATATCAGCAATCAATCAAGAGCAAAAAGAAAATGAAGAACAACTTGACAAGATGCTTTTACATATGGAGAATTTAATCACTTCCAATAATGAAATAGTCTACAACGAAGATTATAAAAATCTACATGTAATGAAAACAGCTTCAAAAATATCTTATTTATCAGAGCTTGAAAAACTTGATATTGATGATGATATTAGTTGGAATGAATATGTAGGATTAGCGAAAAAATATGCTTTTAAAAATAATATAGATTTCGATAAAGATCCTTTTGAAAAACTTATGGCAACATCTCAAAAGATAGAGTTAGAAAAAAGAATTCAAGAAGATTTTACTTTTAAAAATGCAGATTGCGATAAATATGATTATATGATAGCAGGGACTTGTGGTGTTGTTTCTGGATTAGTAGATATTTTATTTGTCGGTGCTCCAGGGGATAGTAAACTAGGAAATATAGCAGATGAACAAGCAAATAAAATAACAGAAAAATTTGCTGAATTTTTAGGATGGAACAAAGAAAAAGCAGTTACAAAGGGCAGTAATACAACAGCTAGTGCGATAGGTTTTTTAGAAAAAAAATTTAAAATTAATTACGACCAAGCTACTACTAATGGTAAAAAAGGAACTGGTGGAGTAATAAAAAATTTATCTATGTCCAATCACCACTTAAAAAGTCTAGGACATTCACCAGATATTATAGGGCTTTTCTTTTCTATTTTAAATCAGTTTACAAATACATCTACATTTATAAATAATGGGCAAATAATTACAATAGATACAGAAAATTTTGAACTAAAAGGTGGCAACTTTATAGCTAAAATATTTTGTGGCTTTGCTAATTGGTTTGGTCATATTATGTCAGATTGGGTAGGTAGTTCAGGAGCTCAAGGGAGAGGTAGCGGAGTTCCGATTCCTTTTTATAATTTATTACAATTAATGGATTTTGGTGCGTTTGGAAAAGATAGACAAACATTTGCCACTATAACAACCAAAGTATTTGAGCAAGGGTATGATTTTAGACACGGTATGGCTATGGCTATTCCCGTTATGATAAACGAACTGCTGATAAGATTTATGTACACAATGAAAGTACATTTTTATCATAAAAAAGATTGGAAAGATTCAATTCCGTCTGCCGATGTTCATGAGGTAAGAAGAATGTTGTTGGTTGGACATGGTGTCTTATGTCTTATTGATGGAACTGATGCTTGTATACGGTCAGGAAATGGAGCAGATATAGTTACATTACTTGGAAGAACTAATTTGTTAGCATGGGTTAGATTTGGTCAACTTGGTTTAAAAGAGGTATATGTTTGGCATAAAAGTGGACATATAAATGTTCAAGCTGTTGATGAATATTTAGCAAAAGATTTACAAACAATGCTTCGATAAAGTTCTTAGTCTTATATTGTTTATTACTGCTTATTCAATTGATTGCTTTTTAAAGCTCTCTGATGAATAGTAAAAACAACTAGCAATTTGAGTTATTTTAGGTACAATTTATTTGTACTTCTCATAGGGGATAATTACAGTTCAAGAGGCTATCCACTAGGATATGCCTCTAGCTCTTTTTATCTTCAACTCTCTATAAAAAATCTCCATTTTTTAAAAATCAATTTTAAAACGACATAACCTGTCATCGACACATTATAAACTTTGCTTGTTATTAGATAAAAGAAGTTTATATAGAAAGATGTAATCGCGTATAGTAGGATTTACTTCAATTTATATAAAAGGTGTTTCACTCTCTAAAAAATCCACAAACTCTATCTTAAGTGTTTGCGAAATTTTTTAAGAGTTGCGATTTAATTAAAAATAAGAAATGTAATGGAGATTAAGATGGAAGAAAAAAATATAGATTTGCAAATGGAAGGTATAAGTACTCAAGGTCTAATTGAATTAGCAGAAAATATGATATATAACACATTGGATTACAGTGAGATTATGCAGAATATAGCTCTCTTTGTAGATGCAAAAAATCTTTATTATAATTTAAAATATATTCAATCTGATGAGGAGAAAGAAGGTAATCTGGAAGCTAAAGGTAATGAGGTTGCTATGGAATTTATAGAAGCTACTTATCATAGTATGGTATTTTATCATAGACAAATAATAGAACTTGAAATATTCTATATTCATGAACAAGCTAAATATATGGAAAATGCAAGAAAAGCACTTGAATTTGCTGTTAAAAATGCAAATACAACAGATAAACTTGAACAATGTGCAAAAGTGATTGAATTACAGTTCAATGATTCTGACTGGGCTACTGAGATAAGAAAAAAAGCATATGGCGCAAATTGGAGTCCAAGTAATACGGAAGATTTAAGTACGATGAATGCTGCATCTAATTATGATCTTATGAATTTAATAAAAAAGAATGAAGGGGAATTGTCAAATTATTTTAAAGATAAACAACCAGTAGGCTATGGTAAGTATGAAGATGAGGATAAATTCAACTTGATGGTGCTTTAGTAAATTAAACCTTTCAAAACAGAGCTATATTCATGACTCTGTTTTTTGAAGATTTTAATTACAATGGAAAGAATGCTACACATAAAAATACTTTGCAAACAGCAATATAAAGGATACAAATGTTAAAAATAATTAGGAATTCGACTTTGTCTTTTTGCGTTATTGGACTTATCAGCGTAAATGCCAATGCTGGTTTTTTAGATGAATTACAGAATGTTATGAATCAGGTTCAAAAAGGACAACAAAATTCAAACAATAGTAGTGTCCAAGCTCAAGAAACTATATCAGAAACACAAGAACAAACTACACCGACATTCAATAGTTTAGCCGACGAAGAAGCATATAAAAAGAAACAACAGATGAAGGAGCAACAAAAAACGCTTGATTTAGAGCAAAATTTTAAACAAAATATTATTCCAAAAATTGAACAAATTGAATCTTTGAGATTTCAATTTTACAAAAAATATTATGTAAGAGATAATGATACGTTGGATAGTATTGATTCTAAATTTAAAAATAGAATTCAACTATTTCAAGAGATGCAGCAGGATATTAATGTTCATGATACTGAGGTAAAAAATTTACAAAAAATATTTGATAATAATCAACACGATCCTGAAGCAAAAGTGTATTATGCAAATATGCTTACAGCTCAAAAGATGACATTTCCAGATACGCTTATGGATGGCTTGTTACGTTCTCCTCTCTCTTCTGTAAAAGATAATTCTGGCAATAATTATTTATGGTATGACGCATACCCTAATTTTAGTACAGAATCTTATGTGCGATATCTTAAAGATGCTTATAGCGGATATGACAATAGGCAGAAGGAAAAAGAAAACAATCTAAAAGCAGCTCAAGCTCAGGCTAAAGCTCAAAAAGATGCTCAAGCACAACAGGCTTTATGGTTAAAAGAGAATAAAAAAGTACGGGGAATTTGTAATGCATGGATAGCAAAAGCTCATAAAATGGTTTATTCTCTAGGTGTCGGAGACCGCATTACACAGCATGGAGTACATTTGGTTATCCAAAGAAGCAATGCAAATACTTTCTTGGTTAATAAGTTTATTATTGGACCAGTTTATATTCAAAAAAGAGAATGTCTCCCAGATCCTATGTTGCCAGCTCCAAGCCAATATTGCCAGCAAGCAGAATAAAAAAAATACAATAGAACAACATTGAAATTCAAATGTTGAATATACAAAACGAAGGATCAATATGAAAAAAGTTTTATTTATCAGTCTACTCTTTGCAGTGTCCACATTAATAGGCAAAGAGATAACAATTACAGGACAAATTATCAGCACACATGACGAAGCTGGCGGAGGTTATGGTATTCAAACAAAAAAAGGTGTTTATCAACTTTGTTACGAGTGGGACAATGCAAATATTGTCAACAAGTTAAGCAGTCTCAATGAGAGTGCTACAAACGTTCAGATCAAAGGAAAAATAAAAGATAAATGGACTTTGGATTGTAACTCTCTACAGATCAAAAATTAAAATCATTTCATCTAGTATAGATGAAATCTGTAATTATTAATAATCTATAGCTACATTGGTAGCTGTAGATTCTCTATTTTTTTTCTTTGCAAATTCCTAACTCTGTATATCCTCATAAAATCCAATCATCCGACAACTTCCATACTTCTTATTTTCTGTATACCGAGTTGGGTCGGCAATTCAAGTTCTAGCTAATTTAGGTAATAAATATTATTATATAAAATAGATTTAAGAGATAAAGTAAATAGAAGAAATAAAGAATATAACAGTCACAAGGGTATACCAGCTATGTACGAGTATATAGTGTAGAGATATCTCAAATAATCTCTACACACTTTGATAAAATAAACTTATTACTGGTACTCAAGCTAGCATCACTCTCTAATACATACTCTTTTCAAGAGATCAAACGTAATATAAATTTTGTATACATCTATTCATTGAAATAGATACTTACGGAGAACATAAATGAGCAAAAGAAACAAACGACTGCAGAGTGCTAAGAGCTATATTGACGCATTAAGCGAGCAGTATTCCAAGCTTAATATCATACGTGTTGAATTTGGCTATACACAAGCAACTAGTAAAACCATGACGCTTGAGAAAGCAAATGAAGATTTTGAGCACATGCTGAATAACCGCAGAACAAAACCTACTATCTTCAAAGATCAGGTCGGATATGTATGTAAACGTGAACACGGTGATGAGAGAGGAATTCATTTTCATGCTATATTTATTTATGATGGTCAAAAAGTACAAAACGATGTGATTAAAGGGAAGCAGATAGGCGAGTATTGGAAGCATCTTACAAACAATCAGGGCACTTACCACAATTGCAACCTAAGCGATTACAGACACAAAGGTATTGGTATGCTTGATCATCGTGATGTTGAGAAGAGACAGATACTTGATGAAAAAGTCATAAACTATCTGTGTAAAGAGGAACAGGATATTGAACCAATAAAAAAGAATAATAAAGATAGAGCTTTTACTCGTGGTACTATCTCTAAGACTAAAAAGAAACTTGGGAGACCTAGAAGTTAGAATATCTAAACAGTGGAGAAAAAATTACATACTAAAGATCGATTCTCCTATATTTTGCCATTATGTAGTGCATAAAAAGTGAAATACATTCCAAACTAAGTGACTCGCGATATAAATGCGATATAATAAATAAAAATTAATTCTTAATAAAATCTGTTAACTAAAAGGTCACACTGCATAATGGCAAAAGAAAAAAATCAAAAATCTATGGAAGAGACTCTTTGGGACACTGCAAACAAACTCAGAGGCTCTGTTGAATCTAGCGAGTATAAACATATTGTTTTAGGACTTATCTTTTTAAAGTTTGTCAGTGATACATTCGAAGAGCGGAGAGAAAAGCTACTATCAGAGGGAAAAGAAGCATTTATCGATATGGTAGAGTTTTATACTATGGAAAATGTTTTTTATCTTCCAAAAGAATCAAGATGGTCGTATATCAAGCAACAAGCAAAACAAGATGATATAGCGCTCAAAATAGATACGGCTTTAGCAACGATTGAAAAAAACAATCCTTCTCTAAAAGGCGCACTACCTGATAACTACTTCTCAAGACTGGGATTGGACGTAAGTAAGCTCTCATCTCTTATAGATACTATCAACAACATTAACACCATAGAGGATAAAGGACATGATATCGTCGGTCGTGTGTATGAATACTTTTTGAGTAATTTTGCTATTGCAGAGGGAAAAGGAAAAGGAGAGTTCTATACTCCCAAATCTATAGTCAATCTCATAGCAACCATGATAGAACCGTATAAAGGCAAGATTTACGATCCTGCTTGCGGTAGTGGCGGTATGTTTGTGCAGTCTGTGAAGTTTATAGATGCTCACAATGGAAACAAAAAAGATATCTCAGTTTACGGTCAAGAGTACACGGCGACTACCTACAAACTTGCCAAAATGAACTTAGCCATCAGGGGAATATCTGCAAACCTCGGCGATGTACCTACCGATACCTTTGCAAAAGACCAACACAAAGATTTAAAAGCCGACTTTATCATGGCAAATCCTCCTTTTAATCAAAAGGATTGGAGAGGTGTAAACGAACTACTAGATGATGCGAGATGGGCAGGATATGATGTTCCGCCGACATCAAACGCCAACTACGGATGGATACTAAACATGGTATCAAAACTCTCTCAAAATGGTGTAGCAGGATTCATCTTGGCAAACGGTGCATTAAGCGGTGGCGGTGAAGAGTACAAAATTAGAGCAAAACTGATAGAAAATGATTTAGTGGAAACGATCGTTATCTTACCTAGAAATCTTTTTTATACAACTGACATCAGTGTAACGCTTTGGATACTCAATGCGAATAAGAAACTAAGAACTTTTGAGCAAAATGGCAAAACAAAAACCCACAGAGAAAGAACCAATGAAATACTCTTTATGGATTTGAGACAAAAAGGTGTACCGTTTGAGAAGAAGTTTGTTCAGTTTGACGATGAAACAGTAGAAGAAGTTACAAATACTTATCACGTTTGGCAAAGTGATAAAGAGGCTTACAAAGATATACCGGAATACTGTAAAAGCGTCACAATAGACGAAGTGAGAGCAAAAGACTATTCACTCGTTCCTAGTAAATACATCGAGTTTGTAAACAGAGATGAAAATATAGATTTCGATACAAAGATGCAAACACTTCAAGGTGAATTTGCAGAGCTTTTAAAAGAGGAAGAACAATCAAAAAAAGAGTTATTGACAGTTTTTAAAGAGTTGGGTTATGAGATCAAACTATAAAAAAATTGGTCAATTTATTCAGCAAGTCAATATTAAAAATAATGATTTAGCAGTTGATAATCTCTTGGGTGTAAGTATTACAAAAAAGTTTATTCCATCCATTGCCAATATTATTGGCACAGATATGACAACCTATAAAATAATCAAAAAAGGTCAATTTGCTTACGGACCAGTAACATCAAGAAATGGAGATAAAATCTCTGTAGCACTGCTTGAAGATGATGAAGCGATAGTTTCTACATCTTATACAGCTTTTGAAATTATCAACACAGATAAACTATTAGCAGAATATCTCATGATGTGGTTTAGAAGAGAAGAGTTTGACAGATATGCTAGATATATGTCTCACGGTAGTACAAGAGAAGCTTTTGGGTGGGAAGAGATGTGTGAAATTGAACTTCCAGTTCCATCAATCAAGAAACAAAAAGAGCTTGTAAAAGAGTACCACACCATCACAGACAGAATCAAACTCAATGAACAACTAAATCAAAAGCTAGAAGACACCGCTCAAAGTATCTATAAAGAGTGGTTTGTAAATTTTGAATTTCCTGATGAAAATGGTAAACCATATAAATCAAATGGTGGCGAGATGGTTTATTGCGAAGAGTTGGAGATGGAGATACCAGTTGGATGGAGTAGTATTTCTATTAAGAATATTTCTAATCTAAAATATGGGAAAATGCTTGATTCAAGTAAGTTTTTGGAAAAAGGATATCCTATCTTCTCTGGCTATGGTATTCGGGGATATTATTCTTCTTACATGTATGAAGAATCTCAAATATTAGTTTTATGCAGAGGAGTTAGTGGAACAGGTGAAGTCAAATTATCACCACCAAAAGCATATATTACAAACTTGAGTATTGTAGTTGAAATTAACCATAGTGAGATGGATAAATATTTTGTTTATTACTATTTAAAGAATCAAAACCTTAGACAGCTTGATAGTGGTTCCGCACAATCTCAAATTACAATTGAAGATTTAAATCGAGTTATTGTATTACAACCACCCGAAAAATTACAAAAAAAATTTAACAATTATATTAAAACAATAGAACTAAATTTGGAAAATAAAAACAAAAATAATGAATATTTGGAGACCTTCAAAACGATTTTACTTTCAAAAATTGCAACTATTGAGGGGTAAACATGAAAGCACATGCTAAAGATTATCTTAATGAATTCAAAACATCGCAACCTTTATGGTTAAAAAGTTTAATTGATGAAGCTATAAATTCAAATGGGAATATATTAGAAGAGAAGCTTAACGGTATATATAAATTATTAAAAAATGAAGCAGAAGAAAGTGAATTAACTAATACAACTCAAGTTACAAATAATACAGACAAATTAATAGTAAAGAAACTGATACATAATAGTGGAATTAATGCACTAAAGAATCAACAATCAATAATTTTTAGTGAAAATTGTAATGTTTTATTTGGATTAAATGGCTCAGGAAAAAGTAGCTATTTTAGAATATTAAATGAAATTGCTGGTGGTAATGAAAAAAAAGATATTTTACCAAATATATATCTTGATGCAGCACAACCAATAAGTGTAGATATTGATTATTCAATAGGGTCAAATTCCAATCAATTAAACTGGAACAATACTTCAAGAGCCATATCTCCGTTTAATGTAGTAAGAGTTTTTGATTCTTCATACTTAAGTGGATTATTAAATAAAAGAGAAATTGATTCTACATTAGTAGAACCATTTGGATTAAACTTATTCTCATACATCATTGAGACTATTGATGGATTGAAAACAAAATTATCTGGTGAAATACAAAGTATAAAAAATGAGAAACCTAGAATTGATTCGGCTAAGTTTTTGTTGCACAACAAAGGTCTTTTTGAGCAAAGCTATTTAAGTACTGCACAAGAAAATGAAGTACAAAGTAGATTTGAATTTGTAGATGAAGATAATAAAAAATTAGAAGACTTCAAAATCCAATATCAAAATTTTTCTCAGCAGAATATTCAAGATAAAATTAAAATCGAAACGACAAAATATAGTGAAATCAATGCAATCAAAAAATCAATAGAAGAAACATCAAAGAAGATAAGCACTTTTGCAGAAGAAGCTAAAAATATTTTGGAATCATACGAAAAATTTACTTTTGAAAGCAATGAGTTTAAAAAACAAATTGAAGTATTAAAAACACTACCTTCAACTGATTCTGCAAATTGGAAATCATTTATTAAAAGTGCTTCTAATTATTCGCAAGAAGTTGAAGATTCAAACGAAGTTTGCATTTATTGTCGACAACCATTACAATCAGATGCAGTAGATATTATAAAAGCATATAGTGAGTATCTTAACAATGAATCAGAAATGAAGCTTGCAGAAGCAAGTACGCTTATTGATATTCTAATAAAAAACATTGAGCAAATAAATCTAAATTTACCAATGAATCAAGATCTGAAACAGTTATTTAAAAGTACAGTAATAAATAGTGAAAACATATCTATTTGTCAGGCGATAACAAGTTTTCATAAACTATTCAATCGATTAAAAACTGACTTGCTTTCTTCTTTATCTAAAAAAGAAAAAATAGTTGATTTTTTACCTTTATCTTATCAAAATTTATCAAGTAGTATGGATATTTTATTGGTTAGTATAAGCTCAAATATTGAAAAACTAAAATCCGATGAGAGTACAAAACAAGTTGAATTAAAAAAA
>JAQUHB010000035.1 GCA_028683835.1 Sulfurimonadaceae bacterium | reverse complement strand
ACTGTTTTGCAAAAGATATTAACACTACACTTTCTTTGATGAATAATCAAAATTTATCATGGGGAACGTCCCAAGCTAGAGTTAAATTTTTCGACGACTTAAATACTACGTCAAGATTTCTTACACAAACAAATAATAGTGCAACCTTTTCTACCTCTGAGGGAAATTTTACAAGTGGCAATGCTATACTAAATTTTAAAGTTAACTTTGATAGAAATACTTCAACTCCAGATAATCCTTTTAATATCGCTAAAAACGATTTTAATATTACATCTATTATGGATACTAGTAATACTAGTGGAAACGATTTTAACAGAAGCAGTGACATGAGTGCTACATTTGTCTATGGCAGAACGCATGCGCCAAGATATAGATTTACCGGCAATAATGGCAATGCTTCTATTTACTATGAAATGTATTGCGGTTCAGATGGAAACAAAACTCTTTTACCGTCTAATGTTATAGGTGATAGCGATTCTGTAGGTTGGTATCTTAATAAAAATCATATCTCGTCTGATGGAACCATAACGGTAGTAGATGAAAATAATTCCGCTCATGTTGTAACAACATCTTCAATTTTACCTTTATCCATTGTAACTGGAAGTGGTTATTCAACTGCAACGCTAAACTATAACAGCT
Organism: Sulfurimonadaceae bacterium; assembly: GCA_028683835.1. Taxonomy (GTDB): domain Bacteria; phylum Campylobacterota; class Campylobacteria; order Campylobacterales; family Sulfurimonadaceae; genus Hydrocurvibacter. The sequence continues at coordinate 16,463 of JAQUHB010000035.1, read as the reverse complement.
CAAAAGGTTTTCCATACAAAACCACTATACAAGACAAACCGTCAAGCTGGTTGATTTATGATCCTTATAATCCTTCTGCCACAGTAAATGATTTTGAAGTCGAGTTTTATGGTGGTGCAAATAACTGGACAGGGAAACAGACAAATCACACAACCACAGATTCAATTGCAGCACCTGTAACAAGAAAAAGGATTCTCTGGTGAAACGTACAGCTTTTACGATGATAGAACTGATCTTTGCTATCATCGTCATATCTATAGTAGTCATCTCTATACCGATGATGATGAAAACAAATGAGGATGCAGTGGAAGGAAACATCGTACAAGAAGCACTCTTTGCTTCCTCTGCAAAGATGATGCAGGTGCTGAGTTATCCATGGGATGAGCACTCTGTCGATAGCACCAATCCAAATACTTATGGAAAAGTAGTGTATGTCAATGAAGCATCAACGACCTTCAATAGAAAAGATGCAAATGGAACATTGGATACAAATAGTAGTTATAGAGTCGGGCATATACTTCAAGACAATCATAGAAGGTTTCATGATTATGTCTCAATAGATGCGAATGTTTCGGCAATAAATATAGATGACAACAATAGTATTATCGCATTAGAACCAAATGATGTCGGAGGAAACTTTGCTTTTGACAACCCTGCTGCTTCGGCTGCTGGATATAAAAATAATTATACTATGGATGTAAATGTTAGTTATACTGCAGATAATAATTTTAGTGGTACTACATTCATATTTTCAACTGCTCCGAGTAATGCTTCAAATATGAAACTCATAACAGTCACTATAAAAGATGCAAGCGGCAATCCTTTAACAGTTCTTCGCTCATACAGTGCTAACATCGGCGAATTTGACTTTGCAAAAAGGAGATTTTAATGCGTCGTAAAGCATTTACTATGATAGAACTTATTTTCGTTATCGTCGTTATCGGTATCATCGCAAAATTTGGTGTAGAGTTTCTGATACAAGCGTACAATGGATATATCTTCTCCGCTGTACAAAATAAGCTTCAGACACAAACTGAGACGGCACTTGAACAGATCGCAAATCGTTTGCAATATCGCATAAAATCATCCATCATTGTAAGGGATGATAATAATAATAACTTTGCTAATAATTTTAGATCACTTGCTAATGCAAACAATCTTGGTCATGAAACTATTTTAGAGTGGGTTGGCTATGACATAGACGGTTTGCGAGGTAACTGGAATGGAACTATGTATGTACCCACTTGGAGTGGATTTATTGATCTTGCAGGAAGTACACCACCCGATACAATCCTTTCACCTATGACACAAGATACAAATATTACTACGATGATAAATGCCCTTTCAGGAAACCCTCTCATAGGAGTTGCCCAAAGCGCGATCTTTTTTATCGGTGGAAATTCAGATATCAATGGATTTGGATGGGATGGGAATGCTATAACTGATCAATCAAAGATAATACATCCAATTCATGCTGCTGGAAGCAATATTACGCCAGCAGTGGGTTCTTTCAGCGGAGTAGATATCTATGAATATTATCAGCTTGCGTGGACTGCTTATGCTCTAGTCTGGAATGGTACACCTACTTCTAGCAATACAGCTTATATTGGGTCACTTGATGATAATACTACAACTGATCTTTTTAAAGATGTCCTACCATCTCCTTTAAAACAAGGAACTCAAAATGGACAGTGGCGAAGGATATCCGCAAACAATTATGTTGTAAAAGCAGATAATACGGACATAAATTTTACATATTATCCAAATAACGGAAGCTTTACATGTACAGTCGATAATACTCCCGCAGGACAGATCTGTAAAAGGTTGACACATTGAAAACTTTAAGAAAAAAAGCTTTTACTATGATAGAGCTTATCTTCGTGGTTGTGGTGCTCGGTATTTTAACTTCAATCGCTCTGCCAAAATTTGCAACCACTCAAAATGAAGCAGCTGAAGCAAATATCAAACAGCAGATTCAAGCTATACGAGCTTCCATAGAATCTGAAAAGATGGAAAGATTACAAAAAGCAAAAAGTATGCAAAACAATGACGCTGATGGAAATTTGACTCTTTGCTATAACTATAGACCGTGGTTAGGTGAAACATATCAAACAGCACAAGCAAATGGTACATGTTCATTAATCATGCAAGATGTCGACACCTTCCAATACAAAGCGGTCGGTGATCTCATAAAAGTACAAATGTGTGTAAAAGATGGAAATATCTCAAGTGACGGAGGGTATTCGATATGCAAAGAAAAAACAATTTTCTAAACCCCTCAAAACGAAAAGGCTTCGCTATGATAATGGCGATCATTCTAATCGTCGTTTTGACGACTATCATGGCATTGACTCTGACTTTTACATCACAAACTACCAAGCAGACAACCGATCTATATCTCAGAGAACAGGCTGTACTCTTAGCGCAAAGTGCCGCGGAATATACGATGCTTGCGATATCAGGGCATGACAGAGGTGTCAATGGAAATACAAACTGTTTGGGAGCAGTAAATATACAATATCCAACATCTATAAACCCGATTTTTGATATAAATGTTAGCATTGGCTACATTGGTCTAAATTGTCAAAATGGATTTAATTATATTCAAAATATCAGTACTCCAGAATCAAACGGAACAGTTCTTTTGGACATAACAGTGAGCAGTGATTCAAACACTTCTACAGAGCCTATACGATATTTCAGACGCACAATACAAAAATTATAACTGAGTTAATATTTTTAATGATATAATCATAGTACTTTCAATTAAAGGATTTAACTATGAATATATCACTTGTAGGGCGTCATGTGGAACTTACAGACCCGATCAAACAACACCTAAACAGCTCCATAGAAACACTCAAAAAATTTCATTTAGACATCATCTCTGTGTGTGCTGTCGCATCTGCAAACGAGCGTAAAGGTAAAACAGGAGTAAGCGTAGAATTTACTATCAACCTCGCTTCAAAAAACTCTGTCGTCATCAAACAAAACGAAACTGATCTTTACGCAGCTATCGACATCGCAATAGACCGCGCGCAAAAAGCGCTTCGTCGTATGCATGACCGTGATGTCGATCATCATAAAGTTGGTATAAATGAAGTAAAAGCTCAGTCAAACGGTCACATCGATATACACGAAGAAGCAAATAAAGAAGAGGATGAGATCGTACCCGTAGAACTTGAACTTTACAAACCTCGTGAAGCGGCAGATGTTCTTGAAGAACTCAAAGAAAGTGAAAAAATGTTTTCTATCTTTTTAGATCATGAAGGTAAAACACGCGTTCTCTATAAAAGAAATGATGGACGTTTCGGGCTTTATTAATCTCTTTATACTCAAAGGCAGCTTACATATAAAGGCTTTTTCTTTATATGTAAGGCTTTTTTATTGACACCTAGATCCCTAAATCTCTCTTAACCTCTTGAACAATCTCCATATCTTCACTCAGGTCTATCCACTTATATTCTGAACCGCTTTGATGGATACCTTTTAAAAGATCACCGCTTTTACGAAATTTCAAGTCTAATTCTGCGATATCAAATCCACTTTGTGTTTTACAGAACTGCTCTAAACGTTCAGATTTTTTTTGATAAGTAAAAAGATAACAGTATCCCTTGAGTCCTGTTCTGCTCACTCGCCCACGAAGCTGATGCAAAGTCGAAAGTCCTAGTCTCTCAGCTCCGACAATAACAACCGTAGAAAGTCTCGGTAATGAGATACCAACCTCCACAACTGTTGTGGCAATAAGAATATCTCCATTCTCTCTAAAATCCAACAAGACTTTCTCTTTATCTTTATCTTTTCCGTGTGTAACATAGACATTTGTAAACTTCTTTTCCCAAAAACCTCTCGCCTCACTGATGCTTTGGTAAGCAAACGCTTCGCTCTCTTCTACAAGTGGATAGACTAAAAGCACTTGATGATCTTGCGCTATCTCCTTTTGTATATGTTCTAGTAAATCTGAAAAATCCTCTTTATGGATCACTTTACTTGTAATATCTTTTATAAATGGAGTAGTTGTGATAAGGCTTACATCGATGTGTGCTGTTTGTATCATCGCTTGAGTTCTTGGGATGGGTGTTGCACTAAACTGTAAAAAGTGTGCTCGTTTTTCTCCTTGACTTACAAGTTTATCAAGCAGATTTCTTTGCGCCGTACCAAAACGGTGCTGTTCATCTATCATCACAAGTGTAATCTCTGGAAGTTCTCTGTAAAGTAAAGCGTGAGTACCGATAATAAAATCGTACTCACTCAAGTTTATCTTCGCCGTTTTATTTGTCACTAACACTGTTTTAATCTCTGGCAAAAACTTCAAAGCTTCTTCATAAAGTTGATTTGCCAAAAGCGTTGTAGGAGCCATCAAAACAGCTCTATGTGGACGAGTCATTATCACTGAAGCAAGCATAACCATCGTCTTACCACAACCCACGTCTCCCACGATCATCCGCTTTGTCGCTACATCTTTGGACAAATCTTTTCTGATATCTTCTAACGTTTCAACTTGCTTAGCTGTAAGCTCAAAGGGGAGAGTTTTTTGCCAAGTTTCATACTCAGAAGTCAGTTTTTCTCGACTTTGAAAATATCTTCTTTTTTTAGCGAGTTGGCGCATATTATTATAAAGTTCTAGGTATTTAAAAGTTTGGATATATTCTGGAAAAAAGCCAATTTTTGACATTATAGGCATCTTCTCTTCTGGAAAATGCACGGCAAGTATCTTTTCGATTATCTCCTCTTTTAAACCCTCTGATGCAAGGTTTTCAGATGTCAGGTGCTTTTGCATGAAACGGATCATCGTATCATTTCTAAGCGCTGTTTTATACTTTGGAACTATTTCTCCGACATTCGTCACTTTTTTGGGCTGACTCATCGTGCAATGTCCGCCACTACAGTTGATAACGCCATAAAGATAGTAGCGCTCACCTACAATGAACTGATGCATCATATAAGGTTTTGGTTTAAAAAAAACAGCTTCTAGTGTATGGGAAAAGTTATGAGAATAAAGAATGATCTTGATGGAGTTTGGAGTACGTACAACAGAAGTAACCGTTGCATCTACAAGCTGAGCAACTCCTATTTGCAGAGTTTCTTCTAAAGAAAGATTTTCATAAGAGTGCGGTACGACGAGAGCTAAGTCAAGCGCAGACGTAACACCGAGCTTTTGAAATCTTGCCTCATCCTCTCTCTTCATCTTAACCCCTTATTCTCACAATACTACTATGAGTTTTAAGGAGTCAAAATTTATATTGCAATCTGCAATATTATTTTGTAACGACCGCATAAGAAAGAGAGAGAATCTCTTTATGTTTTTTGATATAGTTATTGAGATCTGAGAGTTTGAGATTTTTAATCAACTCAAGCTCTTTTTGAGAGTGCCCAAGCTCTTCCCCTTTATAAAACTCCATAAAAGTACGAGAAAGACGCTGAGAAAGAGTCTCTACACGAAGCGGTTCACTTCCAAGTAAAAACTTTTTCGTCTGATCAAGTTCATCTTGGGTAACACCATCTTCTACAAAATCTTCAAAGACACTTTTCACAGTTGCTTTTGCATCACCCAAAGACTCCAATTTTGTTTGAAGATACCCAGTCATATATGAGCTTGACTTACTGATAGAAACACGAGCGTACGCAGAATATGCCAACCCTTTTTTCACCCTAACCTCTTCCATAAGTCTACTTCCAAAACCACCAGTTCCAAGGATATATGTCGCAACTCTTGCTTTGTAATTTTCTTTATCAGCGACAGTAAGATTGTATGGTGAACCAAAATAAAGATAGGCTTGTTGCGTCTCACGTTTAAGAACCTTCTCTTTTTGTGCCCCAGAAGTTGGATAGTGTTTTACAGAGGTCGCTTTACCGATTTCAAGATTTGAAGCAAGCATTACAGCTTTTTTCTTCGCTTCTTCGAGTGTTATATCGCCACCCATAACGATAATCATATTGGACAAAATAAGATGCTGTTTTAAAAATGTCTGAACCTCTGTAAGCTTGATCTTTTTCACGCTAGCTACTGTTCCAAGATCTGGAAGTGCTAAAGGAGTTCCCTCAAAAAGGATCGATTTCAAAGCATTGTCCGCTACATAATCAAAATCATTTTCTTTTGCACTAAGCGTTCCTATGATGTCGGTTTTTACTTTATCAAGCGCTTTTTTCGTAATATTTGGCTCGTTGAGTAAAGAAGAAAAAAGTTTTGTTCCCTCGTCAAACTGATCTTTTAAAGAGCTGCATTCTATTACAAAAGTTTCAGTTCCCACAGACGCGCCAAGCTGGATCGCTTTTTGATCAAGCTGAGTCGCAAAACCGTTGCTTCCAAGAGAAATCGTTCCCTCATTCATCATTTTTGAGCTGATTTTTGCAAGCCCTTCTGTTTTGACTGTGTCTGTGATGGTTCCCGCATTTTTAAATACAAGCTGCATAGAGACAATCGGTAAGCGTTTTTCCTCTTCAAAAATCAAAGGAATTTTTACCCCTTTTACTTCAATATAATTTACTGTTGCTGCCATAATCGCCTGTCCTAAAAAAAGTAAAATCAAAAAATATTTCATCACGCAAAAATCTCCAATGTCTCATACGCAGTGTTTCGCACTGCTGGAGTTTCGCCTATATCACGGATAAGATTTATCATCTCATCTTTTGCCATTCTAAACCCTGCACCCGCACTTTTAACGACATTTTCTTCCATCATCGTAGAGCCAAGATCATTTGCGCCGAAATTGAGTGCCATTTGCCCGATGTAAGGTCCTTGCGTGACCCATGAACTTTGGATATTTGGGACATTGTCCAAGAACAAACGAGCTACTGCCAAAAGACGAAGATATCTGTTTGGAGTCTGTTTTTCCATGTCAGGAATGAGCTTTAAAAGTTCAGTATTCTGCCCTTGAAAACTCCACATGATAAATGCTCTAAAACCGCCCGTCTCATCCTGAAGATTACGCACCATCTCGAAGTGATCTAAAATCTCTTCATCGCTCTCAACCGTTCCATACATCATCGTTGCCGTTGATTTTATACCGAGTTTATGCGCTTTTCTATGGATATCTACCCACACTTCGGAGTCGATCTTTTTAGGTGCGATAATGTCACGAACACGATCACTGAGTATCTCAGCTCCAGCTCCGGGGATGGAAGCTAAACCCTTTACATGTAAACGTTCTAAGACCTCTTCAACACTGATGCGTGAAACCTTTGCAATAAAATCGATCTCGATAGAGGAAAAGCCGTGAATCGTAATGGTAGGATATTTTGTATGAATATGTCCGACAAGATCTTCATACCACTCTATTTTGAGTTTTGGATGCACGCCACCTTGGAAAAGGATCTGCGTTCCACCTATTTCTAAGAGTTCATCGATCTTCGCATCGATCTCTTCAAAAGTCAGCACATATGCATCCGCATCTTTTTCATGACGATAAAATGCACAAAACTTACAATCTACCCAACAAATATTTGTGTAGTTAATATTTCGATCAATCACAAAAGTTGTGATTCCATCTGGATGTAACTCTTTTTTGCGCGCACTTGCCATACGTCCTAGCTCTTTAAGATCAGCATCTTTTATAAGCTTAAGAGCTTCCTCTTTTGTTAATCTTTTTTGCATTGTTATGCTTCTTTATCTTTTGAAATAGAGTCTAAAACACCATTAATAAATTTTGGAGATTGCTCGGTTGCAAACGCTTTTGCTACTTCGATCGCTTCATTGATAACAACAGCAGAATCAAGTTCACTAAAAAGAATCTCATACGCACCCAAACGAAGTGTTGCACGTTCCACTGCCCCAAGACGTTCAAAATCCCAGTCTTTTAGATGTTTGATGATAGCCGCATCCACGCGAGGAAGATTTTCCATAACACCATCAAACAAAGTGATCGCAAAATCACGCTGTTTATTGCGGATCTTTTTCTCTTCTAAAATTTCATCACTATGTTCAGCAATATTTCCGTTTCCTAGATCAAACGCATACAATAAACTTACAACTGCCATTCTGGCTTGGTGACGTGTCGCCATTAATTATTCCCTTAAATTTTATTTCATAAAATGAAGGAAATCCTCCATTCATTCATTACGGCTTGGGAAATAATTCCCAAACCTACGCTAACGCTAAGTTTTCTTCAGCAGAAAGCTCATCGTGCAAGCACGAGATTAATTTAACCTATATTTTCAAACAGATCTAACATCTCTATAACAGTCATCATCGCTTCAAACCCTTTGTTTCCGGCTTTTGTTCCAGCACGCTCGATAGCTTGCTCGATAGTATCTGTCGTCAAAAGTCCGAAAGATACCGGTTTTTGGTATTTAAGACTCATTGAAGAGATCCCTTTTGTAGCCTCTGCCGCTACATAATCAAAATGTGGAGTCGAACCGCGGATCACGGCACCAAGAGCACAGATCGCGTCATATTTACCGGTTGCCAGCAGTTTATCTACTACCATAGGAAGCTCAAATGCACCCGGAAGAAGGACATGTGTTAAATCTGCATCATCTCCGCCGTGACGGGCGAAAGCGTCTTTTGCACCCTCAACAAGTCTATCCACTATAAAGTGATTCCATCTTGTACTTACGATCGCTATTTTTTTACCGTTTGTGACTTTTAATCTACCTTCTATCAAATCCATCTTGACTCCTTAAATTTCTTGAATTTTTTTAATTTTTATAATGAGTTTTTCAAGCTCATCGAGTTTTATCATATTTGGTCCATCACTGAGTGCGATACTTGGATCAAAGTGAGTTTCAAAAAAGAAACCATCCACACCCACAGCCGCTGCTGCACTTGAAAGATAAGGCACCATCGAGCTGTCTCCGCCTGTTTTGCCACCAAGCGCTCCGGGAGCTTGAACAGAGTGCGTCGCATCAAAGATGGTAGGCGCGAACTCTCTCATGATGACAAGACTTCTCATGTCTACGACGATGTTGCCGTATCCAAATGAGCTTCCTCGTTCACACAAATACACGCCATGTTTTACAGAATTTTCATAGCTTACCTCATCGCATCCACGAGTTTTAAGCACTTTTGCAACTGAGTATTTCATATCGGGCGGATTGATGAACTGCCCTTTTTTGATATTGACCTCTTTAGTCGTTTTTGCGCACGCCACAAGTAAATCTGTTTGACGGCATAAAAATGCAGGGATTTGAAGCATATCTACTACCTCAGCCACTGCAGAAACTTGGTGAGATTCATGAACATCCGTTACGACTTTATATCCAAAATCATTTTTGACCTTCTCCAAAATACGAAGTCCCTCATCCATCCCAAGACCGCGGAAGCTGTCTAAAGATGTACGATTTGCCTTGTCAAAACTCGATTTAAAATAAAAATCTATTGTCGGATCATTTTGATAAACTTCTAACGCCTTTGCTATTTTAAAGATATTTTCTTCACTCTCAATAACACAAGGACCAGCTAATAATTTCATTATTTTTGCCTTTTAACTAAGTAGGAGATTATATCATAATGAGCACTGTCTAAAATTAACTACTTTTCTTTTGCCACCAAAATACCAGCACTAATAATCAAAATAATTCCTGCAGTTGTAATGATACTCGGCAAAGAATCTCCTAAAAAAATTCCAACTGCAATAGAAAAAGGGATGTTTGTATAACTCACGGCCCCAATAATCCCCGCTTTGCTCGCTCCGTATGCTTTTGTCATATACACTTGTGCCAAAGTTGCTAATAGTCCCATAGCAAGAACGTAAAGCCAAACAATCCCACTTGGCATCACAAAACTCCCGAGCATAAAATCAAGCTCTGGAATGCTTACATGTAAGGATACGAAAAGCAAAATAAGCGGTCCGATAGTTCCCACACCCATAAAAGATAAAACAATCGCGCGAGTGTCATAATATTTTTTGAGTTCTCGCACCGAAATGTAGGCAAGTGCCGCGCCCACACCGCTAAATATCCCTAAAATATCATATTTACTAAATCCTAATCCACTTGGCTGAGTAATCATTACAATTCCAACAAATCCCATAAAAACGGCGATCCAAGCTTTTTTTGAAAGTTTTTCACTCAAAAAAAGCCAAGCGAAAAGAGCTGTAAAGATAGGCGAAGTTTTCGAAAAGGTCATAGCATCGCCAAGTGAGATGTGAGCTATATTATAAAAAAATGCTAAAAGTGCGGTAAAACCTATAAAGCCACGAAAAAAGAGTAGAAATGGCTTGCCTCCGACACTCTTCAGCGGTGATTTCAAAACGGCAAAACCGATAATAAGCACACCAAAAACATTTCTAAAAAAGACCACTTCAAGTGAACTCATATACCCGCTTGAAAGCTTGGCAAACGCACCCATAACAGCAAATAAAAAGGATGCAAAAAGCATATACTTTACACCCTCGTCGATTTTTATATCTATTTTCATGGCCGAAATTATATCTGTGTTAGCTTCATTTGCCTATAATTGCCTATTATTTCGCAAAAAAGGAGTGCTATCTTGAGTACATTTTTAATTATGATTATATTGATTGGAGTATTTTTATATATTTCAAAAGGGTATAAAAAATATACTACAAACTATGAGGAACAGTTTAAAAATTTTTCAGTCTCAAAAGAAGCGATAGAGCGCAGTGAGCTTGGTATTTTTATCGCTCTTGTGGCAAAGGTTGCAAAAGCTGATGGCAAAGTAGACGCACTTGAAGCGGAACTTGTAGGTAATATGTTTAGCGATATTTCACGTGTTTTTCCCGAACCTGAGAAAACACGCGATATCTTCAAACAAATCTTTAATGAGCAAAAAGATATCACGGATAATATAGAATCTCTTGCCCACGCACTCAACAGAATGATATTGCGAGATCAGCAAAAACAGATGCAGATGCTAGGTTTTTTAATCCAGCTCGCTTTTGTAGATGGAGAAGTCAGCAAATCTGAAGAACAAATTCTCATAACTATCGCAGAAACGCTTCAGATTGATCCGCAAGTGTATCATCACATCTTCGATCAGTTTGAATCTATCAGTAAACATCATTCACCGCAAACGACACTCACAGATGCGTATGCAATCCTTGGCGTTCATGAAAACGATTCTCTTGAAACGATCAAAAAAGCTTACAGAAAACTGGTTCGCGAATACCATCCCGATATCATCAAAGCTCAGGGCAAAGACGAAAACTATCTCAAAGAAGCAACCGCAAAAACTCAAGAGATCAACTCAGCGTATGAGATGATAAAAAAATCTCATACTGATAATCTTTAGAGCTCTACAAGCTCTTTAAGATTTAAAATCTCTCTCCCAAAAAAAATCTATCCAGTCAAGTGCTTCATTTACACTAAAATCAGGCTTATGAACAGATGTTCTTTTATAAAAAAGTGTCGCTGTTTTAAACTCTGTATCAGGATTATCTGCATGGAGTTTTTGCATAACCGCTTCAAGTGTGTCACCGCTGTCTGCGATATCATCGACAACTAAAACACGTTTTTTGTTTAAAAGATTGCACTCTCCATAGATACAGATGGTATCTCTCTTTTGGTCATTATCATACAGTTCTGTGCGGATAGACTCTACCGCTCTTATATTTAAACCCTCAGCCATCGCATGAGCGAGTGTTAACCCGCCGCGAGCTAATGCAACTATGACCTCAGGGTCAAAACTCCTTACCTTATCGATAAGCTTACATGTGTCATTTTTAAAATTTTCATAGGCATAATAAATCATAAAGGAATTATAACAAAGACTGCATTATGTATTAATTTAATAACTTTTTTTGATATACATCTCTCCTCTTAATCACTATGGCACTATTTTTTTTTATTTAAATTGTATCGGAGTGACTTATATAGAATAAAGCTAACTTCATATATTATTTCGAATAATCAATTTGAAAGGGTATAGTGTCACGTAGAAGTAGAGTTTTTATCATTGATATTCCTGTACATATACTACTAAATAGTCTTGATTCTTTTTTACTTTTTAAAGAACGCTCAGACTATATAGAGTTTACAAAGATTGTACAAGAGTTACAAGCAAAATACAGAGTTAAAATTCATGCTTATGTTTTGTTGCCTAATTGTTTTGAATTTTTAGCAACTCCAAAAGATATTGATTCACTGCCAAAGTTCATGCAAAGTTTAGGAAGAAGATATGTTTCTTATTTTAATAAAAAATATGAAAGAAATGGAACTATCCTAGCAGGAAGATATAAAGCTTCTCTTGTAGAAGAGAATCTTTACCTTTTTAGTGTTATGAACCATATAGAACAAAGAGCTTCAGCTAATTATGAATTTAGCAGTGTTGGTAAAAACTTATTTGCAAAATACGATCCAATCGTAACGCAGCATGATCTTTATAAAAAATTTGCTTACACAGATCAAGAAAGAATAAAGCAGTACAAAACAATTTTTCAAAAGCCTCTTGCCCAAGAGGAAACTAAATTTATAAGCATGTGTTTACGAAAACAACTTGTGACCGGCAGTGATTCTTTCATCAAAAAACTCGAAAAAATTACTGACACAAATTTAGCTTCCAAACAAAGAGGACGCCCTAAAAAACAAACTTCATTAACAAGGAAAAAAATGTATAAAAATTTAGTAGTCTTAGACAAAGAACAACATAAAGAGCTTAAACTCAACCCATTAGAAAATCTTAAGTTTGCAACAGAAACAACTTTTATCCCTGTCGTAGCCAACGAAGTGGCTTTAGTTGGTTTAACTTTTCCAGTAGTATTTACAGCAGATGAATCTCCTTCCGTTGTTGCACTTGTTTCTCTTGGTGGTACGAGCTTAGCAATAAATCATGAAGCAAAATGGGTAAGTTCTTATGTTCCGTCATATTTAAGAAAATATCCATTTTCTTTAGTTTCAACACAAGAAAATCCAGAACAAAAAGTCGTCCTTATAGATGATGCTTCTGAACTATTTTCCAAAGGAAAAGGAAAAAAGCTTTTTCAAAAAGATGGAGAACCATCAGAAACTTTACAAAATGCTATTCAATTTTTAACAGCTCACGACAATCAGATGCAAACCACAAAGAATGTAGCCAAAATTATTTCTGCAAGTGGTATTCTTGAAGAGAAGGAGATTTCAGTTGGAGAAGGAGAAGAAAAAAAAGTTCTCGTCAATGGATTTAAAATCATCAATAAGAAAAAATTAAATGCACTCAGTGATGATATTTTAGCGGATTGGGTAAGAAAAGGAATTATCACCTTCATCGATGCGCATCTAAAGTCACTTGAAAACATTCAGCAACTGTTTAATATGGCACATAAAAGACAAAACTAAACACAGGAAAGATACATGAAGGCAAAACAAGAGAAATTTGTAGCTCAAACCAAACTTGAAAAAGTACTCAAAGATACAAGAAGAGCATTTATATATGTTGGTTTTTTTAGTTTTTTTATCAACATATTAATGCTTGTTCCATCAATATATATGCTCCAAGTATATGATAGAGTCATGACAAGTCGAAGTATTGAAACACTGGTTTTATTAACCATTATAGTAACATTACTGTTTTTTACAATGGGATTTTTAGAGGTCGTAAGATCAAGAATATTGGTGAGAATCGGAAACAAAATGGATCTTGATCTCAATGGATATCTTTTTGATGTTATATTTAGACAAGCAAGACTGAATCCAGCACATGCTTCTTCCATGCCTTTGAGCGATCTTATTAAAATCAGACAATATATGACCGGTAATGGTGTTTTCGCCTTTTTCGATTCTCCATGGTTTCCTATATATCTCTTTGTAATGTATCTTTTTAGTCCTTGGTTTGCACTATTTACAATATTTTCGGCTTTAGTTATCTTTGCTATAACGATTATCAATGAAAAAAGTACAAAAAAAGACCTTGAAAATGCAAACAAGATGAACTCTATCTCTATGCAATTTGTCAATAGAAATTTACAAAATGCCGAAGTTATCCATGCTATGGGTATGAATGACAGTATACGAACAAAATGGCTTGAAAAACAACACGAATTTTTGCATACTCAAGCTACCGCCAGTGATACAGCAGGAAAATGGGCCAACAGCAGTAAAACACTAAGACAATTATTTCAATCATTAACCTATGGAATCGGTGCATATTTAGCTATAAATGGACAAATCTCTCCGGGTGTCATTATCGCAGGTGCAGTACTTATGGGAAGAGCTTTAGCTCCCCTAGATCTTTTAACAAGCAGTTGGAAAGGTTTTGCTGACGCAAAGGGCGCCTATATACGTTTAAACGCTCTTTTAAAAGAGATTCCAGAAATCCCACACACAATGAAACTTCCTGCTCCATTAGGTGAGATACGCGTTGAGAATATTGTCGTTGCTCCGCCAAGTTCACAAGTACCAACGCTCAAAGGTGTCAATATGCTCATACCGCAAGGTACCACACTCGGTGTTATCGGGCCAAGCGCATCTGGAAAATCAACTTTTGCTAGAGCGATACTTGGATTGTGGCCATTGCTTTCAGGAAAAGTAAGACTTGACGGTGCCGATATTCACCAGTGGGATTCTATAGATTTAGGTCAACATATAGGTTATTTACCGCAAGATATAGAGTTATTTGAGGGAAGCATTAGTGACAATATTAGTAGATTCACGGAACAAAATCCTGAAGCCGTCGTGGAAGCCGCAAAAATTGCGGGTGTACATGAGATGATTCTTAATCTCCCAAATGGATATGACACGATCGTAGGCGCTGGCGGAAGCACTCTTTCCGGCGGTCAAAGACAAAGAGTCGGTTTAGCTAGGGCCTTGTATAAAAAACCTCCTATTATCGTTTTGGATGAGCCAAACTCAAACTTAGATGATGAGGGAGAAAGAGCTCTTTTAAATGCCATTTTAATAATGAAACAAAATAAAAGCACTATTGTCCTCATCACACACAGACCAAATATTTTAAGTGTAGTTGATAACCTTGCACTTCTAACACAAGGTGTCCTCGCTATGTATGGTAACAGAGATGAAGTTTTGGCAAAATTAAATCAGCAAGCTCCAGTTATAAAGATGACGAAGCCAGGAGAAAATCAATGAAAAATGATGTAATAAACGTAAAAGATACAAACCTCCCAGACACAAATGATAAAAAATATATCTATATTGGACTATCAATAATCTTTGTTGTATTTATTATGTTGGGCATTTGGTCTGCATTTGCCAAACTTGATAGTGGTGTTCCATGTTCTGGACAAGTGGCGGTTGAATCAAGTAATAAAGTGATCCAACACTTAGAAGGTGGAATAGTAAAAGAGGTATATGTTCATGATGGTTCAATTGTTAAAAAAGGTGATGATCTTATCCGTTTTAGCGATGTTAAATCAGAATCGGATCTAAACTCTATTTTAGCAAACTACTATGAAACAGTAGCTCTACGAGATAGATATTTATCTGAAAGCAGAAATGAAAGCAGTATACATTTTTCAAGCGAACTTGATGCACTTGATGCGTTGCAAAGCGGTGCAATTAAAAAAAGACAAATGGATACATTTACCAATGAAACCGGCTATTTGGCAAAACAAAAAATCGTTGCGACACAACAGATAGATTCTTTAACAAAGCAGATTCAGAGCTTGACAGAATCAGTTGAAAATAAAAAAGCACTTTTAAGGTCTTACAAAGAGGAAGCTAAAGAACAATCAGAACTTTTAAAAGATGGATTGGTTGATAAACTAAAACTTGTAGATGCAAATCGCAGGATAAATATGACTGAGTCAGATCTTTTATCTCTTCAGGCTGAAATATCAAAAGACAGAGCACAAAAAAACTCTATCAATACGCAATATCTTTTAGATAGAGAGAAGTTTTTCACGGAGCTTAATTCAAATTTAAGTAAATCACAAACCTCCATAGAAGATATGAAGGCAAGGATGGATAATTATAAAGACAATCTAGCTAGAACCATTCTAAAATCCCCTATTGATGGTGTTGTGATGAATTTAGCTGTACATACGATTGGTGCGGTCGTACCCCCGGGAAATCCGATTATGGATGTAGTTCCGACAGATGCAAAACTTATCGTAGAGGGAAAAGTTTCACCCGAGTATATCGACTTTGTTAAAGTTGGTCATAAAGCAGCAATGACGTTCCCATCATTTCAAATGAAGGGTAATATGATTGAAAAAATAGAGGGTCAAGTAATATTTGTCGCCGCAGATAGTGTAACCGATAAAGAGGGACATAGTTCATATTCCATTAAACTCCTAGTTACTAAAAATGGCGAAAAAACTTTAAAAGATAATGGATTTGTTCTTTTGGCGGGAATGCCTGCGAGCATAACGGTAAAAGCCGGCAGTCAAACGACTTTAGAGTATCTACTAAAACCTATGTCCCTTATGCTTGACAGAGCATTTCTTGAACAATAAACGAGGTATGCATATGTCAAAATTAAATGCAAAATCTACTTTCACACTTCTAGCTTGTTTACTTGTAGGTTCTCACCTACAAGCAGAAACCTTACTCTTTACAAATGCTTATGATATGGCGCTTAAAAACTCAAGTGAGATCAAATCAAGTACCTATATGTCTGACGCCGATAAAGA
>JAQUHB010000016.1:18332-62050 GCA_028683835.1 Sulfurimonadaceae bacterium | reverse complement strand
TATAAAGGATAAGTCATGTCAGTAACAAGCACAGGTTCAACAACAACAGCCGCTGCCGCAACAACTTCAACCGTACAAACAGCGGCAACAGGAGGAACAACATCTACCGGAACAGCAAACAACCCCTCTGCAGCATTAGGTAAAGATGACTTTTTAAAACTTCTCCTTACAGAGATGCAGTACCAAGATCCAACACAGCCAATGGATACAGATAAGATCTTAACACAAACATCACAACTAGCAACATTGGAATCAGCTGACAATACAAATAACACGCTAACAGCTCTTGCTGCATCACTTCAAGGTTCACAGCAGCTCTCAACCGTCTCTGCAATCGGCAAAATCGCTGATCTCGGCGATAACACCATTACTACAGCAGGAGATGGTACTTCTGTTACTTTTCCCATCTATTTCCCTTCGGATGTTTCAAGTGGAACAGCTACTATTACTGACACAAATGGTAACACTGTTTCAACTATTGCTATCGGTGCAAACTCCGCAGGAACGTACTCATTTTCATGGGATGGAAAAGATTCCACTGGAAAAGTTGCAGATGCTGGTGCATATAGCGTAAATGTTGCTTATTCTGATACAAGTGGAAACTCAAAAGCAACAAAAGTCGGTGTTTATCCCATCGACTCTGTAAAATTTGACGGCACGAACACTCTCTTAGGTGTTGGTCCTAACTACGTTCCGCTTTCAAGCGTTCAGACAATTTATTAGGAACACAAATGACACAGGGATATTACACAGGGATTAGCGCTCTTATGGCTCAACAATCCGGCATTGATGTCACTGCAAATAACCTTTCAAATGCAGATGCGGTAGGATTTAAAGGAAATGGAATTGAGTTTCAGTCTCTCTTTGAAAATGCTGTCTCATCTAGTTCAAAAGGGCCCGTTAACTCGACTATTGGTGTAGGTGTGGGTCTTCAAGCTACTCCAACTATACTCAAAGAAGGCACCATCAACAATACTGGAAATGGAACTGATCTTGCCATCAACGGAGAGGGGTGGTTTGGTCTACAAGGTCAAGGGCAAACAATGTATACCAGAAATGGTATCTTTAATTTTGGTGCTTCAAGAGACCTTGTCAATGCGGATGGATATTACGTACTTGGGACACTCGCAAGTAATTTTAATGCTAACAATGTTTTAACTTCCAAACAGACCACAACAAATCTTGGTACAGTAGGCTCACAAACCAGTATTAAACTTCCTGAGACTTTAACCTATCCTGCCGAGCCAACCACCCTTGTCTCCTTTACTGGAAATCTAGGACAAGCTGATGCTACACAAACTATGGGTGCGACCATAATCGATGCACAGGGCAATAAAAATGCTCTCTCTTTAACATTTACCAAAACAGTTCCGCAACCGGCAAGCGGCCTCTCTTGGGATGTAACTGCAAAAACAAGTTCGCCTACTACCTCCAACAGCACAGCAACTATATATGATACAGTTACGGGAACTATGCTTTTTGATTCTACTGGATCTTTATTGAGCTCAACTCTTGGTTCTATAAATAATAATGGAACTGCTGTGACTCTCAACTTAGGAACTGGTTATACTGGGATTACATCAAATGACACGCCCATAAGCTCTTCTTCTCAAGTGAATGGACTCCTTCAAGGAGATCTAATTGGATACAAAATTAATGAAAATGCTGAAGTTATCGCAGCCTTTACAAATGGCAGACAAGTTTCCATGGCAAAAATAGGTGTTTTTCATTTTGCAAACGATCAGGGTTTAAATAATATCAACGGAACAAACTTTTTACAAAGTGCAAACAGTGGAAAGCCACTTTTTTATCAAGATGCCAATGGCAACAATATCAATGGTTCGACCGTTATGACAAACACTCTAGAGAGTTCAAATGTAGACCCTACGGCAGGACTTACGGATCTTATTATTTATCAGCGTGCCTATGATGCCGCAGCAAAGCTTATAACAACTGGTGACCAGATGATACAAAAAGCTTTACAGATGCATAAGTAATATGGAATATAAATTGCTTATCATCTTTACTTATTTAGCAGAAAGGATTTAAAATGTTAAAGTCTCTGTCTTCTGGCGTTTCTGGTCTTCAGGCGCATCAAATTGCGATGGATGTCGAATCAAACAATATCGCAAACGTTAACACTGTAGGTTTTAAATATTCTCGTGCAAACTTTTCAAACCTACTCTCACAAGTAAATCAGATTGCAACAGCTCCCCAGGGTGATCTTGGAGGTAAAAACTCTACAGGTGTCGGTCTTGGAACAACAGTCAGCTCTATGACTCGTATCGATTCTCAAGGTTCTGTGCAAAATACCGACAAAAATACAGACTGTGCTATTCAAGGCGATGGTTTTTTTGTTGTCAGTAGTGACGGTGGTAAAACAAACTCTTATACTCGTAATGGAGATTTCAGTTTTGATGCATCTGGTAACTTTGTAGACAATAATGGCTATGTTGTTCAAGGCTGGCTCCGTGATCCAGTGACTGGAAAAGTTGACTCAACAGCTCCTATCGCACCAATTAGTATCCCTCCAGGACTAACAACTCCGGCTCAGGCAAGTACTGAAGTTGTGCTCAAAGCAAATCTAGATTCTGGAGCTACAGTTAATACTTTTGGAGCTATCAGTGCTCTTGATTCAGTTCATGGCGGAATAGATTTAAATGGTAATGGAACACTAGACGCACCGGGTGAGCTCAATAATGAAACATCAAATCTAATTCTACAAGATGCCAATGGCCTTAGAACTGAGCATGCGGAAAATATGAATGTCATGGTTGATGGAAGTGGCAATGCACTTCTTCTACAAAATGGGCAAGGGGAAAATATTGGATTTAAAAGCGCACAAGTTTCTGGATCCACTCCAGCTCTTAGTGCTACTGTAGCCGCAGCAGGTGATATCAATATAAATGGTTATGATATACCCGCAGTTACAACTTCCGGTGTTAATGCAGTAGCAGATCTAACTCTTGTGGCAGCAGCAATTAACTCCATGCAGACTTCAACTGGAGTCACCGCAACAGTCGATTCTACTGTTGGTTCTGAACATATTGTTCTTTCAAATGATAACTCAGGAAGTCAAAAAAACATTTCTGTAACAACGACAGGAAATGGAACAGCAGTTTCAGGATTGACCAATGGCGCAACGGATGCTCCGATGAAATCATTTATTTACACTGATGGTAGTGTCAATCAAGTTGGATGGAATGGAGCAAATGATACCTATTATTTTACAACAAGTGAAGATCTCCGTAATGGACTACAACAGCTTGCACGTGATTATAATAATCCTTTAATTGGGCCTACAGTTGGTGGACCATATACAGCAGACCAAAATCCACTTGCAACAGTCACAGTAGATTCAGCTGGAAAATTTCAAGTCTCCAATCCTGATTCTTCTGCTAATGGAAAAAATATTAATATCACAGTGACGCCTGTCACAAGTGCAACGACTATTGCAAATACAACTTTCAATTCTATGATTGGGGCATTAAGTGGTTCCCTTCCGGCTGGAAGTGCATCAACTCGTTCATCCCAAGCTTTTAATGTACCAACTCACTCTGCGAGTATTGATGTTTATGATTCGCTTGGTTCAAAACATACAGTGAAAATAGATTTTAGAAAATCCTCTTTCGATCCTACTCAAGGAAGTACTTGGGATGTGACTGTCACAGTTCCGATACCAAGTACGCTCAATGCATCACCAGCAGGTACTCTTGGTGAGCCGTCAAATATCGTAATCGGCTCTGTTGAATTCAATCCTGATGGATCATTAAGAAATGCGAGCAATGTCATAACAAATTTAACATTTTCAGGCAACAATGGTTCTCTACCAAACCAGCCGATTAACCTTAGTTTAGGAACTACAGGTGCATTTGATGGATTGACAAGTTTTGATAGTAAATCTGCAACATCAGGTATTAGCCAAGATGGTTATACTGGTGGGGATTTAGTAGGGATTCGTATCGATCAAAGTGGTACTTTAGTAGGTTCATTTACAAATGGTAGAAGTTTTGGGCTCGCACAGATCGCAATGGCAAAATTTGCAAACAACGGCGGTCTTTCAGCTGATGGAGGAAATCTTTATACACAATCAGCAAACTCTGGAGATCCAATTTATGGAACTGCTGCAACGGGCGGACGCGGATTTATCCAAAGTTCTGCGCTTGAATCATCGAACGTCGATCTTTCACGCTCACTTACTGAGCTGATCGTTATCCAAAGAGGATATCAAGCAAACTCTAAAACGATCACTACTTCAGATCAACTTCTTCAGACCCTTATAGGTCTAAAACAATAATCTTTTATATAGGCTTTTTGGCCTATATCCTTCCATACAGCTCATTATAAAGCTTCATAGCATATCTATCACTCATGGAAGCTATATAATCTGACACGACTCTGTGTTTTGCCCTTACATGTAAGCGTTCTCTATAATAGTTTGGAAGTATCTTTTCATCCTCCATTAAAGCGCTGTATAAACCTTTAATAGCCTGTTTTCCTGCAAACATCTTACGCGTAATCTCTTTACTCTGATACAGTTTGACAAAAAGTAACTTTTTCAGCTTTTTGATTTGTGTTTCCAGCTCTTTATCCATACCGATTGGAATTTCCTGCTTGGCATCAATAACACCACTGAGAACTCCACTATCAATGACTTTATCCTTGGAGTGCTCCAAAAGAGAGTAGACAAGATGGTTGATAAGATGTGAACTAAAACGGTAACGAAACATCTCATCATTTTCTGCGTCTATCCCTTCAGCATGGACTTTTTCGAGTATCAACGCGACAAGTTCGCTCTCTTTTAAATCATCAAAAGTGATAAGTCCAGAATTTATCCCATCATCAATATCATGGCTGATATAAGCGATCTCATCGGCACGATCAACAACCATCGCTTCAATAGATGGATGCGTAGAGAGATGAAAATACTCATCAATAATAGAAGGAAGAAAGCTTTTTTTGTATGGATAAGAGTGTTTGAGAATCCCTTCCAAAGTTGCGAAAGTAAGATTCAAACCATCAAAAGCTTTATAGCGTTTCTCCAAAGAACTCACTACACGAAAACTCTGAAAATTGTGCTCAAAACCATTATGAAAGCCATCTTTTTTCAAACACTCATCAAGCGTATCTCCGCCAATATGTCCAAAAGGTGTATGACCCAGATCATGAGCGAGCGCAATCGCTTCTGCGAGAGGTTCTTGTAGTCCAAGATTATTTGAAATAGAGCGAGCTATCTGAGAAACTTCGATAGAGTGGGTGAGACGCGTACGAAAAAAATCCCCCTCATGGTTTAAAAAAACCTGAGTTTTATATTCAAGCTTTCGAAAACTTCCCGAGTGAATAATTCGGTCGCGGTCTCTTGAATAAGCGGAGCGAAAATCATCTTCTACTCTAAAAAAACGCTCATAGGGTTGCATTATTTCTCTTTTGGAGAAAATTTGATGATATCACTACCATTAATTTCATGATTGATCACAGAAGCTTTTTCTGCTTCTTTTTCATCATAATTTCGACACTCTTGAGGAATGACAGCATTTGGGTCTGTTCGTATCTGATCACACATTGCAGCATTGACAGTGAAAGAGCATCCGCCAATTGCAAACGGTAGAACAAAAAGACTTACATGTAAAAGTTTACGCATTTTCTTTTCCTTTTTTAATTATAAGATCCATATATTTTTTTGGAGTTACTTTCATCATCTCTTGAGCCAACCAGCGTATTTGAAAATAAGCCGCACCACTCTCACGAAGAGTGAAATAATTTTTGAGACTCCTGAGATTAAACGTTATAACCATATCTACTTTGAAGTTATCTGTAACAATATGTTTGAAAGCATCCCCAACATTTCGTTTCTTTTTACCAGCTTGCAAAGCTGTAAAAAGAGCTTCACTATCGTCTTGATGTATCTCCAAAAGAGATAAAGAACTTTTCGCAACTGCAAGCTCATAGAAATCTTCAACCACTTGAAGCTGATAAGAGAGTTTGTCAAATATGGCGCCGATTTCCAAACGATTATATACTTCATTTGTTGTGACAAGCATATTAAAGCCCAAAACTTTCTTTGTAAAAAACTCTTTTGGATTAACATCTTGAAGCGAAGCAACAAAAGCATTGATAACTGAACTCATCGTATATCTCGTGCTTCGCACACTAATAGCCTGAATGCGATGACGTGCATGTTCTTGAAGAACGCCACGACTCGTTCCTCGAATAAGAAAACTCAAATTTGCATGTTCTAAGATCGAATGATGAAAATAAGTCCATGCCAGATCATCAAGTAGGGAAGATTCTTCAATAGCATTAATATCTGCACACATGGTCTCATCGGGAAGAACACATTCTAAAGATTTTATGACCTCATTCTCACTGTTTTGAAATGAGTCATAACAAGTTCTAGCTGCGGCTTCTGCAACGCCTATACCCGTATCTTGTAAAAGAACTACTTCTGGCTTAGAATAATCAATTCCGTACATGTGAACACTCTTTTTTTTATTCTTATTATATCCAATTAATCTTTCCCATATGTTAGCTGTGATACTCTTTTTAAAATCACATTTTAAAGAGGCATAGATGAAAAATCTCAACACAAAACTAGAAGAATATGCGAAACGATGTGACGAAGCATTTCTTTCAGAACATCTCAAAGCACTTATCGATGAGGCGAACAGTCAAATTAAAACAATCGAAGTTGAAGAGCTTTATGACATCGCAAAAGCTGTTGTCCTTGTAGATGTTAGAGAACCTGAAGAGTTCGCATCTGGATATATCGGTGCGCACACAGTTGTCACGATGCCCAGAGGAAAACTAGAGTTCATGGCTATAGACAAACTAGCAAAACAGTTTGGACAAGATGCCGAGATCATCACCTACTGCCTTAAAGGGCCTCGCGGTACGCTTGCAGCTTATCAGCTTCAAAAACTTGGGTTTACCAATGTAAAAAATCTCAAAGGGGGTATCTTAGAATGGCTTGCAAAAGGCAACACAATTCACAGTTATCTCGGAGAACTCAGTCTTGTTTAGGACTTTTGTATTCCATCTAAAATAGGAACGAACTCACAATCTTCGAGTTCCTCCTCTTTGATAGAAAATCCTTTTTTTATATATCTCATAATTACTTGCTTGTTCCCTTTTTGGATCGGTGCAACTAAAATACCGCCATCACATAACTGATCAAAAAGTTTTTTTGGAACTTCTTTAGCAGTTGCTGAAAAAAGTATTCGCTCAAATGGTGCATAACGTTCCCAGCCATTTTGTCCATCGTCGACTCTTGTGTGGACATTATGGATACCTAATTTTTTAAAACGCTCTTTAGCTTCAAGCATTAAAGATTCTATCCGTTCAATCGTAAATACACCACGAAAAAGGTGAGAAAGTACTGCCGCTTGATAACCGCTTCCACATCCTACTTCCAAAACTCTATCCGCTCCATGAGACATCAGATACTCACTCATCTTCGCAACCGTAAGAGGAGAACTTATCCACTGGTAAGAACCCATCGGCAAAGCATCAAGTTTATAAGCGTTATGCGTAAAACCTTTAGGTACAAAAACTTCACGATTTGTTTTGGCAATAGCTGCAGATACCTCCTTTGAAATGGGAAACCTTTTTTCTATCTCCTGCGCCAAACGCGCTGTCTTCATTGCTGTTATATTATCCAATACCTACATCCAAATACCGGCGCATAGTTTGCACCTCTTTTTTATCATATATCACTTGTAAGCAAGCCTTGTTCTCATTTCTTTCCACTATCCCAAAAGGTGTGATAATTCCGCTTTGTCCTGTACACTCTTTGTTAGTACTGTCGCTTGCAACGACATAACACTGATTCATAATCGCCAAACTTTGTGTTAGCACTTTAAAGTGTTCAGTTCTTAAAACTCCCCACCATGAAGGGGTTGCAATGATGTCTGCAGCCTCTAACTTCTGCCATAACGATTTAAAACGAAGTTCAAAACAGATTAAAACACCAAGCTTTAATCCATCCACTTCGACTATCTCGACTTTCTCATCACTCTCTTCAAAAAAGTAATTTTGTTCGCCGCCAAAACGAAAAAGTTGGCATTTTCCTCTTTCATAAACTACTTCGCTATTATGAAAGATTTTTGCCATATTATAGACTTTGTCATCCCTCTTTTCAATTATAGTTAAAACAATTATTCGATTTTTTGAAACCTTCTTAATCTTAGCTGTCGCATAAGAGGCAAATTCTAAAACTTTATCAAAATACTCATAATCAAAGCCAGTCAAACATACTTCTGGTGCAACGATCAACGAATTATTGGGAGTTTCACTTATAAGCTTCAAAAGTGTTTGAAGATTCTCTTCATAATTTTGTATCGTTTCAAACGATAACGAGCATAATTTATAATTCATTTCGAATATCCTTTATCGCTGCATCAAATACAGTATCCCATTGAATCCGTTCTTGCTGTCTATAAATCTTTACCGAATCATACCAATTTGTTTGACTATCATCAATGCCCCATCTCCAATCGGGTGCAAAAGGAAGTAATAAAAATGTTTTTTTAGCCAAAGCACCACTTATATGTACAAGAGAACTATCAATAGTGATGATCATATCCATACACTCAGTCATCACGACGGTGTCGTAAAAGTCTTTAATCTCACTGCCAAAGTCAATAATACTATGCTTTTTTAGAAGCTTCTTTTCGTTCTCATTAAGGCCATACTGCAAAGAGTAGAGTTTGACATCTTCTTGAAGCCCCAAAATTCCTTCTAAAAAAATGGAAAGTTCGATAGAACGGTTTGCATCATTTTGATGCAAAGAACTTCCTTTAAAAGCAAACCCTATTTTTTGAATAGAAGTTTCCAAGCTATTTGCCACTCTAAAATCACTTACATCTTTTTCGTCTACTTTTAGATAACCCCCGCTGCTTGGGATATTCTCATATGTAAGTCCCAAAAGATGACTCGCATCCATAATGGGAAAGTAGTAATGAAACTCTTTTAATTGCTTATACTCCACAAAACGAGCATAGGGAAAATTATACGCAAAAAGTTTTTTCAATGGCTTTTGTATATAAAATGAAAATTCCACGTTCACAGTTGCAAGTAAAGAACTAAACCTTATAAACTGAATTGCATCTCCAAATCCCTGCTCGAAGCTTATCAAAACCTTTTTTCCTTCTGCCTCTTCAAAGGATTGAATCAAACTCATATTTTTTACTAATTCAGCATTAGTATAGAGATCATACTTGTGATATCTATATTTATAAAGTTCAAAACCCTTTTCATACTCTTTTTGAAGGAGATAAAGCAATGAAATATTTAAAAGTGTATCCACGCTTGTCGGATCGAGTTCGATCGCTTTTTTATAACAATTTTCTGCTTTTACAAGATCATTATTTTCTTTATAGATGACACCCAGATTATTGTACGCGTCAGAATTTTTAAGATCAAGATCTATCACTTGAAGTGCGCATTCTTTGGCTTTCTCTAGTTCATTACCCAGTTTGTAAACTATGGTCAGCTTATTTAAAACGTTTATCTTATTTTTTATTGCATCTAGATAATCCGGCTTATATGTAAGCGCTTTTTCATAATGAAATCTAGCGGTTTCATAGTTTTGCTCTGACTGATATATTGTTCCAAGATTATTATGTACTTGTGGATGTTGGGGATTAAGAGTTAGTGCAAGAAGATAATATTTTTGTGCGTTATTAAGATCGTTATGCATATGAAATTCATACGCAAGAGTGATCAACTCCTCTTCATTCATAAAAGAACCTTTTTAAAAATCATCAAAGCTTAAGCTACCTTTTGAGTAGTTTGTAACTGTTCCCTCAAAAAAGTTTGTTTTTTGATCGTTAAATTTTGCAAAATCTTCGACCCATTTAATCGGATTTGTCACATTATAAAGCTTTTCAAATCCCACAGAAGTCAAACGATCATCTGCAAGATATTTTATATACTGATCCACAATCTCATTTGTAAGCCCAAGAATCTGCCCTTGAGTGATATACTGACCCCAATTACTTTCAAGTTCAACTGCTTTTTTAAACATCTCAATCACTTCTGCTTTTAACTGTTCTGTAAAAAGATAAGGCTTATCACGACGAAGTGTATTAATAAGGTTTTTAAAAAGCACCAAATGTGTCACTTCATCTCTTTGGATAAAACGAATCATCTGCGCAGAACCAAGCATCTTTCCAGAACGTGCTAACGTATAGATGTAAGCAAAACCACTGTAAAAATAGATGCCTTCTAATATTTGGTTTGCAAAACAAGCTTTTAAAAAATTAATTTCGCTTGGCTCTTTTGAGAGTTGTTCATACACAGCCGCGATCGCATCATTTTTATGTTTTAACATCATATCTTTACGCCAAAGATCATATATCTCAGCAGAGTTTTGAGAGATACTATCAACCATAACAGCATAACTTTGAGAGTGAAGTGCTTCTTCAAAAGATTGACGAACCAAGATAAGATTGACTTCCGGTGCTGTTACATAAGGATTAATATTATCTATAATGTTATTTGTTTGAAGTGAATCCATAAAGATGAGCTGGGAAAGTGCTTTATCATACGCTGTTTTTTCAGCATCCGTAAGATTTTTATAATCATTCGCATCACGTGTGAGGTCAACCTCTTTTGGAAACCAAGTGTTATTGAGCATAACTTCCCAAAGATTATATGCCCACTGATATTTGATATTATTTAACTCAAAAATACCCGTAGGATTTCCGCCAAAAATTTGTCTGTCGTTGACGTGTTCTGTTGATTCTGGATTGTAAATCTTTTTTCTATTGATCATTTTGCACCTCTTTATAAGTCCATGATTATAGTCCTAAACTCTTTAAGAAAAGTTTATTGGTTATAGAGGCGCTAGAAACTTATTTTGTAAGCTTCCATTTGTTTTCAATGAGTTTAAGTTTTGTTGGTTTTCCATCTATCATAACAACTTTACTTTCCTTATCTGAACCATCTTGAACTGTGATATTTGTACAGTTGATATCTGCCATTTTTTGTTTCACCATAGCCATTTGGCCATCAAAAACTTTTTGTATGCTATCACGTTGTTCTGCTGGAAGAGCAGCTATTTGAGTTTTCGCTTCTTCTAGTTTCTTTTGACCAGCGTCTATCTCTTTTGTTGACTCTTCATCGGTATATTTTTTCAATTCATTGAAATCCATAACCTGAAGCGCTTTACAAATTTTTGTTGCAGTCTCTTTTGGATCTTCTTGTTTTGTACATCCACTTAAAAATAAAACTGACGTACTTACTGCTAATACTATGATTTTTTTCATTTTATCTCACCTTGTAAATTAATAAATATATTGTTGATTGAGCGTGATGAATGCATCAGCAAAACCACTTAAAAGAGGATTACATATGTAAGGCGAAAACCTTACATGTAAGAGTGTTTGATTATTTACGAGTATTACGTTTACGTTCACTTTCAGTTAAGAAACGTTTACGTATACGGATATTTAAAGGTGTGATCTCAAGAAGCTCATCATCTTCGATCCACTCTAGCGCTCGTTCTAAACTCATGTCACGTGGTGGAACAAGTTTAATCGCTTCATCAGCACCTGATGAACGTACGTTTGACTGTGCTTTTCCTTTAATCGGATTAACAACCAAATCATTTGAACGTGAATGTTCACCAACAACCATACCTTCATAAACTTTAACTTGTGGACCAATGAATATAACACCACGGTCTTGTAAATTAAATAGTGAGTATGCAAGCGTAACACCCGTTTCCATAGAGATAAGTGCTCCATATTGGCGAGACTCAACGGTTCCGCTGAATGGTCTAAACTCTAAGAATGAGTGGTTCATAATACCCTCACCTTTAGTATCTGTCAAGAACTGACCACGGAAACCGATCAATGAACGTGCAGGAATTTCAAACTCAATACGTTGAAAACCTTCACCCATTGGAATCATAGATTTCATCTCAGCTTTACGCTTACCAAGACGCTCAATAATCGAACCACTGAAATCCGCAGGAACGTCGATTACAAGGTGCTCAAATGGTTCACATTTTACCCCTTCAATTACTCTAACGATAACTTCCGGACGAGAAATACCGAACTCGAAACCTTCACGACGCATATTTTCAGCCAAAATTGTAATTTGAAGTTCACCACGTCCTGAAACTTTAAATTTACCTTCACCTACAGTTTCATATCTCATAGCAACGTTTGTCTGCATTTCTGACTCTAAACGCTCTTTGATTTTGTTTGAAGTAACGTGTTTACCCTCTTGACCTGCAAGTGGAGAATCATTTACTGAAAATACAACACTTAAAGTCGGCTCTTCAATATGAAGCGGATCAAGTGGCATTGGTTTACTTGGGTCACAAACAGTATCTCCAACATCAACAGTCTCAATACCTGCAAATGCAACGATATCGCCAGCTTCTGCTTCGTCGATCTCCATACGGTTTAAACCATGAAAACCAATAAGTTTAGTAATTTTCCCTTTAACCATCTCTCCATCTGCTTTAGCAAGAAGAATGTTGCTTCCCTTTTTAACAACACCATTGAAAATACGAGAAATACCAATTTTTCCAACGTAGTTATCATAATCAAGTGTAAATACTTGAGCTTGAACAGGATTTTCTTTGTCACCTTCAGGTTCTGGAATTTGTGCCAAAATAGTCTCGAAGATACATTCGAAGTTGCCATCTGGATCTGCCATATCTAGTTTTGCGATACCATCACGTGCTGCAGCGTAAATAACTGGGAAATCAAGTTGATCTTCTGTCGCATCCATCGCAGCAAAAAGGTCAAACATCTCATCTACAACACGATCCGGTTCAGCTGAAGGTTTATCGATTTTATTGATAACAACGATTGGTTTTTTACCAAGTGCTAGCATCTTTTTAACAACGAATTTTGTTTGAGGCATAACACCCTCATACGCATCAACAAGGACTAAAACACCATCAACCATTTTCAAAACACGTTCAACTTCTCCACCAAAATCGGCGTGGCCCGGAGTGTCAATAATATTGATTTTGTAATCTTTGTAACGAATTGCTGTATTTTTAGAAAGAATCGTGATCCCTCTTTCTTTTTCTAAAGCATTGCTATCCATTGCTCTTTCATCGTGTTGCTCGTGAGCTCCGTATGTTCCTGATTGCTCTAACAAACCATCAACTAATGTAGTTTTACCGTGGTCAACGTGCGCGATAACGGCTATATTTCTAATCTTTTGCAAGGTGTTTTCCTCGTAGTTCTCTAAATGAAAGAGATAAATTTTCGGGATTATACCTAAAAACTGCTGTTATTTTGGTTATCAGGTTCAATATTGAAAATTTAGCTTGTAATCAGATAGTAATCATTATTTCGATATCATAAACAAAAAGTTGTCAAAATATGAGTAATTTAATTGTAATAGTCGAAGATCAAGAGGACATTTTAGAACTTATCGAGTATTCTCTAAACAAAGAAGGATTTGAAACTATCGGTTTTTTAAACACTAAAAATGTCAAAGATCTTCTTGAAGAGGAGAAGGTCGATCTCATCATCATGGATAGAAATCTTCCCGGAGTTGAAGGCAGTGAGTTCGTTGCGAATTTACGTAAAAATGGTGTTACGACGCCTGTAATCTACCTCAGCGCAAAAAATAGTGAACAAAATATCGAGGAAGGTTTTTTAAGCGGCGGAGATGACTACATCACAAAACCTTTCAATATGAAAGAGCTTGTTTTAAGAATCAAAGCTGTCCTCAAAAGAACAAATCCTCTCTCTTCAATGAAAGAGATAGAGTATAAAGATATTATATTAAATCTTGAAGCGAGAACCGTTTTTGTCTCTGAGGAAAAAATCGATCTTACAAAACTGGAATTTGAACTTCTTTTAACTCTGATACAAAATCAAAATATTGTTCTAGACCGCGATTATTTACTTGAAAAAGTTTGGGGAAATGATGAAATCTATCAAGACCGTACTGTCAATGTTGCAATAAACAGACTCAAAGAAAAAATTGATCCGACAAAAGAAAAAGAATATATCAAGAGTGTGCGTGGTATTGGCTATACAATTTCATAAGTTAAGGAAAAATTTTGATAAAACTTCATAAATATTTTTTATATAATTTTTTAGGTCTGTATATTGCAACACTTTTAATCTCTTCTCTTGTCAGCTATTATGCTCTCAAATCAATTATTTTAGAAAATTCCAAAAGAGAGCTGATTGATATTGTTAACATTGTAGATCTTAATTTAGAAAACGTTGACAATCTCACCAAGTACATAAACAGCATCCATACGCTAGCAGACAGACGTCTTACAATTATCGATGAAAATGGTAAAGTTCTTGCAGAAACAAATTTTAATAAAGAAAAGATGGAAAATCATCTCAAAAGAATCGAAATTATA
The DNA here is from genome assembly GCA_028683835.1 of Sulfurimonadaceae bacterium. Taxonomy (GTDB): domain Bacteria; phylum Campylobacterota; class Campylobacteria; order Campylobacterales; family Sulfurimonadaceae; genus Hydrocurvibacter. The sequence continues at coordinate 47,697 of JAQUHB010000016.1, read as the reverse complement.
CAAGCTAAACAATCAACTTTTGGCTCTTCTGTACGACTCTCAGCAACACTCAATAGCCGCTTTTTATATGTCGCAAAATATACAAATTCAAAGAAATATATAAGAGTTGCGCAAAATCTCAGTTCTATCGAAAAAGAGTTTTATAGTATCTATATCAAAATTATTATTGTGTATACTCTTTTTATGTTTATCGCCCTCGTTATTACAAGCAAGGTGAGCAAACGAGTCAGTTACGATATCAATCAGATTTCTAAATATCTCAATGAAATTTCCAATAAAAATTATAAGGCGGTCATCAAAACTCAATATTTCAGTGAGTTTTTGCAAATATCACTCCTCTTAAAAAATCTTGTAAAAAAACTTGCAAATCGAGATAAGAAAAAACGAAAGCATGAAGCAAAAATGAGACTTATCAATAAACAAAGAAATGATATCCTCTCGGCTATCTCACATGAGTTTAAAAATCCTATTGCGGCAATTATGGGTTATACAGAAACTATCCGAGAAGATGAAAAAATTAATATTAATATACGCAATAAATTTCTCGATAAAATCCTTTCAAACGGTAAAAAAATGTCTTCAATGATAGACAGACTTGCACTTTCCATCAAACTCGAAAATAATGATCTTTCCATCTCTTTTATTGAGTTTGATATTTTCGATCTTTGCATTGAAGTAGCAAATAATCTTAAAGCAAAATACAAAGACAGAGGTATCGATCTTAAAATAGAACATCAAAATATACACGCAGATAAAACTATGCTCGAACTTGTACTTATCAACCTTGCAGATAATGCGTTAAAATATTCTGAGGATAATATCGAAATTAAAATGACAGATAATATCATATATATCAATGATAACGGCATCGGTTTTGCCGAATCTGAAATAGATAAAATTACCTCTAAATTTTACAGAGTAAGAACAAATAGCTGGGATAATTCTATGGGACTTGGACTTGCTATCGTTTCATTTATTCTCAAACTTCATCATACAACTCTTTTAATCTCTAGTAAACCAAATGTAGGTTCTTCATTTGGTTTTGACCTTAAACCACTTATAAAATGATAGAAATACCAAAGTTTTTAGAGCCTATTATCACAGCTTTACAAAACGGTGGTGCTTCACCTGTTTTGGTTGGCGGATTTGTAAGAGATTCTTTACTTGGTATTGCGATAAAAGATATCGATATCGAGGTATATAATATCTCCGATTTTGATGCGATGATTAAAATCTTAAAGCTCTTTGGAAGTATAAATCTTGTTGGAAAAAGCTTTGGAATTTTAAAACTTTCATATTCTGGCTATGAGTTAGATTTTTCCCTTCCTCGGCTTGAAAAAAAGATAGGACCGGGACATAAAGGTTTTGATGTTTTTCTTGATCCAAAACTCTCGTTTGTTGAAGCTGCTGCGCGACGTGACTTTACAATAAATGCAATGGGTTTTGATCTTAATAGTCATACCTTACTTGATCCTTACAACGGACAAAAAGATTTAAACAATAAAATACTTACCTATGTGAATAAAGAGACTTTTATAGAAGATCCACTACGTGTTTTGCGAGCAGTACAGTTTTGTGCAAGATTTGAGCTTTCAAGTAAAGAAGAACTCATTGAATTATCTCGTTATATTTGTGAAAAAGGTCTTATAAAAGAACTGCCAAAAGAGCGAATGTATGAAGAATTTTCAAAGCTTTTGCTAAAATCCAAAAAGCCTTCTATCGGTTTGGCTCTTTTTGAAACATTTGGACTTACAAAATATTTTCCAGAAATCTCCAATAAAAACAATCTATTTGAACATATAGATGTTATGGTAAATCTTAAAACTAAAAATTCTAAAAGAGATATGGTTTTGATGTTAAGTTTGATAGTTTTCCATTTTAGTTCTACCGAAGATGTGAAACTTTTTTTACAAAAATTTTTAAATGAAACACAAATAATAAAAGAAGTACTAAATCTTTACATGTATAGATATGCTTTAAATGATCTTGCACAAAAGCCACTGATAAATTATGATATTTTATTATTAAGTACAAAAACAATAATTCAAAATTTACTGATCTTAGGTCAAGCGCAAGGTAAAGATTTTAAAGAGATAAAAAGGAGAGCAGAACAACTCAGCGTGCTTACATGTAAGCCAAAACCTTTGCTGTATGGACGAGATCTTATAGAACTTGGACTAAATCCATCTACTTTATTTTCAACTATTTTAGAAGCAGCGTATGATGCTCAACTTCAAAAAAATTTTACAAATACAAAAGACGCAAAAATATGGCTTAAAAACCATATTAATACACTTATCTATTGATTACGGCCATTTTATTTATGTAAGCGGTAAGCTGTTCTACCGTGTTTATAGAAAGCTCTATCGCTTTTGTTAATTTATGCATATATATCTGTTTATTTCTCGCATCAAAACCATCTATGAGATCTGTATACATAAGGATAAACTTTTGAATTAATTCAATTGCTTCAACAGACATTTTTTTACTGCTTGCAGCTGTAATAACTATTTCAAATGCTTTTTTGAGTTTACTATCAGCATCACTGCTCTCAAGAAATCGTTTTCCTGTTTTTTCATCTTGATAAATCATTTTTTTTAGTATTTCTACTATCATCTCTTCATTAACAGGAAACTTTTCAATTTGTCCAAGTAAAAGATTTCTCATTTCAGAAATACCTATATTTGAAAGATATTCAGGAAGCTCTTTTGAACTGTTAGCACCCGTTTTTTCACTCTTTTTTAACAATCTACCAAACATTGGATACTCTCCTGTTTTATTATTGTTTAATGCTCTATTTTTGAACTATCTATCTCTATAAGTGTATGTACATTTCCTCTTGGATTGTAATCAGCAACAACTTTAAGATATTTTGGTTTTAATTTTGTTTCTAAAAGTTCATAAATCTCATTTGCACTATTTTCATGAGAAATATATCTATTCCTAAATGAATTTATATAAAGTTTTATTGCTTTTAATTCTATAACCCATTCATTTGGTGTGTATTCGATATAAATCGTTGCATAATCTGGATAACCGCTTCTAGGACATAAACAACTAAACTCTGGGAGAGTTAATTTAATGAGATAATCTCTTTTATGTATATTTGGCCATATCTCTATATCTTTTTCAATATCAAATTCTAAAACTACCTTTTCACCGTATTTCAATCTATTTCTCCCGTAAAATTTTTATTATCACAATACCGACCTTGTAAAAGATCTATTCTTAGTTCTTTGGATATTTCATATATTTCTTTATCTTCTATCATTTTCATCCACGACTTTGAATGAAGAGTATTTATACTTCCATGTAAGCCCTTCACAATATCTCTATACCGTGTAGAACTCAAGCTTTTTGTATATCTTGAATCAAATCGAACCATATCTACTTCTATTTCTCTAAAATATAAAAAACTCGAATGATATTCTCCAAATCTGTCTATAGCAATGTACACACCCATTGTTCTCAAATTTTGAATTGTTTGATTATAACGCAAAATATTATTATAATAATCAATTTCAGAGATTAAAAGGACTATTTTATTTTGTATAGATGTGTACGTGCCTAATAAGTTTTTCATATGTGATACAAATGAGGGTTCTCTAAGTGTAGTGGGTGAAACACAAATTGAATATATTCTTTCATTTGTAGATGCCATTTTTGCAACTTTATCCAAGAGAACAAGATCAAACTCTTTTGAAAGCCCTAACCTATTTACAACGGGGATAAAAGTATTTTGATGAATTATTTTATTTTCTATCTGAAGTTTTATTGATAAGTCTTCTAAAAATATATTTCCATCTTTATCATAGACATTTTGACTGTATATTTTAAAATTACTATTTTTTATAGCATCAATTATAGATATTTGTACATCATTTGGATCAATAATATCATCTTCTTTGAGAATATTTTTTGAAGATTTATTGAGAATTTGTTGTTCAAAAAGATGATCTATCAAATAATCTAAATTTTTTGAAAAGTTGTTATCAGCAATAGAAGCTATTATTTGAACTTCAATGCCGTAAAGATTGCATGTAGAAAGTTTTAAACACATCAGATCAATAATAGAGGTGTATTCACTTTTCTCTCCATCGAGACCTATTAAAAAATCTCCCCCTTTTATATGACCAAGTGGAAAATCATTAATTCCTTTTGATGATAAAAAAGTTGAAATCTCTTTAACAATGCCATAAAGAATATTATCTCCATTTTTTATTCCATATACTTCATTAATTGTATGAAGATTATCTATACTAACAAGGATTATGGAATAATTTTCTTTTTGAATCTCTTTTTTTAAAAGTTTATAAAGATATTCACGAGTAAATATATGTGTGATTGGATCAGTAATTCTCTCATCAAATCCTCTATAAATCATATATAAAAAGAAGTAAATCATAATGGCAAGTATAAGGGTGGCGCCAATGTAGAATGAAGATGTTATATTTTGAGCAGGTTGATTAATAAATGAAACGATAGATAAAAGACCCAAAAAAAAGATAGGTAAACCCATGCGAAGTGCAAGTTTAAATCTATTTTCTCTCTCTTTTTTTTCGGGTAATAGCATATTTGTTATACGTCTAAATGTTTTACATCTTTTGCATGTGTTTCTATGTAATTACGGCGAGGCTCAACTTCATCGCCCATAAAAAGAGTAAATGTATCTGAAGCAAGCTCAGCATCATCAATAGCAACACGTAAAAGAACTCTGTTTTCTGGAGTCATCGTAGTTTCCCAAAGCTGTTCAGGGTTCATCTCACCAAGACCTTTATAGCGTTGGATATAAGAGCCTTTTTTAGCAAAATCTTTTACTTCTTCAAGCACTTTTACTAAATCACCTTCAATTTTAAGATCCCACTCTTTGATCTTTTGAAAAATATAATTTGCTTCATTAAAGTGAGGTGCTGCAAAAAGATCATCATTAATGATAAGTTCTTCCATACCCCCTTTTGTTTGAACAAAAATATGGATTTGATCCTCTGAAAGTGAGTAAGTCAAAAGATTATTTCCATTTGCTGTTAAAAATTCTTTTACTTTTTCAAACATCTCATTCATCGGTAAACCAATAAGATCAGGGTTTTCAATAAAATAGCGAATTAATTCAATTAAAGAATATCTCCTCTCTAATGCATCCAATGATGTTTTATAGTGATCAACCATTTTAAAGAAAGAAACAAGATCATTTTGACCAATTCCTTCTATATCGTATGATTCAACACCATTTTCAATCAAGAAGTCATTCATATGTCTGTCATCTTTAAAGTAAATTTCTTTTTTACCTTTTTTATATCTATAAAGCGGCGGTTGTGCAAGATAAAGATAGCCATTTTCTACAATTTTTCTTAAATGACGGAAGAAAAATGTAAGAAGTAAAGTTTGAATATGAGAACCATCAACGTCCGCATCGGTCATGATAATGACTTTGTGATAACGAAGTTTTTCTTCATTAAACTCTTCCCCTATCCCACATCCAAGAGCTGTTATCATATTTGTGATCTCTTCAGATTTGAGTATTTTATCAAGTCTTGCTTTTTCAACATTTAAAATTTTACCTTTAAGTGGCAAAATCGCTTGAAAAACACGGTCACGACCCTGTTTTGCTGAACCACCTGCAGAATCCCCTTCGACGAGATACAGTTCAGAAATACTTGCATCTTTACTTTGACAATCCGCAAGTTTACCTGGAAGTGTTCCAACACTCATAGAATCTTTTCTACGAGTTAAATCACGAGCTTTTTTAGCTGCTTCACGCCCCTTTGCTGCAAGAAGTGATTTTTGAACAATTGCTTTTGCTTCGATAGGATTTTCTTCGAAGTATTTACTTAATTGTTCATATGTGGCTTTTTGAACAAGAGGTCTTACATAAGTATTTCCAAGTTTACCTTTTGTTTGACCTTCAAATTGAGGTTCAGGAACACGAACCGAAACAATCGCGATTAAACCCTCAGAAGCATCTTCACCACTTATTTTTACGTCTTTTTCTTTTGCGTTACTATTTTTAATATTATAGTTAGATATTACACGAGTTAGTGCTGCACGAAAACCAGCTTCATGTGTTCCACCATTTGGAGTACGAATATTATTTACAAAACTATAAAGTTTTTCTTCGTATGTATCATTGTACATAAAGGCAATATCTACTTCAATATCTTCAATTTTTTCATTAAATTCAAATGGAGCAGCAACTTTTTCTTTTTTGTTCATATCTTCAACAAATTGTGTAATACCACCTTCAAAATGGTATTCCTCTTTTTTTCCATCTCTTTCATCGGAAAAAATTATTTTTATTTTTGGATTTAAGTAAGCAAGTTCTTTAAAACGGCGAGCTAAATAATCATACTCAAAAATTATAGTTTCTGTAAATATCGTAGGATCTGGAAAAAATTCGATAGTTGTTCCATGTTTACGAGTCGATCCTGTAATTTCTAAAGATTTCTGTGGAATACCAGCTTTAAATTCTTGATAATTAATTTCACCATCTCTGTAAATTGTCATTTTAAGATCAGAAGATAAGGCGTTAACAACTGAAACACCAACTCCATGAAGACCACCAGAAACTTTATAAGTATCTTTATCAAATTTTCCACCAGCATGTAAAACAGTTAAAACAACAGTAGCTGCGGAAATACCCTCAGTTGGGTGCATTCCAGTTGGAATACCACGCCCATTATCTGATACTTTTGCAGAACCAGATTTTGTAAGTTCTACGGTAATAGTATCACAGTGTCCAGCCATTGCCTCATCTATAGAGTTATCAACAACTTCATAAACTAGATGATGAAGACCTCGATGTCCTGTATCCCCAATATACATACCAGGACGTTTTCTAACAGCTTCTAGACCTTTTAATACTTTAATATTACTTGCACCGTAGTTTTGTTCCATAATTGCTCCAAGAGAGGTTAAATTGTTTTTATTTTAGCTAAAAATTGTTGAGAGGAAGATTTTTTATGACAAGTTGTAAGAAAAGAGTCATTTTAAAGACTCTTTTTAATAAAAAAATTTATATTACGATAGGCATAACTATTGTTTTAAAATTATTATCAGTTAAAACAAAGGGTAGATTAGAACTGTTTAACCCTAATGTAAATTCTTGAGAATCTATTTGAGCAAGAAAATCTAAAATATATCTACTATTTACCGCAAGTACAAATGGTTCTTCAAATCCTGTTTCATGAGTAATTTCAGTTTTTGCTTCAATATTGTCATTACTCAAACTTTCAAATATAATAGTACCTTTTAAAAGAGTAATTTTCATATCATTAGAAATAGTAGTAATTTGTTTTATAGAATCAATTATATTTGATTTTGGCAGAACAATTGTTTTTGCAATCTCTTTTGGAATGATTCGAGAATAATCTGGAAATTTTCCATTAATAAGTTTTGTAAAAAATGTGTATTGATTAGAGTGAACTATGAGATAAGTATTGTCATAGTAAATCTCTATATTATCAAAAAAAAGTTTTTGGATTTCAATAATTGCTTTTTTTGGGATAATAAGTGAAAGTTCATTTTCAGTAGAATTTTCTATGTTTACTAAAGCTAAACGTCTTGTATCTGTTGAAACAAACGATATGCTATTATTTTTGATATCTAAGAGAGCGCCGTTAAGTTCAAATTTAGGATTATTTGAATCGATTGCAGGTGTTATCTTTTTTAGTGATCCAACCAAAGTATGAGATTCAATAGATATGCTTGGTTTACCTTCATAATTTGGAAATATAGGAAATTCATTTGATAAAAATGTTGGAAGTTTAAATTTAGAATTTGCTTGAGTAATATATAAAATTTCATTCTTAGTTTCTAAAGTAACTTCTTTATCTTTTAATATTCTGATAATGTCCAATAGTTTTTTACCATTTGCGGTTACTTCTCCATCTTCTGTTGCATGTATTTGTTCAATTTTTACATGTAAACCTATTTCATAGTCAGTTGCTTTTAAAGTTAAAGTAGAGTTTTCAACTTTAATATAAACATGAGATGTAATTTGTGAAGTATCTTTTTTTTCTAGAAAAGGTTGAGAAGAAAGAAGTATGTTTTCAAGAATAGATTTTTCTATTGTAATTTTCATGATTTTTCCTATTTATTTTTTAAATTATTAGTACGTAGTAGTAGGGGGTTGTGAGTATGTGAAAAAAACATTATTCACCCGCTCCACTCGAATATACTTGTGTGAACAGACGTATTAACATCTTTCACATCTTTTCACTTCCAAAATTATATCTTTTTTTAAGTACCTTACAAATAAATTTTATTTTATCTATGAAGCAGTTTTTATTTTATTGTTTAATTCTTCAATTTTTGTTTTAAAATCTTCATCATCTTTGATGAGTTCATTGATCTTTTTCATGGTATGTGAGATAGCAGTATGGTCCTTCATACCAAAATACTGAGCTAGTTGAGGCATAGAGTTTGTTGTAAGATCGCGACAAAGATAGATGGCAATTCTTCTTGCATAAACAATATTTTTTGATCTGCTTTTTGATTTTACTTCGCTTGGTTTTACATTGAGTTCTTTTGCTACAACATCCATAATAAGGTCTATGGTAATATTTGCACGGTTTTCTCTTTGTTGCTCTTTTAAAACATTTTTTGCGAACTCTATATTGATGTCAATATTCATGAGTTTTGCATATGCATGAAGTTTTGAAAGAATTCCCTCTATCTCACGCGCATTATTTTCGATAATAGTTGCAATGTAGTTGATAACATCATTACTGAGTTTAATACGGTTGATCTCACATTTCTTTTTAATAATATTGATTTTAGTTTCAAGTTCTGGAGGCTGGATATCAGCTATAAGTCCCCATTCAAAACGGCTTTTAAGTCTTGCCTCAAGACCGCCTATCTGTTTTGGATGTTTATCAGATGTAATTATAATCTGTTTTTTATCATTTTTAAGAGCTTCAAAAGTGTGGAAAAATTCTTCTTGAACAGAGTCTTTTCCGCTAAGAAATTGAATATCATCAATAAGTAAAACATCACACTTTCTATATTTATCTTTAAATCTATCCATATTTCCATTTCTAAGATGGCGAAGAAAATCATTTAAAAACTGTTCTACAGAGGTATAGATAACATTTTTACCTTGGTTTTGAAGCACATTTCCAATAGCCTGCATAAGGTGTGTTTTTCCAATTCCGACACCGCCATAAATAAAAAGAGGATTGTAAATGCCTCCAGGCTTTTCGCTGACACTTTTTGCTGCTGCATATGCAAACTGGTTGGAGCCGCCGACGACAAAGTTGTCAAAAGTATGAGAAGGGTTAAGCATAGAGTGTTTTATTTTTTCTTTATCTATAACATTTTTCACCTCTTTTGTATCTAACTCCAGTTTGGATGGCAATGTTATAAGAACATTAACTTTACTTGAGCTGTAAACTTCAAAAAGATGAGATATTTTTTCAGAAAACTTCGTTTTAATGTAATTTGCTATAAGAGTATTTGGTGCATAATAGATAGCTTGGTCACTACTAGAATTTTTTTCATCAAATGTGAGTTGTTTGATATAACGTTTATATTCTATATCAGGGATTTCTTCTTTGAGTTTGAGAAGGATTTTTTCGCCAATATTCATAAATTGCCTTAAGTGAATGAAATGTGAATACTAGCATGAATTAGCATATAAGTACATTAAATAGGAGGATAGATAAATGTGAATAAGAGATATTCACTTATGTGAATAGAGTCTATTTTAAAACTCTATTCGGTTTCTTCCCTTCTCTTTTGCAAGGTAAAGTTTTTCATCAACTTTTCGTATACTGTTTTCAATATTGAATTCATATCTATCTGAGTCATTAGGATCTACCTCAATTATGCCAAATGATGCTGTAATATTTATGGTTTTTATATTTGTTTCAATATCAAAATGTTCCAAATTTTCTCTAAATCTTTCTAAAAGTTTTATACCATTTTCAATTGAAGTCGATGGGAAAATAATGACAAACTCCTCTCCTCCGTATCTTATGATGTAATCGGTTTCTCTTAATGTTGATTTGAGAAAAGATGCAAATGATTTTAAAACAATATCACCGCTGTCATGTCCATAGGTGTCATTGATTGTTTTAAAGTGATCAAGGTCGCACATCGCTACAGAAAATCTTTTGCCTGTAAGTTTTGCTAGTTTAAACTCATTTTCGTAGATATCATCAAGATAGTTTCTATTTAGGACATTTGTGAGCGTGTCATAATGTGCTTTTTGCATATATTCTGAACTTTTTATAAAAGAGAGTTCTATTCCTACATCAATAGAAAGATATTCACATTTTTGAAGCATAGATAAAATAAGCATATATTCAATCTCTTTTTTTGAAGTTATATGAGATTTAATTCTTGATGAAAGTTGGTGAAGTTTGTCATGAGCTAACTTAAGTGTTCTATATTGACTGTTGTTGGAGATAGTTATTTTGCCCTCGGCATCAAGCCATTTTCCAAATTCACATAATTTTGAATTCGTTTGTGGGAATAGACTAATATCAAGATTACGGATGGAGAGTGCAAGATCATTGAGCCAATCAAGATGGTGCTCATAATATTTGATGATTTTTTTCTCTTTAAATATCTCGATAGCACGTATTCTAAGTGCATTCTTGTTTTTTAATTCCTCTGTATAAGAATTTAAAAAAATCTTAGCAATACTATTTTCTATTTCTTTAAAAAGTTCAAAAAGTTCAAAAAGCTTGCTGGCATCTTTTTTTAGTAAAATCTCATTTGCAACTTTATTTTTTATAAATTCGATTTCACTGAAAAAAATTGAATAAGGAATATTGCGGAATAATTTTAGATTTGAAAGTTCATAAAATTTTTCTAATACTTCAGTTTTCTTACCTAAAAAAAGTGCACATAACGCTTGTCTATAATAATCCAAAATACAATTTTTCTCATCTTCAGTATAAAAAACTTTACTATTGGCATCCATAATCTGAAGTTTTAATTCTTCAGTTATCTCATTGATTTTTTTCATCTCATCATCTTTTTACAAATTTTATTTTTATGATATTTATCTCTTCTTTTTAGGAAAATCAAAAGAGAGCAGTTTCGTACATGTAGAGTTGAAAGTTTTAAAATATTCACAATCAATTTCGAGTTCAATAATACCGCATGTCGGAATGTTCTCTTGAAAATTGACAAGAGTCTCAACAAACATGTTGAGACTTGGATTGTGTCCTATTAAAAAAACAATATTACACGAATCATCTATTGTTAAAATTGTATCAAATATATTATCTGTATTAGCTTCATAAAGTTTTGGATTATATGTTATTTGTTTTTTAAAGTTTAGCTCTTTGGCAATCAGTTCGGCTGTTGTTTTTGCTCTTAGCGCAGCACTAGAGATGATTATATCCGGCATGACACCTTTTTGCTTTAGAATCTTTGCCATAAATGACGCATCATTTTCACCTCTTTTATTGAGTGGTCTTTCAAAATCATCGAGTGTTTCATCTTTCCAGCTAGATTTAGCATGACGTATAATATAGAGTTTTTTCATTTTATGGGTCACTTCCGATTCTTTAATAAGTTGCTTTTTGTCATAATTTTCACGATAAAATAATTTCAGATATATAATAGCTAAAATAGAATTGGACAGATATGATAAATATTTTAGGAATAGATCCGGGAACAAAAAATATGGGGTATGCAATTATCTCTTTGGATAAAGGTAAGACCTCTTTGGTCGAAGCAGGACTTGTGAAAATGAAAGCAGAAGATCTACAGTTTCAAATCCCTCAGATGGCTGAAGCATTAGAACAGCTTTTTAAATCGTTTAAGATAGATGAAGTCGCAGTTGAGAGTATGTTTTATGCGCACAATCCAAAAACTGTTATAAAGCTTGCACAGTTTCGCGGCGCTTTGATGTTAAAACTCTTACAGGAGTTTGGACAGTTTAGTGAATATACGCCTTTGCAGATAAAAAAAGCATTAACTGGAAAAGCAAAAGCGGGTAAAGAACAAGTGGCTTTTATGGTAAAAAATCTTTTAAATATCAAAAAGGAGATCAAACCGCTTGACATTACAGATGCGATGGCGGTTGCTATCACACACTCACAAAGGGTGAGGTTGGCAGCGCAAAATTAGCTTTTAATCCCAATGAGTGTAAAATAGCACTTCAAATTAATTAAAAGGTTTATAATGAGCGTAGAAAAAGAGTTAATAGCGCGTAGCGGAAATAAGTGTGAACTTTGTGGAAGTGAAGAAAATTTATCAGTTTTAGAAGTGTCACCATCAGATTCAAGTGCTGGGCAGTCAGTTTTAGTTTGCTCTAGATGTAAAGGTCAAATCGAATCTGATGAGCTTGATGAAAGTCACTTTAATTGTTTAAATGATTCTATGTGGAGCGAAGTCCCTGCAGTGAAAGTGATGGCTTATAGACTTTTAACTAAACTTGGTCGTCAAGACCTTTTAGAGATGATGTATCTTGAAGATGAAGAAAAATCTTGGGCTGAAGCGGGTCTAAAAACTGCTAGCGATGTTATAGTCAAAGATGCTAATGGTGTTATTTTACAACATGGAGACAGCGTTGTTATCTTAAAAGATTTAGATGTCAAAGGTGCCGGTTTTACTGCAAAACGCGGAACGACTGTGAGAAATATTACGATTCCTGCAGACGTAGAAGGTCACATCGAAGGTCGCGTGAACGGTGCTAAAATTTATTTAAAAACAGAGTTTTTGAAAAAAGCATAATCTGTTATGAACTCTGTTATTTTTGTTTGCCTTGGAAATATCTGCCGTTCACCTCTCGCTGAGGGGATTGCCAAAAAAATCATAGAGCAAAAATCTTTACATGTAAGAGTTACATCAGCTGGAACTGGGAGTTGGCATACTGGAGAGCCTCCATGTACAAACTCTATCAAAGTCGCTCAAAAAAATGGGATAGATATCTCCTCTTTGAGAGCTTCCCAGATCACAAAAAATGAGCTTCAAGAGTTTGAGCTTGTTATAGCTTTGGATGAAAATAATTATAATTATCTAAAAAATCTTGGTGCTAAAAATCTCTATAAACTCGGTTCATTTGGCTTTAACAATGAAGATGTTCCTGACCCATATTTTTATAACGGTTTTGAGGGTTTTGATAAAGTGTATGAGATGATAGAGATTTGTGTTAGAAATCTGTTTGAAGAGTTAGCCTGAAAAAGGCAACTCTTTAAATTTTATGCTTTCGCAGATGATATAAAGCGGTGAATCTTTAGCCGTTTGCCATGAGCTATATTGCCCATGACAAAGTACGAATTTGTTCTCTTCAGAAATTATATTTATCCCTTCACTCATATCTAAAAATGCAAGCTTACTGTTTTCGATAAGTTTGGCATCGCTAACATTTGATAATTCAAATGCCACATCGATCCAATCAAATGCACGTCCAGTGTCTTGAACACTGAACTGTATCTCTATAACGCTGGGGGATTTGATTGTTATAATTTTTATCTCACAAAGAGAGAATCTTTCAAAACGGGATAAGAATGTCTGAATCCCGCTTACATGTAAAGGTTTCATTTATTGACAACCCACACATTCCATAGAGCGGTCTTCAACATCACTTGCAGTTTCAGGTGACTGAGAACGTAGATAGTATGTAGATTTAAGTCCTAGTTTCCAAGCTAACATATAGATGTCGTTGAGATACTTTGCGCTTGCTTTATCGAGCGTTATAAAGATATTCAAGCTTTGACCTTGGTCTATCCATTTTTGACGTATTGCAGCAGCTCTGATGAGTATACGCTGGTCAAGCTCATACGCTGAAGTATAATAACTCCAAGTATCAGGTGAAAGTTTAGGAACAACAACAGGAATAAGTCCGCTCAAGTTCTCTTCAAACCATTTACGTTTAAATACAGGCTCAATCGCTTGAGTAGTTCCAGTAAGGATTGAGATAGAACTCGTCGGAGCAACAGCCATTAAGTAACCGTTTCTAATTCCCTGCTCTTTTACTTTTTTACGAAGATCGTCCCACTCATACGTTGGTGCAAAAAGTCCGCCACGGTCGACAAGATTTAGCACTTCTGCATTTGCATGGTCATGAGGCATGATTCCACGGCTCCATTTTGAACCGGCAAACTCAGGATATTTCCCTTTTTCAAGTGCCAAATCAGAAGAAGAGGAGATAGCATTAAAACTCACAGCTTCCATAATCTCATCTATTTTATCAAAGTGCTCTTGACTTCCCCAAACGATTTTTTGCTCAGCTAACATTTGTGCTTCACCCATAACACCAAGTCCGATCGAGCGGCTTCTCATGTTAGTGCGTTTTACTTTTTCCATCGGGTAAAAGTTAAGATCGATAACATTGTCCAAAGCACGAATTGCAGTCGGCACGATTCTATCTATCTCCTCTTTTGTGTTGATACGTGAAAGATTGACTGAAGCCAAGTTACAAACAGCAGTTGCCCCATTTACTTTCTCTTTTTCTACGATGTAAATCGGTTGTCCGCCAAGGTAATCTAGTGCTGTTACTTTGTTAGCAGGTTTTTCTATTCCACTGTCTACTTTGACTAACTCATCCTCTTCGTATGTTAGGAATTGCCCATCTTCAAATATAATTTTTATGAGGTAATGGTTTGGTTCAGTGTTTTGAAATATCTCCGTACAAAGGTTTGAGCTTCTGATGATTCCATAATGGTTGTTAGGATTTGCACGATTTGCATTGTCTTTAAAACATAAAAACGGTGAACCTGACTCAAAATAACTGAGTAAGATTTTTTTCCAAAGATCTTTCGCTTTTACTCTTTCTTTGATAATTGATTCGTCTTGTTCGAGTTCCAAGTATCTTTTTTCAAACTCTTCACCATACATGTTTGTAAGTTCTTTACAATCGTAAGGATCAAAAAGAGTCCAGATGCCATCTTGCTCAACACGCTTCATATAAAGATCGTTGATCCAAAGTGCAGGGAAAAGATCATGCGCACGACGACGCTCTTCACCTGAGTTTTTCTTCAAATCTAAAAAGTCATGAATATCAATATGCCAAGGTTCAAGGTAAACAGCAATTGCACCTTTTCTAGTACCTAATTGATCGACAGCGATAGCGATGTCGTTGGTGATTTTTAGAAATGGCACTGTTCCGCCTGCTGCATTTTTATGTCCATCTATAGATGAACCCATAGAGCGAACCTGTGTCCAATCCCAGCCGATACCGCCGCCAAATTTGGAAAGCATAGCCATCTCTTTGTAAGAGTCAAAGATCCCTTCGATATTATCTGGAGATGAACCGATGTAGCATGAGCTAAGTTGGTGTCTTGTTGTACGTGCATTTGAAAGTGTCGGAGTTGCAAGCATCACTTCAAATTTTGAGATCATATCATAAAATTTTATAGCCCAACCGTGTCTGTCTTCTTCGTTTTGTGCCAAGAACATAGCGATAGCCATGAACATGTGTTGAGGAAGTTCGATAGGATTATTTTTTCTATCTTTAATCAAGTATCTATCATAAAGAGTTTTAATTCCAAGGTAGTTAAATTCTAAATCGCGCTCAGGAACAAGATGTTTTTCTAATCTTTCAAGATCGTACATTTCTTTAAGACCTTTGAGTATGCGACCCTCTTCCTCACCACGCTCCATATACTTACTCAGTGAACCATATCCGGTAAATCCGTTGACTTGGTGATATAGGTTGAATAAAAAGAGTCTTGATGCAACAAACGTCCAGTTTGGTGCATCGATATCTATCTTATCAACGGCCGTTTTGATCAGTGTCTTTTGTATCTCTTCGGAAGTGATTCCATCGCGAAACTGTATCTGTGCATCGACTTCTAGTTCGCTTTGAGATACATTCTCCAAGCCTTTCACAGCTGCAGAAGTATACTTTTGAATTTTTGTAATATCTAATGGTTCTGTTCTACCATTTCTTTTGATAATTGTAATCATGAATTATCCTAACTTTATAAATTTTTATTATTAATTTTTGAAAACTCTAGAAAATATTCTATCCACATTTTTTGTATAGTAAGCATAATCGAAACACTCTCTGATTTGTTCTTCACTTAGAGAATTACGTAACTCCTCATCTGCTAAAAGATGGTTTAGATACAAGCTTTCACCAGCTTCATTTGTAGTAGGTTTGCCTTGCTGAATTTCTTCCCAAACTTTCATTGCATTGCGTTGAACGATTCTATATGCATCTTCGCGTGAGACCCCTTTGAGCGGAAGCTCAAGAAGTACGCGTTGAGAAAATACAAGTCCGCCTGTTAGGTTTAGGTTTTTCATCATGTTCTCAGGATAGACTGTTAAGTTAGCAATAACGTTATTCATACGGTGAAGCATAAAGTCAGATGTTATAAATGAGTCAGGAAGCCAGAAACGCTCAGTTGATGAGTGAGAGATATCACGCTCATGCCATAACGCAACGTTTTCCATAGCTGGTATCGCGTAAGCACGTATCATACGTGCCAAACCCGTTATATTTTCTGTTAGGATTGGGTTGCGTTTATGTGGCATGGCAGATGAACCTTTTTGCCCTTTTGCAAAATACTCTTCACACTCATAAACTTCTGTACGCTGCCAGTGACGGATTTGAACTGCAAACTTTTCAATAGAACTTGCCATAAGAGCTAATGATGTTGCAAGACGAGCATATCTATCACGCTGAATAACTTGGTTAGATGCAGGTGCAGGTTTGAGTCCCAACTCTTTACATGTAAGCTCTTCAAGTTCTAGCGGAGCGTGAGCAAAGTTGCCCATTGCTCCGCTTACTTGTCCGACGCTTATAACATCAAGTGTTTGTTGTAAGTTTTCCAAATGGCGTGCCATCTCATCATACCAGACAGCTAGTACAAGACCAAATGTAATAGGCTCACCGTGGATACCGTGTGATCGTCCAACCATCAAAGTCATCTTATGTTCCATCGCTCTTTTCTTGATAGATTCCATAAGCATCTTCACATCTTCGATGATAAGCTCTAGTGAAGATTTCATCTGAAGAGCAACAGCAGTATCGACGGTATCAGAACTCGTCATTCCATAATGAAACCATCTACTCTCTTCGCCAAGTGTTTCAGAAACACTTGTTGTAAATGCGATTAAGTCATGACGAGTAATTGCTTCGATCTCATCTATTCTCTTAATATCAAAACCAGCATTTTTTACTATCTTATCTGCATCTTCTTTAGGAATCTTTCCTAGAGTTGCCCAAGCTTTTACTGCAGCTACTTCTACATCTAGCCATGCTTGATATTTTGCCTGCATTGTCCATTTAGAACTCATCTCTTCACGTGCGTAACGCTCTACCATGTAAGCCACCTTAATTATGTTAAAATCTCGAAAATTATAAGTTATTTATGTTACCCGACATTGACTTTTAAAGGGATTAATTTTGCCATTTGTCATAAAAAAATTTCATATAGAAGAGAAACAAAAAGCCTTTTTATTCTTAATGCGAGAGCTAGGGCTTTCTCAAAGTGATGCACAAAGATTTATAGCGCGTAAAAGAGTTTTTGCTAACGGTGAAGCTGTTGTAAAAGATAAAGATGAAATATGTGGAAACATAGAGTTCATCACATTTGAGCCAATTTCAAGAGGTTTAGAAGCCACCTTTGAAACAGAAGAGTTTGTTCTATTTGATAAACCGACGGGAGTACTTATCCATCCTCAAAATCGCTATACGCCCTATTCTCTTATAGACGAAGTTAAGTATCAATATGGAATGGATGCAAATATCACCCATCGTATTGATATGGAGACAAGTGGGCTTGTATTATGTGCTAAAAACAAAAAGAGTGAACGAGATATCAAGATGATGTTTCAAGAAAGAGATATGAAAAAAAAATATCTTGCATTGGTCCGTGGAGAGTTTAAAAATGAGCTTACATGTAACGAACCTTTGAAGGTAAACAAAGATGAAAAATCAGGGGTACTTCGTTCTATCGTAAAAGTTGATGAAATGGGTAAAAGTTCTGAGACCTATTTCAAACCTTTAGAGTATTTTAGCGATCTTGATATGACACTTGTAGCTTGCTATCCACATACTGGAAGACAACATCAGATTAGAGTTCATTTGCTTCACGTGAAACATCCGATTGTTGGTGATCCACTTTATGGAGTTGATGAATGGGTAACAACAAAATATTTGGATAGAGAACTATCAATGGAAGAACGCTTAAAAATTACAGGAGCATCAAGATTACTTTTACATGCTGATGAGCTTTGTTTTGAATATAAAAATGTTTCATATCAAGTGAGTAGTAATGTCGATTTTTTGGATGAGATCTTTAAATCTATTTCACGTGAAACAAAATAGAAAATAAACATAGTTGCTTTAATACATACTAGATTATATCAAAAATAAAATATATGTGAATAACTTTTTTTATTACAATTCACATTCACTGTTTTCTTAACGGGTCTCAAGAAAGTACCTATTTTAGGGATGTTATACTTTGTGAATAAAATTCTGATTAAGAGAAAATTTATATAAAATAAACCTTACATGTAAGAAAAGTTTTACAATTTTTTACAAGTTTATTCACATTTTAGAGCACAGTGTGAAATCTACACATTTTGCTAAAAAAGAGAAGTTTTTTTGAAAATTAATTTTGTTTAAGCAGAAAATAAACAGTTGAGGAAATTTTGTTTTCTATAAGAATAGTATGCTACCATTACAACCATAAACGGTCTCCCTGGAGTGTTGACCGTTTGCTTTATTATTTGTCGTTTTTTAAGGCAGCATATAAAAAACCACCCACACCTGAACCAACAACCAATATTATAAATATAACTTGAACGACATCCGCTGACGTCAATCCTGCTTCTTGCATATAGATCCTTTGCTGTAAACACCTCGAAAGCAGAAGTATATATAAAAAGCTATTTACTTAGAAAAATCAATTTGTTACGTTTAATTCTTTTTCTTTAAGTTGTCCACATGCAGCACTAATATCTATTCCCTTTGAATCACGTATAGTACACAAAAGTCCGTGGTTTACAAGATACTCTTGAAATTTGACCATATCATCTCTGCTTGGACGTTTATAGTCTGTTCCAGGATATGGATTAAAATAGATAAGATTTACTTTTGCTTTTATCCCACTTAGAAGCTTGACAAGTTTTTTTGCTGATCCTATATCATCATTTTTATCTTTGATAACAAGGTATTCAAACATGACACGTTTCCTTGTGTCTATTGGAAAGCGTTTAACTGCATCAATAATAGATGAGATATTATGCGCTTTGTTCATAGGGATGAGTTCAGTTCTAAGCGCATCATCGACAGCGTGAAGAGAGATGGCTATATGCACGCCTAGATCCATTTCTCCGAGCTTATCTATTTTATTGCTTAGTCCACTTGTAGAAACCGTTTGACGTTTTCCAGATATTGCGAGACCCTCTTCATCTTGAAAGATTTTGATTGCCTGTGTAAGATTATCGAGATTATCAAGGGGTTCACCCATGCCCATATATACAATGTTGACTCGGCGGTTGTGCTCATGATTATTATCTTTTTTGACGGCTAGTACTTGCGCTACGATCTCTCCAGCACTTAAGTCCCTTGTAAAGCCGCCTTTAGCAGTCAAACAAAAGCTACACCCTACTTTACATCCCACTTGAGAGGATACACAAACCGTATATTTCGCTTCTTGGATCAGCTTGCCATCTTCATAAATATCATCTTTCATCTTCAACCAAACGGTTTCCATGGTTTTGCCGTCTTGAAGTTCAAAAAGATATTTTATAGTTCCATCAGATGAAACCTCTTTTTTTGCGATTTTAAGAGGATTGATAAGGTAATTTTGTGAAAGTTCTTTACGAAGCACTTTTGGGATATTTTGCATCTCATCAAAGTTTTCCACATAGTTGTGATATAACCAGCCAAATATCTGTTTTGCCCGAAAAGCAGGTTTGATTTTTGAAGCGAGTTCCTCTTTTGTAAAATCTAAAAGTGAAGGTTTTAATTGATTCATCTTTTTGTTAGTTCCTCTACTCTTTTCTTCACATGTAAGCTCAAAAGCTCTTTTGCTTGTTCGTGGTTTTTCATAAAATCTTCGTGAGCATTTTTGTTAGTATAATTAGTGATACAAAATACTCCACCAGCGGGGATGTTAAACTCTTGAGCAACTTTTAAAACCGCAAAAAACTCCATATTTTCTATGCCAATGCCTAGTTTTAAAAATTTTTTAGAGAGTTCTTCGTTTGTGGTTATATAGTTTGATGAGTTGACTATAATCTCTTGTTTGTTTGTAGTGTTAGTAGAAACTACATTGTCTAAAGGTGTATATGCATCATTGCTTAAGAAGGCTAACTCTATGTTAGCGCTCGTTTTAGACTCTACAATATCAAAAATGTTTTGTTCTCCATAACTCCCAGCAGATCCTACAAAAAGTAAAAACTCCGGCTTATCAAACAAACAAAGCCTCGTAAGATGGATGGTACTTTCTATGAGACCCACTCCTATAGGCGTAGCAAAATCAAAATTCTCACTATTTCCCGCGCAGATGATCATAAACGCACCGGTATATTATTGGCATGAAGATAATGTTTTAAATCCATAATATCTATCTCTTTGTAGTGAAAAATACTCGCTGCAAGTGCCGCGTCCGCACCATGCTCAAATGCTTCTTTTATGTGCTGCATAGTTCCAGCTCCACCGCTTGCTATGACGGGAACATTGACAGCTTTACTGATTTGTTCAGTAATACAAAGTTCAAATCCCGCTTTTGTACCATCTGCATCCATTGAAGTTAAAAGAATCTCTCCTGAGCCTCTATTTACAACTTCTTTTGCCCATTCGAGGGCATCTTTGCCAGTATCAATACGTCCACCATTTAAAAAGACATGATATTTATTACCGATTCTTTTGACATCGATTGCTGTGACGATACATTGAGAACCAAATCTTTTTGCACCCTCATCTATGAGTTCTGGACGCTGTACAGCCGCTGAGTTCACACTGACTTTGTCACAGCCAACATTTAAAAGTTTATAGATGTCTTCAAGTTTGCGTATTCCGCCACCGACGGTCAGGGGGATGAAAATTTCACGAGCTACTTGAGCGACAATATCCACAATAGTATCGCGATTATCACTAGAAGCAGTAATATCTAAAAATGTTAGTTCGTCTGCGCCCTCTTCATTATAGCGACGCGCGACTTCTACGGGATCTCCGGCATCTTTCAAGCCGACGAAATTTACGCCCTTAACGACGCGTCCATCCTTAACATCAAGACAGGGAATAATACGTTTTGCAAAATAATCCATAGAAGGCTTTCTTATATTATATAGTTACGCAATTCTAGCCATATTTATCTTATGATAGATATAAAGAATGAGTTTCTGATTTTTATATAAGAGAAAGATATATGAAAGTCTTGAGTAAAGTGGCAATATAGATGATAAAATATTGGATACTTTCATCTGATATATAAGAGAAATTCAAATTAGTGTGTCATATATAACTTATAATAACAAAAGAAACTATAAATCAAGAAATCATGTGGTAGAATCACACATTAAATTACATATCCTAAAAAAGGTAAGTTTATGGTACAAAAGTATTTTTTATCATTGGCAGCCATAAGCTGTATATTTTCGGTATCAGCTTTTGGTTTAACACTTAAAGAGAGTGTTATTGAAGTATTAAACACAAACCCAGTAGTCCAAGAACGACTCAAGAACTATAGAGCAACTCAGCAAGATCTCAATATCGCAGAATCAGAGTACTATCCAACGATAGATTTACGGGCTACAGCAGGAACGAATAATGCGGGGAAACAGTATGATCATGTAGTGAATACTGATTATACAAATTACGAAACATCACTTCAGTTGACTCAAAATCTTTTTGACGGTTTTGGAACGATGTATAAAGTAGATTACCAACAAGCTAGAATATTAGCGGCGGCTTATAACTATGTAGAAAAATCAAATGACAGTGCGCTGAAGATGACGAGTGCTTACTTAAACGTAATGCGTTCTTATGAGCTTTTGAAAACAGAAAAAGAGAATGTATCGATCAATGATGATATTTATAAAAAAGTTAAAGACCTTTATGATGCTGGTCTTACAACTGCTTCTGAAGTCAAGAAAGTAGAATCATCACTTGCACTCGCTCATTCAAATTATATTGTGCAGGAAACAAATACGCATGATACCGAGTACAATTTCAAACGTCTTTTAGGCCGTATGCCAGAGCCAAGCGAGATGCAGCGTCCTAACTTTGATTTTCCTATGCCACAAAGTCAAGAACGCGCAACACTTTATGCGGTAGATCACAATCCATCTCTGCTTGTAAGTCGTTATAACATTAAAGGTGCTCAAGCTCTTTGGAAGCAAAAGAAAAAAGACTACTATCCAAAGGTGGATATGGAGGTAAGTCAGTTTTATAATGATGCGTCAAAGACCAATGCTTTTGATCAACCAGATGATCGTTTTCGTGCACGTTTAGTGTTGACATACAATCTCTTCCGCGGTGGTGCAGACAGTGCAGATATACAAAAAAGTGTCAGCAGTATAGATCAAGAGATAGAGATTAAAAGAGATCTTAAACGTCAAGTTATTGAAGGGTTGGATCTCTCTTGGAATGCGTATGAAAATATTGGAAAACAACTTCAGTCTCTACGAGAATATAGTAAGTTTAGCGATAAAACATTGGAGCTTTATAAAGAGGAGTATGATTTAGGACGTAGATCGTTACTAGATCTTCTCTCATCTCAAAATGATGTTATCAATGCTCGCTCTCAGATTATTAAGGCTGAATATGATTATCTTCTTGCAAAGTACAGAGTTCTTGATGCGATGGGACTTCTAGTCTTGGCAGTGACGGGAGACGAATCAAAATATACATCACAAGTAAATCTTTATACTAATAGTGAAGCAAAAGAGATCTTAGACATTGTTCCTACGAAACTTGATGTTGATCATGATAATGTCCCTGATAATCTTGATCTGTGCGATAACTCTTTGCATGAAGACAATATTATGCCTGATGGTTGTAAGAAGAGTGCAAAAGAAAGTAATACAAATACAATGGTAGAGATTCAAAAACAACCTTCAAATACACAAAAAACAGTATCAAGCAAGGAGTGATAGTATGAGAAAATTACTTATAAAACCAATCTTATTATCATTAGTTTGTTCTTTGTCTTTATATGCTGGAACTTATGATGATAGTTATTCTCCCTTAATGGATCAAAAAGTAAGTGCTAATGTTAAGCCTGATATTTTTATGGATGGAGATTTTAAACAAATCAAACGTTTTGATATGCTTTGGTTTGATGGAGATTCATTGAGTTCAAAATATAAA
Organism: Sulfurimonadaceae bacterium; assembly: GCA_028683835.1. Taxonomy (GTDB): domain Bacteria; phylum Campylobacterota; class Campylobacteria; order Campylobacterales; family Sulfurimonadaceae; genus Hydrocurvibacter. The sequence goes on along the minus strand of JAQUHB010000016.1, from coordinate 24,467 downwards.
ACTCATCTTAAAGAGATCATAAATAACATTAAGGAAACTAGCTCTAAAGGTGAGAGAATTCTAGTCACAATTATAGGACATACGAATGAGCCAACAGATGATATGAATGAAGTATCAGTTCAATCACGCGCTTATGCAAGTAAAATACAGCGCTGGTTTCGTTACTCTTTAGATTCAAAAACTAGTATGGAAAAAAGTAAAAAATATGCTTTAAAGATTCAAGATGCTCTTGTTGATGGTGGTATCGATAAAAATGTGACCGTTGTAGAGTATAGAGGCGGTAAAGATATGTTTTTTAACGATGCAACTACAGAAGGACGGGATCTTTCTAATCGTGTTATGGTCACGATGTATATTTTAAATCCGGAAGAAAAAGATAGTGATGGAGATGGTGTCTTAGATATTCATGATAAATGTCCAGATACTCCAAAAGGTGTAAAGGTCGATAAAGAAGGATGCACTATTGTCGTCGCACCAATCGTCTCAAGCGTCGTGATAAATGATAGCGACGGAGATGGTACTCCTGATTCTCTCGATAAATGTCCAAACACTCCAAAAAATTCTGTTGTTGATGTGAATGGTTGCCCAATTACTCAAAACTTATCTCTTAATTTTGCAACAAATTCGAGTGAGATATCAAAAGAGTCTTATCCAAAAGTGGTTTCATTTGCAGATTTTTTGAAAAAAAATCCAATGTATAAAGTACAAATAATAGGTCACACTGATAGTATTGGGTCATATGATGCTAATATGAAACTTTCTCAAGCAAGAGCAATGTCTGTAAAAACTGCATTAATCCATGAAGGTGTAGAAGCTTCGAGAATTACAAGCGATGGACGTGGTGAACTTGACCCTATCGCCGACGATACGTATGCTTCAGGACGAGAAGCTAATCGCCGTATTGAAGCAAAACTTTTATACTAAAAAAGTTTACATGTAGGATGAAGTAAATTTTTACATGTAAATATTAATACAAGGTACCACATGAGTGAACAAACCACTGTCGTCAGGCAAGACGCATTATTACAAACTTTAGTACTTTATACGAAACTTTTTCACAAGCCTTTTACGGCAGAAGCTATGATGGCTGGGCTTCCTGTACATAATATTCAAGGAAACAAAGAACTTTTTTCTCTTGAAAAATCAAAATCACTTTTTTCTAGAGCAGCAGGACGTGCTGGGCTTAAAACCACTCTGGTTGAACGGAAGATAAGTGATATCCTTCAACTTCAGCTTCCTATGATTTTACTTTTAAGTAATGACAATGCTTGTATTTTAGAAAAATTTTCAGAAGATAAAACAGAAGCAAAAATTATATATCCAGAAGGAGATGGACTTGAAGCTTGGGTGCGTTCAGTAGATCTTGAAGCTGAATATCTGGGATTTGGATTCTTGATAAAAAAAGAGTTTCAGTATGATACACAAAGTTCAAATACGATCAAGATAAGACAAAAAGATTGGTTTTGGAGCACACTAAAACTCTCTGGAAGTATCTACAAAGATGTGCTTTGGGCATCGCTTCTTATAAATATTTTTGTTTTGGCAACTCCTCTTTTTACGATGAATGTGTATGACAGAGTTATTCCAAATAATGCAGAGGAAACACTTTTGGTCTTTACTTTGGGTATCGTATTTGTTTATCTTTTGGATTCATTTTTAAAATTCACACGTTCTTACATGCTTGAACTCGCTGGTAAAAAGAGCGATATTATTATGTCTTCTATCATTTTTGAGAAAGTTCAAGATCTCAAGCTTTCTGAACATCCTCGTTCAGTGGGTTCATTTGCAAGTACATTGAAAGATTTTGAATCTGTTCGTTCATTTTTTACGACAGCCACTATGACAGCAGTTATCGATCTCCCTTTTGCCATTATATTTTTAGCAGTAATTTATTACATAGGCGGAGTGCTCGTTTTTATTCCTATCTTTACGATGGTGCTGATGTTGGCATATGCTTTTTTTATAAAAAAACCACTTCAAGAAAGTATTGAAAGCTCTTACGAAGCAAGTGCGAAGAAAAATGGTATCTTGATCGAAACACTCCAAAATATCGAAACGGTAAAAGTGATGAGAATGCTTGGAAAACGTCAATGGGAGTGGGAGGAAGCGACAGGCGAGATAGCCGTAAAAAATCTTAAGTCAAGGTTACTTTCTTCGTCTATCCCGACAATCACAAATCTATTTATCCAACTCAATACTGTATTTATCGTAGTAGTTGGAGTCTATCTTATCAAAAATTTTGAACTGACGATGGGTGGTCTTATCGGTGTTGTGATTCTTACATCAAGAACAGTCGCACCTATCGGGCAGGCTGCGGCACTTATTACAAACTATTCAGATGCAAGAACTGCCTATAAGAACTTAAATGACATTATTTCAAAGCCCTCTGAACGCCCAGCTGCAAAGCAGTTTTTACAGCTTCCTCAAATGAATGGTAAAATCGAATTTCAAAATGTAAGCTTTAAATACCCGGACTCTGAAATACCAGCTTTGGACAATGTCAGCTTCGTTATCAATTCTGGTGAGAAAGTAGCTATTATCGGGCGTATTGGTTCTGGTAAAAGTACGATCGCTAAGCTTATTTTGAAGCTGTATGAACCTGATAGCGGTGCTATTTTGATAGATGGCATAGATATATCACAACTTGATCCGGCAGATCTTAGAAAGTACATTGGATATGTTCCGCAAGATATTCATCTTTTCCGTGGAACGATCAAAGACAATATTGTTTCATCAGAGCGTCATCCAAATGATGCAGATATTTTACGAGCGGCGAAGATAAGTACTGCGGAAGAGTTCATACATACACATCCAAGAGGGTATGATATGCCTGTAGGTGAGCGTGGTATGGGCCTTTCCGGTGGACAAAAACAGAGTGTCGGAATTGCCAGAGCATTGATGCAAAACTCGACAATCATGCTTATGGATGAACCAAGTAATGCAATGGATCAAACAACAGAAACAAGACTTCTCGCAAATTTACATGAAGAATTTAAAGATAAGACATTTATCTTGATAACACAAAAACTTTCCCTTTTAGACCTTGCAGATAGGGTTATGGTAATGCACCAATCGAAATTAGTATTAGACGGTGAGAAAAAGTTTGTTATTGAAAAACTTCAAGGAGGATTGAATGGATAAAGATCCAAAGAAAAAACTTTCTCCTAAAGATTATGAGTTTATGAACAGCCTGAGTGCCGCTATGCTTGAGGTAACGCCTACAAGACTTCGCATCATTCTTTTCTTTTGGATTGGAACCGTTTTTGTGTTTATTATCTGGGCGTCTTTCACGCAGATCGATGAGATTGCAAGAGGTAATGGAGATATTATCCCAAGCGGTGAAAATCAGATGATACAAAACCTTGAAGGGGGAATTGTCGAGAAAATTTTTGTCAATGAGGGTGATGAAGTCAAAAAGGATCAGATACTTGTGAAAATCAGCAATGAAAAATCACAATCTAATTACAGTACTAATGCTATAAAAGGAGATTCTCTTGATGCAAAAATTGCTCGTCTAAAAGCTGAAGCAAGCGGAGGAGAATTTAATCCAAGTCCAGAGCTTCTCAAAACGGTTCCTGAACTTGTTGCTAATGAAAGAAGTCTCTTTCAGACAAATAAAGAACAACTGCGTTCCAAACTCAGCTCTTTAGGGGAAAAACTCGAACAGAGTAAAAATCAGCTTGCAGATGCAAAGATGAAAAAAGATCATCTTAAAAATTCTCTCAATATGATTCAAGAAGAGGTTAAAATGACTGAACCGATGGTCTTAAAGGGTGTACGTTCAAAAGTAGATTTTTTAAAGTTGCAGCGTGAAGCGAATCAAATATCTCAAGACTATGCAAGTGCGACTATCGATATTCCACGTCTTGAAGCGGCCATAAAAGAAGTTCAAAGTAACATGAATGAAGCAACATATCTCTTTCGAAGCGATGCGAAAACTAAACTTAATGAAGCAGTGTCCGATTTTCGCGGTACGAATGCAAACTCAACCGCACTCCAAGATCAAGTTGATCGCACACTTGTACGTTCTCCGATGAAAGGGATTGTGCAAAAACTCTACGTACATACAGTCGGTGGAGTTATCAAGCCTGGAGATAATATCGTCGAAGTAGTACCAAGCGGTCAAGCACTTTTAGTAGAAGTGAAGATTAAACCTGCAGATATCGCATTTATCTATTATGGACAAAAAGCGATTGTAAAGTTTACCGCGTATGATTTTTCTATCTATGGTGGCCTTCAAGGTAAAGTCGTACTGATAAGTCCAGATAGTATCAAAGATGAGAAAGGAAATACTTTTTATACAGTTCGCATCCAAACAGATAAAAATTATATTAACCATCTCGGCAAACATCTAAGAATTATTCCTGGAATGACAACAAGTGTGGATATTATTACTGGTAAAAAATCAGTTTTAGACTATATCCTCAAACCTATATTGAAAACGAAGCAATATATGTTTACAGAGAGATAATAATGAAAATAGTACTCTTTAGTGATGATATTAATCTTCTTGATTATTGGAAGCAGAGCATCGCTAGTGAATGCCACATTGTCTACGAGCTAGAGGATTTATATAAGATAAACTCTAGTTTGATAGTGATCAACTATTCTGCATGTAAGCCTACATGTAAAGATGTGTTACATAAATTAAATACTAATGATAATAGAGTTTTGGTGTTACATCGTGTTCCTGATTTTGAAACTGCTAAAAATCTTTTGATGCTTGGTGCCATGGGTTATGGCAATGCCTTGATGAGAGAGCACTTTCTGATTTCTGCTATCAATGCGATAGAAGAGGGAATGGTTTGGTTATATCCAGAGTTTACAACAAAACTGATTTTACAAATCAATGAAAAATCAGAGAGAAAACAAAAGGTAAATTTAGAAAAACTCAGTGATAGGGAACGTGAAGTCGCATCTCTATTGAAAGAGGGCCTTACCTATAACAGTATAGCAGAACAACTTGATATCACACCACGAACAATAAAAGAACATGCAAAACATATCTATTCTAAGCTAAATGTTAAAGATCGCCTTTCTCTGGCTTTATTACTAAGATAATTTTTTGAAGTATTGTCCATGTGGACAATAGCAATTTTTTCGTTTTTTCTCTATACTACTACCTTAATTGAAATTATCAACACCTAAAAGGCCATATCATGAAAACACCTATTGGAATTGTACAAAGCATTGTCGGTAAATTTTTTGAGAGGGATTCACACGGCAACGTAATTGAATTGAAAGTTGGCGATAGGATTACTGAAAATAAAATTATTTTTGGTGATACGAATAACCCAGCTTCGGCATTTATAAAAATTACAATGGTGACGGATCACAATCATGTTATAACTTTAAATGGTTTACAAGAGCAGCTTTTTGATGCTTCACTTGTTCAAGATGCAAGTACAGTTGGTGATGTCATTGCAAAAGAGAGTGTATTAGCAGCTTGGAATGCCGGTGTTTTAACTAAAGAGGATACTGTTACGGATGGTACTAAAAATAAACAAGACGATATGGTCAGTGAAGAAACAGCAGCAGGAAATCATCAAATAAAAAGCCATTCGACAGAAGATGTATTTGTTTTGCGCAGTGGAAATGCTGTTGATGTAAATAGTACTTTACGCGATGCAACTTTTAATAATCTAGGAACAAAAGTAGATAATAATGGAATTCCAATACGGATAATAGATGATCCAAGCGTCCTTCAACCTGATAGCTCCAACACCAACGAGGATACAACCCTTATAGTAGACGCGGCTCATGGCGTACTCAGCAATGATACAGATATAGACAACACACTGAGCGTTGCTACATTTAAAGTTGCCGGAGATACTACCGTTTATAACGCAGCTGATACTGCAACGATCCTCAATGTCGGTACCATTCAGCTCAATGGGAATGGTTCATATACATTTACTCCAGCAGCAAACTATGACGGAGCTGTTCCGGTTGTAAGCTATACAACCAACACAGGTGCAACGGCAGATCTTACTATTACAATCAACCCGATAGATGATCCAAGCGTCCTTCAACCTGATAGCTCCAACACCAACGAGGATACAACCCTTATAGTAGACGCGGCTCATGGCGTACTCAGCAATGATACAGATATAGACAACACACTGAGCGTTGCTA
>JAQUHB010000016.1:0-18232 GCA_028683835.1 Sulfurimonadaceae bacterium | reverse complement strand
CAATGGGAATGGTTCATATACATTTACTCCAGCAGCAAACTATGACGGAGCTGTTCCGGTTGTAAGCTATACAACCAACACAGGTGCAACGGCAGATCTTACTATTACAATCAACCCGATAGATGATGCTCCATCTGCTGTAAACAGTGCTGTAACTACAAATGAAGATAGTACATATACATATAAACTTACAGATTTTCATTTTACTGATGTAGACAGTAGTGTTATTACTGCGATTAGAATCGATTCACTTCCAGTTCTTGGAGACCTTTACTACAATGGTACTATAGTTACTGCTACTGGAATGGTTATAACTGTAGCGAATATTGGATTATTGACATTTCACCCTGATTTAAATCAATCGGGTTCGAACCAATATGCAACTGCAGGAATAGGAGATCAAAAATTAGACTATGCTAATTTTCACTTTAGTGTTAGTGATGGGACACTTTGGAGTACATCTTCAGGAACTATGACGGTAGATGTAATTGCCGTTGCTGATGCACCAACCGTTTCAATCAATGGAACAGCAGTTGTGACACAAATCATTAATGTTACCAATGCAACTTCTACTACAAATGGCTTTACAATTACAGCCTATAATGCAAACGGTTCATCTGGTACGATTAGCACACACACAAGTGCGCCAGCTGGTTTTGGGGTAACAGGAGATGTGGCTGGTGGCAGTAATAGAGGAGATAGTACTGAAATTCAATACGATACGACTTTAAATGCTTCAGAAAAAATTGATATTAAGTTTGACAATGCGCTGTCCTCTGTATCTGTATCTTTTGCGTGGCATAACTCAACTGAGACTGTAGGTGCTAATTACTATCTAAATGGTACATTGGTTGGTAATACTACTAATTATGGTGGTACCGATGGAGTTGATCCTGTTATAGCAATGTCCCCATCAAATGGATCATTGTTTAATGAAATAGTTTTCTATGCGCCAAATGCTGGTGATGATTACTTAATAAATTCACTTATTTTTGATAAACAAGTATCGTCTACATCATCAGTAACAACAGATGATACTCGATCTGTATTATTAAATGTAGCAACTGCGTTAACAGATACTGATGGTTCGGAAGCACTAACGACTAGAATCAGCGGAATTCCAGCAGGTTTTTATCTGACAGATGGAGTACATGAGATGGTTTCTATCGGAAGTACTATTAATGTTTCAGGATGGACACTTTCATCACTGAAATTAACTGCACCTGAGAATGTTGTTGGAACGGTAAATCTAACAGTGACTTCCACATCAACAGAGATTTCCAATGGTTCTAGTGCATCTACTTCAGCATCAATTACTGTTGTTGTGGCTGCTGAAGCAGCTTTAAGTGCTGTTGCGGATAATGTTATAACTGATGCAGGAAACACAACATTTACTATTCCTGAATGGGCATTGCTCTATAACGATACCTCGGCAGATAACCTATCAGCTGTTTCTAATAGTACAGGTTTATCGACTTTGACCGCCACTGCATCAGGGGATGTAACTGCGAAAGATCATGGACCAGCAGGGGGTTCATTTACGTACACTGTAGACGATTCAGTATTAAATTTGTCTACAAATACAACCACAACGACACATGGAACTGCCGATGTAGCAATCTCTCAAGACACTTCAGGTAGTCTTGATGCGAAAGCTGGTGAAAATGATATTTTGATTAGTAATAGTTCGACTGCAACAACTTTAAATGGAAATACTGGTAATGATATTTTGATTGGTCAAGCTGGTGTTGCAAACACTTTAAATGGTAATGCTGGTAATGATGTAATGCTTTATGATGCGAACGACATTAAAATTGATGGTGGAACAGGTACAGATACATTAGTTTTACAAAGTAGTGCAAATATTGATTTCAGCATTTTAGATAGTACGAAAGTACACAACATAGAAGTCATTGATCTTAACATAAATGGCAATCACACTATTTCAAATCTAAAATTGAGTGATGTTTTAAATATGACAGATAGTAACCATACTTTAGAAATACTAGGAAATAGTACAGATACGGTAAGTTTAAAAAATGGGACAGGAACTGATGTTTGGACAAAGAGTGCTACACAAACAACAGATACTAGTGGACATACATTTGATGTCTACACAAATAGTGCAAATAGTTCTGTCTCGGTAAAAGTGGAAGATCATACAACTCATAATATTATATAAGACACAGTAAGTGTCTTATATAGTTTCCTTAAAAGCTATTATCTCTTTATAAGACTAATTAATGTAAACTACCCGTTATGAATAATGAACGTGTAGCAGCCAAGAAAAAATATGGTCAAAACTTTTTAAAAGATGAGAGCGTTCTTAGAAAAATCGTCGAAGCGATGCCCAAGAGTGACAACAAAATTGTCGAGATTGGCCCTGGTTTAGGTGATTTAACTAAATTTTTAGTTAAGGTCAAAAGTGTAGAAGCTTTTGAGGTCGATACCGATTTATGTAAGAGACTAAATATCACGTTTAAAGATGAGATCGCTACCAAGCGACTCCACATCCATTGTGGAGATGTTTTAGAAGCTTGGCAGAGCACGCTTATTGGTGAGCCGTATGATCTAGTGGCAAATCTGCCCTATTATATAGCTACAAACATCATTTTAAAAGCACTCGCAGATCCTATGTGTAAGTCTCTTTTAGTTATGGTCCAGCTTGAGGTCGCGCAAAAATTTGCGGCTGAGAGTGGAGATAAAGTTTTTAGTGGACTAAGCGTGATAACGCAGAGTGTGGGAACTGCTTCAATCGTCATTGAAGTTCCTCCAACTGCTTTTGATCCTATGCCAAAAATAGATTCTGCTGTTATGCTAATACAAAAGCACTCAGACAGAGCTGATAAAGCGTTTGAAAATATGTTGAGAGTTGCATTTGCGCAACCGAGAAAAACACTTTTGAAAAACCTTTCATCACACTATGATAAGAAAAAACTTTCAGAGATTTTTGAAGAAATGGATCTCTCTTTAACTATTCGACCTCATCAACTCCACACTGCGGACTATCACCAACTCTATAAAAAAATATAAGGAGTTTGGATGAACGAAGTTACAGAAAGTGCACCGGCTATAAATCCGGAGCAGAACAATACAAAACCAAACAATAATCAAAACAGAAGACAAAATAACAATCAGAACCGCAATAGAAATCCAAAGAGCAATCCAAATACAAACTCAAATAACCCCGCTCAGGCCCGTAATAGCAATTCAAATGCTAACTCTAACTCGACTAACAATCCTAACACTGGAAATAACAAAAATCGTCGTCGTAATGCACCAGCGCCAATCGACACAGTTTTAAAAGAGTTTGTCACTAAAAACCAAGAGGTTCATAAGCAGCGTTTAAACCCACACTATAAACTCAATCTCAACAGTATGGATAAGGTACGTATCACTCCACTTGGTGGACTCGGTGAGATCGGTGGAAATATCACTGTTTTTGAAACAGAAAAAGAAGCTATTATCATCGATGTAGGAATGAGTTTTCCAGATGAAGAGATGCATGGCGTAGATATCTTGGTTCCTGACTTTACATATCTAAGAGAGATTAAAAACAAGATCGTCGCTGTTATCATTACTCACGCACATGAGGATCATATCGGTGCGATGCCATATCTTTATAAAGAGATGCAGTTTCCAATTTATGGAACTCCTCTTCCTTTAGCGATGATTGGCAATAAATTTGACGAGCATCATCTAAAAGAGTTTAGAAAATATTTTAATCCGATTGAAAAACGTAAGCCGTATAAAATAGGAAATGATTTCGAGATCGAGTGGATGCATATGACTCACTCTATCATCGATTCATCATCTTTGGCGATTACGACAGATGCGGGAACTATCATCCACACGGGAGATTTTAAAATAGACCATACTCCAGTAGATGGCTACACGGCAGATTTACACCGTTTTGCTCATTATGGAGAGAAGGGTGTTTTGTGTCTCTTAAGCGATTCTACAAATTCGTATAACACAACACCGACACCGAGTGAACTTACTGTCGCTCCTGGATTTGATCGTATATTTGCAAAGGCTGAAGGACGTATTATCATGTCGACGTTCAGCTCCAATATTCACCGTGTGTATCAAGCGATCCAGTATGGCGTAAAATATGGACGTAAAGTATGTGTCATCGGACGTTCAATGGAAAGAAACTTAGAAGTTTGTATGCAGTACGATTATGTCAAACTTCCTAAAAATATCTTTATTGATGCTGATGAAGCGTCTCGCATGAGCGATAAAGATGTTCTTATCGTTACGACAGGTTCTCAAGGTGAGCCGAGCAGTGCACTTTTTAGAATGTCAATCGGTGAACACAGACATATCAAAATCAAACCGACAGATCTTATTGTGCTTTCTGCGCGCGCTATCCCAGGGAATGAAGGTTCAATATCAACGATGTTGAATCACTTGCAACGTGCAGGTGCAAAAGTGTCAAATGATAAAGATATCCACGTTTCTGGACATGCGAGTATGGAGGAGCAAAAATTGATGCTTCGTCTTGTAAATCCTAAGTTCTTTTTACCGGTTCACGGAGAATATAATCATATTCTAAAACACAAAGAGACTGCGATCATGTGTGGTGTTCCTGAGAGAAATATCCTACTTATGAGCGATGGTGATTGTATCGAAGTAGGTCCTAAGTTTATGCGCAAAGCAAAAACCGTTAAAACTGGTAAAACATATATCGACAACCAAAACAATCACCAAATCGAAGATGATATCGTTATGGATCGTCAGAAATTGGCTCAAGAGGGTATCGTAATGATCATCGCTCAGATCAATGAAAACAACTCAAAAATGATAGCAAAACCTCGTGTGACGACATTTGGACTTGTTGCAGATAAACAAGATAAAGCATTTGCAATAGAGATGGAAGATGTGCTAGAGCATTTCCTTATCAACCTTAAAGAGGGACTCATCCAAAACCCAAGAGCGTTAGAAAATGACCTTCGCCAAGTGGTAAGAAAACATATCTATCGTAAAATGAAAAAATATCCGTTGATCGTTCCGACTGTATTTATTATGTAAGGCTAAAAGATGGCAAACGAATTTGAAGAAGCTGTAAGGGTTATGATACAGAGCGTGGGTGAAGATCCTACACGTGAGGGGCTCTTAAAGACTCCTGAACGTGTTCGTAAAGCGTATGAGTTTATGTATGGCGGCTATAAAGAGGATGCAGAAGAGATACTCTCTTCTGCTCTTTTTACAAGTTCAAATGATGAGATGGTCGTTATAAAAGATATCGAGTTGTACTCTACATGCGAACACCATCTTCTTCCTATCATCGGTCGTGCGCATGTGGCTTACATTCCAGATGGAAAGGTCGTCGGACTTTCTAAAATCCCTCGTGTTGTCAATGTTTTTGCTCGCCGTATGCAGATCCAAGAACAGCTTACAGAGCAGATTGCAGATGCTATCATGAAGACTATCAAACCAAAAGGTGTGGCAGTCGTCATCCAAGCGCGCCATATGTGTATGGAGATGCGCGGAGTTGAGAAGATAAACTCGACGACGACATCAAGCGCTCTGCGTGGACTATTTAAAAGTGATGAAAAGACTCGTGCTGAGTTCTTTTCTCTTATCAATGCACCGATTGGAACTCGTTACTAAAAGTGCTGACTTATGCCCTTTAAATCTCTAAAATCCAAACTCTCCTCAAAGAACTATTCTACCTCTTTTGGGGAGATCATCAAAATAAATGCTAATGTCATCACTGCAAGCGGCTTACATGTAAGCATCGGAGATATGGTGCGTATTGTCTCAAACAGCTCTGAACTGGAGACGACTGGAATGGTCACAGAGATAGATGGTCATATCTTTTTTATTACTCCGTTTAGCTTTGTTGAGGGATTTTGTTCAAAAGATAAGGTGTTTCAAGATTCGAACGGTATGAATATTCCTGTGGGAGATGCTCTTTTAGGTCGAGTTGTTGACCCTTTTATGCGCCCGATTGACGGCAAAGGATATATAAGATCTGAAGCGTTGAATCCTATCATTAAAGCACCTATCGAAGCGATGAAACGCGGGATGATAGATGAAGTGTTTAGCGTCGGTGTAAAGACGATAGATGGCTTTTTAAGTTGTGGAAAAGGGCAGAAACTCGGTATTTTTGCAGGAAGTGGTGTTGGAAAATCTACGCTTATGGGGATGATTGTTCGAGGGGCTCAGGCACCCATAAAAGTAGTGGCGCTTATAGGTGAGCGTGGGCGCGAGGTTCCAGAGTTTATAGAGAAAAATCTTGGCGGAAATTTAGAAAACACTGTTATTATCGTCGCGACTTCGGATGATTCTCCGCTTATGCGTAAATATGGAGCATTTTCCGCGATGAGCGTAGCGGAGTATTTTAAAGAGAAGGGTCTGGATGTGCTTTTTATCATGGATTCCGTCACCCGTTTTGCGATGGCACAGCGTGAAATAGGTCTTGCTCTTGGCGAACCGCCTACTTCAAAAGGGTACCCGCCCTCTTCTCTTACTTTACTTCCACAGCTGATGGAGCGTGCTGGAAAAGAGGAGGGTAAAGGGTCTATTACTGCCTTTTTTACTGTACTTATAGAGGGTGATGACATGAGTGATCCAATTGCGGATCAGTCTCGTTCTATTTTAGATGGACACATTGTTCTCTCTCGTGAACTTACTGATTTTGGTATCTATCCGCCTATCAATATCCTTAACTCCGCATCAAGGGTTATGACGGATATTATAGATGAAGAGCATTTCAAAGCCGCACAGCGTTTTCGTCGTTTGTATACTCTGCTTCGTGAAAACGAGACCCTTATCCGCATCGGCGCTTATACAAAAGGGACAGACAGAGAGCTGGATGAAGCGATAAATAAAAAAGAGGCTATGGAGCAGTTTATGAGCCAAAAGGCGACTCTTCAAACCGATTTTAAAGAAACGATAGCGGAACTTATCGCGTTAATGAAATAGTTTAGCGGTAGATATTGTCAAGCATCAATTGGACTGATGTCTTGCCGTTGAAAACATTTTTGCTTACCGTGTAACTGCAAGTGATCTTTTTATCTTCGGGGACTTCTAGTACCCGCCTAAAAGCCACGATTTCAATGGTTTGTCTATCATATGGCTTAAGACGGATTCCAAGACGGCTGTGGGATTTATCTGCTCCAAAAAGCTTTACATGTAAGAGTTCTGCATTGTTAATAAGAAACCTTGGTCGAGGATTCCCCTCGCCGTAAGGCTCAAACTTCTCTAAAATATCCAATAATTGAAAATTGATGGCATCACTTTCTAGTTCGCCTAAAATATCCTCTTTAGGAATAAAATCATTGGGATTGAGTTTTTGGGCTTCTTGGTTAATGGCTGATTTAAACATCTCCAAATTGCTTGCATGCAAGCTTAATCCTGCGGCCATCTTATGCCCGCCGAACTTCTCTAAAAGCTCTTTTTGTGTGTGAATAAGTGAAAAGATATCCACATCTCCTATACTTCTCGCACTTCCTTTAGCAATTCCCTCATGAATATTAAAGACGATAGCCGGCTTTTTATATCTGTTGACAAGTCTTGATGCTACGATTCCCACAACGCCCTCATGCCAGTTTTCTCCCGCAACGACGATGATTTTATCGTTTTCACTTACATAGAAGCATGCATTTTCAGTTGTATCTGCCTCTGTGGATTTTCGGACATTGTTAAGATTATTTAAAATTTCAAACTGTTTTGCCGCTTTTTCGACCGTGGTAGCGGTTAAAAATTCTAAAGCGATGGATGCATCTTCAAGTCTTCCCGCACAGTTGATGCGAGGTGCTATAGCAAAAGCGATATCTTCGGATGAAATACTTTGTTTATGTAAAAAATCTCTTATGATGATAGATGAGGGACGCTGTGAAACCATCATTTTTTTAAGTCCATCTTGCACAATCGCTCGGTTAACGTCATAAAGAGGCATCACATCAGCAATTACGGCAAGAGCTACAAGATCGAGATATTGTCCCATATCCACATTAATTCCAAGTTCTTTTTTTACAACTCCCAAAAGTAGCCAAGCCACCTGTGCGCCACATATCTCTTTAAATGGATATTCGCAATCGGTAAGTTTTGGATTGACGATTGCATAAGCGTCGGGAAGTTTGTCTGAAGGTGTATGGTGATCGGTTATGATAAGGTCTATGCCTTTGTCTTTACAGATTTCTGCGGCTTCTACTGCGGTGATTCCGTTATCAACGGTAAGAACGAGGTCTGCATGAACCCTCTGTAAGACGTTTGCATTGATCCCATATCCGTCAGTAAATCTATTTGGAATGATAGCTGTCAGTGGATAGTTTATCTCTCTAAAAAAAAGTATCATGATAGATGTGGATGTTACCCCATCTACATCATAATCGCCTATAAGAGTTATGTTTTCTCTATTTTTTATAGCTTTTACAATACGGCTTGCCGCTTTTTGAGAATTTTTTAAAAGTGCAGGGGGCGGAATGTCTTTTAGTTTTTTATATCCATTAGCAAATCGGCTTGCTAAGAGCTGATAAAGTTTATCAGCACTTAGAAGAGGAGTATTAGGAAATGTGCTCAAGAGTTGCTTTTACAAACGCTAAGATCGTAGGGTTTGGAGTTTGTAAACGTGAAGTGAATTCAGGGTGAAATTGAACACCTAAGAACCATGGGTGACCTTGTATTTCTACTGTTTCTATAAGACCGTTTGATTCACCTGTAACGATCATGCCCGCATCTTCAAGCGCTTTTCTGTATGTTGGATTTGCTTCATAGCGATGACGGTGGCGTTCATAGATGGTTGTTTCCCCATTATATGCATCGCGCAGGATTGAACCCTCTTTTGTATCACACGGATACTCCCCAAGTCGAAGTGTTCCGCCCATTGGAGATACATGTGTGCGAAGTTGTGTACTTCCACTTTGGTCTAAAAAGTTGTCTATGAGGTAGATCATCGGGTATGGTGTATTTGCATCGAACTCCGTTGAGTTTGCGCGCTCAAATCCAAGAACATTTCTTGCGTATTCCACAAGAGTGAGCTGCATACCAAGACAGATACCAAGATATGGAATTTTATTCACACGTGCGTATTCGATGGCCTTGATTTTGCCCTCAATTCCACGATTACCAAAACCACCGGCAACAAGGATAGAATCACAATCAGCTAAAAGTTCTTCAGCGCCCTTCTCTTCTATCTCCTCACTGTCAACCCATACAATATCGACACGAGTATCAAGGTGAGCACCTGAGTGAATTAAAGATTCTGTTAGAGATTTGTACGACTCTTTGAGTTGGAGGTATTTTCCTACAAATCCTAGAACGATACGGTTTTTAGGTTGAACGATTTTTTTAACGAGATCATCCCACTCCTCCATATCTGGATTGAGTTCGCCAAGACCTAACTCTTTTGAGATTGGAGCAAGGATATTTTGACGTAAAAATGACATAGGAACGTCGTAGATAGATGCGGCGTCAAGTGCTTCGATAACACTGTCAGTATGAACATCACAACCCATTGCAAGTTTTTTCTTAAATGTTTTAGGAAGTGCATTTTCACTTCTTGCGATAATCATATGCGGAGTGATACCGATGCGGCGAAGTTCTTGTACGGAATGCTGTGTAGGTTTACTTTTTAACTCGCCTGCTGCTTTGATGAAAGGGATAAGTGCGACATGAACAAAGAAAGTACCCTCCACTTCATCATCATGTTTCATCTGACGGATCGCTTCCATAAACGGCAAGCCTTCGATATCTCCGACAGTCCCGCCAAGCTCGACGATAAGGACATCTCTCCCCTCTCCCGCTTTTTTGATACGGCTAACGATCTCACCGACGATGTGAGGAACGACTTGGATCGTTTGACCAAGATATCCGCCGCTTCGTTCACGCTCGATAACTGAAAGATAAACTTGCCCTGTCGTGAAGTTGCTTGATTTTAAAAATGAGGTATCTAGAAATCTTTCATAGTTTCCGATGTCAAGGTCAGTTTCAGCACCATCTTTTGTAACAAAGACTTCCCCATGCTCTAAAGGACTCATCGTTCCCGGATCAACGTTAATATATGGGTCTATTTTTAACATTCCTACATTGATGTTACAGTGCTTTAAAAGTGTTCCAATACTAGCGGCTGTAATACCTTTTCCAAGGGAACTAAGAACCCCTCCTGTTACAAAAATGTATTTTGTCATTGCATAAACCTCGCTTGAAAGATAATTGCGATTATAGTAAAAAATCTCTTAAAACTCTCTATGGAAGCGGTTTAAATAATTTTATACTGATATAATTATTCTATTATTTTGGAGGTAGGATGCAAGACGTTATTTTATATATTTCTATTGCTTTGGGTGTATCTACGGTACTCAATATCATTTTAAAACACTATGGTATTTCCCAGATAATAGGCTACATACTTACCGGCACAATCATTAGCTACTCGTTTGGGGTCAGTGGAAATGAAGATCATGATCTGCTTGATCAAATTGGCGAGTTTGGAATTGTCTTTTTGATGTTTACTATAGGTCTAGAGATCTCTTTAGCGAAGATGAATTCTATGAAGCAGCTTATTTTTGGCAATGGTTTGATGCAAGTAGGTCTTACTTCTCTTGTGATTTATACCATCAGCTCTTATCTTTTGCATCTTGATTTTATGACATCTTTGATCATCGCATTTTCATTTTCTATGTCCTCGACGGCAGTTGTTTTAACTTATTTGAAGAGTTCAAAAAATATTCACACTTCATACGGACAGAGATCTACGGGGATTTTAATTTTTCAAGATATTGCCGTGATCCCTATTCTTATCTTGATAGGTATCTTAACAAATGACGGTGGAGAGAGTATTTCGACGATTGTTTTATACACACTTGTCAGTGCCGTGGTTGTATTATTTTTACTTTTTGTCGTTGGAAAGCGCGTTATTACCTGGCTTCTTCAGTTCTCAGCAACAGCCGAACTGGATGAACTTTTTATGGGCTCAGTTTTGTTTGTAGTAACAGGCGCTTCATTTTTAGCGCATTATATGGGATTTACCTATTCGCTTGGTGCTTTCGTCGTGGGAATGGTTATCGCAGAAACAAGATTTCACTATAAAGTGGAATCAGATATTGCACCTTTTAAAGATATGCTTCTTGGAACATTTTTTGTAGTTGTGGGAATGAAGATAAATATAGCTCTTTTTCTAGAGAATATTTTTTTAATTTTTGGTATTTTTGCGGCAGTTTTATTGATAAAAACAATAGTAACATTTATTGCGATCAGAGTGACATCAACGAATTCCATCTCTTTTAAAACAGCGCTTTCACTCTCTCAAGTGGGAGAGTTTTCATTTGTCATTTTTGCTATCGCTTCTATGGGTGGGATTATTAAAAATGAGATGGCACAACTCCTTGTATTAGTGGTTATCTTGTCTATGGTGGTAACACCTTTTTTTATAGCCAAAGTTAGAAATATTTCAAGAATATTTTTTAAAGAAAATATGTCTGTTCCTGAAGTTTTAAATCTTCCTGAGAGAAAAAATCATGTTATCGTTTGTGGGTACAACTCTGTTGGTAAAGCGGTTGCCCAGCACTTGGAATATTACGGATCAGATTATATTGTAGTAGACAACAATCCAAAATATGTAAAAGAAGCGATTCGTAATGGAGTGGAGGCGTATCTTGGAGATATGTCAAAACGTTCAATTCTAGAAGCGATACATGTAAAGGATTGTTCAATTGTAATTATCACTCTCGATAATGTAGATAAAAACCTGCTTATTTGTGAAGCACTTTCCCAGAGCAGTACACTTGCCAACGTGATAGTAAAAGTTGTTTCAGTTGAAGAAAGAGCAAAGTTTGAAGCTTTACATGTAGAAATGATAGTGGATTCAAAAGTGGAAGTGGCTAGAGTTTTAGTTGAGAGAGTTATGAGCTGTCAGATTAAAAAGATGATTGGCTAAGAGGAGATTAATTTCCTCTTGAACCAGGTTTGATGGCGTCACTGCCTAATCTACACATAGGACACTCATCTGGTGCATACATAGCAAAGATAAAATCTGCAAGTGCAAAAAATGGGATATCTTGAGGCAGTTTACAGTTTGACTTTGTCTCGATATCGCTGTGCTCGCGCTTACAAAAACCGCGGTTTGCTAACGCTGCAACACCTACGATTTTTCCGCCGAGAGATTCTACCACGCGAGCTGCTTCCATGGCAGAACCGCCCGTTGTAATGATATCTTCACACATCAACACTTTTTCATCTTTATGTACTTCAAAACCACGACGGATATTCATCTCCCCATCAACACGTTCAGCAAAGATATATCTGCAGTCAAGCGCTTGAGCAAGAGCATATCCTGCAATCAAACCGCCAAGAGCAGGAGCGCAGACAGTGTCTACTTGCAAGCCGCTCTCTTTGATCTGCTTTGCAAGTGCCATTGCTAACATGTTTGCAGTTTTAGGATCTTCCAAAACTTTTGCAGACTGAAGATAGTATTCTGAATGGTTTCCAGAACTAAGTTTAAAATGCCCCTCGAGAAGAGCATTGGCATCTATATATATTTGTTTGACGTTCATGATTAAACCTTTAATATGTCAACTTCTTTATTTTTTAGAATAGTATCTATTTCTGCAATGAATTTGTCTGTAAGCTTTTGAATATTATCTTGTGCTGCTTTTGATTCATCAACAGTGACTTCTTTGTCTTTTTCATGTTTTTTGACTTTATCGTTTGCATTGCGTCTGTCGTTTCTTACTGCTACTTTTGCATTTTCGCCATAAACTTTCATCTGTTTCACACTCTCTTGACGTTGTTCAACTGTCATAGGAGGGAAAAAAAGTTTGATAACGCTTCCGTCATTATTTGGATTCACCCCAATATTTGCTTTAGCAATAGCACTGTCGATAAGTTGTAGAAGATTTTTTTCCCATGGATTAACAACGATAGTCGTCGCATCTGTTGCAAGAACTGAACCCACTTGGTCAAGTGGAGTCATTGTTCCGTAATAGTCTATTCTTATATTGTCTAAAACTTGAGTCGTTACCTTGCCGGTGCGAAGCATTTTAAAATCGTGCATTAAGTGCTCGATGCTTTTTTTCATTTTAGTTTCACATTCATTAAATATTTCGTCTAGCATTGTTGTCCCTTTAAGAAGATAATTGACTATGTAGTCTGATGAATAAAATTGTAGCAGAATTGGTTTTAAAGAAAAGTTTGGTGCAAGAGAAACTCTCGCACTTATTTAGAAGTATTGTTCTCTTTTGTTGTGTTGTTTTCAAGTGGCAGTGTTGCTGCTACAGGCGCTTGCACTACATTGCTTGGTGTCAAGCTGTCCACTACTGATACACTTTTTGCTTTAGAATAGAAATAACCAAGAGCGATAGTGTTCAAAAGAAAAAGAAAACCTATAGTAAAAGTTGCTTTTGCTAAAAAGCTTCCCGGTCCTTTTGCACCAAAAACAGACTCGTTTGAGCCACTGTAAGCTCCAAGTCCTATACTAGAACTTTTTTGTAAAAGTACAACGATCACGATTGCAATAACAAGTACAATCTGAACAATAAGCAAAAAGCTTGTAGTCATATAAAATCCTCTGCTATCTTTGGCTTATCATGTAAGACCCGATAGAATATAAAAAGTTGCGAATTATATCTAAATAACTCCAAGATGCAAAATCTAAAGTTACAATTGGCTATAATCAGCTTAATTTTACACAAAGAGAATAGTATGAAAACACTCAAAACTTTATCGATTTTGTTGGTATTGCTTTTAGGAGCTTTTGTATCTTATCGCTTCATAATAAGCCAAAAACAGGAAGTTACGCAAACAAAAAGTGCCAAACCTCTCATTGCTCTGAGCACGTATGCGCTTTATGATGCTGCAAAAAATGTCGCAGGCGAGAGTATGGATTGTTTTTCTATCTTGCCTTATGGTGTTGATGTTCATAGCTTTGAACCCACTCCCATGATTATGGCAAAAGTGCATGACGCAAAGCTTGTTGTTTATAGTGGTGCGGGACTTCAGCCCTGGGCACATACCTTTGAAGATCAAAACAATGGTTTGGATATGAGCCGTTATATGAAACTTTTAGACGCATCAGCAACAGATGAAGATGAACATCATCATGACTCTGATTTTGACCCACATTATTGGTTAGATGTAGATAATATGATTATTGCTACAAATGTTCTAAAAGAGCAGTTTATAAAAATAGCACCTCAAAATCAAGATATGTATGAAGAAAATGCAGAAAACTACATAGCAAAGCTTCATGAACTTGATAGACTTTACAAAGAAAAACTTTCTGTATGTAAAGTCGATACGATCGTTGTAGAGCACAATGCATTTTCCTATTTGGCTACAAAATATAATTTTAATGTTGAGTCAATCAGTGGACTTTCTCCAGATGCCGAACCAAGTGCAAAAGTTATGGGAAGTATCATAAGCAATGTAAAAACAAAAAATATCAATACGATCTTTTTTGAATCTTTTGCAAGTGATAAAGTTATAAAAGCGATAGCTGCAGATGCCCATGTGAAGGTTAATGTACTTAATCCTTTGGCAAATATTACAAAAGCAGAGTCTGAAAATGGAAGTAGTTATTACTCGCTGATGCTAGATAATTTAGGAAAGATTGCTGCGTCTAGAGAGTGTCAATGAGATTTGCTCTACCCATCTTTGATGTTGCGTCACTAAGTTTACAAATCAACTCTCAAGTGATTTTAGACTCTCTTTCTTTAAAGATTTTTTCAGGTGAATATGATGCCATTATCGGCCCAAATGGTGGAGGTAAAACCACACTTATCCGCTTACTCTTGGGACTTGAAAAACCAACCAGTGGAACGATCAAGATATTTGGAAAAAATATTGATGAGTTTAAAGAATGGCATAAGATCGGTTATGTCCCACAGCGTGCTTCACATGTAGATGCCGCATTTCCAGCGACGGTCTTAGATGTTGTAAAGATGGGCAGAACAGCCAAAAGAGGTTTTTTTGCAAGATATAGTGCAGAAGACGCAGCATGTGTGGAAGATGCTATGAAGAAAATGGATGTGATAGATATCAAAAATAAAATGGTAGGTACACTTTCAGGTGGACAAAGACAAAGGGTGATGATAGCCCGTGCACTTGCTTCAAAACCGGAAGTGCTTATTTTAGATGAGCCAAATACTGGAGTCGATGTTGCATCTCAGCAGAGATTTTATGAGCTTTTGCGCAAACTTAATCGAGATGAAAAGCTAACTATTGTCTTTATAACACACGATATCGGAGTGATTGCCGATGATATTCAAAGACTTTTTACAATAAACCGCAAACTCCTTACATGTAACAATCCAAAAGAAGCGATAAGCTGTGAAGATATGAGCAGACTTTATGGTGTTGATGCTCATTTATTGAGTAATCATCACCATCATCATTAAAGGGGAGAGATGTTTGAATACGATTTTATGCAAAGAGCATTTTTAGCCGGATTTATTATTGCGACACTTGCGTCTATCAGCGGTTCTTTTGTCGTTTTAAAACGCTATTCTATGATGACGGAGACTTTGGCTCACTCTGCTCTTGTTGGTGTTGCAGTAGGCCTTTTTGCTGGACTTTCTCCCCTTTGGATGGCAGTTATCATGGCAATCTTTAGTGCGTGGCTTATAGAATATCTGAGAAGTTCATTTCATCTTTATTCAGATGCGATCTTAGCCATCTTTCTTTCAGGTGGACTTGCTCTTGCTATCATCATCGTTTCACTTGGCGGTGCATTTAACAACTCTCTTTTTAGCTATCTTTTTGGATCCATTTTAGCTGTGAACGAGGATGATCTTATTGCGATGGGTATCTTTGGCTCTATCTCGCTTGTCTTATTGCTCGGCTTTTCCAAAGAGCTTTTCTTTATCGCTTATGATGAGGAAGTCGCACGTACGAGTGGTATTAAAGTCAAGATGCTTAATTATCTTCTTGTGACCGTTGTAGCAGTTATTATTGCTCTTTCCATTAGAGTTGTAGGAACTTTACTTATTGGTGCACTTATGGTGATTCCAAGTATTGCAGCGCTTCAGTATCGACAGGGATTTTTAAAGACAGTGCTTATCTCTTTATCTTTTGCACTTTCTTCGGTGGCCATCGGAATGACACTCTCGTACTACTATTCACTTCCTTCAGGGGCAACGATAGTTATGTGTGTTATCGGATTTTTTATCATATCATTGGTTGTAAATAAAAGATGAGTGTCAATAAAGAGTTTTCCAAATACGCACATAAATATCAACAACTCAACCAGATTCAAGCTGAAGTAGCAAGAAAACTTATTACCTCACTTACACGGACAGGGCACCCCGCATGTAAGCCTAAAAAGATTCTAGATTTAGGTTGTGGAAGCGGCGCTATTTATAATCTCATAGATTGGGAAATAGAAAAGTTTGTTGGTGTTGATTTTTCATCGAATATGCTTTCTCTTCATCCAAAAGCGCAGAATGTCACATGTAAGCTAGGTGATTTTAATGATACGAAGCTCTTTGAAGAGTTACGCGAGGAGCAGTTTGATTATATCATCTCCGCTTCAGCACTGCAGTGGGCAGATAATGTACAAAGAGTTTTTTCTGATATCGCAAAATTTGATCTGCCTTTTTCTTTGGCTATTTTTAGTGCTGGAACATTTGCAACGCTCAATAAAACGGCTGGGTTAAGTTCAATTATCCCCTCATATGAGATACTCAAAGAATTTGCCCAAAATGCTTTACATGTAGATGTCAGTATAGAAAAACTCTCTTACTCCTTAGAGTTTGAAAACACAAGAGAGATGCTGCGTTATATAAAAAGAAGTGGAGTAAGCGGAGGACGAAATCTGCTTACATATAAGCAAACAAAAAAGCTTATGGATGAGTATCCTCTAAGATATCTGGAATTCGAAGTTGTTTATATAAACTCTTTTTCTAAAGCGTAAAGAGAATAGCGAATATGTTTGAAATTTTCAGAAAATTCTGCGTTTACAAGTTTGTAAATCTCTTCTAAAACACGGGATGATTCCTGTGCACGCTTGAAGTTTGCAGTGATAATACTTTGCAGAGTTTCTCTTTTCATTTCAGAAGCAGTTGACTTGCGTAAGACATCGTTAATGCTGTCTCTGCCATCGAGAAGTGGTTTCATATCATTTATTTTAGCTAAGTGCCGAAGTGCTTTGAGTTGAAGCGAGAGCTCTTTATTGTTCTCTTTATATCTTGCGATATCTTCAACAACACGGATCCCTTCTTTTAAGCGGTTAAGATTAGCATCACACACCCGAAAAAGTTCGGGTGTAAGAGTATAGTTAGTCATCACGTGAGCCAAAAATACCAAAAAGTTGAAGTAAAGTTATAAAGAGATTGAAGAAATCCAAGTATAAAGCAATCGCTCCATCCATTGGTGTTTCATAAGATCCGTTAATGACATTTTGTGTGTCAAATATAACCATAACACTAATTACCAGCAAAAATGCCGCTTGAATCACCAAAAAAATCATAGGGCTTTTGATAAAAAAAACATTGATTAGTGAAAATGCGATAATAACAAAAAAAGCTATCATCAACGGTTTTGCAAAACTAGTAAAATCTTTCGTTGTTTTAATAGCAAAAAAACTTAGTGCTCCAAAAAGGGCTGAAGTCATCAAAAATGCATTAGCAACTAAAGTCCCGCCACCATTCATATGAAGTATATGGCTTAACAACGGTGTGATGATAACCCCGCTAGCAAACGTGAAAGCAAAAAGAGCAATCATATTAATACCCGGTTTATTTTTTACCATATTAAGACCGAACATTCCAAAAAGCATCCAAGGAATAGCAATAAACCAATAATTGGCCGCAACCACTCCAGCAAAAGGAATCCCGACATATGACCCTACCGCAGCAGCAAGCATAGATGCCGCAAAAAGTTTATACGTCTCTTTTACAAAAGAAACAGTCTGCGCTTCAGTGCGACGCGCAGTTTCAAAACCAAATGAAGTAGATCTTGCATAATCTCTGTCATATAATCCCATTTAAATCTCCTACCGACATATACTGTAATATAAAGTTTGTTGTGTATACATCGTTTATAAATATTAATTTAATGCAATATAGTGAACAGATAGTTAATGAAGAGTAAAAATCTCCATAGATAGAAGTATATAATATTATAAAATGGTTAAAAAATAAATTTTTAAAAGAAATTATTAAATTCCCCCAAAAACCTCTTGACATCCATTCCTGATTTGTCTATAATTCCCGTCCACAAACGAAGAGACCTAAAGTTTAGGCCTTGACAGACGAGAGTTTGACTAGTTTGAGATCATTGAAAACTA
>JAQUHB010000057.1 GCA_028683835.1 Sulfurimonadaceae bacterium | reverse complement strand
GGGCAGATAAATGTCCTGATGCCCTCAGGGAAGGTTTTAAGAAAAAGCATGGAGTTACATTGTTAGAAGGATATGGGGCAACAGAAACTTCTCCTGTTATTTCAGTAAATACAGCTGAACATAATAGACCGGGGAGCACTGGAAGGGTTATTCCCGGTGTTACTGTCAAAATTGAAAATTTTGAAACCGGCCAAGAGTGTAAAATTAGAGAAGTTGGAAAAATATTGGTTAAAGGAGATTTAGTAATGAAAGGTTACTATGATGATCCCGACCTTACATCCGAAGCCTTAGTTGATGGATGGTACAATACCGGTGATATGGGATATTTCGATGAAGACAATTATTTGTGGCATGCCGGCCGATTTAAGAGATTTGTAAAAATTGGCGGGGAAATGGTCTCTCTGGTGAAAGTAGAAAATACGCTTGAAAAGCACTTGCCAATGGGAGTTTCCTGCTGTGTGGTAGATGTTAGCGATGAAATAAGAGGTTCCTCAATAATAGCAACTGTTACTATAGAAGTTAACAAATCAGAGATTCTAAAGAAAATGGGAGACGAACTCCCAAATATTGCCTTACCAAAACATTTTATTGTAATAAGAGATCTGCCAATGATGAGTTCTGGTAAAATTGACTTC
Source organism: Sulfurimonadaceae bacterium (assembly GCA_028683835.1). Lineage (GTDB taxonomy): Bacteria > Campylobacterota > Campylobacteria > Campylobacterales > Sulfurimonadaceae > Hydrocurvibacter. The sequence goes on along the minus strand of JAQUHB010000057.1, from coordinate 3,641 downwards.
AGAAGTGTAACAAAAATAGTACAGGAGATTCTAAGTAATCCTGAAAAAGATATCAATTAGAAAAACAATAATTGATTCGGATTAAAACCTTTTTGTTCTTATGTGACAATAAGGTTGTGTCCCTTTTCGTTTATAGTAATCCTGATGATAAGCTTCGGCTTTATAGAATTCGGTAGCTTTAGTTACTTTTGTTACAACGTTTAATCCTTTATCTTTTAATATTTTTATCAACTTGAGAGCAATCTCTTTTTGCTTATCAGAAGTGTAAAAAACTTCAGAACGGTATTGATCACCAACATCGGGACCTTGTCTGTTTAATTGAGTAGGATCGTGTATTTCAAAGAATAATTTTGCAAGTGTTTCGTAATCTATAATTTTAGGGTTATACTTAATTCTTACTGCCTCAGCAAATCCGGTAGTTTTTGTACAAACCTCCTCATATGTAGGATTTTTTGTTCTTCCTCCTATGTAACCACTTTCTACAGAAATAACACCCTTTTGCTGCTCCATTAAATATTCAACTCCCCAAAAGCAACCACCGGCAAATATTGCAATTGAATCCTCATTAACTGGTACTGAAACTATTTTCGGCAACTTTAGTGGTTTGAATTCAAGGGATACCGAATTAACACAGTGCCTGGTGTTTTTCGGAGTAAAACCTTCTCCAACAAAAACATGCCCTAAATGTGCACCACAATTAGCACATACTATTTCTACACGTTTTCCGTCTGCATCGGGGACTCTTTTTACGGCACCTGGAATTGCATCATCAAAACTTGGCCAGCCACAACCGGCATCAAATTTTGAATCAGACCGGAAAAGTGCTGCTCCACATTGTTTACATGTATAAATACCCTCTTTATTGAACAAATAGTACTTTCCGGAAAATGGAGCTTCTGTCCCTTTATCAATAATTACTCTTTTCTCCTCTGCAGTCAGAGGTTTAAAATTTTGTGCGTCCATCGAGTAAAATGTTAAAATTGCTATTAATGTAAAAAGCACCTTTTTCATCTCAAATCTCATAGTGCTGCGTTTTTAAAAATTAATTGTATAATTAAAACACTCTCTTAATACTATTGGTTCACATAAAATTACATATTCTCATAGCCGTATTCAACTGCCTTGTTAATCAAATTATTAAATGCAAGCGTTTTTTTGTATTCATTTATAACTGATTCGAGTAAATTATCTTTTAAAATAAAATCATTGGTTAAAAATTGAGCAAGAAAATAATTTTTAAGTTTAAAAAAATCAGCATATTTTGAATCTGCCGGGAAGCCGGAAGGAACCCTTTTTAAGGAATCACTCATCTGAATAGAGAATCCATTAGCCAGCTTGATCGTATTTAAAAAATTTTCACCATTAAGCATAATTTCTTCTCTTATACTTTTAAGAACTCTTGGTTGAGGCATATAGATTCCGGTACTTAATATGTTGCCACCTATGTAATTGGCATTGGCAGCCTCAATATGAAAATAGTAGCCAGAATATCCACCATTTTTCCCCTTTGGAGAAATATATGCTCCCATATGAGTCTTATAAGGAGTCTTATCTTTAGAAAACCGGACATCTCTGTATATACGATAAGTACAATCCTTAACAGTCAAATTCTTCACAGAAGGATCAAATGAAGCTATTCCTTCTATTAATTTTTCCGTGAAAGTATTAAAGACGATTTGTGCTTCTTTATATTCATTTTTATGTGAATCAAACCACTCTTTATGATTATTTTGCTGAAGTTCATTTAGAAAATTAATAACTCTTTCCATAACAATTCAATATTTTCTTAAAGTTAAATTTAATTTCGAATACAATAAAAAAGGCTGCCCGATTCCAAGCAGCCAAATTTAAAAAAATTAAATTTTTATTTATGCTTTTTAGCATTTGCGGGATCTTGTTCGTACTTCTCTTTGTAAGTTTTATATTTTTCTACTCCTAACACTGCTTCAATTTTACCAGAAAGACCTCTTACAATTGCACCTAATTTTTCTCTGTCATTAATCGAAGCTAAAGCCTCTTTTTGATATTCCACAAAAATCGTTTGAAGTTTAGTGCTGTCATCCTTACTAACTTCTACATACTTTGCAATATTCGCAATTTTATCCTTGGCGAAAGCAACAGGTTCTCTGGTGCCTGTTTGTTGAGCATTTGCACCTAAAGAAAAGAGTGCAACAGCTATTACTAAAATAATTTTTTTCATCGTGATTTTAAAATTAAAGCCCTTTGACTCAAAAATTGAGATTTAGTTTAGTTTCTTTTTGTAATATTCTTGAACATCTTTCCAATGATAAAAAGGTGCAATATCGGTTTTAACAGGAATCTCTATCTCTTTCTCGTTATGAAGTATTTTTACTATTACATCTCTGCTTTTTTTATTTCTAAAAAAAACAATCTGCAAATTTGCCCCCATTGGACTAACCTTAAAATCGCTCCAAACCTGATAGACTTTTTCAGGATTATTTTCGATTACATTCATACCTTTTACATCCATCAATGCTAACAGTGGAATAATATATGTATCGTGACCAAATCGAAGATCGGCAGATATATTTCCTTTTTCAATAGCAATGTCGGCACATTTAATAATATCGTTTAATAATAATTTTGAGCTGTCCATTGCCACTTTTCCGTTTATTGCAGATGGACCGCAAGTATAATACATGTTAAGATTTGCAGCCTGCCATAGAACAAACAACTCATCAGGAGAAAGAACATCTGCCATTGAAATATTAAGATGTTTAACATCCAGCAAATCACTGTTTATTAAATTTAAATCTCTGACAAATGAAATAGGATTCGTGAGATGAGATTTAGTGTAAACAGTGTCCGAAAAAATTCTATTTATTATTTTATTTACATCAAGGTGCTTTTTGAGAAAATTATTAATAATTAAAGTTGAAGAATCTTTCTTGACATTTGAATAACTATTATTCAGGTATGAATTTCTTGCATATGCCTCTCTTGTAATTTCAATTTTCGGATTGAGCTCTTTTAATCGCTCATTATTTGCAGCCATACTGATTATACAACGTGGGACAACAGTTGAACGACTGTATATAAAACACTTACGTCCATTTTCGGTAGAAAATATCTCAGGAAAAGAAGTAAACATTCTTCCCGCAATTTCTTTGTGCTCTTCCACTCCTAAAGGAGAAAGATCTCCGTATCGTCCAAAAGCATCATCTGCAATTATAATTAATCTGCCGTAAAGACTTTCTCCGAGTGCAGATAATTTTCCTGCTTCGTGAGCCTCTTTTAATATAGCTAATGGAGCGGTATAACTTAGCGGAGTTTGAATCCAACGCGATCCATGACGTCCGTAATGGCTTATATAAAATGGTTTATATCCCTCTGGGGCAGGAGTAGATTTTGTTTTTGTATAATCGTAAATCTGATAAATTCCTCCGGAGTGTTTTAAATCCTTTAGAAATTCCTCTTTTGATGATTGAGCCTGATTGGCAGAAGAGATTAGTAATACAATAATGAAAATAAGAAATTTAATATGTTTCATAATTTACCTTTTAAAGAGTTATAAAGATATTATTTTTTCTCCTTAACAATAAAATTAAAGCTTCCCGATGAGAATCCATTTGTTGCTGAATATTTCTCTTGCCAGACAATTTTTTTATCAACTTCGTTAA
>JAQUHB010000015.1 GCA_028683835.1 Sulfurimonadaceae bacterium | reverse complement strand
ATTCCGCCGATGATTATAACGGCAATGTATGGTTTTGAAACGACAAGATTATAGAGATTTTCTAGTGCTTGACCGAAATAGTAACTTCCAAATCCTACAACAAACGTCCAAACTATCGCAGATAAAATATTAAAAATCGTAAACTTCTTCACATCATATTTTGTAAGAGCGATCGCGATGGGAATAAGCGTCTTGATTCCATAGATAAACTTTTGGATGAGAATTATCCAAGAGCCATATTTTTTCATCATGATATGTGCAAGGGCAAGCTTTCTACGGTGTTTTTTGAGATATCCATGCATCTCCGCTTTTTGGTTTCTTGCCACGTAAAAGAGTAGATTTTCCCCTAAAACATTGGCAACAAATGCGATAGCCATTGAAGTTGCCAGATCCATTTTTCCCATATATGATAATACCGAAGCCGCCATCAAAGCGACAAACCCTCCGCCGAGAGAATATAAAAAGAGTCCTATATATCCGTATGTTGTTATATTTGTCAACATGTCTTGCATTATTTTTCCTTTACGCCCAAAGGGCACTTTGCATGTAAGGTTTATACGCCTAAAGTTTTTTGATCTTTGTTATCTCATCACGCAGGCGTGCAGCTTCTTCAAACTCCAGTTCTCGTGCCGCTTTTTTCATTCTCTCAGTGAGGTCTTGAATGATCTTTTTGCGCTCTGCGGCTGGAATCTTATCAAGTTTTTTCTGTTTTTCATACAGTGCTCCGTGATCTTCGAGTCTGAGATTTTCATCGAGCTTGCGTATAGTCGTGGTCGGCGTGATGCCATGAACTCTGTTAAACTCCTCTTGGTGCGCACGCCTGTTCTTTGTGGTCTCAATCGCGCGAGTCATCGAGCCTGTCATTTTATTTGCATATAAAATAACCCGTCCGTTTGAGTTTCGAGCCGCTCTCCCGATGGTCTGGATGAGTGCTGTCTCACTACGCAAAAATCCCTCTTTATCCGCATCCAAAATTGCTACTAAACTTACTTCCGGTAAATCGAGTCCTTCTCGTAAAAGGTTGATTCCCACAAGCACGTCAAACTCTCCGACGCGTAAAGAACGGATGATCTGATTTCGCTCGATTGTGTCGATCTCAGAGTGCATATATTGGATTTTGATACCAAGGTCGGCAAGGTATTTTGTGAGCGCTTCAGCCATCTTTTTTGTAAGTACGGTTATGAGAACACGCTCATTTTTTGCCGTAATCTTTTTGATCTCATCGTGGATATCTTCGACTTGGTTATCAAGCGGTTTGATGTCGATGATTGGGTCTAAAAGTCCTGTTGGGCGGATGATCTGCTCAGCTTTAACAGCGGAAAGTTCTAGCTCATACGCAGAGGGAGTCGCTGAGACAAAAAGATAGTGGGGTGATTTAACGATATACTCATCAAGCTTAAGTGGACGGTTATCCAGAGCACTCGGAAGTCTGAAACCATACTCCACAAGTACCTCTTTTCTGGCTCTATCTCCTGCGTACATCCCGCGAAACTGCGGCAAACTTACATGTGACTCATCCACGATGACAAGGTACTCTTTGTGTCTTGCTTCAAAATAATCCAAAAGGGTAAAAGGAGCTTCACCCGCTTTTTTATCTGTCAAAAGTCTTGAATAGTTTTCGATCCCCTTACACATTCCCGTCGTTTGAAGCATCTCTAAGTCGAACTCCACACGCTGTTTGAGACGTTGTGCTTCAACGAGTTTTCCCTCTTTGAGAAAATAATCGAGTCTTTCTCCAAGCTCATCTTCGATACGTTTAATGGCAACAGACATTCGCTCTTGGCTTACACTAAACTGGCTTGTCGCATAGATGTTGACGTTTTTAAAATCCTCTAAACGTTTATTTTCTAACACGCTGATTTTATAGATCGATTCGACTTCATCGCCGAAGAACTCGATGCGGATCGCTTCATCCTCAAAGTAGGGTGGATAGATATCCATAACATCGCCGCTCACACGGATATGTCCGCTGTCAAAGTAGCTGTCGTTTCGCGTATAGCCCATCTCTACAAGTCGAAGAAGCAGTTTTTTCTGGCTTATCGAGTCGCCGATGGTAATGGCTTGCACCATTTTGAGGTACTCCTCAGGATCGCCCAAACCGTAGTTTGCAGAAACCGAAGCGATGACGATGACATCGTCGTAACTGAGCAGGTTTGCCGTACATGAGAGACGAAGACGTTCCAATTCATCATTGATTGCACTGTCTTTTTCTATGAAAAGGTCTTGACGGGGGATGTACGCTTCAGGCTGATAATAATCATAATAGGATACAAAATATTCAACATGGTTGTTTGGAAAGAATTGACGAAACTCACTATAAAGCTGAGCCGCTAAAGTCTTGTTATGAGTCATGATGATAGTTGGCATCTTCACATTCTCTATAACACGCGCCATAGTGTGTGTTTTACCAGATCCAGTGACACCTTCAAGTGCTTGGTAACGATTGCCCTTGAGGATACTTTCACTCAGTGCTTTAATAGCTTCAGGCTGATCTCCGGCTGGTTGATATGGTGATGAGACTATAAAGTTAGCTTTGTTTTTCATTGGCGAAATTATAGCTAAATGGGGAAATAATGATGGATAAGGGTTATACTATTCTCTTTTTTTTATAATCTATTAAGTGTACTAAGATAAAGTACGTCAATTTAATAGAATGGATGAGGATTGATTTACTATATTGCAAAGTTGCTTATCACAACGTTTTTAATTGTATTGATCTCTGAAATAGCAAAGCGAAACAGTTTGGCAGGTGCCATATTGGCGGCTATTCCTTTGGTCTCGATATTGGCGATGACATGGATGTATGTGGATACGAATAGCAGTGTTAAGGCAGTAGAGTTTTCAAACAGTGTTGTTTGGCTCATTGTCCCATCAATGACACTATTTATAGCTTTTCCAATCTTCATAAAAAGAGGTTTCGGATTTTATCCAAGTATGTTCATTTCTATCTCGATGACTATTTTTGCTTATTACAGTGTCATCTTCCTTCTTGAAAAATTAGGTATCAGATCATAAATATTCTTCCATTGAATAGTCTTGTGGCATAGATTAGTTTGTTATGAAAAGAACAGTTGAAGGAGTCAAATAAGCAGTCTTAAGAGTGCTTATTTACTTTTTTCATCTGCAGGATCAACATAGTTTATAGTTGGAAGAAGATAGGCAGTGACTAACAAAACGGTACTAAGTGTAAGAACTATGGCGAGATCGTAGCCGCCAAAGAAGTCACTAAGTCTAATCTTTCCTAAGTCAGGTCCGATTATTTTCTCGATCCACGGGTAGGCTATAGTAAAAACAGCTCCACCGACCATACCGCCAAGAACACCTACAAACGCATCGATACGTCCCTCTGATACTGAGACAAAAAATGCAGATGGACACTTTCCAAGTATGACTAAGCCAATACCAAAAAGTATGCCACCGATGATAAGACCACCGAGAATAGTCGGTTTTATGGTATAACTAGCATAACCTGCATCGACTAAAAAGTAAAAACCTAGACTTGAAAGGGCAACTGTAGTCATCGCCATTCGAGGTACTAAAGTATCTTCAAATATCATAAATCCAGCCATTTTTTCAAACTTATCAAGACGAGAATAGAGAATGATAGCGCCAAAACAAAATCCTATAAGCAGTACGAGCCACACTGAACCATGCGCTTGATCTGTGACAGTAGCAAACATATTTGAAATTCTTTCTATCATACTTTACACCCTTTTTTTTTGTAGAAAAATCTACCTGTTATTATTCCTGTTCCTAAGGCAACAACGGCAAATATAATACCGCTTACAGCAACTTGAGAGCCACCTGAGAGGATATGTCCGGAATTGCACCCACCGGCTAAACGAGCACCAAATACAAGTAAAAATCCTGCTATAAAACTCCAAATCATACGAGATTTGACCGACTTATTTTTTCGCTCTTTCCAAAGTGTAGGAATATAGCTTATATGAAATGTTTTTGTTACAAATACAGACATGAAAAGTCCACCAAAGAAGACGCCTATAAGCATGACAGCCTCCCACGCGCCACTCTCTTTTATTATTTCAGCATATTTGTAGTTTTCTGGTTCGAGTCCAAAAAGCATATTTGCTATATAGCTCATTCCTGTAGATGCTCCTATGGGGCGATCTGCTCCCCAAACTGAAAACGAAAGGTAAAAAAGCAAACTCATAGCAATTCCACCAACCCACCAAGGTATACTTTTTGGCATATAAAATCCTTAATTTAAAAACGTTAAGTTAGACTTATCGTTTTTAAATTATAGAGAAGTAACCTTATAAGAATATAATGAGATTTCATATAGTTTTAAAACTAAGATGTCGTTCTGTACTAAAAGATAAAAGACAATTCTTGTTGATTCTTCATTTGTAAATTTATAGTGCAATTACTGTAATACAAAATCACCAAAGATTTCAGCTAAAATAGGTATGAAAAATGCTGTAGAGCCCAAAAGAGGCTTATAGTTTTATTTTATGCCAAGGATTACTGTTGCTAAATTTGAGTGAGAAACAAGATGGATAAGATTAAATTAACAAATAAATTGATCAAAAAAGGTTTTTTTGAGAGCGCAGAAAAATATAAAAACAGGATGTCGGACTTAGGTACTGTCAATATTGGTGATATTACGATCACCCAGTATGAACAGAATACGCAGCTCCTTTATTTTACCTCTAAGCTCCATGGTGATATTAAAACTTTAGAGTTTAATCTGCCCGTAGATGGGATCACTTTTAGTATCAAACTAGAAAGTGCAGAAGCGAAAGAACTTATTCGTGTTTCAAGAACATATCATTTAGATGCTCTTTTGAGGTATGAAGAAAGTTTTATCATAGAAGAACTTTCTTTTGATAAATACTGCTTTTTAAAATTTAATTCAGACGATGCAGCTGTCAATATTAATGTCGGTCATGCATATTGTGTTTTGAAAAATTATGTTGAAGCACTAGAATACTATATCAAAGCCACCGATCTTGAACCATCAAATGCTGTATATATCAATAATCTCGGCTGGATACACTATGAACTTCAAGAATATACAAAAGCTCTTGCATTGTTCAAAAAAGCAGTCGAATTACAGCCAAACAGCGGGTACAATCAAATTAGTATGGGTGACACTTACAGAAAACTTGAAAACTACTATGAAGCAGATAAACATTATCAAATCGCATCAGGGCTTGAACTGAGCAACGCAAAACATCAGTTTGAACTTGGAAATAGATATTTTTCTCTTAAAGATTATCAGCAAGCTATTTTATACTTTAAAAAAGCGGCAGAACTAGAACCAGGCAATGTGCTCTATCAGTTCAATGCAGGCAATGCCTATTATCAGCTAGAAGGTTTTCATCAAGCATTTAGTTACTATAAAAAGATTTTGCATCTCAAACCAAATGATGTTTATTATCAATCAAATATTGGAAATATGTATCTCAAGACGCAAGAGTATGACCAAGCACTCATCTGCTATAAAAAAGCGATCGAGCTTGTACCAAACAATGCAAGATATCATAATACGGTGGGAAATATATATTTTACTTTAGAAAATTATGATGAGGCATTAAACTATTATAATAAAGCTGATGGGCTGATGCCAAATTACGCAGATTATCTTTCAAATATTGGCAATGTTTATAATGTAAAAAAAGAGTATCAACAAGCTTCTAAATATTATCAAATGGCACTAAAAATTGAGCCCAATAATGCAGATTACAGAAATAAAGTAGCCGATATCACTCTTGCCATTCAAGAATAGTACTAAGGTTGCTTATCGTAAAATGGAAGCTTATTGTAGTCTACAATATTTTTCGGCTCTAAGGCAAACACACTTTTTGAGTACGAGATGTTCTTTTCATAACTTAAACCGCTTATATATTCGATTATATAGTTTAAATTCTCAAGATTGAAAACCCCTTTTTTATTATTTTTATAAAGTTCATCAATTCTGCTATTTTTAATATTGCTATAGATGATAAAAGGTATATCATACTCATCTCTAAATGGTGGCAGATAACCGTGTCCATGCTCTTTTTCACTGACAACTTCGCCATGATCTGAAATATAGACAAAAAGTATCTTTTGATTTGGGAAGCTCTTTGTAAAATAATCAAAAATATTTTTTAAAATATAGTCTGTGTAAAAAATAGTATTGTCATAATCCTCTGCAACATTGCTTGGTTCTTTAAATAAAATCTGTTTATAGGAATATCTTCTTTCATAATCCGCATGAGAACCCATAAGATGGATGAGGTACATCTCTTTTTGGGAACTGTTTTGAAGATGGTTGATATAAGAGAGCAGCACTTCATCAGGTTGTGCAGTCATAAAATCTAGATTTTCAAAATGATATACATCTGCTTCTTGCGCCATAGAAGCGATAGATGAATCATGTTCTCCCGCTTCTCCCTGATTTGAGATCCAGTATGTTTTATATTTATGTAGTTTAAAATCACCGACAATCGATCTGGAATGAATAAATGCTTCCGTAAAATTATGGACATTTGCTTTTGTATGCAACATTGGTACAGAGTACCGTGTTTGATTTGTTGGTGCGATAGCATTAAAAACATAAAGTTTATTTTGATCTTTTAAAGAAGATAAAAATGGAGTCGTGTTTTCATCATAATTGTAGATTGCCATGTGATGTTTATTGACAGATTCACCTTGAATTACTACGACTTTATCATAAATAGCATGATCGTTTTGTATATATTCTTGTGTTAAACCAGTGAGATATTTTGTTCTTTCATTATAAAGTTGACTATGTCCTTCCGCCGTAATACATTTATTTGGGATATTAAAAGGTTCTTCATATTCGAATGGATCATAATAGTAATAGACCGCAGCTATAACCGCTGCCCCGAGAATAAAACCTAAAAATCTTATGATCTTAAAAGAGTGTTTGTAATGGACTAAAAGTTTATAAAGAAGAAAGAGCACAAAGAATGTATAAACAAATAATAAAATATCTCTGTAATCGATGTAAGTTTTCAAATATTCTAAAGTTTCATAAAGAGGAGAAGCGGCAGAGACTTCGATCCTCGGTCCAATATCCGCATCACAATATCCCCAATGCATATAAATATGTGAGATAATGATATTTGTTACATTCATATAGATAATAAATAAAGCAAATAAAAGTTTGTTAAATTTCGAAACGAGTATCATGACAAACAAGACAATGAGTAAAAATATAAAGTGTTCGAAGTCATTTGATTCAGAAGCTATTGCTTGGGGAATGATGGTTAAAATACTGATGAAATAACTAAGATATAAGTATTGTTTATTTTCTTTTATCTCCTTTTTGATTTTATGCCTCAATGATTTTCCCTTGCTGTATGAATTGTTTTATCGGTGAAATTATATCTGATTGCCTAAATACAAAACGAATTTAAAGTCTATTTCTATCGTAATTGGCTAACATATACAAAAAAGGATTCTTCACATGAGAGTATTTTCGGTTTTTACCTCTTTGACATTAGTATCAAGTATTGCTTTTAGTTTTGATATTTCAGGTTTTGCAAGCGATGCCCTAAAAACGGCTACACAACCGAGTTCATCTACAAAAACGACCTCGAATCTCAGTGATTCTACTGTATCAAGCGGTCTAAAAGAAGCCCTCAAGGTTGGTGTAAATTTTGGTGTTCAAACGCTTAGTAAAAAAGACGGCTACTTAAATAATACAGACGTTAAGATTCCTTTGCCCGAGAAGCTTGCAAACGCAGAGAGCTTGATAAGAAAAGTCGGAGGCAATAAAGTGGCTGATGATCTTATCAAGTCTATGAATGATGCCGCAACAGAAGCAGCTCCTAAAACAGCTTCTATTTTTATGAAAGCTATTGAAAAGATGAATGTGCAAGATGCTAAAACCATTTTAGCTGGTGATGATCATGCAGCTACAGAGTATTTTCAAAAAAATACGACAACTTCTTTACAAGAGATGATCAAACCCATAGTGCAAAAAAGTATGCAACAAAACAGTGTAGCAAAATACTATGATAAGTTTAATGGCTTGTATGCATCAAATGTAAAAAGTGTGACTGAAAACAGCTCTATGATGAGCATGGCAAAAAGCTTTGGAGCGGATGAATATCTACCTTCAGAAAAAGATACAAAGCTAGATGATTATGTAACAAGCAAAACGATTGAGGGACTTTTTAAAATGATTGCAACGAAAGAAGCGCAGATAAGAAAAGACCCTGTTGCGCAAACAAGCTCTCTTCTTAAAACAGTTTTTGGCAACTAACTAGTGCAGTTCTTGTGGAAGCTCGATCCAAAGAGCTTCTAAAGAGAGTTCTATATCATATATAAAGAGTGCGAGTGCCACAATAAGACTGATAATGCTACAGGTAAAGAGTGTTATCAGCAGATAACTTGTATCGAGATTGTAGAGTGCAGAAGCAAATAAACTGATGATAATGAGAGAAACAAATAAAACACTCAAAACGGCAAGCATATTGCTTCCTCTGATCACTTTTGCTCTGGTTGTAAGAATTTTGAGTTCTGAAAAAATACGTTCAAGATCTTCGCCTGAAGATATACGGTATTCGATGGATAGTTGGCGAGTTCTATCGACTATACGTCCCAAGCGATTTGTGAGACTAAGTATTATCAAGCCGACTCCAGAGATAAGAATAACTGGTCCTATAGACAACTGCAATGGACCAATAAGATCGGTGAGTAACATAAGAATTACTTTCTTAGAGTAGCGATCAATCGCTTTTCATTTAAAAGTAGATCAAGGGCATCTGCTATCTCGGTGCATACAATGTCGCTATTCATCAAAGCTTTTCTGCTGCATCCCTCATCGCCTAACAGGGCGATTGAGAGAGTTGCGTCGTTGAGCATCTGCACATCATTGTTTCCATTGCCTATCGCCGCACATGAGAGACCTCCAAGTAACTCAATATAAGCAGCTTTTTCAAGAGTATGGTCATCGCTGCTGAGCACTTTTATGGTAACATCGAAATCTTTGAGCTGTTCTTTCACGCTTCCAAAAGTGTCTGCGGTGATTACATGTAAGTGATAGTTTTGTGTCAAAAGAGGAAGGCGCTCTTTGACCTCCTGTTTAAGAACCCCATCTTTGGCAATGGTTCCATTATAGTCTAAGACAATATGTTTGAGTGTAAGATCTCTAAAATAGGGTATTGAAATGGTTTGATTTTTCATGGATGAACTCTTCTTTGGTTGAATTTTACAAATCATAGCATTTTTATCACATTACTTTACACTTTTGGCTATCATTTGAGAAAAGAGAGATGATGGAAGAAGTAAAATTAACGCAATACAGTCATGGTGCGGGATGTGGATGCAAAATTTCCCCAAAACTTTTAGATACTATCCTTCACAGTTCAAGAGATAAAATTCACTATCCAAAACTTCTTGTAGGTAATGAAAGCAAGGACGATGCGGCTTGTTTCGATCTTGGCAACGGAACTTCACTTTTAAGTACAACAGACTTTTTTATGCCTATTGTAGATGATCCTTTTACTTTTGGACGTATTGCTGCGACAAATGCGATCAGCGATATTTATGCGATGGGTGGAAAGCCTTTGATGGCGATCGCCATCTTTGGCTGGCCTATCAATATTTTAAGTGCAGAGATTGCTCAAAAAGTTATAGAAGGCGGACGCTCAGTGTGTGAAGAAGCGGGCATTCCTCTTGCAGGTGGACATAGTATAGACTCTCCTGAACCAATCTTTGGTCTTGCGGTGAGCGGTCTTGTAGAAAACAAAAATCTTAAGCAAAATAATACAGCAGTAGAGGGATGTGAGCTCTTTTTAACAAAACCACTTGGTATAGGTATTTTAACAACGGCACAAAAACAAGATAAGATCGCTAAAGATGAGATTAATGTTGCTATAGAAGCGATGTGTACTTTAAATAAGATAGGCGCAGATATTGCCAAACTTGAAGGTGTCACAGCACTTACTGATGTCACAGGTTTTGGGCTTTTAGGACATTTAAGTGAGATTTGTGAAAGCAGCTGTATCTCGGCTCGTGTGCGTTTTGATGATGTGCCAGTTTTACCAAATGTGAAGAAATATCTCCAGATGGGGTGTGTTCCCGGAGGAACAAAAAGGAACTTTGAAAGTTACGGGCATCACTTAAGTCCCATGCGTGCTGATCAGCAAGATATCCTTTGTGATGCACAGACTTCAGGCGGACTCCTTTGTGTTGTTAAAAAAGAGAATGTAAAAGAGTTTCTTGCTTTATGTTTGGAGGCCGGTTTGGACTTAAACTCCATAGGTGAGACGATTGCACCATCGAAGTATTTAATAGAGGTTTTATGAATCTTCCTTTAACAGATGATTTTCTTTCTATTGTCTTAGAAAACAGACCTTTGCTAGATGTCCGTGCTCCTATCGAGTTTGGACTTGGCGCATTTCCACATTCAAAAAATATAGCTATTTTAGATGATGAACAAAGACGACAAATCGGTATTTGCTATAAAAATAATGGTAACGAAGCCGCTATGAAACTTGGGCAAAAACTTGTCAATGCAGAAGTCCAAGCCAAACTTCTTGCCGAGTGGAAAGCTTACATAGAAGAAAGTCCTGATACTTATCTTTATTGTTTCCGCGGAGGACAAAGATCTGGTATCACACAAAATTGGCTGCATGAAGCTGGCATCACTATTCCACGATTAAAAGGTGGGTACAAAGCCTTTCGCCGTTTTTTAACAGAGCAAGCAGAAAAGATTACCGCTCAAACAAATACAATAATAATCGGTGGAAGAACGGGCTCAGGAAAAACCCTTTTACTCCATAAGCTTGACAATGCGATTGATCTAGAGGGACTTGCTAAGCATAGAGGTTCCTCTTTTGGAAAATTGATCTCTTCTCAACCCGCACAAATCGATTTTGAACATGCCTTGTATTACAAGATTTTACAACACAAGGCGCGCGGGCATCGGCACTTGGTTATTGAACATGAAAGTCATAATATTGGAGGTTTATATATTCCAAAACCGATCTTTGATAACTTTCATCAAGGAGCTCTTGTTGTCTTGCATACTTCTTTGCAAGAACGTGTTGAGATCACATATGAAGAGTATGTATCTTCTGCCTTGAAAGAGTATGCATTTAGTTTTAAAGAACGAGGAAGAGTTCAGTGGTATGAGGATGTGAGTGCAGGCTTGGACAGAATACAAAAACGTTTGGGAAGTGAGCGTTATCTTAAAATAAAAGCTTTACTTGCACAACATTTTGAGAGTGGACATGATGAAGAACATAGAGAATGGATAGAGATTTTACTTCGTGAATATTATGATCCTATGTATGATTATCAGCTTCAAAAAAGTGAATTGCCTCGTTTATTTGAAGGAGATGCAAAAGAGCTGCTGGATTTTATGAAAAGTGAGAATAGAAAAGATAAAACTTAAAAGAAGTGTGTTAGAATTATCGACTCTATGAAAGTAAAAGGTGAAGGTAAAAATGAAAAAAAGTTATGCCATCTTATCTTTAGTTCTTTTTATTATGCTGGGTGTATTAATCGGATTCTTTTATTCAAATCGTTTGGTCAAACAGTCCATTGAAATTTCTAGTAATCCTTGGGTCGGATTTACCCCTTTTATTTATGCCCAAGAAAAGGGGTGGCTTGATAAAACACCTTTTAAATTTGTCTGGCTTGTAGATTTATCTGAAAATAGTCATCTTTATGACAGCGGGTTCACTCAAGGTTTTACAGCCACGCAATATGAACTTTTACACTTTAAAGAGCATAGCCATATGAAACCCGTTTTTTTAATTGACCGTTCTTATGGCGCAGATGTCATTTTGGCAAATCGTTCTTTAAACGAACTTCGAACAGAACATAAACCGATTACCGTATATTTAGAATTAGGTTCTTTGGATGAAGACTTTTTTAAAGCATTTGTTAGAGAAAATGGCTTAGAAAAGTTACAGTTTGTATTGACAAACAGTTCCCAAAAGATGATGACTACCGTTAGCCCATCAGGTCTTCCAACGATTATGATCTCTTATGATCCATATGTTTCTGAGTTTCTTAAACAAGGATATATTTCAGTCGCTTCAACACGCAGTATGCAATCTTTTTCTGTGATTGATGCTCTTTTTATGGATGAGCGTTTTGTGAATGGAAGAGAAGATAACTACAAAGAGCTTCTCGCTATCTTCAATAGAGCTTTAGATCAATTGAAAAAGAATCCGCATGAATATTATGAAACAATACATGGATATTTAGAAGGGCAAAGCTATCAAGAGTTTATGGATTCAACGACACAAATTCAATGGCTAAATAGTGGAATACACCCAATTATAGAGACTCAACTGCGTACACAGCATATTGAAACAAACAGGTTGTTGCATTGAAACTTAGTAAAATTGCATTACTCATAGTCACTGCAAATGGGCTTGTGATCGCTTTATTTTCTAAAGAAATTTACTCTTATCAAAGAGAGATACAGCTACGTACGGTTTCTAACAATATCCATCAAAATATCTTTCGCCTTGAAGGTGACATTAAACAAGAACTCGATGCGGGCAATAATGAGCGAGTTCAAGGTATACTTGATCGAACCTCTGCAACCAATCATGCAATCAAAATTCTCTCGATTTCACGTGATAAAAAAGTTATTGAGTTTTCTTCATCACGATCCCAACAAGGAAAGCAAATAGGGGATCAATATTCTCCTATCAGAAATATTTTAGACGGCTTAATGAAAGATCATGTTTTGCAATACAAAAGTGATTTTTACTATTTTGAGGGCGCTAAAAAGCATGATGTAGAATTATTGATCCAAATCGATGACGAGTATGTTTATGGTGAACTGAGTAAGATTGCTATCTCTTATGGTGTAAGTATTTTTCTTCTATTTTCTTTGATAAGTATTTTTATCTTTTTATTGATACAAAAATTTCTTGTTATTCCATTAGAAAAAATTATCGGTCATGCCCGCATCAAAAAAGAAGAAAAGAGTTTTTACTTTATTGATGAACTTACTGAGCTTGATTTGACACTTACAAACTCTTTTAAAACGATGATAGAAAAACAGGAATCATTGAAAAATGCTCTGGAAGAGACAAGATATTTAGATGCGATCCTTCGTACAGTCGCTGATATCAATAGATTACTAATTACAGTAAAAAACAATGATGAACTTATCATGAAGAGTGTAAATCTCTTGGCAGCGCATGAAGGATATGGACTTTGCTGGATAGGAACAGAAAACAAAGGGATACTTGAAGTTCATACTATGTCAAGCAATGATTTTTCTGAGCAAGAATTTTATATTGATATGACAAATCAAACGGTTGATCCCATCTTTGAAGTATTTTCTTTAGGAAAATATTACATTATAGAAGATATACAAACTTTGAAAACAAGCAATGCTTGGATAGAGATTGCTAAGAGAAATGGCTTTGGGTCTTTTATCGCTCTACCGCTGAGAGCAAGTATTCATGAAAGCTCTTTTGGTGTACTGGGATTGTACTCTCTGCACTCGAATGGATTTGAGCCTAAAGAGATAGCTATGCTTGAAGAATTAGCAGGAGATATCGGATTTGCTATGCGTTCGTTTCAAAAAAATCAAGAACTTGAGCATCATTTGACAACAGATGCCATTACAAATCTTCCAAATCGAATTCTCTTAGTAGATAAGCTTTTAGAGATGGATAATCCTACCCTTTCCATCATCAATTTGGATCGTTTTAACGATATCAATGACGTCTATGGTGTTATGATCGGAGATGCTGTTTTGAGTGTTTACGCAAATTGGCTCTCTTTAAAAATCAAAGCAAATAAACTGATATCTTTATACAAACTGAGTGGCGATGAGTTTGCTGTTTTGTTTGATAATACCATAGAGTTGATGGAGTGTAAGAACATCGTCAATGAGCTGATTCTTGCGACAGCACATGAAGTGCATATTGTGAATAACATTGAAATGACACTGAGTATTACAGTAGGTATTGCTTCTGGAAAAGAGCGCATTATAGAACATGCAACAGCTGCATTAAAGCGTGCAAAGATGGGACATAAACCTCTTAATATTTATATAGAATCGTTGAGTAAAACAGATCATGAAAATAATATTTCAAGGTACAAAAAGATAAAAGAAGCTATAGAAGAATCGCGAGTAGTACCATTTTTTCAGCCTATAGTTGATAACAAAAGTCGTCAAATAATTAAGTATGAAGCACTTATCCGCATTATCAGGAAAGATGGCAGTGTAATGAGTCCAATACTCTTTTTAGATATTGCCAAAAAAACAAGGTTGTATGGACAACTTACGAGAATCATGGTTGATAAAACATTTGAAAAACTCAAACAGAGCACGCTGCCTATCAGTATAAATCTTTCAACAGAAGATTTACTCAATACAGATCTTGCAGAGTATATGAAAAAATCGATCGAGTTACACCAGATAGGAAAAAAAGTTATCTTTGAGATCTTAGAAACTGAGGGGATTGATAATTATGCCGAGGTACACTTGTTTATTGAACGGTTTAAGGCTTTAGGATGCCGTTTTGCCATTGATGATTTTGGTGCAGGATATTCCAATTTTGATCATTTACTGAAGTTAAATATTGATATTTTAAAAATAGATGCCAGTTTAATTAAAAATCTTTCAAGCGATGCAAATGCTCGATTATTTGTCCAACATATTAATGATTTTTCTCAAAAGATCGGAATAGAAACCGTTGCCGAGTTTGTTGCTGATGAAGCTATTTATGAAGAGGTTAAGAAAATTGGAATTAATTCTTCGCAAGGATATTATTTTTACGAACCTTCTGCAGATTTGATTGAAGAAGTGATCAGTTAAGAGAGTTGATTCTCCTTAGAAAGGAGAATCATAGTTTTATTCTGCAGATACTTTTGGATTGAGTGTTTTTAACACGTCATCGCGAGATTTTACAGTGCCTAACATCATAAGCGATACAGGTTCTTTTGGTGCAATGGAAAAATCAAATACTTTAGGGTTTTTCATAAATGTTATCATCGCTTCATCAATAAGTGCTTCATAGCTTTGAGAGTTTGCTTTGGCTGCATCTAGTTCTGCTTGCATAGTTTTCAAATGCTCCTGTTTATATACATCAACACTTTGGTTTGCATCTTGTGCTTTGAGCTGCGTCCAACGCTCCATAAATGAATCATCTTCATAATGTAAAGAAGTCTCTCCAAATTTGATCGTTTGAGGCGCAAGGTTGATCTGCATAGGGAAATATTCCATCGCCACGATATTATAAAGTTTTGTTTTATAGGTGAGTGTTCCTGCTTTTTCTACCTTAAGAGTAAGATCTTTGAGATCTATCATTTGTTGATCTTTTTCAAAAGTATAATTGATCGTAATATTTGAGTTGACATCCTTTAGATTAAGCACATCAAGTTTAGCTGCCATTTCTGGATTGGATCTTAGCATTGCAAGATCAGTTTGAATCCCTTTAAATTTGACATTCATATAACGAGGAACAGCATTCTCTGTATCAAGAGATTTTACGATCATCTCATCAATAATGATTGGTTTTGCGTTTGGAACCATGATCCTGATATCGTCGATATGTACATCAAAGCCAAAAAAATCCATAGAAGCACTGCCATAAGTAACATAAGCTTTTGCATTGCCAAGCATCTTGTCGATTTTAGCCTTGATCATACTTGAACTGATCATTTTAAATGCTACAAGAGCAATAATAACAAGAATTACGACGAAAAGTCGAATAACCTGAACCGGTATCTCTTTTTTAAAGATCGTCATTTTTATATCCTTTGATTTTAGTTGTCAGCATCATCATCAGATGTGCTTATTGCTTTTGCATTTGTTTTTTGTTTTCCGTTTGCATCTGCGTAACAAACAGGCTCAAGTTTTAGGAAACTATTTGGCATCGTACCTTGTTTCAATTCCTGATTGACTAGTGTATTTAAGCCCCGTTTCATTTTATCGAAAGCATTCTTATCTTTGCCGCTAAGTCTGCTTGCTGCGAGTCTCACAACGCTTTGAGGATTGATCGCGCGTTCATCTTTATAAAGTCCAAAATGCAAGTGTGGTCCAGTTGAAAGTCCTGTTGTTCCTACAAACCCTATAACTTGTCCTTGTTTTACAATCGAGCCTTTATGTATACCATGACCAAAAGCTTTTTGGTGAGCATAGAGAGTGATATAGCCACCGCTGTGTGCAACTTTAGTCATATTCCCATAGCCATTTGTAACACCGCAGAACACAACAGTTCCGTTTCCAGCTGCCAAGATAGGAGTTCCCGGACGAGCTCCATAGTCGACTCCAAGGTGAGCTCTAAACTTATGTAAGATAGGATGCCATCTTTTTAGCGTAAAGCCTGACGTGATACGCCCATTTCTAATAGGAGACGCGAGTAAAAAAGCCTCAAGTTCTGCGCCTGTTTCATCATAATACCTATCATCTTTAAAGCGGTAAACATAGTGTTGCTTCCCACCCATTTCCATCATACACACATCTAACTCAGGCATTGAAAATGGTCGTCCGAGTCTATACATGCGATCATAAACCATAACGAGTTTATCGCCTTTATGCACATTTTTAAAATTGAGAGAATTTTTAAAGGCATCTACAAAGATTTTTGCAAGTTTTGTAGATTTTGTAACCTTGATGATGTCATTGTATGGGGAACTGTTGATGATTAAAGTGAAAGATTCTCTTTTTGTTTCGCTGATGATTGGGATCACTTCAAAAGCAACATCACCTTTATTTTTAGTGATATGAATCTGAATTTCATCATTGACCGGGATGAGTATCTGCTGAATCTGTTTCTTTGGGTCTTCAAGTATTTGGTAGTTGACTCCACCGCGTATCTCTTCTGTTAGTTTTTGATCATCTGCATCGAGGTTGTAGTAAAGAGGTTTTGTTGGTAAGTGGAGTCTTTCTAAAAAGGTAAGATAAGTGTCGCCGTCACTCCAGCGAAAATTTTTGACCTGGGCTGAAAAAAGTGTAAGAGGAATAAAAAATATGAGTAAAAAACGGAGCATTGACTAGCCTAAAAATAAAATGTCTTGTAAGAGTATCAAAACTAGACTTACAAAAGACTTCTTGGAAAAATTCTAAGGTTAGTTTGCTACAATTCAGTAAAAAAAGAGAGTGCTAATGATAAGAATTTTTGTATTGATTTTGTCCATATATGTTGCAAGTTTCGCAGGTGAAATCTCTAAGAGTATTGTAAGTGTTGATAAAGACAGCGCAACGATTACTGTTGATAACGTAGATGTCGGGATAAGTGGTTTTATTGTAAAGCATATTGATAGTGAGCATAGTTATATTGTCAAAAATGCGCTTGTTACTAAATTTGATAAAGAGACTAAAACCGCGACACTTGCTTTGAGTGATTTTAATGAGCTCAAGCAAGATTCTTTACCAACTGCTAAGTGGAATGTGCAAGTAGGAGATGAAGCTATTTTGGCTTTTGGTTATTCACGCGCTTTATTGATTGCGCCAAATGAAGAGATCTATCATCGTGTTACTAAAGCGCTGCCAACTTTGGAATGGGTACATCCGGATCTTTTTGCTTCTATTTTGTCACTCAACGGGCATCCAACTCCTTTGAAAACAGATTTCACGCAGATGTGTGAAATCTCTGCTGTGGGACTTTTGTACATGTATATTCATGAAAATCTTTTTACAATCGATTGTAAAAGTATGAGCGTTCTCAATATTGCAAATGCTCCTATCAAACAAGAGTCTTTACAACTTCCGTTTTACTCTAGAGTGAGTAATATCAACGCAAACTGGTTTGGTAAGGGAAGTGATAAACTTAAAGTTTATGACCCATATTATTATGAACTTTTGGTTCAAAGCAATCTGAAAAATAAAGAATTATATAATCTTATCAAAAGTAAAGAGCAAAACTTAAGCTCACTTTTAAATGAATTTGAACTAAAGGATGAAAAGTGATAGATAAAAAACACTTAAACAACTTTGAAAAAATAGTAGGGAATGAAAATATCTACAGTGATAAAGCGCATCTTTTAGCATACTCTTATGATGCGACTAGAGAACATTTTGAGCCTGATGCAGTTCTCTTCCCCCGTCATGAAGAGGATGTAAGTGAGATTTTAAAATATTGTAACGAAAACAAAATTGTTATAGTCCCTCGTGGAGCCGGCAGCGGATTTACTGGTGGAGCACTTCCAAGTAACGGAGGTATTGTTCTCGCTTTTGAAAAACATATGAATAAGATTTTAGAGATTGATATGCAAAATATGGTTGCGATCGTTCAGCCGGGTGTGATTAACATGGAGCTTCAACGCGCTGTAGAAGCAGTTGGTCTTTTTTATCCGCCCGATCCGGCAAGCCAAGAGTATTCATCTATAGGCGGCAATGTGAGTGAAAATGCCGGAGGAATGCGTGCGGCAAAGTATGGGATCACAAAAGATTACGTGATGGCGATGCGTGCGGTACTTCCAAACGGTGATATTATAAAAGCGGGAAAACGTACTATCAAAGATGTCGCAGGATATAACATCACGGGTATCCTTATTGCCTCAGAGGGAACGCTTGCAGTTACAACCGAAGTGACACTTAAACTCCTCTCAAAACCAAAGCTGACAAAAACAGCGATGGGAATATTTGAGAGTGTACATCAAGCAATGGAAGCGGTCTATAAGACTATGGCAAGCGGTGTAACACCTGTTGCGATGGAATTTTTAGATAACTTGACTATCCGTGCTGTTGAGCAGACTTTTCATAAAGGACTTCCAGTTGATGCGGGTGCGATCCTTGTAACGGATGTAGATGGAAATATGGAAGATGATCTTGATTTTCAACTTGAAACTATAGAAAAAGTATTTAAAGAGAATGGCTGTAGCGATTTTAAAATTGCGCAGACAAAAACTGAAGCGGCAGATCTTTGGTTTGCAAGACGTAATGCTTCTCCGAGTTTGAGTGTGTATGGAAGTAAAAAACTCAATGAAGATGTCACAGTGCCTCGTTCTGCGCTTCCAGAATTATTAGAGAGATTCGCTGCAATCGCTGAAAAATATAATGTTAAAATCCCATGTTTT
This sequence comes from Sulfurimonadaceae bacterium, assembly GCA_028683835.1. GTDB lineage: Bacteria > Campylobacterota > Campylobacteria > Campylobacterales > Sulfurimonadaceae > Hydrocurvibacter. The sequence continues at coordinate 44,677 of JAQUHB010000015.1, read as the reverse complement.
GGGCATACAGGCGATGGCAATGTCCATACAAATGTTATGGTTGATGGTAAAGATCCAGAACAAGTAAAAATCGCTTATCAAGCCATAGAAGAAGTTTTTCAAGCGACTATCGACTTAGGTGGAACATTGAGCGGTGAACACGGTATAGGTCTTGCAAAAGCGCCTTACATGCATATGGCATTTACAGATGAAGAGATGAACCTTTTCAAATCAATCAAAAAAGCGTTTGATCCAAACAACATTCTCAATCCTGCAAAAATGGGACTTGATTAAGAGGTGCAGAGATGATGAAGAATAAAAGGGAGCTTATTACTATTACAGATCAAGTAAAAGCTCAAATAGCGGATGTTGACGTTGCTCCGCCCCTTTTATATAAAAAACTTTTTTATAATCTTTTAGCTGCGCATGATATTGCTTGTGAAAATGAAGAGCTCATAGTAGATCAGATTTTTGATGAAAAACTTTCAAAGTTAAAAACACTGAGTGATAATACTTCTAAAAATGTTGTTAAGCTGGATAATACTACCAAAGATGCTATGGATGCGATCAAAAAAGGAGATGGTGTTAAACTGGAAAGAGTACTTGAAGAGACAGCAAATCTTCGTATAGAGATTGAAAAGCTGAAAGCTTCTATTTTCACGGATACATTGACGAAAGCTTACAACAGACAATGGCTTTATTCCAATTACATGGATGGAGCTGAGGTCTTTACAAGCAAAGGTATCTTGGTCTTTATCGATATGAATTATTTTAAAGATATTAATGATAATTATGGGCATATTGCCGGCGATAAAGTTTTAGAATTTACAGCGATGCATCTAAAAAAAACGAAAGGGGAACTTGTCAGATATGGCGGTGATGAGTTTTTACTTCTTTTTGGTAATCAGTTTTCAGTGGATCAGATAAAAAGTTTAATCTCAAATAACAGAGCATTGATCACACGTAAAGAGCTGAAATTCAAAGAGAACAGCTTTCATACAAGCTACTCTTATGGAATTGCTCCCTTTGATGTGAATGATAATTTTCAGGATGTTCTATCTGTCGCTGATACATCGATGTATGAGGATAAAGAGGAGTTTAAACACAGGCTCATTATAGGCTGAGAAGCGTGCCTTACGAGAACGCTTCGTATGTAAGGCTATTTTCTCAAGTTTTTTCGTTTGATATAGATCTCATAGAGTATGGGGATTATCAGCAGACTCAGCACCGATGAACTCACGATCCCACCTATCATCGGCGCTGCGATGCGCTGCATGATCTCGCTTCCCACACCATCCGAATACATGATCGGCAAGAGCCCTGCAATGATGGCAAATACTGTCATGAGTTTGGGGCGGAGTCTTCTAATGGCTCCATCATAGATAGCATCTTTGAGATTTTGTGCATCAAAGTCCTCCCCATATTTTTCTAACGAGTTTTTGACACTCTCCTGCAGATACACGATCATCACGATGGCAGATTCCGAGGCAATACCCAGAAGTGCCAAAAATCCGACAATCACGGCGATGCTCATACTAAAATGCAACATCTGCATATAAATCAGTCCGCCCAAAAGAGCAAACGGAAGAGTGAAAAACACTATCAAAGACGCGGTAACATCTCTAAGTGCGAAATAGATAAGCACAAGCACGATAAGTATGACAGCAGGAATAATCCACACCATCTTAGCAAGTGCTGATTCAAGGTACTCACTCTCTCCTGCAAACTGCATATAGTATCCATCTGGGAGTTTGATATTTTTTAAGAGCTCTTTTGCTCTTTCTTTGTACTGCGTCGAACTGACACCCTCTTTTGGAGTGATATAGATGTAGGTCACAGGAAGAGCCATCTCGCTTTTGATGATAGATGGACTCTCTTTATAAGAAAGTGTCGCAAAGGTACGAAACGGCATAAATCCAAGCGGTGTTTTTATCATGATGTTTTGAATCGAGGATAGTGAATTGCGTTCATCATCAGAGAGCCTCATGGTGATTGCATAGCGCTCTAAGCCGTTATACATCGTCGAGACTTTTGCTCCGCCGATGGCAAATGAGGTATAGGAGAGCAGAGTCTCTTTTGAGATGCCATAACGTTTGAGCGCCTCTTCGTTAATCTCGATGTTGAGGTAATATCCAGCCGTGGCTTTATCGGCAAAAACAGACATTGTCATATCTTCAGCCCTTAGTGTCTGCTCTATCTGAGTTGCATAAAACTGCAGTTTTTTGGCATCGTCGCCGTAGAGTTTTATCCCAATAGGCGTGCGGATTCCGCTAAGAAGCATATCGATGCGCCCTTTGATAGGATAGGTCCAAGAGTTTACAAGACCGCTTACATGTAAGGCATTTTCCATCTCGTCTTGAAGCTTTTTATAGCTCATCCCTTTTGGCCACTCGCTTTGCGGTTTGAGAGTGATGATGGTTTCAAGCATCCCAAGAGGTGCAGGATCAGTCGCACTATCGGCGCGTCCCCCTTTGCCAAAAACGCTCTGGACTTCCGGAAAGCTTTTGATAATGGCATCCGTTCTTTGCGCGAGCTCTTTACTCATATCGATACTTGTGCCATAGGGTGTAACGGGCATATACATAAAGGTCTCTTCATTTAATGTTGGCATAAACTCCCATTTAAGCGCGTTGTAAAGCGGATATATTGATGCCAAAGAAAGGATAAGCAAAAGTAAAACGCCATATTTGAGTTTCAATCCATATATTAAAAATGGATGGTAGGCAAAGGTGAAAAATCTGTTTAAAAAGTTTTTCTCTTCTGAGGGGATCTTACCTCCTAGAAAATAGATCATCAGTACAGGCACAAGTGTGATTGAGAGAATTGCTCCCGCACTCATGGCAAAGGTCTTGGTAAATGCTAGGGGCGAGAAAAGCATCCCCTCTTGTCCGCTTAGGGAAAATATCGGTAAAAACGAGACAACGACGAGAATAAGTGCAAAGAAGATAGGACGTCCCACAAGCTGGGATGACTCGATGATGGCATCGATGCGCTCTTTTTTAGTGACCGCTCCCTTTTCTTGAAGTTTATGAAGTGTCTGATGAGCGTTTTCTATCATGATGATGGAAGCATCGACCATCGCACCGATGGCAATGGCGATACCGCCAAGACTCATGATATTTGAGCCGATACCAAAGAGTTTCATCAGTAAAAAGGTCACGCCCACCGTAATCGGCAAGACGATCAAAAGGATAAGAGAACTTCGCAGATGCATCAAAAACAGAGCGATGACGATGATAACGATGATCGACTCTTCATAAAGTGTATGTTTGAGCGTATCGACCGCTTTATCTATAAGACTCGATCTGTCATAGGTGGTCGTGATCTTGACGTCGCCGGATTTAAGCTGCGAGAGTTTTTTCTTTACATTTTGAATCGTTTTGTAGACATCCGCGCCGTATCGCACTATCACGATTCCGCCTACGACTTCGCCCTCACCGTTAAGGTCGGCCATCCCTCGTCTTGAAGCGGGAACCACTTCCACTCTTGCGATATCGCCGATAGTCAGAGGGATACCGTTTTTGGTCGTGATGCTTAGATTTCGGATGTCACTGAGGTCATTAACGTACCCTTTTGCCTGAACCATCCATTCATAGCCGTTTTTGTTGATGACTCTTCCGCCCGTGTCATTGTTGTTTTGTTTGAGCGTCTGGACGATATCTTCGATCCCAAGATTGTAATGCACAAGCATCTCATTTTTGACCGTGACTTGATATGAGGGGACAAATCCGCCGATGGATGCCACTTCACTTACACCGTCTACGCCAAGAAGCGCGTTTTTATAGTAGTAGTCCTGTAGAGTTCGAAGCTCTGCGAGATTTTTAGTTTTTGATGTGAGAGCATACTCATATACCCAGCCCACACCGCTTGCATCAGGTCCAAGTGAGACCTGCATATTTGCAGGAAGGCTCGAGCCGATGGAAGAGAGCTGTTCTAGGACTCTGCTTCGGGCTTTATAGATATCGGTTCCCTCTTTGAAGATGATATAGATAAGTCCATTTTCATAGCTTGAAAAGCCTCGTACCGTCTTGACGTTTGGAGTCGAAAGAAGAGCGGTGACAAGCGGATACGTCCCCTGTTTTTCGATGATCTGGGGCGATTGTCCTGCCCATTTTATCTGCAAAATTACTTGCGGAGGGGAGATGTCCGGCAGTGCGTCAAGCGCGGTATTTTTGATAGACCACACAGAAGCCCCGATGATAAAGAGTGTGAAGATCAGGAGTAAAAATCTGTTTTTTACACTGAGGGCTATGAGTTTTTCTATCATCATCAGTTCCTAATACAGACCGTTTATCTGAGCGTCGCTGTCCATCATAAAGAGCGCGTTATTGACCACTTCGTCGCCGTTTTGAAGACCTTTGACACTGTAAGTGTTGGCATCTAGCTCTTTTGCTTCGATGACGCGAGGTTCATATTCCCCTTGGTATTCCCCTTTTATAAACACATAATATTTGCCGTTTTTAAAGATAACCGCAGAGGATGGCAAAGTGAGCGTGCTCTCTTTTTTCGTATCTGCACTCACGCTCACATACATTCCGCCTATGAGTTTTCCTTTTGGATTTTGTACACTGACTCGAAGTGTAAAAGGCGCATCTTTTGCACTGACTCTTGGATAGAGCATCTCTTTTTTCGCTTTAAAATTTCCAGCGGGAGAGCTGATGAGAAAATCGTTTAGTTTGGAGATGAGCTCATAATCTTGAGGATAGATGGCGACTTCGACCCAGACATTTGAGAGATTGACTATCTTAAAGAGGTTTTGTCTTATAGAAAACGCCGAACCGCTTGTAACGCTTTTTTCAAAGATATATCCGCTCTCTGGTGCGTAAATATTTGTCGTGCGTGAGGTCTTGCCCTCTTTTTCTATCATCTCTATCTCTTTAGGATTTACGCCTAAGAGTGTGAGCCTCTCTTTTGCACTCTCTACCATCGCCTTGTTTGGAAATTTTTTGGTAAAACTGTAGATGCTGAGATACTCCTCTTTTGCACGCAGCACTTCAGGTGAGTAAACCGTTGCTAAGAGTGTGCCTTTTTGAACGTACATATAAGTTTTATTCGCTTTGAGCTCTTCGATATAGCCATCAAATCTCGGACTCACATCATAGACTTTTGAGTCATCCTCTTTAACATAACCGTAATATTTTTGGCTCATAGATGCATTTGTTGTTTTGACTTTGACGGTCTGCACGTTAAAGAGCTGTTTTACGGTCGCATCTTTTGCAAATATGCTTACATGTAAGAGCAGTAAAAGTGTGAGATATTTCATTATTTGTCTCCTGTGAGCGCAAGAAGGGATGCGTGAGTTTTGTTGAAATCGGCTGTCACTTTGATAAGCTCCTCTTGAAGTTTAAGTTTTTTACTCAGCATTCCTAGATACTCTAAAAATGAGTCTTTACTCTTTGCCGAACTTTGAGCCAACTCAAAAAGATGTTCCACTTTCGGCATCGATTCATCGCTGAGGATTTTGTAGCTTAAGTAGTCATTTCGCATCTTTTCATAGAGCTGTGCTATCTCTGAGTTGAGCTTTTCTTTTAAATCGCTCTCTTCAAAACCTTTGGCAAGAAGCAGTTTTTTCGCTTCCTCTTCGCTTGCCTTTTGTGTTCCATAAAGCGGTAAAGAAGCGCCTACGGTTATGGCTGCATAGTCGGGATGGTTCTCTCTGTAATAGTATCCCGCTTGGATGAAAGGGTCGATTTTTTGTGAGAGCTCTTTGATGTGAAGGTCTGACTTCGCAATACCTAGTTCTGCATCCTTTACATGTAAGGCACTTGAATCTCCTACTTTCTCTTGGTAAAACGAAAGAGTTTTTGGCTCTTGGACGCTTAGAGAGAGTTCAAGATTTTCTATCTTTTCACCTGCAAGATAGGAGAGCTTTTCATACAGAGCGTTTTGCTCGCTTAGAAGAGAGTTTCTTTTTATCTTCTGTTCACTGAGGGAAAGCTCTGCATTCATCAAAACCTCTTGGGTATTGCCTGAGGTGATGTAGTAAGCTTCATTAAGGGAGATAGTCTGTTTGATGATATCGATACTGCTATCGATGATATGAAGTTCCTGTTCGTTTTGCCAGATAGAATATGCGGTTATTCTCATCTCTTTTGCAAGTTCAGTTTTTAAAGCTCCAAGCCCCATGTTTAGCAACTTTTTTTGTGACTCGACCATCTGTGTCTGCGCGTCGCGTTTTCCAAAATAGGGGATCTTTTGTTTGATGTTGAGAGAACTAAACTGCATCGGCTCGAGTGTACGGTCTGTAGGGTTTTTAAACTGGATATCGTTGATAGTGAGGGAGACCTCCGGATCTGAGAAGTTCCTTGAGATCTCTTTTTCATTCTCCAGTGCTTCAAGACGCTGCTCTATACTCTTGAGTGAACCATGATTTTGTAATGAGCGAGTGATAAGCGCGTCAAGAGTCTGCGCCTGTAAAAAAGTCGCGACTCCAAGCCATAATAGAAGAGTTTTCATGAGACCTCTTTAGATATTCAAAGAGGTTTTTATACGCACTTTTTGTCCGCTTTTTGGAGTTATGAAGATCCAAACCTGCCACGTCCCGCTCATAGAAAAGTTGATATCTGTTTTATAGATGCCGTTGCCCATAGCTTTTGCATTGCTCTGCATCTCCATAGGAGGCATTCCCGGCATCTCAGGCATAAATACTTTCAGAGCTACCGCGGCATCTTTATACTGAGGGTCTTTGATGCTTACATGTAAGGTATTGTTTCCCGTAGTGAGTGGTTTGTCCGAACTGATAACAGCTGTGACACCGCCGCCGTTTGCTGTTTTTTCAAACGCCGCAGCTTGAAGCAGAGAGACGCTTAAAACCAAGAGAGTCAATATTTTTAGAAGCTTTTTCATTTTGTCATCCTTTTATTTTTTATCATTATAGTCTGGCAGTGTGAGGAGTTTGTGAGAACTCCGTTTAAATCTTTAAATTTTTTAAGCGAAGAGCGTTCGTTATCACAGATACAGAGCTAAAACTCATCGCCGCCGCAGCTATCACGGGTGAGAGCAGGATGCCAAAAAAAGGATAAAGGACGCCCGCTGCCAATGGTATCCCCAAAGTATTATAAGCAAAGGCAAAGAAGAGGTTTTGTCTGATGTTTTTCATAGTGGCACGGCTGAGTTTTAAGACCTTGACGATGCCAAGCAGATCGCCTTTGATGAGAGTGATCCCGGCACTCTCGATCGCGACATCCGTGCCCGTTCCCATGGCAATCCCCACATCTGCTTGTGCTAGAGCTGGGGCGTCATTTATGCCATCGCCTGCCATCGCTATGATTGCGCCTTCTTTTTGAAGCCTTTTGATGATATCGGCTTTTTGATTGGGCATCACATTTGCATAAACTTTATCGATAAAGAGATGTTTGGCTACTGCATTTGCGGTAGTCTCATTGTCTCCGCTGAGCATAATGAGTCTGATTCCATCCTCTTTGAGGGTTTTGAGTGCAGAGAGAGATGTGGGTTTGATAGGATCTTCAATAGCGATCAGCGCACAAAACTTAGAATCTACCGCCATAAAAATAACCCCTTTTCCCTCACTTGCGAATGCATCGGCTTTATCTTTTTCATTCTTCACAAAGATATCAAAATCCTCTAAAAATGCCCGACTTCCCATTATCACCTGTTTTCTATCGATCTTACCAACTATCCCTTTGCCCAAGACGGCTTCAAAATTTTCTACATGTAAAAGAGCCGTATTATGCTCTTTTGCATAATTTATGACTGCTTCTGCAAGCGGATGTTCGCTTGCTCGCTCTAAACTTGCCGCGAGTTGTAAGATATCTTGTTTGTCAAAATTCTCTGCGATTATGAGACTAGTGACTTTAGGTTTGCCCTCGGTGAGCGTTCCCGTTTTATCGACGACTAAAGTATTGACCTTTTCCATACGCTCTAAAGTTTTGGCATCTTTTATGAGTATCCCCATAAGTGCCCCGCGTCCCGTTCCCACCATAATGGAGATGGGAGTCGCAAGTCCAAGTGCGCATGGACAGGCGATAATCAAAACAGAGACAGCCGCTACAACGGCGTAAGCCAAACGAGGCTGCGGTCCAACAATCCACCAGAGTATGAATGCCAAAACAGCAGAGACGACGACAGCGGGAACAAAGTAAGAGGAGACTTTGTCTGCGAGTTGTTGTATGGGCACACGGGAGCGCTGAGCATGTGAAACCATCTCAACGATTTGAGAGAGCATCGTATCTCGGCCGACTTTTTGAGCCTCCATGATCAAAGTCCCGTTTTTGTTGATAGTCGCTCCTATAACGGCATCGCCTTTGCTTTTGCTCATCAGTATGGGTTCTCCTGTTATCATGGACTCATCAAGATTGCTTTGTCCCTCGATTACGATCCCATCGACTGGGATCTTTTCTCCGGGTTTAATCCTGAGCTTGTCACCTACATGGATGAGTCCAAGGTCTACATCTTTTTCATCGCCGTCTTCTATACGGTGAGCTTGTTTGGGTGCAAGATTGAGCAGATTTTTTATAGCGCTGTTTGTTTTACCGCGTGCTCCGAGTTCAAGGACTTGGCCTAAAAGCACCAAAGCGGTAATGACAGAAGCCGCTTCAAAATAAACATGTACCAAACCCTCTTTTGTCTGCATCATTGGAGGAAAGATCTCAGGAAAAAAAAGTGCTATCAAGCTATAAAGATATGCAGTGCCCACGCCCATGGATATCAGTGTGAACATATTGAGGTTCCATGTTTTTACCGAGTTGTAACCCTTTACGTAAAAAGGCCATCCTCCCCAGAGTACCACGGGAGTGGCGAGCAAGAATTCAAACCACTGAACATCTTTCATATTGATAGCACTTGGTAAATACCCAGGAGTCAAGTCACTTAGCATCGCTATGAGAAAAAGAGGAAAAGAGAAGGCAACAGCGATCCAAAATCTTCTGCTCATATCTCTTTGTTCATCACTGTTTTCATCAGCCTGAACTGTCATGGGTTCGAGTGCCATACCGCAGATTGGGCAGCTTCCGGGATGATCACGAATAATTTCAGGATGCATAGGACAAGTGTAAAAAGTGTTGCCTAACTTACAGGAATCATCTATGCAGTTAATATTTTTGTCATTTTCTTCTTCATGACTCACAATACACCTCCAGTGGTGCATTTTTATTACTATTGTTATTAATAAAATAAAAAATTGCAAAGATAAAAAGTACGGGAACAATCCAGCCAAATTCCCAGTTGCCAAATTCGTGCATAACAAACCCCCTTAAAATATTTGAACATCGATTTTTTACTTATGTAAAAATATACTGATCTTTCGTGAGAAGTTTGTGAGGAGTAATTTTATTGCAAATGCATTAATCCCTCATATCCAAGATAGGCGCCTATGCCAAATATTAAAACACTTGAAAAATATGGTGCTTTTCTTACTATGTCACCAAATCCTGTGAATCTCTTTGACATATAATGTACACTTAACGCAGCTACCACACCTGTTAAGACCAATGTTAAAGCTAAACCGATACTAAATCCAAGAACCAAAGCAACGCCAAGACTTATTTTTTTGAGTTGCAGACATAAAAGTAAAACAGTAATGGTTGCAGGACAAGGTATAAGCCCACCAGTCAAACCAAACAAGAGGATTTGGGAATTTGTTACTTCTTTATTGGCAAATCTTTTTCTGATGTCATTAGCATGGGCTAGCTCATGGGCATCTTGATAGCCAGGAGAGGTTATATCTAGTCCTTGTAGTTCTTCATGCACATGCTCGTGGTTGTGTTCTAAAAACTCAATATCATAAGTATCGATATTTTCATTTTGAGTAACAATTTGAACTCTTGCAACAAACTCATGTGGTTCAGGTATAGCATCAATAGATTCTAAAAAATCTTTATGAGTCTTAAATGCAAAGATTTGAGTTTTACCATCAGCTCTATCTGTGATTACAGTTATGCTATCAGAGTTTGCAGTACCAAGTATTTCTCCAGTTATTCTAAATTTTGGCGGTTGATTTTGCTCAAAGATGGATAGATTTAATTGACCATAATTTGTTTTAATCTCAAACTCTGCATCATGGTGATCATGGTCATCATGATGAGCATGATCATGTGAATCGTCACAATGAGAATGAAAACAAGCATGTTGGTTTCTATATGTTTGATAAAACATCCACACTGCAATACCTATGACAATAACTGCTGAAATGATTTGAAGATATGGTTCAATCGCATCATTATTGTATTTGGACCCAAAATATAGCCCAGCCAAAGCAATAATCCAGACTATTGCCGTGTGTGAAAGAGCAGCTGAAACTCCTAGCATGATGGCTTGCCATACTGTCCCTTTGATAGCGATGATAAATGAAGCCATCATAGTTTTTGAGTGCCCAGGTTCTAATCCATGAAGTGCACCTAGAATGATTGCACTGGGAAGAAGTAACCAAAGACTGGCTCCATTGGTGATTAATGTTGAAATATCCATCTCTTATTTTCCTTTTTACAAATACTTTGTGATATCTTTGAACTCTTTGAGTGCGGCACTGCTATCAATCTTATTATCACTCATAGCATGATTTAAACAGTGATCGATGTGGTCATGAACCAGCGTTTTCTTTGCACTGCTTATAGCTTTTTCAATAGCATGAAGCTGTTGAGCTATATCCAAACAACCTTTTTCTTCTTCAAACATTTTAATTACACTTTTTATATGACCTTCTACTCGTTTTAGTCTTTTAACTATATCCGGATGTGATTCATGTGTTGACATTTTATATCCTATAGAGGGGGATAGGATATTATAGCAAAAAGATCGAAATTTTATAAATTTCTTACAAAAAATTATTTATGGCAGTATCAAATTGTGCAAGGCTGAAGTCAAAATACTTTTGACAAAAATTTTTTGTGAGTAAGTGTCTTTGTTCCTTTGTAAACATTATGATAACCCCTAATTTACACGGAGAGTCGGTATAATATTTTCATGAAAATTTTACTTCTTGAAGATGACACCGTTTTATCGAGTATATTGATAGATTTTTTAAGCGAGACATACAGCGTGACACATACATACAGTATGAAAGAGGCGCTCTCACTGAGCGAAGAGAACTCCTACGATCTCTATATCTTCGACATCAATGTTCCTGATGGCGATGGTATCACTCTTTTGCGTGAACTTCGTAGTTTCCATGATGAGACACCGACCATTTTTATAACCGCTTTTCATGATATCAGCTATCTTAAAAAAGCGTTTGAAAGCGGAGCAAACGACTTTATCCGCAAGCCTTTTGACCTCGAAGAGCTGTATGGGCGCATTGAAAATATCAAAAGACATTTTGGACTTTTTAACATCGTCAAACTGGGTGATGCAATGGAGTTAAACACCCAAACACATCTGCTTACATGTAAAGACAAAACAGAGCATCTCACCCAAAAAGAGAGTGAACTTCTGCTCTATCTTTATAAGCATAAAAATCGTGTGATCAGTACAGATGAACTGCTTCAAAACCTTTGGAACTATGAGGAACTGCCTTCATCTGATGCGATACGAACATTGATAAAAGAGCTGAGAAAGTATGTGGGGCGTGAGCATATCATCAACATCCGAGGCGAGGGATATAAGTTTGAATAGTCTGGAAAAAAGATCTTTTTACTCCTTTTTGGTGCTTTATGTCGGTTCCTCATTTTTATTTTTGGTACTCTCTAGTTTTTGGTATTACACTGCTCAAAAAAATGGTTTGGAAAATACAACTTACTATAAACTCCAGCACTACAGCGACACTATCGGCGGACTTATTATCAATGCTCAGATGCATGGAACAGTTTTAAAACTTCCAAAAATTGAAGAGGGATATGAATATTTTTTGGTAAAAAGTGGAGAAAAGCAAAACTTTAAAGAGGGTTATTACAAGGAAAAGGGCAAATCTATTTTAATTTCCTCCTCTGCGCAGGAGCACTTAAATATCGAGTATGTGGTCGTAAAAACAGATGAATATCATAAAAAGCTGGAGGCCTTGCAAAAGAGTGTTTTCATGGTGGGATTGGTAGCTTTTTTTGTGATCGTGTTGATATCTTTGCTTCTTTCAAAACTCTTTATGCGTCCTATCCATCAAAAAGTGGTACAGATAGAGAGTTTCATTCAAGATATCTCTCATGAGCTCAACACGCCCATTACCGCACTACAGATGAGTGCAAAAAGAGCGACGCAAAAGGGTGTCTATGATGAGAAGATACTCAAAAATATCTCCATCAGCACTAAACAGCTTTACTCTATCTATCAGTCGCTTATCTATCTGAGTTTCTCCACAAAGCCAAAAGAGGTGCAGGAGATAAATCTCAAAGAGATAGTAAAAGAGGTGATAGAGTTTTACTCCGAGCTCTGTTTGGCGAAAAATATAGCAATCATCTCCAGCTTGGAAAATACTTTTATGAGACTCGATCAAGAGAGAGCGAAACTGCTTTTCTCAAATCTTTTGTCTAATGCTATAAAATATTCTATGCCAAATAAGAGTATAAAACTGACATTGATGAAAGAGAGTTTCATCATACAAGACGAGGGTATTGGGATTGCAAAAGAAAAAATGACGAAGATATTTGATCTTTATGAGAGAGCTTCTAATCAGGCGGGTGGTTTTGGTGTGGGACTCAGTATCGTCAAACAAATATGTGATGAAGCGGGAATAAAAATTGAGGTGGATTCCAAACTAAACCAAGGCACTGCCTTTAGGCTTAGTTGGTAAAAAGTTTTAGATAAGACCCAGTTCTGCAAGAATAGGTTTGATCCCTTGTGTTATCTCTAGAAGCTCTTCGTAAAGAATTCCCTCAGCTTTATCTTCCGTTACCCACTCTTCAAGACGTTTGATCGTCTCAGATTTTTCTATTTCACTTAGTTGTGAAGCTTTCTCTACTTCGCTCTTGATTCTTTGTATATGTTCGTGGTGTTTGTGTGAACTCATTGTATTTCCTTTAGTAGTTTTTATAATTTCCGGATTTTATATCTTCACGGATTGCATCAAGTTTTTTTTCCAGTATTGCTAGTAAAATCGTAGCTGCCTGCTCATCATCAGCTTCTGGAATATCCCAGTCCGTGATCTTCATATTGGCTTTAAATAAAAGCTCCAACTCTTTTTCTATTTCGCTTTTTCTACTTTCAAACTCTTTTAGTAATGCGTTCATAATAGATCCTTTATCTAGGGTAGTTAATTTTACAAGAGAGCGGCTTAAAGAACCTTGCATGTAAAACTTATTTCTTTGCTCTTGTTGTCATAAAAGGAGGTTTTGCAAACCATATCAGTACGATAAGAGCTAAAAATATAACTCCAGAGAGGAGCAGGATGTCATCATTTGCCCGAGTTGAGGCCTGTTGATCGATAATATTGTTTATAATGAGTAATGGGGAGAGTGAAGCATTGGAAATCGCGGTTGTAAACTGCTCGCTAACATGAGAAAATTTTGTGATCTGCTCACTATAGATAGCATGATAGTAATCTCCACGAGTGCTCCACATAGAGACGGCGATGGAAGTTCCAAGCCCGCCACCGAGGATTCTTAAAAAGTTTACGACCCCCATCGCTGAGGCGATCTTAAAAGGTTCGATCTGTGAGATGATGATACTTGTAAGGGGTACAAAGAACATCGCCATTCCCACACCCATGATAAGTCTAGGCAGTGAAGCATGGATGATGTCGATATCGGTTGTAAAATTTGCCATCCAAAAGTAGCTGGTCGCAAAGAGTATAAAACTGATGCTCACTAAGACTCGAAGATTGAGGCGGTGGAGATTGTTACCCACAATAGGAGAGAGTAAAAATGCAAAGATCCCCACAGACGCAGAAGCAAAACCTGCCCAAAAAGCGGTGTATCCAAGCTGTGTCTGCAGCCATAATGGAAACACGACGCCTCCGCCCAAAAAGATAGTGTATCCGATGCTTAAAGTGATAGTTCCGATAGTAAAGTTGCGATTTTTAAAGAGGCTAAGATCGATAACGGGATTTTTATCAAAAAGCTCCCAGACGATAAAAAATGCAACACACACAATAGTAATAAGAGTTAGAATAATGATCTCAGGTGAAGCGAACCAGTCTAGCTCATTGCCTTTGTCAAGCATAATTTGAAGCGAACCAACGCCGATGATTAAAAGGAGTAAACCTATATAATCGATAGGAAAATTAAACGTTTTTGTTTCACGATCTTTTAGCATTTGCCAAACGATAAATGAGCTTAAAATCCCAATAGGCACATTGATATAAAAGATCCAAGACCACGAAAAGTTGTCTGTGATGTAGCCCCCAAGAAGTGGACCCGTGATTGGACCAATGGTCGCCGTCATCGCCCAAAAAGCAAGAGCAAGTCCTTTTTTATGCACGGGATAATTTGCAAGCAGAAGACTTTGAGAAAGAGGCATCATAGGTGCGGCAACGGCGCCTTGGAGGACACGCGCGGCTATAAGCAAAGGATAGCTTGGAGCAAAACCGCAAAGCATGGAAGTGATGGCAAAAAGAAGCGTAGAGAGAGCAAAAAGCTTCACTTCACCAAAGCGCTTGGCAAGCCAGCCGGTGAGTGGCATTGCGATGGCGTTGGACGCGGTAAAAGCAGTGATGATCCATGTTCCTTGTGTGGAAGTTACACCAAGTTCTCCGGCAATTGCAGGAATGGAGACGTTAGCGATCGTCGTGTCAAGCACCTGCATAAACGTGGCGAGTGCAAGAAAGATAGTGATGATAACTAACTGTGGTGTGCGAAGTGGCTCGTAAACATTCACAAATTTTGCTCAATGATCTCTTTGACAAGCGCTTTTGCTTCGTTGTCTGAGTTGTCGTAAAGTTTATAGTTCAAGTTATTTTCATCTTTTGAAGCAACACGCTTTAAAAATCCTCCATTTTGTTTATGAAGATTGACTGTTACACTCATAGAGTTTCCGACTTGAAGAGGATGGCTTTTTACCTCTTTTGGATCAAGCGTAATTCTTACAGGGACACGCTGGACTATTTTGATCCAGTTTCCACTTGCATTTTGCGCAGGTAAAAGAGAAAATACCGCTCCTGTTCCAGCTGAAATTCCTTCGATTTTTCCGTGAAAAATCATATCACTACCGTATAAATCAGATACAAGTTCTACATTTTGATCGATTCGAATGTGTTGCAACTGTGTTTCTTTAAAGTTGGCATCGACCCAAAAATCTTGTTGTGGAACAATTGAGAAGATCGTTGCATTTGGTGTGACACTTTCACCTAGACTGATATTTTTCTTCGCGATCATTCCGCTTACAGGTGCCACAATATCACATCGTTTGAGATCAAGATAGGTTTTTTGTACACGAAGGATCGCATTTTGTACTTCAGGATTTTTAGAGATATCTTTGTCTTTAAGTAGGGCATCTAAAGAGAGCAGTTTTTTATTTGCCATTTGAAGGTTTGCATCAGCCGAGTCTTTGGCAAATTCTAGATTTTGAAACCTTTCTCCTGTGATTGCACCTTTTGAGAGTAAAAATTTATTTCGCTCCAAGTCGGCTTTTGTCTTATCGAGATTGACTTGAGCTACAGATATTGCATTTTTTGCTTCATCTTTGAGCATTTGTGTCTGTTTGATCTGTCGTACACTTTGTGCAAGAGCCATTTTTGCACTTGAAAATGCAAGCTCGGCATCTCTGGAATCAAGCTGTGCGAGTTTATCTCCCGCTTTGACGTTTTGCATCTCACTCACATAGATGGCATCGACGTTGCCCGTGGTCTGCGGTGTGACATAAACGATATTTTGTCCCACGTAAGCATTATCGGTGGATTCATAAAACTGCCCATAAGTGTAATAATAATAGGCATATCCCCCGCCGCAAATGAGGAAGAAGAGGGCTAAAAGTAAAAGGATATTGTTTCGTTTTTTTTGATTGTTAAGTAATTCTGGAGTTTCTGACAAAATTTCGCCTTTTTATGTTGTAAATAAGTTAAGGAAGTTTATCACAGAGAGATAAATATCGCTTACATGTAAAGTTTACATGCAAGTGATTCGTTGTATATTTTTTTATCTATTTAACACTTTTGTAACACTCCTTTTCTACAATACACAATATTTTTTAAGGGAATAAAATGAACAAGATTGTTTTTTTATCTTTAGCAACGATCTCCGTGCTTGCTTCAGACGTTGTTATGATACCAGCTGTAAGCGTTGATGCATCAAGTTTAAGCACAGCATCTTCAGATATAGTAACTTTACCCAATGCAACTAATGTAACAGGGGACTCAGCATCTTTACTTAAAGATCTTCCGGGTGTTAGTACAAACTATAATGGAGGGATTGCAACACTTCCTTCAATTCATGGATTGGCGGATACAAGAGTTAAAACGGAAGTAGATGGGATGACTATCACTTCAGCTTGTCCAAATCACATGAATCCTGCTTTGTCTTATGTAGATAGTTCAGAGTTAGCAACAATGGAAGTGATCGCAGGGTTGACACCTGTAAGTCAAGGCGGAGACAGCATCGCTGGGACGATAGTGGTCAAATCAAAAGATCCTAAATTTGCTACAAATGGTGAGAGCTATATTTTTTATGGAGATATGACAGGTTTTGAGCATAGTAACGGTTCAGCAACCGGATTTGGTCTCAATGCAAATGCAGCAACTGACAAGATTAACATCGGTTATTCCGGTTTTGCAGAAAAATCTGGGGATTATAGAGATGGACATGGCAATATTGTCAAAGACACTCTGTTTAATCAACAAAAACAATCTCTCTCTTTAGCATACAAGATAGATTCTGAGAATGTGATCTCAGCAAAGATATCAAAAGCAGATGTTTTTTATGAGGGCTTTGCTAATCAATATATGGACATGTTGGCAAATGGCGCTACAAATAGAGAAGTGAGTTATAAAGGACGCATCGGAGCGCTTTCAATTGATGCAGATCTTTATAATCAAGATACGGCGCATTATATGAATAAAATCTTGACAGAAAGAACAGGTAATATGCCGATGAACACTGAGTCTAAAGAGACAGGGTATAATCTTCGAATGACTCTTCCTGTGAGTGATGTGCATACGCTGAAATTTGGAAGTGATGGTGATTTCTTCACTCTTGATGATTGGTGGCCTGCCGCTTCTACTTCAGTAGGAGGTATGGGACCTGGAACTTTTATTAACATAAATGATGGTCATAGAGATAGAATTGGTTTTTATCTTGAAGATGATGCACAGTGGACCAAAAGATTTTCGACAAATATTGGTATAAGAACTGATATTGTCAATATGAATACAGGAGATGTCCGTGGATACAACGTCTCATCAGATAATCCTATAGCTGCAAAAAATAATGATATTACAGATGCAAATAATTTCAATGCTTTAGATCACAAGAAAAACTTTAAAAATTATGATCTTACTTTGATGGGTAAATATGAGTATAGTGATATAGGTGAGATCGAAGCAGGATTCGCTAGAAAAACACGCTCCCCAGATCTTTATGAACTTTATACTTGGGCAGGCGGATATGGAGCAACGATCAATGGTCCAATAGCAATGGATATGGCGATGATCAATACATTTGGTGATGGTGCGGGTTATGTAGGAAATCTTGCTCTTAAACCTGAAGTTGCAAACACATTTAGTGTGACTTGGTCACTTCATGACATAGCAGATCAATCATGGCATGTAAAGTTGACACCTTACTATACAATGATTCAGAATTATATAGATATTGAAACTCTTGGTACAGCAACAGCAGGCGGGTATACAGGTATTCAACTTTTAAGGTTTGTAAACAATGACGCACTCATGTATGGAGCAGATCTTTCAGGCGACGCAGTGACATGGGACACCGCGCAATATGGTAAAGGTACTGTAAAAACAGTGATGGGATACACTCGTGGAATGCGTAAGGATGGCGGATCACTTTATCATGTGATGCCCTTTCATGCAAAAGTAAGTTTAGATGAGGTCAAAGGTGCGGCAAATATAGGGCTAGATATGCAAGTTGTTGCATCGAAAGATTCCGTAGATTCATTACGTAAAGAACCGCAAACTCCTGCTTATACTTTAGTAGATCTACGTGCCGGATACCAAATAAACAAAAGTATCCGTTTTGATTTGGCTGTGATGAACCTCTTTAACCTCGCATATGCTATGCCTTTAGGTGGAGTTGATGTTGTCAATTACACTAAAACAAGTCTTACACCGATCCAAGGAATGGGAAGATCAGTCGATATGGCTGTGAATGTGAAATTTTAAAATCTCTTAAAAGTGACACATCTTCGGATGTGTCATATAAACTGCATCGTCACGCAGTGAAGTGAACCGTGTTGACGGATTAAAACAGAACAGTCAACTGCTACGACATCTCTGTCTTTGAAAAAATCTCTAAAAATTTCTAATGCCTCTTCATCTTGTGGAACGTTGTACGTCGGTACGATGACTGCACCGTTGATGATGAGAAAGTTTGCATAGGTCGCGGGAATACGCTCATCATCGTAATAGACGGCATCGGTAAACGGAAGGGCGATGAGGTCTAAGTCATATTGTACGGCAAACTCTTTTAACTGCGCTTCCATTTTAGAGATCTGTTCATAATGCTCATCATTTTCATCCTTACATGTAAGGTACATTATGGTTCGTTCATCTACAAAACGCGCAAGAGTGTCGATATGTGAATCGGTATCATCACCTGCTAAATAGCCGTAATCCAGATACAACACTTCATTCACACCCAACTCATCTTTTAAAAGTTGGGTCGTCTCCTCTTTTGTGTAAGTTTTGTTGCGGTTTGGATTGAGCATACACTCTGAAGTGGTGAGTAAAAGCCCTTTGTTATTGCTCTCAATCGCACCGCCCTCTAAAATAAAGTCGATAGTCTTCATCGGCGTTTTATAGTGCTCTGCTAAAGCGCGACTCATCTCGTTGTCTAAGTGAGCGTCAAACTTTGAGCCCCAGCCCGTAAAAGTAAAATCAAGCAGTTTTTTCGCGCCGTTTTCTAAAATAGAGATGGCACTGCAGTCTCTTGCCCAAGTGTCGTTTGTTTTAAACTCTACGAATTCTAAGTTCTCAAAACTTTGAAAATAGCTTTTGACTAAAGCAACATCATCACACACGACAAGACACTTTTCATATTTTGCAATCGCGTTTGCGATATTGACGAAGTTTTCTCTCGCTTCTTCCAAATAATCTATCCAGTCGCTCTGTTTGTGAGGGAAGATTATTTGTACAAAACTTTGCTTCTCAAACTCTGCCGGAAAGCATTTTATTTGCTTTGCTTGGGATATAATTTCGCTATGGCTCATATTAACCTCAATAAAAAATCATTTTTTCATAACCTCGACATTATCGCACAAGTAACATCAGCTAAAGATAAAATAGCTGTGGTCTTAAAAGATAATGCCTACGGCCACGGACTTGTCCAAATGGCTTCTCTTTGTCAAGAGTATGGGATCAAGAAAGCAGTTGTAAGAAACCAAAAAGAAGCTTATTGTGTAAGCGAGTTTTTTGAGACTATCTTAGTTCTTGCAGAGATTCCTGATACTCCAATTTCTAACGTTGTTTATACACTTAATGACATCAACGCAATAAAACTGTTTCCTAAAAATACAAGAGTGGAGATCAAAACAGACAGCGGAATGCATAGAAACGGCGTGAGCCTCGATGAACTCGAAAAAACTTTTGCGCTTTGTAAAGAGAGAGACTTACATGTAGAAGGTGTTTTTACTCATCACAGAAGTGCGGATGAACTTTCAAGTGAATGGTTTGTGCAAGAGCAGAACTTTCAGAAGATCAAAGAAAAAGCTCAAGAGATTGCTAAACAAGAGGGGATGCCAACTCTACGTTTTCACTCTCAAAACTCTGCCGCACTTTTTCGCGCAGGTGAGTGTTTGCATGATATGACAAGAGTGGGAATTGCCATTTACGGTTGTTTGAATCCAGATGAAGTTATCTATAAAGGTGTGCATGTAAGCTCTTTACAACCAGTTCTCTCGCTATACGCATCCAAAATTTCATCACGCATTTTAAAAGCTGGAGAGCGCATCGGCTATGGCGGAATCTATACCGCGACAGAAGATATGCAAGTGGGTAATTATGATGTCGGCTATGCCGATGGACTGCTTCGAAGCGGCTCAAATAATTTTACTTCACCTCAAGGTTATAAAATTCTTGGTCGTATTTCGATGGATAATGTCAATCTTGATAGTGCCGAAGAAGAGGTTTGTATTTTCGATGATGCAAATAAATATGCAGCAAGTTGTGGAACTATCGGCTATGAGGTTCTGACTTCGATGCGAGAATATATCAAAAGGAGTATTGTATGAAAAAATGGAGTGGAAGTTTTAGAATCTGGCACTGGGCAAACGCGATCGTCGTTATGGGACTTATAGGTACAGTTTTACTCCGAAAAGGGTTTCTTAGCTATAAGGAAAATGCTCAGATCATACTAGATAAACTTTCAGCGATGAATGTTACCATCACACTCGATCAGGCTAAAGATATAGCAAGGGCTATCCGTGCACCTATGTGGGAATGGCATATTCTTTTGGGTTATGCGCTTGCGTTTTTAGTGGTTTATCGCATAGTCCTGTTTTTTACACAAAGTGGCAGGAAAAGTTTTCAGTTTAAAGAGTTGGATCTTCATCATAAGCTTGTAAGTGGGGGATACGTAGTTATTTATGCAACACTTTTCTTTATGGCTCTAAGCGGATTAGTTATTCATTTCTATCAAGATCTAGGTTTGCTAAAAGATACTGCAGAGAGTATAAAAGACCTTCATGAAGATATTTATCAAGTAGTCTTATATTTTGTACCGTTACACATTATCGGCGTTATTGCCGCTGATATGGGAGACCAAAAAGGGATAACTTCCGATATGATTAACGGTGGTAAAAACTAGAGAAGAGCTCTCTAGTTGATATCTGGCTTAGGAGTAGTTGCACTGCATGCCGGAAGTTGTGGATAAACGACAGTCGGTTTTTTACCCTCAAGTGATTTGAAAAACTCTTGAATATCAGATGCTTGCTCATCTGTTACTGTCGCACCAAGTTGAATACGCCCCATCTCTTGGATCGCTTCTTTTAAAGTTGCAACAGCACCATTATGAAAATATGGAGCAGTTTCTGTGATATTTCTAAGTGTTGGAACTTTTACCATTTTATCTTTATTACCCGCAAAATCTCCAATATGAGCATATTTATATGGAGCAACTACACCAAAAGGCTGCATCTCTCCACCTAAAGCGATACCCGTATGACATGAAGTACATCCAAGATCAATGAAAGTTTTTAATCCTTTTTTCTGAACGGGAGTTAATGCTTTGTCATTTCCAGCCAAGAACTTGTCGTAAGGTGCTGGCGTTACAAGAGTACGCTCAAAAGTTGCGATAGTATCAGCTACGAGTTCAAAAGTGATCGGTTTGTCACCATACGCTTTTTTAAACTCTGCTACATAAGCTGGCATAGAAGTTACAACTGAGACGATATGCTCGGGAGTTGCTGCCATCTCTGGTGCTGCTTGTATCGGTCCTTGTGCTTGGTTTTCTACATTAGGTGAGCGTCCATCCCAAAATTGTGAACTGAAAAATACTGCATTATAGACAGTCGGTGAATTTAAATGGTGAGGATTTTGAGACCATTTATGTCCAACAGCAGCTTGGAGTCCATCTACTCCACCAGTTGCGAGGTTATGACAAGTATTACAGCTGATAAGTCCGCTTTTTGAAAGTCTTGTATCGAAGAAAAGTTTTTTTCCAAGTTCAACTTTTGCGTAAGTGATAGGATTTTTAGGATTATCTATAAGTTTATTTAACTCTTGAAGTTTTGCTGGAATCGGAAGTAAACCTGCATTTTTTGCATCCTTCATAAGTGGTGTTGTTGCCATAAGCGCTGATGCAACGATTGCACTGATTATTGCTATTTTCATCTTTTCTCCTTGTTGTTATGGATAATCTTTATCCATTGTAGAGATTTTAATATAAAATCACTTAAATAATGATTTTTCTATTATAGAGATTTTTTGATATAGTTAATTATTTTGGCCTTGTCTCATCCCTTGTCCCATTTGACTTCTTTTATTCATCATTTTATTTTTTTGATGATTTGCAAATTCATCTTTGCTGATCACACCATCACCATTTGTGTCAATATCTGAGAAAACAGGAGCATTTGCGGCATTTCTCATCATCTTACCCGATTCTGCTTTTTGTTGCATTCTTGCTTGTTGAGTAGATTCAAACTCTTGTTGAGTGATTTTCCCATCTTTGTTTGTATCAAAATCATTAAACGAAGGCATATTAAAACCCATCGCGGCCATAAGTGAACTACTGATTAATAAACTTGCGATTGTTAAACGTTTCATCTGAAACTCCTTGTGTGTTTTGTAAATTCTAGCGAATTTTATGTTATCTAAACATTAATGTTAGTTTATCATTACTTAATATAAATTAGATGTTTTTATATATAAATAAAAGTATTATTCTTTATTTACAAAATATTCAAATATTAAAAGTTATAATTACCATATGAATTACGAAAACTTATTACGTGGGCATGGACTTAAAGTTACACCGCAAAGATTGGGTATATTGTCACTTATGGACCAACAAGGGCATATGAATGTAGATGATCTTTATCTGCAAATCAAAGAAAAATTTGCATCTATTTCCCTTGCCACGATGTATAAAAACATCAATGCTATGATGAGCGCTTCAATAATAACAGAGATAAAGATTCCAAAGCAAAAGTCAAGATTTGAGATTGTAAAAGAGTCACATGGGCATTTATTGTGTCAAGAATGTGGGGAATTTATGGATATTGAACTTGACATAGCGAAGATGGTGGATGATGTGAGCGCAAAGAGTAGTTATCAACTCTTTGAAGCAAGTTTAGTTTTGAGCGGTATATGTCCTCTCTGTCAACATTCTTCTGCTAGTCCAGTATCTTTTCTTCCAGTAGCCCATATCCATACTTGAGATCATAACACCGCCTTTTGTAGCAGAATGCATAAAACTGTTGTTTCCAACATAGATTCCCACATGTCTTAGGTGGGCATTTATTTTGAAAAACACTAAGTCTCCCGGTTGGAGTTCAGAGCTTGAGACTTCAATACCTTTTAGGACTTGATTGCTACTGTCTCTAGGGATATCCATTTCAAAAGCTTCTTTATAGATTGCTTGTACAAAGCCTGAACAGTCAGTGCCATTTTGTCCTGTACTACCATATTTGTAAGGAGTGTCTTGCCATTTTTTATATTCTGCGTGGAGTTTGTCTAAAAGTGAAGGTTTCTGATCATCTTGGGCGAGTTGGTTTTGTGAGTTTGAAGTTGTTTGAGAAGTTTGGATTGTATCTTGAGGGGTTACGCCGGGATAATAGGCGGGGTATAATACCTGCTTCGAACAACCGCTAAATAGAAGTAAAAATGTTAAGAGTGTAAGTAATTTCATCATGTGCTTATTTTTATTATTCCCTTTGCAAATATAACACCATCTACTCCAATAAGAGCGAGTTCTTCGATCTCATCTTCATCATCAGCGTGTGCCAAAATTTTAGCATCAAAAAGATAATCGTTTGCAACACGTTGAGCATTTTTTGCTAATTCTTTTTCTACAGTTATGTATAAGGCGCCGAGTGCATGGGCATAAACAAGCTCTTTTATATTCTTTACATGTAGAGCAAATTTTATATTATGGGTAAACAGATGGTCAATGATATCAAGATTATTTTCGTCAAAAGTTAAATAAATAGTGGAATTTGAGGGAGTTTTTGAAATACAATAGATACTTTCTATATGATAAAAATGTTCGCTTGCTAAAAATCTATGTCCAAAGAATATCATTGGGCATTCCTTAAACACTCTTTTGAGCAGTAATACTTTCCATTTGAAAGGATTGCTTCGTTAACTTCTACATAGATCTTACATGTAGAGCACTGAATCATATCATTATCTTCAAGAGCTTGCGAATCTCTACGCGAAGAAGAAAGTGGTTTTTTCTTGATAAAGTAGTGGTAAACACCCCATACAACTGCGATGACGAGAAGAAGTTTTAACATTATATATTCCTAATCTATATTTTTTATAAGAAGATAGTGACGATTATAGGCCTTGATAACCTCATGTTCATAACCTTCATCCACTTCATCATAAACTTTTTCGCCCTTGTAAAAGAGAAGCATCGTTTTCTCGTGGCGAAAAGGTTTACTTAATTGTAACAGCATTTTTGTTTCCGTAACCGCGCGAGAAGTGATAATATCAAATGTTCTTTCTTGGAGTTCTTCAACGCGACACATCTTCACTTCAACATTATCAAGCCCAAGATCAGCCTTGATAAATTGCAAAAAACTCGCTCTCTTAGCTAAAGGTTCTACAAGAGTGACTTTCGTATTTGGCAGAGCAAAAGCTAAGATCATACCGGGAAAACCAGCACCTGTTCCGATATCCATAAGCGTTTTCACATGTGGCAAAAAATTTACAGGTAAAATAGCATCATAGATAAACTCATCCAAAGTCTTTTCATCTTTTGCGCCGGTAAGATTATGAATTTTATTCCATTTAAAGAGATGCTCCTTATATTTCTGTACAAGGTGAAAAAAATTTTCAGGAAGATTAATAGCGTCGTTTTCTAGCCGAGTTTTAAGATTCAAACAGCATCCTTTTGATAGTAAAGATAATTATAATAAAAGTAACTTAAATTTGTAAAGAATATGTGTAGTTCTGGTAGGCTAATCAAAAGAGATATATGAATTTATATTTACAAGAAACATTTAGTAGATGCGTATACTGACTTGAAGATGAGCAAGTGTAAGTAATTTAAAAAGCTTTTATACTTTTTAAACTCATTTTTCTTTGTGAACTTTAAAGAAGACTCTATATAGAATTGCTTATTTTTTCATTATGCCAAATGCTAAAATAAAAAATTGATGGCACTATTATTGCTTGTAGAATTTGTCTATTTCAATAAAGGATAGATGATTTATATAAGGAGAGATCCATGTCAGTTAATAGTATAACAAATCAAACTAACTATTCTACTATAAATGCACAAAGTCAAAGTGCCGTTAGTAGTTCAAGTAGTTTTACGGCTATGATGCAACAGCTCGCTGATCAGCTTATGACATCTGTAGATACGAGCAAAGACGGTTCGATCGATAAAACTGAGTTTAGCACAGCTGCGCAACAGTTAGCCCAGAATCCTGCAACGGCAAATACGGATACCAGTGCTGCAAATCTTGATAAGGTTTTTAGTTCTATCGACGCAAACGGCGATGGAAGTATCTCAAGCAGTGAATTGATGAGTGCTTTAGAAAACAGTACACAACAATCATCTCAAAGTGGCAGTGTCCATCACCACCATCATCATGCACATAGCCAAAGTGGAGCAAGTAGTGCGGCAACACAAGATCCAGCTGCATCAGCAACGAGCAGTATCACGGCACAATCATCTGCATCGAATGTAAATAATCTTCAATCAATATTGATGAAAAATATACTCTCAGCATACGGTGTAAGTCAATCACAATCAAGTGCAAACGGTCTTAATGTAGCGGTGTAGATATGAAAAAAGTTTTATTTTAAATGCAAAAACGGACGAAGTGTTAAATGAAATTTTAGAGTCAAAGTAGTAATATGGTGGGCTAGTAAAGGACTACAAACGTCTACCACGAAAGAGAATCTACATGCAGCAAAAAAATTTGTCAGCTACATGTAAGTGTTTAACTATTTAGTTGCGCCACATTTTTTTGTAGGCATATCTTGCATATTCGCTCCACATTTCATGTTAGCTTTCATCTTAGCACCACATTTCATTTTCACAGTAGCATTACAATCACATTTTGCTTTTGGATCTTTTTTCGTTGCACAGTTTAGATTTGGACAAGCCTTGGTGTCACATCCTTTTTTCATAGCCATACCACATTTCATAGAGGCACCGCATTTCATTTCAGCTGCACTTACCGATGATGCTCCAAAAAACATCATAGCCATTAATAATAAAGCAGAGAGTGTAAATTTTTTCATATTCGTCCTTTGGGATTTTAAAGATGAAAGTATTATATATAAATTTTTTGAATAAAATTGTATAAAAATGAAACAAATCTTTTCTTTTAGAGAGATTTAAAATTCAGTCTTTAATGTTATAATCGTCCATTAAATTACAATATATTAGGAGACTCCATGGCACTGAAAGTTGTTATTTCGCACAAGACTCACTACAAATATGATAAATATATTTCTTTGTCTCCACATATCATAAGACTTCGTCCAGCGCCTCATAGTAGAACCCCTATTGAGAGTTATTCATTAAATATTACCCCAAAAGAACACTTTCTAAATTGGCAACAAGATCCTTTTGGTAATTACCTTGCACGCATAGTCTTTCCTGAAAAAGTAAAAGAGTTTGGGATTGATGTTGAAATCATCGCAGATTTGATCACTATCAATCCTTTTGATTTTTTTGTGGATGAATATGCAACAAATTATCCGTTTGAGTATAAAGATGAGTTAAAAAAAGAGCTGAGTCCTTACCTTGAAATCACAGACAAAGGCAAAAAATTAAAAGAATTTCTAAAAACGCTTGATACAAAAGAGCGTCCGATCAATGATTTTTTGGTCTATTTAAATACAGAAATTTATAAATATTTGAATTACACTATACGCATGGAACCAGGAGTGCAGACTTGTGAAATCACACTTGGCAATAAACTCGGAAGTTGTCGTGATTATGCCTGGCTTTTTGTTCAAGTGTTACGTCATCTTGGGCTTGCGGCACGCTTTGTATCGGGTTACCTTGTTCAGCTTAAGGCTGACGTTAAGTCACTTGATGGTGCAAGCGGTCCTGAGGAGGATTTTACAGACCTTCATGCATGGACAGAGGTTTATATTCCAGGTGCAGGTTGGATAGGGCTAGATGCTACAAGTGGGCTTTTCGCAGGTGAGGGACATATTCCTCTTGCGTGTACGCCATCATTTGAGAGCGCTCATGCGATTGAAGGACTTGGAGATAAAGCAGAAGTGGAGTTTGAATATTCCAATACAGTTACAAGAATTTTCGAATCTCCTCGTGTCACAAAACCTTATCGCGAAGATCAATGGGAAGCGATTTATAACTTAGGTTTTGAAGTAGACAAAGAGCTAGAAATGAATGATGTCCGTCTCTCTATGGGTGGCGAGCCAACTTTCGTTTCTATTGATGATATGGAATCTCCACAGTGGAATACCGATGCGGATGGAGAACACAAAAGAGAGCTCGCAGATAAACTCTCTCGAAAACTTTTAGGCTCATTTACAAAAGGTGGACTTCTTCATTACGCGCAAGGTAAATGGTATCCGGGCGAACCGATTCCAAGGTGGCAGACCTCTGTCATTTGGCGAAAAGATGGTAAAAAGATCTGGAAAGACCCATCACTTTTTGCAGATATAAATGAGACTTACAGTTACACGAATAAAGATGCGATTAAGTTTATAGACACTCTCGCTTTGATGCTTGGAATCAGTCCTAAAAATGTTATAAAAGCGTATGAAGATCCATATTATTACATCATGAAAGAGGCACAGCTTCCTATAGATGTGGATGCTACGAAGGTAGATTTGAAAGATTCTTTAGAGCGTCAGAACATCGCAAGAGTGCTTTCTCAAGGGCTCAACAGCGAGATAGGCTATGTGCTTCCACTCAATTTCGGCGAAACAAAATGGCTCAGTTCGGGATGGAAATTTAGACGTGGAGAACTCTTCTTGATTTCGGGAAACTCACCTTTGGGACTAAGACTTCCGATGGATTCACTAGAGCAAAAACCAAAAGAGGAGTTGCCTCTACATTTTGAACCTGACCTTTTTGCCGATGTTCCAGGGTTTGACAAACTGAGAAAAGATGCGCGTGCACGATATGAGAAAATGGTAAAAACAAAAGATGTACAAGATAATATCTTTGTGAGAACAGCTTTAAATATAGAAATTCGTGATGGAAAACTTTATATCTTTTTGCCGCCGCTTAACCATACTCAAGCATTTTTAGATCTGATGGTCTCTATCGAAGAGGTTGCTAAAAAGCTTGATATCAAAGTGGTTTTGGAAGGGTACGAACCAGCTCACGATTTACGAATAGACCGTATCAAAGTTACGCCAGATCCGGGAGTTATTGAAGTAAATATTCAGCCTGCGACTTCTTGGAAAGATTTGACAGAGAATCTTTTCCAATTGTATGCAGATGCAAGAGAGTCACGTCTAGGAACAGAGAAATTTATGCTCGATGGCAAGCATACGGGAACAGGCGGTGGAAATCACGTCACCATAGGTGCACTCAAGCCTGAGGACAGTCCACTTCTTCGCCGTCCTGAAGTACTTCGTAGTTTACTCACATTTTGGCAGCACCATCCGGGACTCTCTTATCTTTTCTCCGGTGCATTCATAGGGCCAACTTCACAAGCACCGCGCGTCGATGAGGGGCGACTTGAAAACTTGTATGAATTAGAGATAGCGTTTTCTCAGATTCCTCTGGATGGCGAAGTGCCTTTTTGGCTGACAGACAGACTGTTCCGTCATATGCTTACAGATATCACAGGAAATACGCATAGAAGCGAGTTTTGTATAGATAAACTCTATTCACCAGATTCTAGCACTGGACGTCTTGGCATACTCGAGCTTCGTGCTTTTGATATGCCGCCTCACCAACATATGGCACTCTTACAGATGCTTTTAGTGCGTACTTTAGTATCGCTTTTTTGGAAAAAACCATACAAACATAAACTTGTTCGTTGGGGAACGCAATTGCATGATAAGTTTTTGCTAGAACATTATGTCAAAGAGGATATCAGAGATATTGTTGAGTTTTTAAATAATGAAGGCTATCCATTTCAGCTTGACTGGTTTGACCCGTTTTTCGAGTTTAGATTTCCTCTTTATGGTATGGCAACGGTTGAAAACTTCCATCTTGAACTTCGTGCGGCGATCGAGCCTTGGCATGTACTTGGTGAAGAGAGCTCTTCGCAGGGGACAGCGCGTTATGTGGATTCATCGCTAGAGCGTGTGCAGGTCAAAGTAAACCACTTTGTGCCGGAGCGATATGTACTTACATGTAACGGTGTCAAAATTCCTCTTAGCTTTACGGGAGTGGAGGGCGAGTTTGTCGCTGGAATCAAGTACAAAGCATGGCAACCATGGTCAGCGTTGCATCCGACTATCGGTGTAGACACACCGCTTACTTTTGATGTGGTCGATACTTGGAACCAACGCTCAATCGGTGGGATGACATACCATGTCTCACATCCTGGTGGACGTACATATGACAGTTTTCCGGTTAATAGCTACGAAGCAGAATCAAGACGTATCAGCCGTTTTTGGGATTTCAATCACTCTCAAGGTGAGATCGAATATATATCTTCAGCAGTGGTACAACAAAGTCTTGTTGAAGTCAACGGTGCAAAACGCGCGGTTGTTACAAAAGCAACAAATAAAGAAACAAAACGTTTCTATTTCCAAGAAGTTGCACAAAGTTTGGAATATCCAAATACTTTAGATTTGAGAAGAAAGTGGGCCAAACAGTAGATGTCAATTTTTGAGAGTTATGTTGTTGAATCCTCAATAGATGAGGTATTTGATGAGAAAAAAAATGTTAGGCAATATTGGAATAATATTGTCGAGGATATTGAAAAAGCGGGTTGGGATCTTTTAAAAGAGAAACAAAGCGATATCGACTGGCACCTGGAAGATAATGGAGTTACATTTAATATTTATGATACTCATGAAAAGAGTGCTCAGCGCTCTTGGAGTATGGATCCTATCCCGTTTGTTATTTGTGAAGATGAGTGGAGCGAGATAAGAAAAGGTTTAAAGCAAAGAGCGAAACTTTTAAATCTTATTTTAAAAGATTTATACAGTGAACAAAAGCTTATTAAAGAAAATATCATTCCGGCAGAAGTTGTTTATGGGCATAAAGGTTACGCGCCTGAAGTGTTCGACTTTGGCTTTAAAGAAAACTTCAACCTCTATTTTTACGCGACAGATATGGCTCGAGGTCCTGATGGAAAGATGTGGATTATCAATGACAGAACTCAAGCACCTTCAGGTCTTGGATACTCAATAGAAAACCGTCTTACTATGAACTCGATTGCAA
This sequence comes from Sulfurimonadaceae bacterium, assembly GCA_028683835.1. Taxonomy (GTDB): domain Bacteria; phylum Campylobacterota; class Campylobacteria; order Campylobacterales; family Sulfurimonadaceae; genus Hydrocurvibacter. The sequence continues at coordinate 14,699 of JAQUHB010000015.1, read as the reverse complement.
AAGATTTGTATCCAAATATTGCAACAAAGAAGCTTTATACTTTTATTGAAGATTATAAAAAATTACTTCTTGATCTCACTGGAGGTGATCTTTCCAAAGCCGCTATTTTAACACCTGGGCCTCATAATGAGACATATTTTGAGCACGCATATCTAAGCTCCTTTTTAGAGATAAGTCTTGTTCAAGGGGATGATCTGCTCAGTAAGAACGGCTCTCTTTGGCTGAAAAGCTTAAGCGGGCTTAAAGAGATAAATACTCTTTTAAGAAGAGTCGATGATAGATACTGCGATCCACTTGAACTCAACGATGAATCAAGACTCGGAGTTGCCGGACTTGTAGAATCGATGCGACAAAACAATCTCAGTATCATCAATCCAATCGGTAGTGCTGTTTTAGAAAATGCAGGACTCAATCCATTTATGGAAAAGATAAGCGAATATTTTTTACAAGAAAAACTTATTCTTCCGCAGATTGCTACATGGTGGTGTGGTCAGAAAAAAGAGTTGGATTTTGTAATAGAAAATCTTGAAAAGCTGATTATTAAAAAAATAGATAGAACAGAAAGTATTCAAGTATATTTTGGCAAGAAAATGTCACTTCTTGAACGTGAAGCTTTAACACTTCTTCTCTTACAAAGCCCACACCAATATGTCGCTCAACAAGAGGTTGTTTTTTCAACGATTCCCTATTATGAAAATGGAACTATTGAGCCTAGAAATGCTGTAGTAAGAACATTTTGTCTAAAAAAAGGGGAAGATTACAGTGTGATGAATGGTGGTCTCGTACGAGTAGCTACAGAAAAAGATTCACTGATTGTTTCTTCGCAAAGAGGTGGTACAAGTAAGGATCTTTGGATATTGGGTGGGAAAGAGGATGATATTTCCATGGCGTATTCTTTTAAATATGCCCAATATGTCGAAACCTCTATTGATAAAATCTCAACACCAAAAGCAGAAAATCTTTTTTGGCTTGGAAGATACCTTGCGCGCGCAATTACAACAACACGTCTTATTATGCATGTGGTTAAAAAGATCACTAACTTTTATAGGTATGAGGTCGGTACTTCGAAAGAATCTCAGGTAATCTTGCAAAATGCCCTTACACATATGACGATGACTTATCCTGGATTTTTAGATGTTAGCAATGATGAGAGTCTTGAGATCTTCCCAATGCGAGAGATAACCTCTGTTATTAAAGATACTTCAAGAAGTGGCTCTCTTGCCTTTACTGTTATGATGCTGTCTAATACAAATATCAACCTAAAAGATATTTTGGCCTTTGAGTCCTCGAAACTTTTTGATAAGATGCAAAAAGAGTGGAATGAATTTATTAATAGAACGAACGATTCCACATTGATTGTCGCAAGTGAGCTAGATAATTTTCTTATCTATCTTATGGCGTATAAAGAACTTGTGAAAGAGAGTGTTTTTAAAGAACAGGGCCTTATTATCTATGATGTTGGTTATAAGATTGAATCAGCGCTGCTTTTGATCTCTAAATCTAGATCGATGCTTTGTCTAAAACTTGATCGATTTATAGGACATGATGTACTTGAGGGGATGTTGAATTCACAAGAAAGTTTTAATGCTTATAGAGCTTTTTATAGAAGTTCAGTAAATTTGGAAAATGTTGTAGATTTTTTGATTTTAAATTCACAGTTTCCAAAATCATTGGCGTATATGACAGGAGAGTTGCTCAAAGAGTTTAAGCTTTTGCCAAAGGCAAAAGTGGAACTTACTTCATATGAAAAACCAATAGCACAGGCTCAAAAACTTCTTGAGTCGATACAGCTTGTAAATCTATTGGAAATAGAAAAAGATGAGGGGATATATGTCAAACTTGACGCCATGTTGCTTAAGCTTTCAGATTTATATCTGGAGTGTTCAAGTGAATTTTCAAATACCTACTTTTCACATTATGATGAGTAAATATGATTTATAATATTTTTCATAAAACAGTTTTTAATTATCAAAGTATGGTAAGTTTTAGTCATAATATTGCGAGGTTGAAACCAAAGGAGTCTTTGTCTCAAAAGCTCCTGGAATTTTCGATGGAGTTTACGCCAAAAGAGTATGAATCTCATGAATTTATAGATAGTTTTGGAAATGAAAATATGCATCTTTTATTGCGAGAACCGCATCACTCCCTTTCTGTAATTGGAAAATCAAAAGTAGAAATTTTTCCAGAGATTATCAAAGAGCAAGTTGATAATTTAAGGAGAAAAAGTATCTCTTTTGGCGATGCATTAGAGCGTTTGTCAAAATTTCATGCAGATGACTTGGAGGCGAAACAGTTTTTGTATGAATCCAAACTTATTACGAGAAAATCCAAACTCATTAGAGATTATGCCTTGGAGTCATTTGCTAAAGAGAGAGATGTTTTTGAATCTGCCAATGAACTGATGGAGCGTATCTACAGAGATTTTGAATTTGTTTCAGGCTTTAGTGATATCACAACACCAGTGGAAAAAACTTTTGAATCAAAGAAGGGTGTTTGTCAAGATTTTGCACAGTTTGGGATATCAGCTCTTCGAAGTATTGGTTTACCAGCAAAATATATGAGTGGATATATAGAAACATTGCCTCCAGAGGGACAAGAGAAACTTTTCGGAGCAGATGCTTCGCATGCATGGTTTAGTGTGTATATTCCAAATGCGGGTTGGGCAGAGTTTGATCCTACGAATAATATTATTCCTAAGGAACAGCATATTCTTTTAGGTTCTGGACGTGATTATCATGATATCTCTCCGCTTAAAGGCGTAGTCATGAGCAGTGGAAGCAGTCATCTCTCAGTGATGGTAGATGTGAGACGAGAAGAGGAAAAAGTACAAATGCAGGCTCAAACACAAAGTCAGAGTCAAAATCAATATTAGTATGAGTGATAAAAAGCAAATTTAACCGCTTTTAATAACACGAAATGCAACTGCATTTTCAAAAATGAGCCCATTTTTATATATGCAAGCAATAAGTCCATCACATGGAGAAAAGATTCTGTGGGTGACTTTGCCCTCAAGAGAGTGGATCACTTTACCTATCATCTCATCTTTTTTGATAGTAGTACCTATCTTTTTCGTGGGGATGAAAATTCCACTTTTGGAAGTTTTTATGATCTCAATATCCCTATTTTTTACAATAGTTGATTGATAGCCCGAGAGAACTTTATATCGAATAATCTTATTTTTGCTAAGGAAGTTTACAATTCCATCAAAAACTTCATTAGATGTATTGAGGTCAATATTTGTATCACTCGGACAAATGATAGAGTAGGCCTTTGTACCCCAAAGTTGCCAGTTATATTGTAGAGATACTGTATCCGTAGGTTTGAGACTTTTATGGTGGATGAGTCTGTATCCAAACTTTTTAGCAGATTTGAGGTCCTCATAGCCTGACTCGAAAAGTTTGATATAAGGTATACAAGTGGAGATCCCTTCTCTTGTTTCTAAGATGATTCCGTGGGTATAACCTTGAAGTGCATCAAAGAGTTTTTTAGCGATTCTCTGTGTTGTTTCTCCCTCGCCGTAACCTGGAAACATTGTGTTAATATCTGTTTTATCAAGAGGCCAAAAACGTTGATTTATATTTAGAGCATAATGATTTACAGATGGAATCACTAAAATATTTCCTACTATTTTACTTTCATCATCTAAACTATGTCTTAAAAAATCTACAAGTTTTGAAGCCGTATAAAGAGGTAAAATAGTTTCTCCTTCCATAGCTCCTACGATGGCAACACTCGGCGCTGTTGGTTCTGATCCTTCAAAAAGATATCCTTCTACGATAAGCGGCGAGCGATTGAGTGAGTCTATACGAAGTATTTCAATTGTTTTCATGACTCTCTCCAAAAATTCTAGCTATAAGAGAACCTTCATATACAACAGGAAACTCTCTGAGTGTAAATAAAATACCTCCACTTGGAGCATAAATGGTATGGTGTATCTTTCCGCTTAGTGGATCTACGATTGTTCCGATAACATCACCTTTTTTGATAATCGCACAATGGGTAATTGATTGCACAAAAAGACCAGCTGATGGAGAATTGATATAAAAAACATCTCCCACTTCTGAGGAGAACGGTTCTCTTTGTTCAAACTCTTCATCTGTTGTGATGATCCCCTCAGATTTCAAGAGATTTAAAATACCGCTTAAAAGTTGTCTACCATAAGCTTGTGTGAGAGTCATCCCGACTCCCATCTCCACAACTAAAGTTTTTGTTCCCATCTCATTCATAGTATGAGAAAAAGTAGCTTCTAAAACAGTGACGGCGTCATGAATCCAGATAAAGTCACAATTGAGTTTTTTCGCTAGAGGAAGAGTGGAAGGGGAAAACTCTTTATTGATTCTGATCTGAGGGATCTCTTTTAAAAAAATATTTGATGAGTGAATATCGATAGCAATGTCACTCCCTTTTACATCTTCTGCTAAAGCATGGACTAGTTGCCCAGGAAGATAGTCATGTTTAGCGCCGGGAAAAGTACGATTGAGATCGACTTCATAGATAGGAAATCCTCTCGTAATTGTATCGATCCCTAAAGAATTCACCGCAGGATAAAGATCGACTATACCATTGATGGCATCCGGATTTTCATTTAGCCATGAAGAAAGCAGATAGATGACATACTGACCTTCAAGTTCATCACCGTGAGTTCCACTTACTATACTGATACGTTTTGTGTCTGGCTTTTTTTCTTTTGGCTCAAACCTGCCTTTTTTGATGGTCAGTTTTTCGCCGACTGGAAGTTGTGAAGAAAAAATTTCTGTTATTTGCATGTTACTCGATTATTATAGTGTCTATTTTTTTGTATATTGCACTCATAGTATCTGAAGAAGTACCACTCTGTTTTTGTGATTGACTTGTAATGGACGTAGCCTCTCCAGATAAAATATCTAAGATAGTATGGATCTCCGCTACGATGATTTCAGAGTATGCATCCTCTGCATGAAATCGGAAATAAAAATCAACCTCTTCAACAAGTTTACCAAGTTTTATAAAATAATCATTATTTTGCTTATGTTCACGTTTTGCAAACTCTCCCCAAATTTCACTGATGAGTGATTGAGCATCGTCTATAATTTTATAGTCAATAATTACATGTGCTTTTGTAGTATTTTGAAAAAGAGCATGTAAGGCGATGATCTCTCCAAAAGAGGCATTATTGAGATGGTTACGGCTGATAATCGCATTTTCTCTTGCAAAACCGGAAAGTGTCAGCATATTTGAAGAATGTTCACCCATAAGAGCTACATCCAAAAACTCCAGAGCATTGTCATATTTTAAATCTATGCCAAAATTATCATAAAGTTTTACTCCTGCACTCTTGTCGACATCAACAACCTTATCATATGCTTTAATCACTTGATAGAGTGTCTTTTCTATACGTTCTATATATCTTCCCAGCCAATAAAGGCTTGTTGCTACATTTGCTGTTATTATTTGTCCCATGTTATAGCTCCATTACCCAAGTATCTTTAAAACCGCCACCTTGTGATGAGTTGACAAGATAGTTTCCTTCTTCAAGTGCATATCTTGTAAGGCCACACTGCCACACTTTAATATCCTCACCCATAACCACGTAAGCTCTAAAATCTGCCTTTCTAGCAACTAGTTCTTGATTTAAATAGCACTGTTCGTCATAAAATTCTATAAGCTCTTGAGCTATAAATCTTCTAGGTTCAGCTTCTATGATTTTTTTGAGATCATCGAGTTGAATTTTTGTCATCGTATGACCAAAAAGCACACCATATCCGCCAGCTTCTGCAACATCTTTGATTACAAGTTTTTCTATATTGTTAAAGATGTATTCTTTATCTTTAGCAAAATATGGCAAGTATGTCGGAGCATTTTTAAGTATCGGTTCTTCACCGAGATAGTACTGGATCATTTTTGGAACGAAATAATAGATCCCTTTATCATCTGCGACACCGTTTCCAATAGCGTTCATGAGTGCTACATTGCCCGCAAGATATGCTTCGACGATTCCTGGAACACCTATGAGACTTTCAGGATTGAAAAATGTCGGATCAATAAAATCGTCATCAAGTCTTCTATAGACCGAACCTACCCGGATAAGTTTTCCATTGTAATTTTTGAAGTAAAGTTTTTTCTCTTTGACGACAAGCTCATGAGCGCGGACAAGTTGCGCATTCATTTTTTCTGCAAGGTAGCTGTGTTCATAATAAGCGGAATTAAAACGTCCAGGAGTTAAAACGACGTTGATACCGCCACAGTTGACATAATCCATAGCATTTGCAATAAAGCTTGGGTACTCTTTAATAGGTTCGATTTTGAGTTGCTCAAAAAAATCGGGATAGATTTTTCTATAAGTGTCTCTAATTGAGAGTGGATAACTCGCACCACTTGGAACCCTAAGATTGTCTTCTAAGATGACCCATTCATCATTGACTGTATCTTTTACGAGGTCGATTCCATTGATATGTGTTCGTATTTTTTTAGAGGGAGAAAAGCCTTTGAACTCTTTAAGATATCCCGAAGCCTGTTCGACAAACTCTTGAGGAACGATCCCCTCTTTAACAATTTTGGCATCAGTATAGAGATCTTCTAAAAAGAGGTTAAGTGCGTGGACCCTTTGTTGAAGTCCTTTTTCTATTTTATTAAACTCTTGTTTTGAGATGATACGAGGAATAACATCAAAAGGGAGAGATCTTTCTATGAAATTTCCATCTTTGTAAAGATTGAAGTTAACGGCGAACTTATCCATATAGGTTTGGAATTCTTTGATTTTCTTAATATCTTGCTTGGAGTAAATTTCCCAAAATTTCTTATGAAGCTCAGTTTCCTTTTCTAACACATGACACCTCCGTAAATATAGCGTTTAATCTGCTAAGATATTATACTACTTGGACTCATTGTATAGAAACTAATCTTGTTTAATTATTAATCACCCTTAAAATATTATAGAGTTCTTACAAGCTGTTTAAATATGTCTCCACGCTGTGCGTAAGAGGTGAATTGATCCAGACTTGCTGCTGCTGGAGAGAGGAGAACGACTTCATCATCTGTGAGTAATTTAGCTATTTCACTAACAGCATTGGAAAGGATTTCACAAGCTTTACATGGTAGGTTAAAGTCAGCAGAAAGCTTGAGAAGTTTTTGCTGGTTTGAACCTATGGCATAGATGCTTATTTGCAAGGGTTGCATAAATTCAAAAAGCTGAGTAAGATCAACACCTTTATCGTCTCCGCCGAGAATGAGATGGATATGTTTATCTTTATAACGTTTAAGTGCGCCAATGGTTGCATCCAGATTGGTCGCTTTCGTGTCGTTTACCCAGAGTCTACCTTTTGCATCATATAGCTCTTCTTGACGATGTGGATCGATAGTAAAAGCGTTGATCCCTTCATAATCTGTTTTATTGAAAAGGATTTTTTTGACACAGACGGCTAAGAGTGCATCGAGCAAAAACACACCCTTAAATTTGATCTTTTCAAGATCGATATCAAAAGTTTTTGCAAGGTCGTTTTCATCTTCGTAAAAGATGATATCTGCATTACAACTAAGAAAGTTTTGATAAGCTTTTGGTACGATTGCGATCTCACCGTCTTTCATCATTTTGACAGGTTTGAGCTTATCATCAATGTACCCTTGCATATCTCCATGCCATGATAGGTGATCAGGTGAGAGAGGCAGTAAGACATACAAATTCGGTTTTGCTTTGTTGGTATAGTGAAGGGTAAAACTGCTAGTCTCTAAAACCCAAATAGATGCTTTTTGATCGAGTTTGGCCAACGGTACACCGATGTTCCCGCCCTCAACACTTCCATACTCATGTAAGAGATGTTGCATCATCTGCGTTGTTGTTGTCTTACCGTTTGTTCCGCTTATCCAAATAGAGAAAGGCATTACATCTGCAAAATAATCATACTCACTGATAAGATGTTGTGCTTTTTGAATTAGCGGATGAGAAGGAGGAATTCCCGGAGAAGTGATCTCTAAAGCAGAATATCTCGGATCAAAATCACTCGAAGGTTTGACTTTAAAACCATTTTCATCTGTAAAAGGTTTGATAACTTTGTCATCATAAAAGACAACATTTTTTATCTGTTGGGCAAGTGCTTTGGTAGTACCGCCGTAACCAAAAAGAGAAACAGCACCCATTAACGAATCTTTAACGTAATGATAGCGATAAGATTGGAGATGATTGCTATCAGCCAAAATCTTACGATGATCTTGTTTTCAGCCCAGTTTTTCATCTCAAAATGATGATGGATAGGTGCCATAAGAAAAACACGTTTCTTTCTGAGTTTATAACTTCCAACTTGTAATATAACCGAAAGAGTTTCGATAACAAAGATAAGCCCGATAAGTAAAAGAAGGATCTCTACTTTTGAGATGATAGCCATATAAGCGATAAATGCGCCAAGCGTCAAGGAACCGCTATCTCCCATAAATACTTCCGCAGGATGACAGTTAAACCATAAAAATCCCGCCAGTGAGCCGATAAGGGCAGCGGAGATGATAACGACTTCACCGACATTAAAGTGAGGGATTAAAAGATAGTCTGTAAAGATAACGTTACCTGTAGCGTAAACAATGAAACTAAGGGATGAAAGTGCTGCGATGGAAGGGACTGTTGCAAGACCATCAAGTCCGTCTGTCAGGTTGACTGCATTGGACGTTGCCACAATGACAACAATCCAAAAAAGAATGGAAAAGATACCCATATCGACGATTGGCGCTTTCATAAACGGAACATAAAGATCAGTATCAAACTCTACAAAGATATATAAAAATGTTGCAATTCCCCCAGCACTTAAAATCTGGGCGAAAAGTTTAGCTCTTGGAGAGAGACCTGCCGTATTGACTTTGCTTCTGATCTTTGCCATATCATCTTGAAAGCCGATAAGTGCAAAGGTTAAAATTGTCGCGAGTGCACCGATGACATAGATATTTGTTAAATTGACTGTTAAAAGTGAAGCGATAAGAGTGGCAGAGATAAAAACCATTCCTCCCATCGTTGGAGTTTTGCCTTTTTGTTGATGTGCTTCAGGTGCCCATTCATTGATAGGCTGCACACTTGAAGAGCCTTTTGCCCATTTGATAAAACGAGGCATTAAAAAAAGTGTAAGGGCAAGAGCTAAAACAAAAGCAATACCCGCACGAATAGTGATATATCCCAAAATGTTAAGATTAAAATGAAGGTGTATCCAATAAAGCAAGGCCAAATCCTAAATAAATTTTAAAATGAGATTATAGTATAATCGTCTCAATCTTTTATTAAAATATTTTTTAACTCTATCGAAAAGGAGAGAGATTGTCTAAAAAAGCAGTTTTAGTTATCACTGATGGTATAGGGTATTCAGATAAAACAGAGTACAACGCATTTTATAATGCTAAAAAACCGACTTACGATGCACTCTTTAAAAATGTTCCCCATTCTCTAATAGATACTTTTGGTTTAAGTGTCGGACTTCCCCATGGACAGATGGGAAATTCTGAAGTCGGGCATATGACTATAGGAAGCGGACGGGTATTGTACCAAGATCTTGTAAAGATCTCTTTGGCTCTCGATGAGCATACTTTTAGGGATAATGTAGAGTTTAAAAATCTACTCAAAAAATCAAAGCGAATCCACCTAATCGGTCTCATGAGTGATGGCGGTGTGCACTCGCATATTGATCATTTTATGGGAATAGCAGATCTTGCTTCATCTGAGGGGAAAGAGGTGTTTTTACATCTTATCACCGATGGACGTGATGTTTCTCCAACATCAGCGACACTTTACTTACACCAAGTTCAAGCGCATATTGGTAATAATGTGAAAGTAGCGACAATCGGCGGACGCTTCTATTCGATGGATAGAGACAACCGTTGGGAAAGAGTAAAAGCCGGCTATGACGCGATAGTAAATGCGATACCAAAAAGTGATTATAGCGTTGAGGATTATATTGAAAACTCGTATGCAAATAACATTACGGATGAGTTTATTGAGCCTACGGCGTTTGAGGGCTACGATGGCTTTATAGAGGGTGACAGTGTTTTGACTATCAACTTTAGAAGTGACAGGATGCGTGAACTTGCAACGGCAATTGGTGATAAAGATTTTGAAGGATTTGAAACAAAACATATTCCCGTGAATTTGGCAACGATTACCGAGTATGATAAAAGTTTTGTCTATCCTGTTCTTTTTAAAAAAGACTCTCCAAAAAACACTCTCGCTGAAGTGATATCGGCAAATGGGCTTCGTCAACTACACACTGCTGAAACAGAAAAATATGCGCATGTGACTTTTTTCTTTAACGGTGGAATAGATGAACCTTGTTTGAATGAAACACGTGTTTTGATTCCAAGTCCAAATGTAAGAACATATGATATGCAGCCGCAGATGAGTGCTCCTGCTGTTGGAAACGCGGTTATTCAAGCGATGGAAGATGATTATGATTTTGTTGTTGTAAACTTTGCAAACGGTGACATGGTTGGACACACTGGTGATTTTGAAGCGGCAATAAAAGCTGTGGAAACAGTGGATGAGCAGCTTGGACGCATTGTGGCTCAAGCTAAAGAGAAAGATTATGCTTTAGTGATCACTTCTGATCATGGAAATTGCGAAGAGATGAAGGATAGTAGAGGTAATGTGCTTACAAATCATACGGTTGGAAAAGTTTGGTGTTTTGTAATGGCTGAGGGTGTTGCAAAAGTTGATCCAGGCGGACTCAATAATATCGCACCGACAATTTTAAAACTGATGGAATTAGAAGCACCAACAGAGATGGATCACGGACTGATATAAAAATAAAATTAAGGAAAATTATGATGAAATTTAGCGGAAAAAATGTTTTAGTTACAGGTGCAAGTCGTGGAATCGGTGCGGAGATAGCAAAAGTTTTGGCAACATATGGCTTAAAAGTTTGGATCAATTATAGAAGTGGAGCCGCAGAAGCGGACGCCATAAAAATACAGATAGAAGAGGCTGGCGGAGTTGCTGCTGTGATCGGTTTTGATGTAAGTGATGAAGAAGCATTTGTGGATGCTATAAAGACTATCGTAGATGCTGATGGAGAACTTGCTTACCTTGTAAACAATGCAGGAATCACGAATGACAAATTGGCTCTTCGTATGAAAGTGGAAGATTTTATGAGCGTTATCAATGCGAATCTTACATCTGCATTTATCGGATGTCGTGAAGCGATGAAAGTGATGAGAAAGAAAAAATTTGGTTCAATCGTCAATATCTCTTCCATCGTAGGTGAAACAGGAAACGGTGGACAGACAAATTATGCGGCAAGCAAAGGTGGCGTAATAGCGATGACAAAAAGTTTTGCAATAGAATCAGCGTCAAGCGGTATCCGTTATAACTCTATCACTCCGGGTTTCATTGCAACTGAAATGACAGATGTTCTGAGTGAAGAAGTAAAAAGCTCATTCACTTCGAAAATCCCGATGGGACGTTTTGGACATGCGAAAGAGGTAGCTGAAGCAACGGCATTTTTACTTTCAGATCACTCAAGCTATATCACGGGTGAAACACTAAAAGTAAACGGTGGGATGAATATGGCGTAAAGAGCATCTGCTCTCTACAATGATTGAAGAACTTAAAAGAGGATTTTATGACGATTAAATATGCAGGTCCAAAGGCTATTATTTCACATACAGGAATTTGTTTTGATACAAATAAAGAAGATAAATATGTTTATCTTGATATCGCCGTACAGCTTTTAGAAGCATTGGATCATGACTATATAGAAGATAAAACTTATACGCATACTTTGGAAAAACATCTAAGTAATGATGAAATTATGACCATCTTACAAAGAAGATGTCCAGATTTTGATAAGCTCATTAACGTGACAGATCATGAAGTTGAGGATCTCCTTGATGAAGATTTGCAAAGAGCACATACCAACAGACTTCTCAATGATGAGGAAAAGGAAGTATTAGAAAAAAATATCTCTATTATGCATGATTATATGGTGCAACGTTCCATAAATAAAAGTATGTATTATTGTGTTGTAGGACTTCTCGCTGATATGGCAGCTAAAGATCATATCAATAAAATAACTCTTCCGATGCAGCAAAACTACATTCATGTTCTTCACTCTTTACAGGGTACCTTAATCAAAGAAAAAAAGCCAATAGACACTGATATGTCTATAGCTGAAAAAGATAAAAAACTCTATGTGACTTTAAAAGTTGTAAATTTAGTGCAATAGTAAAGTTATCTCTCTCGCATTTTTTCCATCTTTTGTTTTTCCAGAATGGCTCTTTTGATCTCTACGCTCGAGCCTTTTGATATATTGCTGTTGATAACTGCAAATGAGAGTATATATAAAAATGAGAAAAACCCAATAAGCGCGATTATGACATAAACATTCATAAGTTTCTTGACTGTTTTTTTCATGACTGCTCCTTAAATATACCAAACACATTATTATGAAAAATTATTAATATTCTCCTAAATGATATCCTTAAAAAAAATAACTAAGGAGTATTTATGTATACTCTTTAGTTAAAATATATTATTTAGGTACGATCTCGTTATGAATCTCTTTTTTCGTCTTTTTTTATTTTCTTGTGTCGTCTTCGTGAGTGTCTTTGCAAATGAGCCCACGAGTAAGGTTACTTTACAACTGAAATGGTTCAGCTCTTTTCAGTTTGCTGGCTATTATATGGCACTTGATAAAGGTTTTTATAAAGAAGCTGGGCTAGATGTGACTATATTAGAGCGTAATGCCCAAAAAAATAATATTATGCAGGTTGTGAATGGAGAAGCTACTTATGGAGTGGCTGATTCAGCTCTTTTGCTTTACAGAGCAGATGGAAAACCTGTGAAGGTTATGGCATCTATTTTTCAACATAGTCCTCTTATCTTTATCGCTCATAAAGAATCTAATGTTTTTAGTCCATATGAACTTAAAGGGAAAAGAGTTTCATATCAGCAGGGTATAGATGACGCACCATTACTTGCTATGATGAACGAAGTGGGTATTAAAGAGTCTGATTATACATATGTTTCGCTTGATTTTAGTTCACAGGCATTTATCGATAAAAAAGTAGATGTTATAAGCGGATATCTGAGTGATCAGCCTTTTTTGATGCAAGAAAAACATATTCCAATTACGATTATTAATCCTTTAAACTACGGTATAGATTTTTATGGAGATAATCTTTTTGCAACAGATAAAGAACTTGCATCAAATCCAGAACGTGCAAAGAAATTTTTGCAGGCTTCAATCCGCGGATGGCATTATGCACTAGAACATGAAGATGAAACAATCGCAGTTTTACGCAGTAAATATGGTGCAAAAAGCTCAGTTGATCATTTAAAACATGAAGCTAAAGTCACACGTAATATGATGGTGCCGACATTAGTTGATATTGGCTATACAAACAAGGAACGTTTCTATCGTATTGCTGAAATCTATCGTACTTTAGATAAAGTAAATCAGTCTGATATGGATAGAGCGCTTCAAGATTTTATATGGAATCCAAATGAAAAACAAAAAGTTGATGTACGATATCTGTACGTAGCTCTTGCTTTGTTATTACTTATCATCACGTTTACGCTTTTGCTTTCTATCACTAAATATAAGCTACAATCAATGGTTGCTAGAAAAACAAAAGCTCTTGCTGAGCAACAAAATATGACAGATAAGTATGTCATTATAATTTCAGTAGACTTGAAAAATAATGTTACTGATGCTAGCACGGCTTTTTGTAATCTTTTTGGATATACAAAATCAGAGCTCATGGGAAAAAAAATTGAAGCTATATATAATTTAGATACTTCATCATCATTTTATCAAGAGATTATGTATCAGTTAGAGAAACATAAAAAATGGTCAGGTGAGCTTAAAAATAAAGATAAGCAGAAAAATGTTTATTGGTTATTTGCAAATATTGAAGCTATATTTGATGAGCTTGGGATGGTTAAAGGATATCGTGCAATTCAGCAAAATATAACTGATAAAAAATTTGCACAAAAACTGTCTATAACAGATACTTTAACCGAATTATATAATCGAAGCTATCTCAATACAAGGCTTCATGCAGAGATAAATCTTTTTCAGCGCTATAACACGCCGATGAGTCTTATCATGATTGATATTGATTATTTTAAAGATGTGAATGATTCGTATGGACATCTTGTCGGAGACACCGTTCTTGTTGAATTTGCAGAAATACTTAGAGCGAATGTTCGTTTAACAGATATTGTCGGCAGATGGGGAGGTGAAGAATTTGTAATCATTTGTCCATCAAATACTCTGAATCAGGTAGCTGAATTAGCAGAAAAACTACGCGTTCTTATAGAATCATATACCTTTAATACAGTGGGCAAAAAAACAGCTAGTTTTGGAGTAGGAACTGTACACAATAGTGAGGATGAAATGGAGCTAATACGACGGGTCGATGATGCCCTGTACGAAGCAAAAAGACTTGGTCGAAATAGAGTTGTAAAAGCCTAGAAAATTTACGTAAATTGCTCAAATAGTTAGTTTTTTAAGTTATGTGTGTTACAATTCCAAGATTTTATACTTAAAAATAGGAGCTATGATGGCACTAATCGATGATATTAAAGAGGTTGTTGTAGAACAACTAAGCGTTAATCCAGATGAAGTAAAAGAGGATTCAAAATTCGTTGAAGATTTAGGGGCAGATAGCCTAGATGTTGTTGAATTAGTTATGGCTCTTGAAGAGAAATTTGATATTGAAATCCCTGATGATGAAGCGGAAAAAATTCAAACTGT
>JAQUHB010000056.1 GCA_028683835.1 Sulfurimonadaceae bacterium | reverse complement strand
ACATACGCAACAACAGGTTTACCCGCTTTTAAGTAATCCCAAAAGATTTTAAAAACCACACGAGGCATATCCTGATGTCGGATAATATTATGAAACTGCCCCATGATCTCATCTTTTTCATAACCGCTGATGCGTACAAAAGTTTCATTTCCCGAGAGAATGGTACTGTCGTGCTTTGTGATCGAAAAGAACAGCTCATCGAGATCAAATTTGGCTTCTTTCATTAAAATAGCAGTATTGACATTTTCCATTTCATTCTCCTAGATTTTTTTATAGATTGAAGATCCGACGAGCTTCAAAATATCTTTGTGTGCCGTAAGCGATTCGGAACTGCCGAGTAACAGCGGAGATCCTTTTGGCAATAGTTGTGTAAAACGACCTACAAGCTCTTGTCTGTTCGCATCATCAAAATAGATCATGACATTTCTGCAAAAGATCATATCAAATTTGTTTTTGAAAAAAAACGGGTCTGTGATGAGATTATAAAGGCGAAACAACACCTTCTCTTTCAATACCGGACGCACTTTATATTTGACTTGATCGCTTCCATGTAAACGTTCAAATGATCTTGCGACCATCTCACGAGGCAACTGTTCTACCTGTTTGGCATCATACTGACCTGCAATCGCATGAGAAAGCACTTTTGATGAGATATCAGTTGCCAAAATCTTGATATCCCAACTTTCAAAATCACTCAGATGATGCTGTAAAAACATCAAGATCGTATATGGCTCTTCACCGCTTGAACATCCAGCCGACCAGATACGTATCTTTTTCTCTTTTTTTGATGCGATCATCTCTGGAAGGTAGCTCTCAAGCCATTTCCACTGAGCGCTCTCACGAAAAAAAGAGGTCACATTTGTCGAGATAGCACTGACAAAAAATGTAAGTTCATCACCGCTTGTATCGCTGATGAGATAGTTATAATACTCTCCAAATGAACCAAGACCGAGCTGGTTGAGTCTTTTATTGAGTCTGCCTTTGATAAGCGTACTTTTTTGTTCAGAAAGAGAAATACCCACTTTTTCATAGATATAAGTGCGAAAAAGAGCAAACTCTTTAGGTTTCAACTCTATCTCAAACATGAACAGACTCATCTAAGGGGCGTAGTTCATCAACATTTAAAATGAGTGCGATATCGCCGTTTCCAAGGATTGCTCCGCCTGAGATCTCTTTGAGTCTTGCCAAAGATTTTCCAAGCGTTTTAATGACGACCTGTTGACGTCCGACAAGCTCATCGACCATGATAGCGATGCGCCCTGCTTCTGTCTCGACACAGACCAAAATCCCTTCCCAAGGCTCTATACGTTGTGAACTGAGTTCAAAGATATCGCTGAGTCTGATGATAGGAATATTTTGCCCTCTCAAATTTACAAACTCACCTTTACCTTGCACCGTATGAACGATCTCTTCCTCTGGACGAAACGACTCAACAACGCTGAGTGTCGGGATAATGTAAATCTCGCCAGATGCCTGAACCAGCATCCCATCGATAATAGCCAAAGTCAAAGGCAAGATCATAGAAAATGTTGTTCCCGTACCCTCTTTTGAATCTATCTCTATTTTCCCTCGCAGATTTTCTATAGAAGTCTTCACAACATCAAGTCCCACACCGCGGCCTGAAAGATCACTGATAGCTTCAGCCGTCGAAAACCCTGGTTGCATGATAAGAGAAAATATTTGGGAATCGCTTAAATTTTCATCTCCATTGATAATTCCGCGTTCAATAGCCTTTTGAAACACTCGCTCTTTATTGATGCCACGACCATCATCACTCACGCTAATAACGATACTTCCGCTTTTATGAAACGCTTTTAAAGTCACAGAACCATTAGAGCTTTTCCCAGCAAGTGCTCTCTCATTTGCATCCGCTTCAAGCCCGTGATCTATGGCATTACGAATGATATGAATTAACGGATCGGAGAGGCTGTCTATCATCGTTTTATCGATCTCCGTATCTTCGCCTTGGATTATGAGATGCACCTCTTTGCCTGTCTTTTTGGAAGTGTCTCTTACAACACGCTTCATCTTTTCAAACGTATCCTTGATAGCAACCATTCTAAGGCTCATAACACGATCTTGGATACGTTTTGTAATCTTGGAAAGCGTCTCAATCGTTCGAGAGATAGACTCATCTTCGATCTCGCCTATCTTCTCATTTTGAGCGATAAAGTTTTGAGCTATCACAAGTTCCCCTACAGAATCAAAAAGCTCATCAAGTTTGAAAGTATCGATGCGTATCGTCGACTTTGAGGAAACGAGACTTGACGAAGTAGTTTCTGCCGATGGAGCTGACTTTTCAACGAGAGTTTTTTTCTCGCCATGCGAAGTGTCCTGCGGGTATAAAGGTTCTACACTCTTTTTCATCGTTTCTATGATCTGGATCTTATATTCATTTTCAAATAAAAACTCAAATATCTCATGCACATCATCACTTGGTAATGGTGTCAACACAACAATAGATACTCTCTTTATCGCATTGACATCGCTTGTAAATCCATCAAGAACCCAGACATCTTTCATATCAAAAAAACTCTCAATCGCTTTTGCTTTTTCACCCAAAGCTTTAAGGAAAAGAAGATGGTCAAATCCACGTTTATAACAATCTTCTTCAAGCATCAGATCGATTTTGTAAAGGTACAATCCCTCTTCTTGCATCTCTTGAAAATGTTTGACACAGTTTTTTACGCTACTCTCAAACTCCTCATCGCAGCCGAAACCAAACTCGGAAGCTAGATCATTCGACGATATTTCAATGCTCTGTTTTAGCTCTTCAACAGGGGAATATCCCTTTTTCATAGCGATCAGGTTTTTAATATTTTGCAAACACTCACCATAACTCTCAGGCAAAAACTCTATGGCATCAAGCTCACATACCATCACCTCTTTGATGACATCGACACTGCCGACAAAAAGCTCAAGATGATCTCCCTCGATACCCTCTTTTGTACTTCTGTAGTGATCGAGAACATCTTCAAAATGATGCACGAACTCTCCCAAACGGGTAAATCCAAATGCGTTTGCATTTCCTTTGAGTGTATGGACTCCACGAAAGATCTCATTTAAAAGATTAAAATCTCCCGAGTTTTCCTCAAAACGGATAATATCGATATCGAGTTTTTCGATGATTTCACCGGCTTCTTCGATGAAAATAGCTTTTACCTGTTCTTGCTTAGTCATGACATATCCAATGAATTGTTCCATATTCTGGTGAGCTTACCGCTCTTTTGTCTAAAAAAGGGATCGCTAAATCACTCTTCGTTCTTTTGAGACTGGACAAAAGTGAAAGCAAAGCACTACATTTGAGTGCTCCCTCTTCTACAACTTCTATCATCTCTATATACTCAAGTCTGGGACGAATAAAGTTCTCAAACTCCATAATCTCTTCCATAGACATACTGCTATCTATTGTAAGTACGTCGCCGTTGAATTCCATTTAGAACTCTTTTAGATCATCTTCATGCAGAGGAAAAATATCTTCAGCTCTGTTAGATGAAGAAACTGTTTTTACTGTATGAGTCATTGGTTTTGGCGTTACATGTAAACTGTTTTGTTGGTGCAACTCTTTTGTATCAAAGTGATGCACAATATTTTTCTTTTTTGGTTCACTTGCAGTATGTCCAGACTCCATTCCGACCATCTTCGCGAGTACACTTACTGTTTCCATGAGTGAAGTTGCTTGAGCATTTAACTCTTCTGCAGCTGCTGCGGCCTCTTCAGAGTTTGCTGCAACTTGTTGTGTCACTTGATCAACTTGTCCCATAGCTTGATTGATTTGAGCCATACCTTCACTTTGCTCTTTTCCGGCAATCGATATCTCACCGATAAGATCAGAAACTTTCTTAGACTGTTCGACTATCTCTTGGAAAGAGGTATGCGTTGCAAGTGCAATCTCATTGCCCTCTTTGATCTGATCTACGACCTCTTCGATAATGACTGAAGTCTCTTTTGCAGCACGAGCTGCACGTTGTGCAAGGTTACGAACCTCATCTGCGACCACGGCAAACCCTAGACCATGTTCACCTGCACGTGCTGCTTCGACTGCCGCATTAAGCGCTAAAAGGTTTGTCTGAAACGCGATCTGATCGATAGCTTTGATGATGCCTGAAATTTTTGCTGCCGATTCTGTGATGGCATGCATAGATTTTGAAAGCTGTTCCCCTTTTTGATATCCGGCACGCGCAGAATCATTTGCATTTCTAGCCAAGATATCTGCCTGACGTGCATTATCGGTATTTTGAGTATTGATAGCCGTACTCTCTTCTAGTGTCGCGCTTACCTCTTCAACGCTTGAAGCCTGTTCACTCGCACCTTGAGCCAAAGATGATGAAGATGACGCGACCTGATCGGAAGCGGAAGTGATCTGCATCGCACCATCGCGGATAGATGCAACACTTTGTTT
>JAQUHB010000034.1 GCA_028683835.1 Sulfurimonadaceae bacterium | reverse complement strand
TTTTGTAATATAAAACTCCTTCTATAATGTTTTTAAAGAGTAATAGGGAAGAAAGAGAAAAGAGTAAAACTGCTACGATAATAAGTGGTCTGAAAAATACAGACAATAAAAAAAGAGCATAAGACACCGTGTAGATGTAAAACTGAATTTTCATTCTTTTAATCTTTATCACTTCACCCATCTCCGCTTCATAGACGAAACTTGAACTGAGATGAAACCATGTTAAGAATGGAATGATTTTATAAAGCATTGCATTGACGATAGCATAGACAAATCCTAAACCTAAGATAATGGCTAGAATAAAATCCATATTAAAGCCAACGACAATACTAGTTATCCATAAAACACAACCAAGAAAAAGATTGCCATTGGCAAAATAAAAAAAGTTTATAGTGACATCCAAACGTGCTCTTTTTCTTCTTTTGAGTATAAAAAGGGTGAGTAAAGAAAAACTTCCAAGAAGCGTGGCTAAGAGAATATTTATAATCATTTTAACAGATGTTAATTCATAAATCGTACTTAAAAAAAGTAATATCAAAAGTGTAGATATAGCAATATATAAACCATTTTTTACCCATAGTGGATATTCACGCGCCACATAAAACATAGGAATTATTTTATAAATTACTCCACTGTAAAGTAAAAATACCCATCCAAAAAGCATCACCTTAAGATGAATATCTCCAAGCCATACTCCATTGTAATTTCCTGAATATTGTAAAAGTGATAGAGCGCCTAAAACCGTACCGATGGCTAGAAATAGAAGTGAAGTCAAAATAGTCTTTACAGAAGCATTTTTATCTTTTGTCCTAACGATTGTGGTAAGAGAGTAAAAGGAGAAAAACAACAGTGAAAAAAGGAGCAAGACAGCCGCTAAAATATTTAAAAAATCAGTCAATAGTAAAAATGAGAAAATAAAGCTGATGATGCCAAGATTGAGTGTGACAAGAAGTATATTTGCCCAAAGTTCAACACGTTTATAAGCCTCGCCTATGATAACAGGAACCATTTGAAAAAGTGTCCCAAGCATCGAATGAGTCACAAAACCAAGCGTCAGTAGATGCGTAATTGCAATGGCAATCGCATCATATCTTGTATTGACATGAGTTGCATATAGCAACAAAAATCCTGATAAAAGCAAAAGGTAAAATACGCCTGTTAAGTAATAAAAAAGCGGTATCTTGTATGGAGGAGCTTGATCTAAAGTGAGTCCAAACATTATCTGTATATCTTCATTTCAAAATAGTTTTCTTCATTTTTGAGAATTTCTGAGTGCAATCCTAAGATATTTATTTGCTCTTGAAGCTTACAAGGAAACATACGGTGAATAAATATCAAAGTTTCATTCTCTTTGAGATCTTTCATAGCCGCGATCCCTTTTAACAAAGGGTGCGGTGCTTCAAGCTCGCTCACATCAAGCAAAATCTCTTTAGGAATCATAATTCATTAAGTTCTCAACAACACTGTCATTTTCGTCTTGCAGAAAGTTTTGTATCATCGTATATAGCATCTGTTCCTCTTTTGCATTGTGCTGTTGTAAAAGGATCATTAAAGATTCGCTCAATGAAAAAAATCGGTCACTATCTTTTTGTTCCATAGCTGAATCAAGTCTTTCAAAAACTCCCTTCGCCTGTGTATGTTCCATGCGCATAACTTGTGTAGGACCTTGCGTCATACCGCTTTTTTCTTCAAATAAGGGAAATAGATACTCCTCTTCTATCTCAAAATGTTTTAGAGTCTCGTCCCTAAAGTTTTTATATTTTTTAGCAGCATCTTCAAAATCTTTGTTTTCCACAGCATCTTCAGCCAATACCAAAAGTTGATCACATTCTCTATGCTGATGAGTCATAAAATCTTTAATTGTCATAATAAGCCTTTCTTTTTTTTGTATTTTTGCATAAAATAGCGGTAAAAAGATTGACAGTCGTCAAGAAATGGTAAATCATGCAGTTTCAAAACTTTTGGTTTTTTGAGTCACTGACTCAAGATGAGATAAAAGAACTTCTAAAGATAACAAC
Source organism: Sulfurimonadaceae bacterium (assembly GCA_028683835.1). Lineage (GTDB taxonomy): Bacteria > Campylobacterota > Campylobacteria > Campylobacterales > Sulfurimonadaceae > Hydrocurvibacter. Next base: position 16,638 of record JAQUHB010000034.1, on the reverse strand, counting down.
AAAAAGAGAGTGCAAAAGAGGTGAAATACTTTTTTATGCCAAAGATCAACCTCGATATCTTTACTTTCTTGCAAGTGGAATGGTCAAGCTTTATAAACATGATTTTAAAGAGAATGAGGTTGTCCTACACAATCTTTACGCACCTAATTTAATAGCCGAGATCGCCAATTTTGAAGAACTTCCTTATCTTGCAAACTGCTCATTTGAAAGTGATGGAGAAGTTTATCTTATCGATTATGAGAAATTTAAAGAGCTCTTTTTGAGTAAATATGAGATCTCAATGCTTTTTATCAAATCACTTACAAAAAAGATCAAGGCATTGGAAAGTTTTATCAGCTATTCACTTACGACTGACAGTTACACAAAAACAGCTAGATTTTTGTATGAAAATGAGGATCTCTTTAAATCACTCAAACAGATTAAAATTGCATCTTTACTCAATATCACACCTGAAACGCTTTCAAGAAATCTCGCAAGACTTAAACAAGAAAAAATAATTATAAAAAAAGAGGGATCATTAATAATTATAAATGATGAAAAACTGCGAGCACTACTAGTATAAATCAAGAAAATTTAGGTGTGATGAAGAAGACATTTTATAGGTATCTCATATGCTTGGTCATTCACATTCTGAGATGACATTACGAAAATATGCTAAGTATATTAAAAATGAAACAAAAAGAAGAGCAACGTTCTTAGACAATAAGATAGTCTCTTTATAGGTACAATAATTATTTTTATTCTTTGAAAGTTCGTATTTTAGGGGATTAAATGAATAGTGGTGTCAAAGGGGGGACTTGAACCCCCGACCCCCGGCTTATGAGACCAGTGCTCTAACCAGCTGAGCTACCTTGACATTTTTTAAGAGGCAGAATTATATTGTAGTAAACCTTTAAAATTCTTAAAATTAATGATTTTTAGTATTTAAATTTTTCTATGTCCTTTTTTTAATTTATATTAGTAAATAACTATAGTCATAAACAATAAATATTGCTTAGTCTATTTGGCTCAAGTGATTGACATTATTACTTTAATCTTGTAAAATCTCATAAAATTATTTAGGAGGAAATGAATGAATTTTCAACCATTAGGAAACCGTATTTTAGTTGAGCGCATGGAAGAGGCTGGTACAACGTCTACTGGTATAATTATCCCGGATAATGCTAAAGAGAAGCCTTCTCAAGGCAAAGTAGTTGCGGTAAGTGATGAAGTGAAAAATATTGCAAATGGAGATACTGTTGTATTTGGAAAATACAGTGGAAATGAATTATCTTTCGAAGGTAGTAAATACATAGTTATTGACGTTGATGACGTTTTTGGAATCATAAAATAAATAATTGACATACTGGGCTTCCTGCCGAAGGAAACCTAGTGTTAACACGGGTTAAGGGATTTTATTCTTTAACCGTAATAAATAGATGAGGGATTCCCTTCATTTTATGAAATAAAATTAAGGAATAGTTTATGGCAAAAGATATAATTTTTTCAGATGAAGCACGTAATAAATTAGCACGCGGTGTGGCACAGCTTTGTGATGCAGTAAAAGTAACAATGGGACCACGCGGTCGTAATGTATTGATTCAGAAAAGTTATGGTTCTCCCGTAATCACTAAAGATGGTGTTTCTGTGGCTCGAGAGATCGAACTAAAAGACAGACTTGAAAATATGGGTGCTCAGCTTGTAAAAGAGGTAGCATCAAGAACTGCAGATGAGGCGGGTGATGGTACGACGACAGCGACTGTTTTGGCAAATGCTATCTTTTCTGAAGGTCTTAGAAACATTACCGCAGGTGCAAATCCTATCGAAGTCAAACGCGGTATGGACAAAGCTTGTGAAGCTATTTTGGCGAACCTAAAAGCAGCTTCAAAATCTGTAAAAGATAAAAAAGAGATCGCTCAAGTTGCGACTATCTCTGCAAACTCAGATACTCAAATCGGCGATATGATCGCAGAAGCTATGGAAAAAGTAGGTCAAGACGGTGTCATCACAGTTGAAGAAGCTAAAGGTATTTCCGATGAACTTATCGTTGTTGAAGGTATGCAGTTTGATCGTGGATATTTAAGCCCATATTTCATTACAAATACTGAAAAAATGACTGCGGAAATTGAGAATCCATATATCTTGTTAAGTGATCAAAAAGTTACATCTTTAAAAGATCTTTTACCAGTTTTGGAACAAGTTCAAAAAACTTCTCGTCCACTTTTAATCATCGCTGAAGATGTAGAGGGTGAAGCACTTTCAACACTTGTTGTAAATAAACTTCGCGGTGTTTTAAATATCACTGCTGTTAAAGCTCCAGGTTTTGGTGACAGACGTAAAGCGATGTTGCAAGATATTGCAGTGCTTACAAACGGTACTGTTATCTCTGAGGAAACAGGTCATACGCTTCAAGGTGCAACTATCCAACACCTCGGTCAAGCTGGCCGTGTGGTGATTGATAAAGATAACTCTGTGATCGTAAATGGTGCTGGAAGCAGTGAAGCTGTAAAAATGAGAATTTCTGAGATCAAAACGCAAATCGAAACAACATCAAGTGAATATGACAAAGAAAAACTACAAGAGCGTCTTGCAAAACTCTCTGGCGGTGTAGCGGTCATTAAAGTAGGTGCGGCGACTGAGACTGAGATGAAAGAGAAAAAAGATCGTGTTGATGATGCTCTTTCTGCTACAAAAGCGGCTGTTGAAGAGGGTATTGTCATTGGTGGTGGAGCTGCTCTTGTTCGCGCTGCTATGAAAGTAAAACTTGATCTTAGTGGTGATCAAAAAATCGGATGCGAGATCATTCTTCGCGCTGTAAAAGCACCTGTAAAACAGATAGCGATCAATGCAGGATATGACGCAGGTGTCGTTGTGAATGCCATAGAAAATGCAAGTAGCGAAAACATTGGTTTCAATGCGGCAACTGGCGAATATGTAGATATGTTTGAAGCGGGAATCATCGATCCGTTAAAAGTTGAACGTGTTGCACTTATCAATGCTACATCGGTTTCAAGTTTACTTCTAACAACAGAAGCGGCGATTTATGAGATTCCAGAAGATAAACCAGCTCAAGATATGGGCGGAATGGGCGGTATGCCGGGAATGATGTAACAAAAGAGAAAGGTATCTAGATTTTTCAGATAACCATCCCTGCAAATCCCATAAATAGCCCACTTTGTGGGCTATAACTTCAGAATACTTTCCGATAACTTTATTAATTTTCTAAGCTCTTTCAACCTATATATCAATATTTTTACAAATTTGTCTGCTTTTTTCTAAGGAAATCTTGCAAATCCTTAGAAAAAACCTAGAAAAAATATATGTCCTATAAGCCCCTTGACAAAGGAGTTTGTGGATACTTTTTGATTTAAAATACTCGATAATTTTAGATTATTTTAAACAAATATTTTTTTATAAGGAATTTTCTAAGGATACAGACAAATTTAGCTATTAGGAGCTAAAAATGACTAAATCAAAAAAGTATCAAGGTGTTTATTTTAGAAAGAGAAAAGATGGTGATTTAACTTACTATTTTACTTATCAAAATGAGATGAGAAAAACAAAATCTCAAAAAGTTGGATTAAAATCTCAAGGCATAGACGAACTATATGTTTATGAGCTTAGAATGAAAACAATCCTAAGCCTAAAAAATGGAGAACTTCCGCCAAAGCTTTTAAGGAATAATAAAAAATACAAGATTACCGTTGATGAAATAGCTGATTTCTATTTTAACTCTCACATTACTACTTCATCCGATAAAAGACGTAGGCAATATAACTATCGATTAAAAGATGCATTTGGAGAAATGAGTATCTATAATATAACTGAAAAACACATTGAAGCATTTAAAAATGATACTCTCGGTGAAGTGTCAGAACAAACCACAATTATCTATTTAGAATTACTTGGAACTTTATTTAACTATTATGCAAAGCATAAGAAGATTAAGTTAGAAAATCCTGTTTTATTTGCTAAAAAGCCCAGAATAGACAATGTAAGAGAACGCTTTTTATCAAAAGATGAAATTCAAATGGTGTATGATGAGGTAGGTGATAATCTCACTATGAGATTGTTCTTGAGTCTATCGCTTGTAACAGCGGGTAGAAAAAGCACAATACTTAATTACACTATTAAAGATGTGGATTTAGCACATAAAATGATTAATTCTTATGATTTTAAGAACAAATCAACATATAAAAGCTTTTTAGATGAGCACTCTATAGAACTTATAAAAATTAGAATTAGTGAAGCAACGAGCCCTAATGATAAATTGATTTATAGAGATGGCATAATTGACTTGGATAGATGGATTTCAAGAGGGTTCAAGATTATCTTTGACAATCTTTTTAATATTGGATTATCATATTCAGATAGAAAGAATAGAGTCGTTATTCACTCCCTTCGTCATACTTGTTTATCTACCCTTGGGATGAAGGGATGTAATGAGTTCTTAATCAAAAAAATATCAAACCATAAATCATCATCTATGGTAAATCGGTATGTAAAACTCAGCGACGATACTGGTCGGAATGAAATTGAAACATTATGGAAATAATCTAAAATTATCGAGTATTTTAAATCAAAAAGTATCCACAAACTCCTTTGTCAAGGGGCTTATAGGACATATATTTTTTCTAGGTTTTTTCTAAGGATTTGCAAGATTTCCTTAGAAAAAAGCAGACAAATTTGTAAAAATATTGATATATAGGTTGAAAGAGCTTAGAAAATTAATAAAGTTATCGGAAAGTATTCTGAAGTTATAGCCCACAAAGTGGGCTATTTATGGGATTTGCAGGGATGGTTATCTGAAAAATCTAGATACCTTTCTCTTTTGTTACATCATTCCGAGAGTCTTTTAAAACTTCTTCGCTTTACCGCATTTTTGCGGTGAAGCATCTTTTTATTATTCTTTTAAACTTCCAGAGTTTTAGTTGTTTTTGTTAAAAATATCAGAAGTGCAAGAGAGACGATGATAAATGAGATCCCACCCATAAGATAGAGTGCATTGACCATTTTGTCATAATTTTCTATTGCTATTTTGAATACGACCATGAGAGTTTCTATGGAGAGTGCTATCAAAATAGTGATAAGAAATTTTGTGAGTATCTTTATCTCTATTCTTGAATCTTTGGAATAACTTTTGAAAAATACTTCTTGCTCAAGCACTGTTTTTGCCAAGTCAAAGATGGCAAGACCGAGAGTAGTTGCAATCACAGGCTTGAAAATGGCATCGATATTTAGACTGTTTTGTGTGATATTACTTATAAAATCATATGCGCCATAGATTATTGCTGACATCGAAAGAAGCATCATGAAAAAACCGGCTATAAAATAAAATGCTTTGATAATTTTACTGAAGTAGACATGTTTTTCTATAAGCCCGATGCGTTCAAGAAGTTTTTCTAAAACAAAATCCATAAAGATGATCTCATTTCCCTCTTTTTTGGAAACGGTAATGCAAAGAGTTCCTGTTGTTGAGCTTTGGTACGGGTTTGTAAAAGCAAAGTTATTTTCTTTGATTTGAAGTTTATTGATGAGGTAACTTCTGCTTTTATGTCTCTCCGTATCGTCATTATATTGACTATAGATATTTGCAGATGTCTGAATTTTCGTTGTTGCATCGACAATATATATGATCTCAAGAGAGGGAAAAGCGATAAAAAGTTTTTTATAAAAATTATGGGCTTCATTGCTTATCTTACCCAAACCTTCAACACTATTTTCTATAATAGTTTCGATTTTTTCTCTATTTTTGTTGTATATCTCGATATATTCTTTCATCTTTTTTCCTTGCTGTAGCTATTTATAACGAAAGTATATCGATGAAAGAGTTTATATTAAACAGAGAGTTGCTTATAAATTAAGCATTTGTATTTAAGACAGAATATCAAAGATTAGTCATCTTTTGTAATGGTTTGTTGGCTGATATCGGGAAATTTGATTTAGATCCATTTGTCTCTCAGCACTGCTAGAAACTTTTGCCTGCATATCTACGAAAAGTGTATTAAACCTCATAGAGTTTTTTTGAAACTGTACTTTGAGGTCATTATAATTACTTTTAAGTTCCTCTTTCTTTTGGATTTTCACCTCTTCATATGCTGTATAAAAATCTGCTTTAATTATATTTGTGTTGACTTGCATAATAATTTTCCTCGATTTACTTACACCCAATTAGGAGTTTCAGATGTGAAGAATATCGATAATAGTAACTTTTAATAAAATCTATATTTTTTTATTTATCTCTTTTGAAGTACAAATGAATAAAATCCCGCAATTATAAAAAGGTATGCACTATGGAATATATATCTCTTTTTTTGGACTCACTTGTAACTCTTAGTAATGCGATGGCACCTTATATTTTGTTTGGACTTTTCTTTGCAGGTGTACTGCATGAGTTGGTTCCAGAGAGTTTGGTCACAAAACATTTAGGAAAAGAAAATATCTCTTCTGTTATCAAGGCTACACTCTTTGGAATACCTCTTCCCGTTTGTTCGTGCGGTGTTATACCCCTTGCGACAAGCATTAAAAAAAGCGGAGCAAGCAGAGGTGCGACACTCTCGTTTTTGATCTCTACCCCGATAACCGGGGTGGATTCTATACTTGCGACTTATGGGATGTTTGGATGGGTATTTACGCTTTATAGGGTTTTTAGTTCTATGTTTATAGCAATGGTTGCCGGTGTGCTTACAAACATTTTTGATAAAGAGGAGGAGATTGTAAAACCTAAATTTTCCCTCTCTCCTAAAAAGCCTATGGAGTCAAGTTGTTGTTCAAGCTCTTCATGTTGCAGTTCCTCGGGTGAAAAAACAAACTTTTCTATAAAAAAAGCGCTGAGATACGGCTTTGTGACATTGCTTGGAGATATTGCAAAACCTCTGTTTTGGGGCTTGATTGTCGGTGCATTGATAAGCTCATTTATTCCTCAAAATTTGAGTGATATCTTAGTTGAATACTCTTGGCTCTCTTATATCATTGCTATTGCCATAGCCGTGCCCATGTATGTCTGTGCCACTGCATCACTGCCGATCGCCGCGGCACTAATGCTCTCAGGCGTGAGTGCCGGAGCGGCATTTGTATTTTTGAGCGCGGGTCCTGCTACAAACACCGTGACGATCGGTGTAGTGAAAAAGATGTTGGGAAAACGCTCTATGGTTATTTATCTGAGTAGTATTATTCTTGGAAGCGTGATCTTTGGTCTTGGTCTTGATTATCTCTTTGGCAGTTTAAATATGAATCCGAAATCCCTCTTACATGGAAGCGAAAACATGGGAATCGTCTCTATACTTAGCAGTATGGTTTTATGGGGATTTGTACTCTATTTTCTGGTTAAACCCTACTTTAAAAGAGCATAAGCCTGATGGGCGATCTCCAACTCTTCATCGGTTGGGATCACGTAAAGGGCTATTTTACTTTTTTCTTGTGAGATGAGAGTGGCATGGTTGTTTACACTGTTATTTTTTTCATCATCCATATATATATCAAACGCTTCATCGAATCCATCAAGAATCATTTTCCTTATATCATAGCTATGCTCTCCAATTCCTCCGCTAAAGACGATGGCATCCACACGTCCTAAAATCGCGATGTAAGAACCTATATACTTTTTCACTCTTTGCGTCATGATCTTCAATGCCAGTTTTGCATCTTTGTCGTCTCTGCCGAGTATCTCTCTTACGTCACTGCTGCCGCATATCCCAAGGAGTCCACTTTTTTGATTGACAAGTTCGTCAAGCTCTTTTTCGCTAAATCCGAGTTTGAGCAGATATAAAAGAATTGCTGGATCAAAATCACCGCTTCTACTTCCCATGACAAGACCTTCCAAGGGTGTAAAGCCCATAGATGTGTCATAAGATTTCCCATTCTTTATAGCCGTAGCACTTGCTCCGTTTCCAAGATGCAGAGTGATGATATTGAGCTCATTGACATCTTTGTTCATAAGCTTTGCGCACTCTTTTAAAAGATAGTTGTGCGATGTCCCGTGGAAGCCGTAACGACGGATATTATGCTTTGTGTAAAGCTCCTGAGGCATAGCGTACATGTAAGAGGAGGGCGGCATATCTTCATGAAACGCCGTATCGAAGACTGCTATTTGCAAAGCATTGGGTGCTAGAGCTTTGACCGTCAATATACCGTCTAAATTCGCAGGATTATGCAAAGGTGCAAGATGAGAAAGCTCATCTATCGCTTCTATAACAGCGTCATCGATAATGGTCGCTTGTTTAAAAGTATGACCGCCGTGGACAACGCGATGAGCGATAAAGTCAATCCTTTCCATAGAGTTGATGATTCTCTCAAGCTCTTTATGACGGTTGCCTTTGAGCTCCTCTATAGTTCCTTTCTCCAATATTTTTTCAGATTCCATATCAAGTATTTTAAATTTTATAGAGGAACTACCGGAGTTTAAAATGAGTCCTCTCATCCTAATTGTCCTGCTTGAATTGCTGTAATGGCTACCGTGTTTACAATGTCGGCGACACTGCATCCACGGCTGAGATCGTTGACAGGTTTGTTCAATCCTTGAAGTATTGGTCCGATGGCAATGGCTCCAGTGGAGCGCTGAACAGCTTTATAGGTATTGTTTCCGGTGTTAAGATCAGGAAAGATAAATATATTAGCCTCGCCTGCTACCTTTGAATCCGGAAGTTTTGCTTTTGCGACTCCCTTATCGATAGCCGCATCATATTGGATTGGTCCATCTATCAGCAAAGAGGGATATTGTTGTTTTACAAGTTCAGTCGCTTTTTTGACCTTCTCAACATCTTCTCCACCTCCAGAATCGCCAGTTGAGTAAGAAAGCATCGCTATTTTTGGTTCAATGCCGAACTGTGATGCTGTTTTTGCCGTTGAGATAGCTATCTGCGCGAGTTCTTCTGCACTAGGGTCTTGATTGACGGCGCAGTCGGCATATACTAAAACCTGCGTGTCTAAACACATAAAAAAGAGACTTGAAACGATGGAAACATCGGGATGGGTTTTAATGATCTGCAAAGCTGGACGAATAGTGTCTGCTGTTGTATGTGAAGCTCCGCTTACCATAGCATCTGCTTCACCTGTATGAACCATCATTGTCGCAAAATATGTTTTATGATTCATAGCATCTTTGGCGGCTTCCAAAGAGAGACCTTTGTCTTTTCTGGATTCGTAAAAAATTTCAGAATATAGTAAAAGCTTATTATTTTCAAGGGGATTGATGATTTGAGCTTGAGAAATATCAAGTCCGAGTTGCAACGATTTTTGTTTTATCGTTTCACTATCACCTAAAAGGATGATCTTGGCAAGGTGGCGTCTTAGGATAATCTCTGTAGCACGAAGAATTCTGTCATCTTCACTCTCAGGCAGGACGATAGTTTTTTTGGCATTTTTTGCCATATAGGATATTTTGTATTCAAACATCATTGGCGTCATGATTTGTGAAGTTGTGACTCTGATCCTTGATTCGATGGCGTTGATATCTACGTTTTCGTTAAAAAGTCCGAGTGAAAGGGCAATCTTTCTTTCATCATAGGATTTTAGTTTTGCTTTTGTTGAGGTGATGTTGAGCGCTGTTGTATAGGTATCGGTAGCAACGCTGATGATGGGAAAACTGCATCCATTGACACCATTGATAAGCGCTAGGATGTTTGGGTGAATCTCCATATCAAATGGGATAATAACGCCAGAGATACTTGCAAAATTTTGAGATTGCAAAGCACATAAAAGTCCGACGATGATGTCAGATCTATCTGCTGGGACGATGACAAGGTCTCCATCTTCTATATGATCTAAAAAATTGTCCAAAGTCAAAGCTGCAACTTTTATCTGTTTGACAAGTTTAGCTCTGTCTTCATTTTTTAGAAGAACTTTTTTTGCTTCTAAATTATCGATGATATCTCCAATGGTTGGAGTATCAAGTTCCTGAATCTCTTGCAGAAGATAGAGGTTTTCTTTTGGAAGTTTCGCTTGTAACTCTTTGCAATTGTTTGGATCAATACGGTTGATAAAAGTTGCAAAATGAAAACATTTTTGTGAGAGAATATTTTGCTTGTCAATCTCATAAGTTTCAATGAGTTCGTTTACATGTAAGTCTTTTGCGTTGATCACATTAATAAAGGGGGTTGCAAAGTTCTGAGCTATTTTTATATTGATATCAAAGTCAAAAGAGGAGATAAGAGCACTTTTTTGTATCCCTTGACAGACTATAAAATCATATTTTTCTTCAAGTTGTTTGTATTTTTGGATCAGTTCTTCTATGAGTTCATCTGTTTGATTTTGAGCGATCATCATCTGAACGTAAGAGAGTTCAAAGCCATAACTCTCGTCATAACTTACGTCCAGTGTATATCTTGAGCGGATGAATTCGATATCTAAATCTTTTGCCTGCGTAATAATGGGTTTGAAAAAAGTAACTTTATGGATTTTACGGCTAATGATATCCATAAGTCCCATAGTGATAAGCAAGCTACCTGCATTTTGACTGCTTGAGGCAATGTAGATACTTTTCATAAGTGGCTCCTAGAGATTAAATAGTTTTTTATACTCGCTTATGTTTTCGATGATCTGCTTTGGAGGTATCGCTTTGGAATAGTAAAATCCTTGAAGAACATCGACCTTATTGTCTTTAAGATATTCTACATGTTTATCGGTCTCAACACCCTCAGCGATGACATCCATATTGAGTGCATGTGCTAAGGATGTGATAGCCATAACAATATGTTCGTTGCTTTTTTTGTCAAAGACAGGAATTATAAATGATTTATCTATTTTTATGGTGTTTATCGGAAGCTGTGCAAGATATTCAAAGGATGAATATCCAGTTCCAAAATCGTCAAGCGCTATTTGGACTCCGGCTTTTCGTAAAATATCCAACTCTTTTATAGCAAGAGTAATGTTATCCATAACCACAGATTCTGTCATTTCCACTTTTAAAAGACGAGGGTTGGCACCATAATCAGCGGCACATTTTAAAAACTCTCTGGCAAAGAACTTTTCTTTAAACTGTCTAGCCGAGATATTTACAGAGATAAAAATATCATGTGAACTCAGTGCATTAATCTCACTTGTAAATTGACAGGCACTCTTCATAACAAAAGCACTGATTTTTAAGATATCGCCTGTCGCTTCAGCAACGGGGATAAACTTATCAGGAGAGATAAATCCATGTTCGGGATGAATGAGTCTTAAAAGTGCTTCAAAGCCGTAAAGAGTGGATTTAGATGAATCAATAAGCGGTTGAAAGTAAAGTTCAAAATAGTTATTTAAGAGAGCATCTTTAATGATAGTCTCCATATCAAGGAACTCTTGAATATTGGTGTTCATAGATTTGTCAAAAAAGCTGAATCGATTTTTTCCGGCTAATTTTGCTTCATACATCGCAGTATCTGCGGATTTGATAAGTCCAGTTGCACTAGCAGCATCTTCGGGATAGATTGAAATACCAATGGAAGATGAGATAAAAAACTCATGGTCATTGACAATAAAAGGTTCATTGAGTACATCTATGATCTTTTGTGCTTTAATTGCAATATCTTTTTTGTTTTGTATTTTACTGATGATAACAAACTCATCACCGCCAAATCTTGTACAAATTCCATTCTTACCAACACTATTTCTAAGTTTATCGGCTACTTCAACGAGAATTTCATCACCAATATCATGTCCCATAGAATCATTGATATATTTAAAATTATCAAGATCCAAAAAGAGCACTGCAAAATGCTGCTCGATAGTGGTCGATTTTTGCAGGAGAGCATTAATCTCATTTTTTAAATAAGACCTGTTTGGCAGTCTTGTGAGCACATCATGAAATGCCATAAATTCCATCTCTTCTTGAACCTCTTTGTCATGTGTGATATCCCGGGTAACACCTATGAAAAAGTTGAGAGATTTGTGATGATTGATCGTACTTGAAAGCCAACGTACAGAGCCATCTTTTTTAATGATTCTAAATTCGATGAGGGCAGATTGGCTTGGTATAATGGTGTGAAAAAAGTTCTGAACTTTTGGTTGATCCTCTGGGTGAATCATATTGATCCAAAGTGTAGAGCCATTTAAAAAGCTACTTTTTTCTTCGCCGAAAATTGTTTCAATCGCATTTGAAACATATTTGATGGCCATAGTTTGGTCATCGACATACCAGATAATTTCATCTATAATATTTACTATCTCATCGAGTTGAAGCTGTTTTTCTACAATCTGTTTTTTATGATCATCTAAAAGTGTTGAAAGTTCTTTTGACTTCTCTTCAAGCTCTTTTTTTGAGCTGTGAAGTTCATAATTGAGTTTATCAATATTGCTTACATTGCGAATGTTTACAAAAAGACATTCCTCATTGTCAATTTTTAGAAATCGTACATTTTTAGTTGTGTAGATATGTTGTCCATTTTTAGCTACAAATACAGTTGTTTGATCTGAAGATGCATGACTATCTTTAACACTTGTTATACATTGTTCAAATACGGAGTTATCAGCAAGATAATGGGTAATATTTTTATTATTAAGTTCATCTTCACTGTAGCCTAGCAGAGTTGAAAAAGAGTTGTTTGCAAATCGTATATTGCCCACTATATCAACGATGATAATCGGATCTGGCAGGTAGTTTAAAACTTCTTGAATATTGAGTTTCGAAAAAATTTTCATATATTTTATCACTTTATTGTTACAAATTCATAATATTTCTTTGAAGAATCATACTACAATATTGGTTGTTAAATGCTTACGAGATTATAAAATAAAGTGATATAGAAGATGAAATGTTTTTGTGGTTTAAATAAAAGTTTTGTGGAGTGCTGTGGGGCTGTTATATCAGGTAAAAAAGTTGCTTTGAGTCCTGAAGAATTAATGCGCTCACGTTACAGTGCATATGTGATAGCAGATGGAAGTTACCTTGTAAAGAGTGCGACACAAGAACATAAATACGAGGATGATGTTTTACTCATTGAAGAGTTTTGTAAGAACGTAAAATGGCTTAAACTAGAGGTCTTACATGCAAAAGAAAATGAGTTTGATGGTATTGTTGAATTTAAAGCTTATTATCTTGAAAACAGTGAAATCGTTTTGCTTCATGAAAGAAGTGATTTTATAAAAAAAGATGGAATCTGGGAGTATGATAAAGGAACTTTTATCAACTCTAAAATCGAAAGAAATGAACCCTGTCCATGTGGTTCAGGTGTAAAATATAAAAAGTGTAACAAACATCTGCTTGCGTATTAAAGTATTTTTTTAATAAAAGTAAGGACTCTATAGCATGTGATCATATTACTTTAATACGATGGGATCTTATTTGCTCAAACATTGAAGTGTCACTATGATTTCATCCATTTTATTACTTACTTCACTTACTTCGTTGGATATATTACTTACATCTTCTGCATTTTGGTTTAAGCTCTCGGATACATGGGAGATGGATTGGATGAGAATGTTGGTCGTACTCGTTGTTTCTGTTAAACTTTTTTGTGTACGTTCTGCCAGCTTTCTTACTTCATCTGCAACCACAGCAAACCCACGTCCATGTTCACCTGCACGTGCGGCTTCTATAGCTGCGTTAAGTGCTAAAAGATTAGTTTGATCTGCAATATCTCCAATTGTTTGAAGGATAGCTTTTGTTTCATTGGCGTGCAATGTAAGTTGATCTAGATTATCAACCAAATCATTTTCTCTTTGTGACACATTGTAAACTTTGCCAACTATATCGTTGATCATATTTTTATAATCTACGACGGTGGTATTTGTAATCTCTTCGATTGTTTTGTTAAGACGTATAGATGAATCCATAATAGTTTTATTTGAATCATCATTCTGGGCTTTCATATTTTGAAGAGATACCCCTAAAAGATTGATATTCTCTAAAAGTTCACCCATATTCGCTTGTACGCTTATACTGTTTCTTGCATCAAATTTTCCATTTGCAAGATGTTTAAGTGTTACAATCGCACTATCGAGGTTCTTTTCTGAGGATGCAAGCATGTTGTTCATGCTATCTCTTAACAGGTGCATATTTTCGGTAGGAGAATCACTTTTTATTCTTACGGAATAGTTTCCCTTTGTGATCTGCTCTGCAATTTGTGCCATCTCGTTGGCAACGTTTGAATCTGCAATAAAATTTTTCTCTATTAGTGTAATATTTTCATTGATCATCTTCGCCATTTGACCGAACTCATCTTCTAAATGAAGCTCGATCGATTCTACTTTATGTGTCTGACGATTAAGAAATTTGAAAAATGAATCAAGCGCACTTTGAATAGTGACAAGTGAGTTTATAATAAGCGTGACAATAATAAATGTCACGACAACTGAGATAACAAGAGACAAAATAGAGATCATAATGATAGAGTTTCTGCCAAAGATGTATTGCGCGGCACTATCTTCTGTTGCGGCTTTTAGATTTTTTTCATTATTGCTGATGATAATGTCAAGTGCTTTATTACATTTTTCTATGATCGGTTTTGCCTCGGTCTCACTCAGATCCAGAGCACCGTGATCATCGCCGTATTTTGTTGCGTTATAGACCTGTTTAAACACAGGTGCATATTCGTAATTGACATATTTTTCACAAGCCAAGATATATTGTGTATTTTTTGATTGAGAAATACTTTTTAGTTGCTTTATATCGTTATTAAAATCGGTTCTATTCTTTTCAAAAGCTACCGCATACTCATCTTTACCACTGAAAGTCTTCACTAAGATAGTATTATTCTCATTGTTCTGCATTTTCAATATTGACATACGCAACTTTTCAGCCAGTCTCGTCTGTTGATCTTGGATCATAACAGTATCCATACTGTCTTTCATATTACTGCTTGCATAAAGTCCAATAGCAATGATGAGTATCATTCCAGTTATTGCGATACCGACCAACAAGATCAGTTTTGTTTTTACATTTAAATTTTTTAACATTTTGGAGCACTCCAAGATAAATTATGGAGCGCATTCTAATATTCGATTGTTACACTTTGATTGCAGTATAGTTTGGTCTTTAATAGCGTATTAATGATCTCTTAGATACAATCGCGATATTTTAATTGCCAAATTTTTGGTAATACCAACAAGAGAGAAAAAGATGTTAAAAACAATAAAACTGACAAAAAGATTCGGAAATAGAATCTTATTTGAAAATATAAATATCAAGCTTGACCGTCATAAAAGATATGGCCTTATCGGTGCAAACGGTGCCGGAAAGACCACTTTTTTAAATATCCTTAGCGGTCAGAATAAAGAATACGAGGGTGATATCATCATCGGTACTGGTCTTAAAGTCGGGACTTTGGGACAAAATCAGTTTGCTTATGAAAACTATACGATTATGGACGCAGTTTTATATGGAAATAAACGTTTGTATGATGCAGTAAAAGAGAAAGAAAAGCTCTACGAAACAGGCGATTTTGAAGATGATGCTGTAAATAACCGTCTTGCAGAACTGGAGATGATCTCTGTTGAAGAGGATCCGACGTATGAGTATGAGATCAATATCGCAAAAGTTTTGGAAAATGTCGGGATTCCTGCTGAAAAGCATTATGATCTGATGTCAAGCTTGAAAAGTTCTGATAAATTTAAAGTTTTATTAGCACAAGTTTTATTTCCTAAGCCGGATATCTTGTTCCTCGATGAGCCTACGAATAACCTTGACATGGAAACGATCTCTTGGCTTGAAAATGAGTTGCAACGTCATGAGGGAACTCTTGTAGTTATCTCTCACGATAGACACTTTTTGAACTCTGTTGTGACACACATCCTTGATGTCGATTATCAAAAGATCCGTGAGTTTACAGGAACTTATGATGATTGGTATCTTGCGGCAAATGTCATTGCAAGTCAAATGGAAGCAGACAATGCTAAAAAACTCAAAGAAAAAGAGGATTTAGAAGCTTTCGTTCGCCGTTTTAGCGCAAATGCGTCAAAAGCAAAACAAGCAACTTCAAGACAAAAACAGCTTGATAAATTAACGATAGAAGATATCAAACCATCTTCTCGCCGTGACCCAAGTATCGTCTTTAAAGCAAAACGCCAGATGGGTGATGAGGCGCTGATCGTTGAAAATATTTCTCTCTCTTATGGAGATTTAGATGTTTTAAAAAATATGACTATCAGAATTGAACCGGGTGAAAAGATAGCACTTATCGGTGGGAATGGTGTTGGTAAGACTACTTTGTGTAAAGTGATTATGGAAGAGATAAAACCAACTTCAGGCACTGTACAATGGGGTGCAACTGTTGAACAAAGCTACTTCCCTCAAGACACGGCAGATCAGATATCCGGTGATGGAACACTCTATGAATGGTTACGCGGATATGATCCAAAACGTGATATCTCAGAGATAAGAAATTGTCTTGGCCGTATGCTTTTCTCAGGAGAACAACAAGAAAAATCTGTTGAGAAAATCTCAGGTGGTGAAAAACACAGAATGATGCTTTCAAAAATGATGCTTGAACAAGGAAACTTTTTAGTTTTAGATGAGCCGAGTAACCACCTTGACCTTGAAGCTATCGTTGCTTTAGGAGAAGGGCTTTACAACTTTGAGGGAAATGTTATCTGTGTGTCTCATGACCGTGAACTACTTGATGCATTTGCAAATCGTGTTATCGAGATTATGCCTGATGGAAGATATATAGATTTCAAAGGTTCATATGAAGAGTATGCTGAAGCAAAACACAGCGGTACACTGGATTTCGCGTAAAACTTTTATAA
>JAQUHB010000014.1 GCA_028683835.1 Sulfurimonadaceae bacterium | reverse complement strand
ACTCCGCTACCAACATAAGCGAGTTTTATATACACTGTATTTTTTTCATTTGCCGGTGTTACAAATTCAAATGATGTACGCTGTGCCAAAGATATTTTAGACTCATCTATATGATGATCGCCCTTTAAAGAGTGGGAAATAAGAAGATTTTTATCACTATATTGCCAGCTCTGCATTTCGTCAAATTGGCTGTAGTTAAAATATAAGATCCAGTCAATTGGTTTATTTGTAGGGTTTTGTACCTCAAATTTGATCCACCAAGCCGAGTTACTTGCACCTTGGCTTGAATGCATAGTGTGATCAACTTTAAAATTTTGTTTTTTTATCTCTTCAATACCCATTTTTTTCGTGGTATCTTCATAAAAAGAGACTTGAGAAAATGTTTTCATCCCTTTCATTATTGGATCTAAATTGATGATATTGGCATTTAAAAATATTGGAAAAAGTAAAATGAATGATAAAATTTTTAACATATTATTTTATTAGTTTAGCCGTCATAAAACTTAAAGAGACAAGCCTTTCCTTATTGGTTGGATTGAAAGCATTATGATACCTTATATTCTTCACTTTTTTTAAACAGCCTTACGTGTAAAAGCAAAAAGTGATTTGGATTTTCTAAGATTTGAAATAAATGCTTTGGATATATGAATAAAACTAGACAAATAAAATCAATCTTCGCTTAGAGGTCTTGTATTAAGGTTATCTTATATACAATGTAGACGAAATAAACTCTACCACTCTCAATAAAGGAGACATCATGGCAAAAGGTAAGGACGTTCAAAAAGCAGTTAAAAAAGCACCGGCTAAGTCGTTAAAAGAGAAGCGCAACGACAAAAAAGCAAAAAAATCTTCGTAAGGAATGTTACCTATGAATAATGAGCTTCTGACTATTTTTGTTGGGATAATTGCTATATGTATGATTCTGATCACAGTGGTGATAGCTGTTATTGGGCTACAAGCACTTAACACCATAAAAAGAGTGCATGAGTTTATCGACAGTACACAAAATGAACTTAGTTTCCTTTCCACTAAGGCAGCGTTAACACTTCATGAGGCAAGTGAATTGATCGTTTCACTTAAAATGGAGGTGCATACTTTGGGTGCAAAATCTCTTTCAACGTTACATGAACTGCATGAAATGCTAGGTTATCTTCATGCACAAACAAAATCTCTCGCATTGAAAGCTTCCAACGGTATTGCAAAAGTAACGCTTGGTTCACTAGCTATCGATGCTTTGTTCAATTTTTTCAATAAAAAGAAAACTAAATAAAAGGATACACAATGGACAGAAATAACACAATCGGCTTGGTACTTGGAGCTATTATTGGCGGCGTTGCGACTTACTATGCATACAAACATAAAGATGATATCATCGATAAAATCAATGAACTTGAAGATAATTTGCATTTTGACCATCATGAACTTATCAATGATGCAAAAGAGAAACTTGATTCTTTGACTCATAGTGTTCAATCGACGATTGAGCGTTTCAAAGGTCACGAAGAAACTAATAAAACTGATGAAATGGCTAGTATGATGGAAGAATTGGTAGCGCTTCGAGCAGAGCTTAAGGCTTTTAAAGCAGCCAATTAAAACTTAAATGTTGCAAGTATAGGATTGTGGTCTGAAAACTTTTTAGCATCAATAACTTTTGAGTCACTAAGTTCCAGACCTCTGTAAAATATATAATCCAAACAGTTTGCAAACACTTTCTTCTGTTTTGAATTGTCGTTAAAGTAGACTTCAGTAAGAGATAGATCATGAGTAAACTCTCTTAAATGCTCTACTCTCTTGATATTCCAAGTATTGAAATCACCCGCAACTATCATAGATCCTTTGTGAGATTTGATTGTTAATTTTATATTTTCTAATTCCATATAAAAATCATTATTTTTGACAAAATTTATAGCATGCAGATTTACTATCACGAGCTCATCTCCTCTAGATATTTTATGTCTTGTAATCAAAGTCACTTTATGTGTTGCATAGGAAAGTTCCCTCTTTTTTGTTAAAAGTGACAACTCATCTTCACAAGAGATTTTAAATGCCGTCAATACCCCAAAAATATGCTTTTTTGTTTGGATATTTGGCGACAAAATATAGGAATAATCACAAAGTTCCAGCTCTGTTGCCAAGCTCTTTTTTACCTCTTGAAGAAGTAAAATATCTATATGATTCTCTTCAACAATTGACTTTAAATACTCTTGGTATGAGCTGCGCAGTGTCAATTTTGCCACATTCCAGCATAAGATAGTAAAACCTTCATAACAAGATATCTCTTGATGTTTTAAAGATTTTATAGAGTTGTGAGGTTTATACATTTTTTCCTCCTCACCTAAAGTTGTGGAGAAATAATTCTCATGAGATTTTCCAAAATTGCTCTAAGTCTGGAGATTTTTGTTAAGCCGCCAGATGAATGATGAAGTAGTTGATTCATCCACGACTCTATATCTGCTATAGCCTTGTAAGAGTATACAAAAACAGCTACTTCATAGTTTAAAAAGAGACTTCTGTTATCCAAATTTACACTCCCAAGCATAACACTCGTGTCATCAAAAAGGATCGCTTTGGCATGAAGCATCGCTCCATTGTAGAGTGCGACTTCGATGCCTACCTCTTCAAGCTCTCTCATGTAAGAACTTCTTGTTAGATTGACCAAAAGATGATTTGAGTCTTTTGGCGTGATGAGCTTTACATCTACTCCCTTATGCTTGGCTATAACAAGTGCTTCAACGATAGAATCATTTGGTATAAAGTAAGGAGTAACGATCCAAATACGCTTTTTTGCACTGTAAATAGCGCAAAGAAGCGCTTCATAAAGAACATCTTTACTCATATCCGGCCCTGATGGTACGACCTGTAAAAAAGTATCTCCGATATTGATACTATCATTTTTTACAAAATCTATCTTCTCTCCAGAAGCATAAAACCAGTCAGAGGCAAATATCTCAAAAAACAGTTCTGCAGAATTTCCCTCGCTTAAAAAAAATATATCTTTCCATCTTGCTTTATCCACATTTGGTCCAAAATACTCTTTTGAAATATTCATACCTCCGCTCAAGACTTTTTTATTGTCAAAGATATAGATCTTTCTATGATTTCGAAGATTAATATAGTTTCTAAACGGCATCTTAAAAACTGGCATAAAAAACTCGACTTTGACACCTGCTTCTCTCAAAATTTTTAACTTTTTTTGAAAAAAATACAGACGTATAGAACCAAGAGAATCCATAAGTATCTTGATCTCTAAACCCTCTTTAGCTTTTTGGATAAGCACATTTATAATCTCTTTGGTTACCTCATCGTACTCAAAAATATATGTACCTATATAGATCGATGTTTTAGCATCTTTGATACAATTTATAAGCTTTTCATAAGCTCCAACCGAGTCTATAAAAAGTTCAAAATACTCATTTCCCGTTGCATCTGCAATACCATAGCTTTTTAAAATATCATGGATAGGATTTTGTTTATGAAAACTTTGAGTGCGTTTTTGAAGCGTTATGGGATTTTTTTTATATCTGTTTTCACGTTTTCTCAGACCAAAAATAAGGTAGAAAAATACGGCAACATAAGGTACTAATATCATAAATAACAGCCATGCGATAATACCGGTCGGCGTTCGCTTTTTATAGATCATGTGCATAAAGACCAAAATAATAAAAGTGCCACTCATGATGACTAAACCATTATATAAAACTATATTTGCAAAATCCATGCTCATCATTGACCCTTGTAAAATAATTATATCATCTTTGGTGTGCTTTCATCTTTGATATCACTGTTTTTTTTCCTTTTGGACGTCAATCATCTTTTTATATGACCTCAGCTATAATTCTCTTCAAGATAAGGAATAAAAACAGATGCCAAAAGAAACTGAAAAAATACCTACAAAAATATATTACGATCCGCATAGCGTTGCAAGACGCACAAAACAAATAGCTTATGAAGTTGAACAACATGACAAAACTGCTATGCTTACTCAAATTTTGAACAATAATTCTGACAAACAAACAGTTATCATTACAAAAAGCAAACGCAAAGCAGATGAGATAAATGTATACCTAAAAACTCAAAATATCAATTCAACTGCGGTACATGGCAACCATAGAGCCGACCAACTCGAAACAGCAGCCAAAGCCTTTAATGAGGGGAAATTAAATACGCTTATCACAACAGATATGATCTTGCAAACTCTTAATCTCACCAATATACAACAGCTTATAAACTATAACCTTCCAAGCGAGCAAAAGCAGTATTTCAGTCGTGTTATTCTTCTTAAAGAGGTAGGAACATCTTATTTGTTTGTGAGTTCTGATGAGCAAAACTATTTCGATGCCATAGAATTTGTTCTAAAGCAAGAGATCCCGCAAGAAGAAGTGAAAGATTTTACACCCTCACCTCTTAGTCTTAAAGAGAACAAACAAAAAGAGAAAAGAACAAAACCTCGCCACCGAAAGATGAAAGCAAAAAAAGAGACTAAATAATCAGATTTAACTAACTTTTAAAAGTGGTAATTTATTAAGTAGATTTTCACAATATTCCCACTGATCCAAGCTCTCTTTCCACTCTTGTGGGATAGCTTGTACCCCTTTATATGCTCCTAATACCATTCCGATAGCAATACTGCGAGAAGCATTATCACCGCCGACCATTGCATTGGCTTGAAGTGCTTTTTTTAAGCCATCCTCATCTTTTGCATATTTGAGTATAAAATACACAGCGCCAGGAAGCGTTCCCTCAGTAGGACTCGCTTTTCCCACTTTGATAGGTTCAGAACGTCCGACATCCCATAGTCTTGCCATACTTGTGAGTGCAAGATCATCCGCAAACTGTTCATGAGAGAGTAGTGAGTTTTCATCAGTCGCTTCTTTAAATTTCGCAGTCGCTTGTGCAACTTTTTCTTCATAAAATCCACCCATAAGAATAGCTACATTTTCGATGGCATCCGATGGAGTTGCTCCATTGATGATACGATGAGTCACACGTGCAAAAAACTCACCGCCACCAAGCGCATGCGTATTTGTATGTGTAAACATCGTCTTTCTTGCGACATCTACAAGCTCATCTTCTGTATCATAATAGCCATGCGCACTCACATGTCGAATTGCCATGGCGTTTGAGATACCCCCAAGATATTTCACAGGAATACCATCTTTAACTTGAGCGTAAGTCTCTTTTGTCATCGTACATATCCAAGATCCCCAACCATTTTCAAGACGATTCATCCAGTGAGGCAACATGGCAGATACTTCAAAAGCTCTTTTTGGCTCAGAAATTGAAGCCAAATGTTCTAACACTAAAATATTATAATCTCCATAGTCGGTAGTGCCTCCCGCTTTTTTTCCCGGATGATAGTTTCTCTCACCCCAGCCAATACCATGTGTTTGTCCGCCCATCATCTCACCGGGTGACATAAACTTCTCTATGGATTTATCTCCGTACGCCCTAAAGATCTTTTGTGCATCATACTCATAATGGCTTCCCAAACAAAGCGCATCTCCGACGATCGCACCAAAAAATGCACCTTTGATTCTCTCTTCTTTTGAAATATTATTCATAATTTTTACCTCTATATTTTTTTGCATTGTAACTCTGTAAGTATTTATTCTGAGAGATAAATACAAGAGCTTCCATTTGTCTTAGAAAAATTTAAGCAGAGTGAAAAAACTCTTACATGGAAAGATGTACAAACCTCGCCTAAAGCCAAAACAATATAGAATATGCATAATTAATTCAAGGAACTAAAATGCCGTTTTGTAAACTGGGACTTTCGCAAAAAATTGAACTAGCAGTTGCTAAAAGCGGTTTTCACACTCCGACACCTATTCAAGAAAAAGTGATTCCTCTTGTGCTTGATGGTCGAGATATTATGGCAAGGGCGCAGACAGGAAGCGGTAAGAGTGCCAGTTTTGTCCTTCCTATCTTGGAGTTTCTCTCCCGCAAACCTTATGAGGGAAAAGCGAAGATCAAAGTGCTTGTCCTCACTCCCACACGGGAACTGACTTTACAGATTGCCGAGGCGTTTAATACCTTTGGAGCTTTTTTAGACAAAAAACCAAAAGTCGTCGGTGTTATCGGCGGAGAGGGGATTGGTGATCAGCTTTTTGAGATACAAAAAGGGTGTGATATTTTAGTCGCGACCTCCGGAAGATTTCTTGATATTCTCTCTAAAAAGCAAATGAATCTCTCTCATATTGAGTTCTTTATCCTTGATGAAGCAGACAAGATGCTTGATTTTGGATTTGCCGAAGAGCTTGAACTCATACTAGAAGCAATCCCGCAAAAACGCCAAAATCTTCTTTTTTCTGCGACCTACCCGCAAAAGATGCTATCCATCGCTTCAAGGATCACACAAAATCCTATCGAAATAAGCATAGAAGATGAAGAGCCAACAGTACAAAATATCACTCAGCGCGCCATAGAAGTCAATCATGAAAATCGAGGCCCTCTGCTACGCCATCTTCTAAACACCAATAAATGGGAACTTGTCCTTGTTTTTATGTCCAGTAAAAGAGCCGCAGAAAACATCGCTCAAAAGTTTAAAAAGCACGGATTTAAGGCGGAATCTTTTCACGGTGATTTGCATCAAGAAGACAGAAACTACACTATTGACGCTTTTAAAGCAAAAAAACTCAACATCCTTTTTGCCACAGATCTCGTAGCCCGTGGACTTCATATAGATGATATCGATTGTGTTATCAACTTTGATCTGCCTCGCTCTCCCTCTGACTATATCCATCGCATAGGAAGGACTGCAAGAGCAGGAAAAAGCGGAACAGCTATCTCATTTATCGGGCTTGAAGATGCTGAGCACTTTAACTTAATAGAAAAACGCTCAAACATTAAACTTCAAAGAGAGCGGATAGAGGGATTTAAACTTGTTGGCGAAGTGGTAAAAAAAGAGAAAGGCCCCGCTCCGGTAAAAGGAAAAGGCAAAAGTAAAAAAGACAAGTTACGAGAAAAAGCGGCTCAAGAAACAAAATAGATCAAACCTCAACAATTAAATGATTATTTAGACTTCTGAATTTTCATTAAGCTTTTAAGCTAATTTCACACCCATCAAACGTAAATTCCAACTCATCAGAGGGTTCTTTGTAGAGAAGCGGACTATCTAAATCTATATACTTTATCACATCGCTGTAGGCCATCGCAAGGTGCAAAGCGATGTTGATCGAGTAAGGACCCTCGAGCATAGAGCCTAGCATACACTTGACATGATTGGCTCTGCAATACTCTAAAATCTCTATCGCTTTTGTCACACCGCCACATTTCATAAGTTTGATATTTATCATATCGGCACTCTTGCTCTGGATCACTTTCTTTGCATCATCAAGACTAAAAACTGCCTCATCTGCAAGAATAGGAATGTCACAATACTCTGTAATACATTTAAGACCTTGTACATCTTTTGCAATTACAGGTTGTTCGATCAGCTCTATTTTTACCCCACGCAAAGCATCAATGTAACGAAAAGCATCTTCTACTTGCCACGCTTGATTGGCATCGATGATGAGTTTAGCATGTGGAAATGTTTCTGCGATAGTTTGAGTCACTTCTATAGCGTGTGCGATGTCTGAACCTAGCTTGATTTTTAGGATGTTCATACCACTTTCTACCGCTTTTTTTGCATCTTCTAGCATCGATGAAGCATCATTGAGACTAATAGTTATATCGGTTTGTAGGGTTAGGGGTTCATTTGCTCCCAAGTACTCAAGCATTAAAAGATTTTGAGAGTGTGCGATGAGCATATGAAGGGCCATATCTAAAGCGGCTTTTGCAGAACTTCCTATCTTTTGTATGGCAGAGTGTTTTGTATCTTTGTCATGCAAAATTTCTAAACTAGAAGATGGTGAAAGAAAATTTAAAACAGATTTTACACTCTCAATGGAGTCTAATATCTCCTCGATTCCCTCTCCTGTTATCGCCTTCGTAGCCGGTGCTTCGCCAATTCCTTTGTCTCCATTGTCGCATGTGAGTGTCACTCGTACAAACTCTACGTTTTCCACTCTTCGCAAAGCTGTGATGAAAGGAGTTTTGAGAGGAATTTGTTTTATCTCTGTTTGTATGTTTACTATTTTCATTGTGCCAAACCTATCATAATGTGTCCGATAAAAATACCGCCAAAAGTACCTATCAAATAACCCATAACAGCCATCAAAACACCGACACTTACAAGAGATTTGTTATATGCAGCCGCAAGAATTGGCGCAGAAGCTACTCCGCCAATATTTGCTAAAGAGGCAACTGTGATGGAGAAGAGATCGAGTTTAAATATTTTTGCACTCACAACCATGAAAATGGCATGAATAACCAAAATCATAAAACCGGCAAATACGTAAATACCCACCGCGCTAAAACTCTCAAAGACCGCTTTAGAACCGATAAGTGCGATGAGAACGTAGAGCATAAAACTTGCAACTTCACTCGAACCGTTTAGAGATCTGAGCTTTGTAAATGAGCCCAAAACACCCAAGGATGTGGCAAGAACAACACTTAAAGTGGTAGCATTTATAAACTCTACATGTAAAGCTATCTCTTGAGTTAAAAGTGAAGCTACTATGGCAATAAGAGTTAAGAGGAGGTATTTTTTTGCTCCTTTATTTGACGTATATTCCGTATTTAAACTGTTTATCTCTCTCTTTGTTGCCCCCACAAACTTATCAAATATTGGAGCAAATGGCACTAAAAAGAGTAACAACATGACCCAAAAAGTATAATTCACGCTATCGACAATCAACACAAATCCATATGACTCTTGCGTGACTCCAAGAGCAGAGCCCACGGCAATCATATTGGCAGTGCCACCAAACCAGCTCCCAACCAATGCACCAAAAGCCACCGCCATTGTATGGTTAAAATGAAACAGTATAGAAACCGAAATAAATCCAACTGCCAGACTTAGTACAGTCAAGGCATACGCCAAAAGCAGTTTTTTTCCAAGTTTAAGAAAGTGTGAAAAATCAATTTTAAGAAGCATCAAAAAGAGCATGGCAGGAAGCAAATTTGTTTTTGCCAGAGTGTAAGCCTTATTTATAGATTCATTCGCCTCAAAAACTCCGTATCCAGCCAGAAGCATACTCAGGGCATAAATCAGTACAACAGGTGGAAGGTACTCAAAAAACTTCAGCTTCGTTTTTTTTTCTAACAAAGTAAAAAATGCAGCAATAAAAACCAAACTTACAATATAAAGCAGAGGCGAACTAATCACAAGGAGCTTCTTTAAAACCTTTAATATTTGCTCTCAATTCTTTCATAAAACGGACGCCTGGATCACTCTTCTCAGTTCTATATGTTTTATCTACTTCAAGCCATAAATTGGTTTTATCGAAACATTCATACTCATAATGTCCTGCAACATAT
The DNA here is from genome assembly GCA_028683835.1 of Sulfurimonadaceae bacterium. Classification (GTDB taxonomy): domain Bacteria; phylum Campylobacterota; class Campylobacteria; order Campylobacterales; family Sulfurimonadaceae; genus Hydrocurvibacter. Next base: position 57,193 of record JAQUHB010000014.1, on the reverse strand, counting down.
TCAATAGTATTAAATTTCTTTTTCAGGTAATTAACCAAAAAAATATTTGCTTTTAACTGTTCGGGAGTCAAATTGTTTTGTCTGTTTTCTCCACCCACATTCTCTATGCCAATAGAGTTGTAGTTGAGCCCAATCACATGCCGTGCCATAAAATCAAGTGGCATCAACTGATGAATGGTTCCATTTTGCTCTATGAGAAAGTGAGTAGAGACATTTAAAATCCCACCTTTCTTTATAAGAGGTCTATCTGAGGGAAGTTTGCTAGACATAAAACGCTTTAAAGTTTTTTCATAACTATTTAGTGCTGTGTAGTGAATGAAAATGATTTTAGGCACGATTTTGATATCTGACACATCTAAGTTGTAGTGTACTTTTATATACTTTTTTGTGAGAGCTACCCGCTGGGCGTCAAAAGAGATTGGAGTTTGTATGATCTCATAAGCAAAGAGAGTAAAGGGTGTCATCAAGAGTATAAAGAAGAATTTTTTCATGAAAAATTGTAGCATATATTAGAAAGTTTTAGTCATAAATTGGTGTGTGATAGAAATTTGGACATTGATCTCAAAAACCAAGCAATTCAAAGCCTCTTCGTGATAAAATAAAACCCATATTATTTTCTAAGAAAAATTACACTATAAACCAACGAACTATTACAAAATAAGGCAAAAAATGCTCATACCGTCAAATCTATTGCAAGATAAAAAAATTCTTTTAGGCGTCACCGGCTCTATCGCTATTTATAAATCTCTTGAACTTGTACGCTTGCTTACAAAAGCAGGTGCGAATGTCAAAGTTGTCATGACTGAAGCGGCAAAAAAATTTGTCACTCCTCTTACATTTGAGACACTCTCGGGAAATAAAGTGCTTGATGAAAAGAGTGAATCTTGGGCGGACGATCATAACCATATCAAAACAACTGAGTGGGCAGACCTTTACGTCATTGCTCCAGCAAGCGCAAACACCATCGCCAAACTTGCAAACGCCATCGCTGATAATATGCTCCTTCAATGCGCCCTTGCCTATCCAAACAAAAAGATCATCGCACCCTCGGCAAACACAAATATGCTCAACCATCCAATCACTCAAGCAAACCTCAAAATGCTTGGTATCGCACACTATGAGATCATAAAAACTCAAACAAAAGAGCTTGCATGTAAAACTGTGGGTGATGGAGCGATGGCTGAACCACTCGAAGTTTTTTGGCATATCGCAAAAGAGCTTTTAAAAGAGGATTTTTGGGAAGATAGACGCGTTATCGTTACGGGTGGCGGAACAACTGAAAAGATAGATGATGTGCGCTATATCTCAAACTTTTCTAGCGGAAAGATGGCTTCAGCTCTTGCAACGGTACTTTTTTGCAAAGGTGCAGATGTGAACCTTATATCTACAAAGTTTGATACAGATCTCCCCCTTGCCATGCATAAGATCGATGTCGATTCAACAGAAGAGATGTTTGAGTTTGTCGTCGATTCTGTGCGTATTGCAAAAAAAGGGAAACTTTCAAAGCCTTCACTTATGTTGGATAAACCAATTGAACTGATCCAAAAAGAACCTTATCTTTTTATGGCGGCGGCTGTGAGTGACTATGTTCCCGCATTTGCTCAGGATGGCAAACTAAAAAAAGAGATGCTTGGCGAATCTTGGAATGTAGAGATGAAACAAAATATCGATATACTAAAAACTATCAATAAAGATGGGATCAAAGTTATCGGATTTAAAGCAGAGATGGACATTCATAACGCAAAAGAAAATGCGACTTTAATGCTGACAAGTAAAGGTATTGACGCAGTTTGTCTCAATATTTTGACAGATGATAAAAGCTTTGGAACTGATGATAATGAAGTGGAGTTTATCACTCCAAATGGCTCATCTCTCATTCCTAGAGCAGATAAACTTTCCCTCTCGTTTGAGATTCTTAAAAACGCAAAAGAGCTATGAGTTTTTCAGTTACTGAACTCTCAAATATACTCAAACTCGCTTCTGCTTCTCCTACGGAGGCAAAAGCACTCATAAAACTATTGGCTGTTGATGTCTCAAAATTATTGGGTGATGGAAAATATCTCTTAGAAACTCCAACAAAAAACCTAACTGCTTTCTCAGAAAAACCACTTCAAAATGGCTCAAAATATTGGGTCGAGCTAAGCACTAAACCACATGAGACACTTATCATCTCAAAATTTTTACAACAGCCGAAGATACTCCAAGAACTTCAAAATCTCTCTTTAAAATTTGATACTAAAGAGTTACATGAACTCCTAAGCGGAAACAAAACGATAGAAAGTTTTAAAACTACGCTTTTGGATCATCTCTCAACTGCCGTGTCAAAAGATGATTTCACTCAAGTTTCAAATCTTCTTTTATCGCTTATGCAAAATACGATTACAATTCCTCTCTTATTTGGGCACTCTTTTGGGGTTTTTCAAATGAAAAAACGCTACAATAAAACCACAAAAAAATCCCAGCTGGATTTTTATGCAGCTCTTCTTAAACTCGGTCCGATATCGGGAACTATTATGTTTATAGAGGATGAAATTTTCATAGATTTAGACGTAGCATTTATAACAACTAAACTTTTTTTGGAAGCAAATTTGAAAGATATCAGATATAAAATCACCTTGCATGTAAGAGAAAATATAGACGCTCTTTATCAGTTTCAAACAAACTCTCTCTTGGATATCAACGCATGAAACAAGCCTTACATGTAGCCATCATTATGGATGGAAATGGTCGTTGGGCTGAAACACGAGGCGAAAAAAGAGTCAAAGGACATGAAGAGGGAGCAAAAACAGTTCGGGAGATCACGAAATTTTGCTCTAAACACAAAGATATAGAACGCCTCACCTTGTACGCTTTTTCTACGGAAAACTGGAAACGTCCTCGCCTTGAAGTTGAATTTTTAATGAAACTTCTTGAACATTATCTTAAAAATGAGCTCGAAGAGTATATAAAAAACAATGTAAAGTTCGAAGCCATCGGCGATACTCGCGCCTTTTCAAAATCACTGCAAAAGTTAATAAAAAAAGTAGAAGAAAAAACTGCAGATTGTGATGGTCTTGTACAAAGTTTAGCTCTCAATTATGGTGCTCACGATGAAATACTCCGAGCAGTCAATCAACTCAAAAATGAAAAAAAAGATATCACTGAAGAGATGTTTTCTAACGCTCTTGACTGCAAAGATGAAGTAGACATCATGATTCGAACCGGTGGAGATCATAGAATCTCCAACTTTTTACTTTGGCAGCTCTCTTACGCGGAACTCTTTTTCGTTGATACACTCTGGCCAGACTTTACTGCCAAAGAGCTCAGTAAGATTATAGATCAGTTTAGTGCAAGAGAACGTAGATTTGGAGGACTCAACTAATGGAACTTTTTATTGTATTTCTTTTTGGCACGCTTATCGGCTCTTTTTTGAATGTCGTTATTTTACGTATTCCCCGTGATGAAAATATTGCATTTCCAGCCTCACATTGTTTTACATGTAGCACACCACTGAAGCCTTGGCACAATATTCCACTTTTTTCATGGCTCTTTTTAGGCGGAAAATGTGCGTTTTGTAAATCTCCGATCTCTTCACAGTATCCGATCATCGAGCTTTTAAGTGGAGTTCTCTTTTTTACTATCGCCTATAAAATAGGAATTACTCTCTCTTCTGCTTTTGTGGCACTCACATTTTTAATGTTGCTTGCTCTTTCTATGATAGACTTTAAGTATAAAATGGCACCCGATAGCCTTAATCTTTTGGCCATTTTATTTGCGATTTTAAGTGCATATAGTTTTAGTATGTTTGTACTCAATTTAGAAAATGCCCTGCTCTTTGCAGGAGGTTTTACACTACTGAGGTTTTCACTTTCATATATTTTGACCTCAATTGCTCATTCAAAAGCGAAGAGAACGCAGACTTCATGGACAAAAAACTATCAAACTTATCCATTTATCGAAGCGATGGGAGAAGCTGATATTATGGTGGCCGCAACGATGGGAGCACTTTTGGGTATCAAACTCGCTCTTGTATCTATCTTTGTCGCAGCTGTTTTAGCTTTGCCTGTTATGCTCTATGTTCAAGGTAGAAGTCTTGAAGAGCAAAGAGTTCCATTTATCCCATTTTTGGCCATGGGAACTTTTATAACTTATCTTTTAGATACACAAATCTACGCCTATTTGGAAACACTGTATGCATAAACTAAAGAGATATATCATTAAAAACTTTTCGATTCTCTTTTTATCGATTTTTTTGCCGCTTTTTGCCATCGCTTCTGTGATCTTCATGATAAAACTAGCAACTTATACGGCTATTATCCAACTCACTTTTGGTGAAATGGTGAAACTTTATCTTTTCGTATTACCTGAAATTCTTTTTTATACACTTCCCATCACATTTTTTATCTCTGCAACTCTCACACTATTTCGTCTTTCAAACGATAACGAAATGATCGTGATTTTCGCACTTGGTATAGAACCCGATTTTATTATCAAAACACTTCTTAAACCTGCAATACTTTTGTGTATTCTACTAAGTTTTGATTTTTTCGTTCTATTTCCTCATGCAACGGTACTTTCAAGTAATTTTGTTTCATACAAAAAAAGTGAAGCAAAATTCAATATCAAAGCTTCCGAATTTGGAAATAACTTTGGCAACTGGCTTTTATATGTAGGACATAATAATCCTGATGGAACTTTTGGCGATGTCTTTTTATTTAACAAAGAAAAGCAAAATGAGATTTTACTCAATGCTTCAAAAGCTGAAGTAATAAATCAAAATGGAGTTTTAAAACTCAAACTGAGCACAGGCAATGGATACAGTTATACGCAAGATACTCTTTCACAAATTGACTATCAGACCATCATCATCAATGATATGATGAAAACAGATCTGAGTACTTACAGAAAGCCGATTGAATACTGGCTCAGCAGCGACAGAGCTGATAGCAAGCGTCATATGTTTATCACCGATGTACTCCTGAGTATTTTTCCTATTATTTCACTCTTTTTCGTAGCGGCTATGGGGATCGTGCATGCAAGACACCAAAAAAGTTATGTCTATCTTGCGTTATTCCTTGCTATCGTCATTTATTACGGAGCAACGATAGGATTGATTGATATTATAAGTTTCTACACTATGCCTGTTGTTTCTTTGACTTGGTTGATCGTAACTTATACTATTTATAAAAGAAAAATACTAGAGCGCTTTTGAGAGTCAAAGCTACCATCGCCTACAACGGAACAAAGTTTTATGGCTCACAGATTCAAGAGCGAGAAACTACTGTAAATGGAACTCTCCAAGATGTACTCTCCTCACTCGGCATAGAAACAAAAATAGAAGCCTCAGGGCGTACAGACAGAGGTGTTCACGCTACTGGACAAGTGATCCACTTTGATCTTCCCCCTTTTTGGACTGACACAAATAAACTCCAAGATGTGATGAATCTAAAACTTCCAAACTCTTTACATGTAAGAAAGATTGAAAGTGTAGGAGATGATTTTCACGCAAGATACAGTGCTAAGCGAAGAGTGTATCGATATATCTTGAAAGAAGGAAAAAGCAACCCTTTTTATGACGAGTTCATCACGTTTGTAGAAAAAATTGATATCAAACTGCTTCAAAGCGCGATAAAGAATTTCGAAGGAACACACAATTTTGAGGGCTTTTACAAAAAAGGCAGTGATAATAAAACAACTATCCGCACTATCTATAAAGCCTATGTATATGAGCATAAAGGGTTTATAGTTCTCTATTTTGAAGCAAACGGATTTCTCCGCTCGCAGATACGTTTAATGGTGGGAATGCTACTTGGGTTAAACAGCGAAAAATATAAAATCGAAGATTTAGAAAATCAACTCTTGTGTAAGCAAAAAATCTCCTTCAAACCAGCCCCGTCAAATGGGCTGTATCTGGCTAAAATTTTTTATTCGTGAGCGTCTTTACGTTTGTTAAAATAAGGAATATATTTGGCTGTTTCATAGATCGATTGTGTTAACTCTTTCATCTTTGCGAAGAGTTCTGGATGCTCACTTCTGTGATCTACCATCGGCTCTTTACTGTGGATATCATATAATCCTTCAAACTTGCCATCTGTCTTATAACAATATTTATCTCCTATGACCCCAAATCTTGGATCTGCTCTGTTTAACATAATATATGCATAATGACTATCTTTAAACTTCGGATCGAATACATTACGCCCCAAAGTTGTCGCCGTATAATCGATGCCTGCAAGCGAAGCCACAGAAGGAACTGCGTCAAGCTCTGACATCACCGTATCTACCACTTTAGGATCTTTGATCATCGGAGAATAGATCACAAACGGGACGCGGTAAGAACCAAGAGCAAGGTTTGAACTACTCTCAGCTGGCGGTACATGCTGTGAGTAGCCATCTATCCCATGATCTCCCCAAAATACAAAAATTGTGTTTTTATAGTAAGCGCTTTTTTTAGCTTCACTCATGAACAGTCCGACAGAATAATCCAAAAATCTAAATGAGTTATATTCTTCAAGTGAAGCAAATCCATATTTTTTCACTTCTGCCAAACTCACATCTGTGCGGATCTTAAATCCATGGTCATTTGCAGGGATCGTGTATGGTCTATGATTTCCTGAAGTCTGAATAATAGCTACAAAAGGCTCTTTCTCTTGCGCTAAAACTTTACTCGATTCTAGTGCCAAATCAGCATCAGAGATTCCCCAGACATCTGTTCTAGGTGCGCTATATCTTTCCTCTTCATACAAATCAAGATTATCCATAGACTCATTGAGCATTCCTCGGATATTACCCCAAGATGCTGAACCACCAATAAAATAAAGTTTTTTATATCCTTTAAAATCTTCAAAAATTGAATGTTGATTCACGATTAGCGGATTACGACTTGACGTTCCGTGAAGCTCGACATCTGGCAAAGATGTGAGTGTTGCATAGATACTTCTAGCTGTTCCTACAGTCGGAGTATAAAAGTTTTTAAAATACCATCCTTTGTCTGCATACTCTTTGAGATATGGTGAAGGATCGATAGGATTTCCCGATACACTTGATTTATATGAAGCAAAAGATTCCATGATGACGATAACGATATTTGGCTTCGTACCTACAGTCAAAGTCGGTTTAGCTTCGCGTTTAAAATTGAGGTTTGCTTTATCTTTATGCACAACTCCAAGATAATCTGCCATCACATCATAATGTGCCTTGACCTTTTTAATATCATAAGAAGCACGCCCGTTTTTCCAAGTATCGAAAAAATAATGGATAGGATTATAAGTCAATTGAGAAGCAAAAGGATGTTTTGAAAAAGAAGCATCCGACCAACGTAAAGGATACTGTTCAAGTTTTCCCCAACCAAGAGCAAACATAATAAAAAAGCTTACAAAACCGATAATAATTTTAAATTTCCAAGTATATTCTTGTACTCGAGTTTTTTGAAGTTTTGAAATATATCCATTTACTAAAAAAAGAAAAAAAGCGGTGATAGAAAGATAGGCGACAACGATCCACACAACTGGATAACTTTCCCAAACCATCTCCATCGATGTTGTAAAATCAACTAAAAGTCTTGTTGAAGTAAAATCAAGTCTAGTACCTAAATAAGCATAATATCCTACATCAACTGCATAAAAAAGCATAAAAGTAGCAAACATGAGGCCTAAATAAGCAAGCCAAAAAGTTTTTACCATTTTTCCTTTAAACGGTGAAAGAAAAGGGACCCAACCAAGAAAAAAGAGAGGTGCAACCATAATGACGATCATACGAAGATCAAACCGACTTCCCAGCCATAAAGCCATCCAAAAGTCATAATTACTTAAATGCGAAAGAGGATCAACAAAATAGAAATAGAATGAAACTCTAAAAAGAGTCAAAAGCAAAGTCATACAAATAATGAAAACAGTTAGAAAACGAAGTAAACGTGGAATTTTTAGCACTCAAATACCTTGTGATAATTTTGCTTATTATAGCCCTTTATCGTAAACCTATAAGTAAGGTATCAACTATTTTCGTTATAATTTTAAAAAAATTATGGAGACTATTTTTGGAAAATCTAAGTTACTACGAAATATTACAGATCGACAAAAATGCGGATCAGACGATCATTAAAAAAGCTTACAGAAGACTTGCCAAAGAGTACCATCCTGATAAAAATCAGGGTGATACTGAAGCTGAGACAAAATTTAAATATATCAATGAAGCCTACCAAACACTCAGCGACGAACAACAAAGAGCAGTCTATGACAGATACGGTAAAGAGGGACTCCAAGGCGGTGGCGGCAGACGCAGTTCAGGCATGGGCGGTTTTGAAGATCTTGGAAGTATCTTTGAAGAGATGTTTAACGGTGGTTTTGGCAGCGGCGGACAAAGACGTTCACGCTCAGATATGGACAAATACCCTCTTGATATGAACGTTGATATGAGTATCAGCTTCAACGAAGCAGTCTTTGGCTGTGAAAAAGAGATTAATTACAAATATAAATCATCCTGTTCAAGCTGTAAAGGTACGGGCGCAAAAGATGGAAAGCTCTCTACATGTAACCAATGTCAAGGCAAAGGTCAAGTGTATGTACGCCAAGGCTTTATGACTTTTTCTCAGACCTGCCCTGCATGTCAAGGTGAAGGAAGTAAACCATCTGAAAAATGTAGTGATTGTTCTGGTCATGGATATACAGAAGTCAAAGACAGCGTCAAGATCAATGTTCCAAAGGGGATAGACAACGGTAATCGCTTAAGAGTAGGCGGACGTGGAAATATTGGTAAAAACGGTCGTCGTGGGGACTTATATGTAACATTTAGTGTTAAAGCAGATAAACATTTTGTAAGAAGTGAAAATGATGTTTATATCGAGATCCCTGTATTCTTTACTCAGGCAATCACTGGAGATGAGATTACTATTCCATCTTTAACAGGTGAGTTGAAACTTCAACTTGATGTGGGAACTCGCGATAAACAGCACTTTAAATTCAGAAATGAAGGTATCGAAGATGTCCACGGGCATGGTAAAGGTGATCTTATCGCTCAAGTCAACATCACTTATCCTAAAAAGCTAAACGAAAACCAAAAAGAACTTCTCTTAAAACTTCAAGAATCTTTTGGTATTGAGTCAAAACCGCATGAAGGTGTTTTAGATTCTGCAATTGAAAAAATGAAAAAGTGGTTTAAATGAAAGAACACCTCCCATCAATCATGATGGGAGCTTTTGCTCTCGCTTTGATTTTTAGCACTTGGAAACTGTATAAGTTTATGCCAAATAAACAACTCGAAGATGATGATAACACTCAAGAAGCTGTAGATCAACTGACATTTATCATGATTGATATTATCCAAACAAGTTCTACTCCACCAACGCATAAAGAGCTCTTTATCTTGATGAGATCACACCGTGATTTTGATGAAAAACATTTTTGGAGATTTAATGAAAATAAACTCTATCAACTCTTACAAAAATATTACATTATTCACAAACTAAGCTCCATAGAAGAGATCCATACGAAAGTGGTACAAAAGAGTAAAACAGAATCACTTTGATCCTATTTTTTTACCCGATATACTCATCTCATATATCCATTTTTGTAACTCTGCCATCACCTCATAGTCTTTATATAACGTCTCTATCAACTTCTCTCCCTCTTCTATCAAGTGAGAATCATATTTTTTATAAGCAGCCATCTCCTTATAGAGAGAAAGCTCTGCATGGGACATCTCTTTTGTAAACCCTTTGGGATATCTTTTCATCGAAGGCTCTAAGGTTTTATAACCTTTATACTCTAACTCTTTTAAGATTGAGACTAATGCTTCTCTCTTCGTCTCATCTTTTATATATGCACGATAAGTATCAAGCATCTCTTTTTCAAACCATCTTATCCCCACTGATACAAAAAGTTCATCAATGCCATAATGCAGATAGAAACTGCTACTTTGAAGACGTTTGCCCCTGCCTTGCCAAAAAATATAACCGACACGTGTTTTAATGGGATCACTCAGAGCAGTTTTATTTCTTCGTATATCTTTATAGATACGAAAGAGTGAAGCGTTGATTTTAGGAATTGCGTTGATGGAGGGTTCAATGGCCATGAGGTGTTCACCCATCTCTTCGACAAAGTCGCGAGAGGGGTTCAAAATAAGTTTTTCGTAACGTGATTTTTGAGTTAAAAACCACTCTTTGTTATTATTGTCACGGATCTCTTTTAAAAAAGGGATCACCTCTTTTGAAAATCCGTTAAATTCCATTTTAGACTACTTTTCTGTAATCTTTCTATTTCTAAAAGCAACGGCTATTAGTGCAAATACTATAAAGTATGAAATAGGTACAAAATCAGGGATTGGCACCGGATCACCTTTTGCATATGAGTGCATACCTGCAAGATAGTAATTTACTCCGAAATAGGTCATTAAAACCGAAGTAAATGCGAGCAATGAGATAACACTATAACTAAATGGTGTATATAACGCTTTAATAAATCTAATGTGCACAACAACCGCATAGACTAAAATCGTCACAAGTGCCCAAGTCTCTTTTGGATCCCAACCCCAGTAACGTCCCCAACTCTCATTTGCCCAGACACCGCCAAGGAAGTTTCCGACAGTAAGCATAGCAAGACCGATAAGTAAACTCATCTCATTGATAGCATTGAGTTCTAAAATTGAGCTGTTGATACGCTCTTCATTTTTAGAGTTTCTAAGCGCAAAAAGAAGCACAGTGATAAATCCAAGCAAGGCACCAAGACCAAGGAAACCATAGCTCGCCGTAATCATTGAAACGTGGATATCAAGCCAGTATGACTGTAAAACAGGCACGAGATTTGTGACTTTAGGATCCATCCAGCTCAAATGCGCGACAAAAAGGATCAAGCCAGCCAAGATAGATGTCGAAGCCAAAGTGATTGGTGAATGTCTTGAAAAGATAAAGCCTGCTAAAACCGTCGCCCAAGCGATATAAACCATAGATTCAAAACCATTTGACCATGGTGCGTGTCCTGAGATATACCATCTTACTGCAAGACCTAAAGTGTGCGCGATGAAAAATACTATCAATAAAGACATCGCTGATTTACTCAGGATCTTAAGGTTAAATGATGGTTTGAGTATTTTTACAAAAGAAAAACTCAAAAGTACAAAACCAATCAAGAAATAAAGTGGCCACAACAGCTCAAAAATATTTGAATGATTATAAAGGATTTCTAAACGGATTTTATTTTTATCTGGATAGACAGCCGCACCATAAAATTTTTGAAAGCTTTTAACTCCATCAAGTGCTGCATTCGCTTTTGCCCAGTTTCCAGTTTTTATAGCATCATCAATACTTGAAAAGTAGATAACTGCAGCGTCTTTTACTTTGCCTGCAGACTCTTGATCAAAAGTTTGAAGCGCTTCTATCGTATCCACCCATTTTTGGTTGACATCATTTGGTTTTGGCCAGATTTTAATAATCGAGCCAGTATAAACCATGAAAGCAACATTGACACGCTCATCTACAGACAAAACTGTTTTATCAAACTGATTCCTGTCTTTTGGTGCTTTACGTGATGCCTCTTCTGCATACTGTGCTAATTTATAACCTTGCATATTCGCCGGAGACTGGAAAAACTCTGAAAATGATGCATATTTTTCATTCTCACCAATACCAATAAACTTATTGATCTCTTTATTTGAAGTACGGATCATTTTGATCTCGCGCCATGCATCAGGGCGTATCATCATCCCAAGAACAATTTGGTTTGCATCAAGACCTAAAATCGAATTACTTCTACTGATTTTATTGACAATTTCAGTTGAAAGTGTGTCGAGAGGTTTCATCCTTCCATCACTGTCTTGAACGACAAGTTCGCCAAAAAGAGCTGCATGTGCTTTATCAAAAGATTTTACAGTTTTGATCAAAGGATTGACTTCATCTGCATAAGAGGAAGTATATGAAAATGCAAAAGCAAGCGCTAACAATGCCGCAACTGCTCTACTTGATGCAAGTTTTTTTGCTTTGTTAGAGAGCTTTGCAAATCTACCATTTGGCATCAAGAGTGAGCCAAAAAGTCCAATAGCAAGCATTAAATAACCTATGTACGTTACTGTTGTTCCTGGATCATTGTTAACAGATAGCACAGTTCCCTTTTCATCTTGGTCATAAGAAGATTGAAAAAATCTGTATCCTCTATGATCTAAAATATGATTCATATAGATTTTGAAAGGTTCATTTATATTTTGTTCCTTATCTATCAAAGTAACCTCACTCGCATAAGAAGAAGGTGACATAGAACCTGGATAACGTGAAAGTTCAAAATGATTTAATTTCAGAGCAAAAGGAAGCGTAAGAATCTTTGGACCATAATTTACAGAAACGTTCACACCATCAACCATTGCAGTTACATCATCGCCAAACTCATTCTTTTTACCATAAACAAGCACTGTTTTAGATTCTTTAGCATCACTGATCTCAAAGCGAAGCGCATCTCTACCGGCATTCTTTTTACCTTTTACATTTGGATCACTCACAACCTCTTTAGTTGCCAATGGATAAAACTCGCGTAAAACGAAATTTGTTGCATTGTATGTATTGAGAGTGCGTATTGCAAACTCTTCTTTTGTACTCGCTTGTGAAACCCCGCTGCTTTTGTCATCCATCTTCAAGTATTTTAAATCCATAGGATGACTTATCATCAACTTGCCATTTTCTACAAAAAGCTCAACGACCGGTTTGTCAAACTTCTTACCTGAACCAAAATCAAGTACAAGATCACCGGCTTCAAAGGAATCACCTTTTGATAATTGAACACTTTGACCTTGACCATCTAATGTCACCATCATATTTGCTATTGGCGTACCATTTTTATCTTCAACAAGTTTAATTACTGCATCAGGAATATACTCGACAAGCTTTATGTGTAAGGTTTTTCCATCAACTTTGATCTCTTTGTCAAAAGTATTGTGTGTTCTTTTCGAAAGATACAGCATCGTAGAATCTTCTTCATTTCCTGCTTTTATGTTGACATAAGGCTCGGCACTTTGCATCATAGAAGATGTTTGACCTTCACGAATATGCATCATACCTTCAAATCCGCTGTAACGTGTTATAGCCGCACCGATTAAAATTACAAAAAATGAGATATGAAATGTAAGCACAAGTGCTTTCTCTTTTCTATACATCTTAAAATTGATGATGTTTAAGAAAAGATTAATAGCCAAAAGTCCTAAAAGCACTTCAAACCATCGAGTGTTATAGATATCGGCTTTTGCCGTCATCGTACCGAAATCATTTTCTATAATAGTTGCATACCCTATAGAAAACGCAAAAATGAGCATTAAAACGGCCATCGTTTTCATAGAACTCATAAATGATAATATTTTTTTCATTATGACACCTTTCTTATTTAGCCTCGCATTGTAATGAAACTATGGTAAATATAGATATAAAAGAGAATGAGCCTTGATTTTATTAAGCTTCACTAAATTTAAAAATCTTACATAAAAAAAGTTACTTAAGCTCACCCCAGTTATCTCCAATATTTAGAGATGCACGTAGAGGAACTTTCAGTTCATAGATAGTTTCCATAATCTCTTGAAATCTCTTACCAAGTGCTTCTGCTACCTCTTCATCTACTTCAAAAATCAATTCATCATGAATCTGAAGTAGCATTTTTGCTCTTAAATTTTCCTCTCTTATGATCTTATCTATCTTATTCATAGAGAGTTTGATGAGATCCGCCGCACTTCCTTGAAATTTCGTATTGACACTTTCTCTCTCATATGCCGCTTTTAGCATCGGTGTCGCTTTTACGTAGTCAAAATAGCGTCTTCTACGAAGCAAAGTTTCTACATATCCCTTCTCCTTTGAGTCTTCAACAATGCTAGAAAAATAGTTTCTGACACTCGAGAAGTTATCAAAATAAGTCGTAATGATCTCTTTTGCTTCTTTACCACTAATATTAAGAGTATCAGAGAGTTTTTTCTGTCCCATTCCATATAAAAGTCCGAAGTTAACAGTTTTTGCAATATTTCTTTTTGCCGCAGCTTCCTCGCCAAAAAGCACTTTTGCCGTAGCAAGGTGGATATCTTGATCCTCAGCAAATGCTTTTACTAAAACTGGATCTTCGCTAAAGTGTGCAAGAAGTCGAAGCTCTATTTGTGAGTAATCGATACCGATAAGTTTTTTTCCCTTTGGTGCGACAAAAGCCCGACGAATTTTGACACCAAGATCGCTTCTTGCAGGTATATTTTGCAAGTTTGGATTTTTTGAACTTAAGCGCCCAGTTGCCGTTCCAGTATGGATAAAAGAGGTATGAATACGACTGTCTTCACTCTCTCGTGAAAGTTTTAAAAGTGGTTCTATATAGGTTGAATAGAGCTTATGCACTTCGCGGTATTCTAAGATATATTTGATCACTGCATGCTCATCAATAAGTGAACTAAGTACATTCTCATCCGTTGAATAACCCGTTTTTGTCTTTTTACCTGCGGGCAATCCAAGCGTCTCAAACAAAACAGTTCCAAGCTGTGCGGGAGAGTTGAGATTAAACTCGCATCCACTGAGCGTATAGACTTCATGTGTGAGTTCAGCGAGTCGTATTTTCACCTCATCTAAAAACGTTTCTAAAAACGCGCCCTCCACTTTTATCCCTTTTTGCTCCATTCTAAGCAGTGTTGTGACAAAAGGAAATTCTACTTGTAAGGCTTCTTCTAAAAGATATTGTGTAGAATTGAGCTCAAATTTTTGAACTAAAAGATTATAAAGTCTCAGCGTTATAAGTGCATCTTCAGCAGCATATTTACACGCATCTTCTATCTCAACTGAGGCGAAAGTTTCGCCCTTTTTGACAGTATCTTTGAAAGATATCATCGTGTGGTTTAACATATTTGAAGCGAGATAGTCAAGAGAGAGTTTGCCTTCAGGATTTAAAAGCCAAACGAGGATCATCGAATCTGCAAAAATTTCTAAATCTTGATCTAAAAACTTCGTTACAAAATGAAGATCAAACTTTAAATTGTGCCCGACAACCCTACATGAAAAGATTTTTTTCATCGCAACTTTGGCGCTCATCTGATCTATTTGCTCAGGTACACCAAGATAGTTATGTGCCAAGGGCACATAATAAGCTTCATTTTCATTGACACAAAAACTAAAGCCAACAAGCGTGTCATTATAATAATCAAGTCCGGTAGTCTCTGTATCAAAGGCTATTATATCCTCACATGTAAGACTCGATAAAACCTTTTCTAGTTTATTTTTATCTGTCAAAAGCGTTGTTTTAAAATCTTCAAGTTTTGGCTCTTTGAGAGTTTCAAAAACCACTTCAACACCTTGCAATGGAGTTTTGTTTTCTTGGACTATCCCTTTTGCGTGCAGTGTTCGAAGGATAGCATTCATCTCATAGTGTACAAGTTCATCATAGATCAATACAAAAGGGTTCTCAAAATGCATCACATACTCTTGGAAATTCAAATCGTCAAATACATCATTTTTGAGTGTAACCAACTCTTTGGACATAAAAGCATTTGCCTTGTTTTCTACTAGCTTTTTCTGTACTCCAGTAGGTGTCACACTCTCTATATTCTCATAGATTCCATCCAGACTTCCGTAAGACTCAATGAGCTTTTGCGCTGTGACTTTTCCTATCCCTCTTACTCCGGGAACATTGTCGGCGCTGTCACCTAAAAGAGACTGAAAATCTATAAACTCTTTAGGTGTGACGCCATACTTTAACATACACTCATCTTCGTTGATCGTTTTTCTTTTAATGGCGTCAACTAGCACAACTCTATCATCATCTATAAGCTGATAAAGATCTTTATCGTGAGAAACTATTCTGACGTTATATCCCTTCTCTAACGAGAGTTTTGTAACCGTTGCTATCATATCATCAGCTTCGTAACCTACCATTCCAAGAGTTTTAAATCCCATCTTCTCTATCCATTCTATAGCGATTGGAAGTTGGAGAGTGAGCTCATGAGGAGGCGCACTTCGGTTTGCTTTGTAATTTGGATCTATCTCATTACGAAAAGTATTGCCTTTAGAATCTATGGCAAAAACAAGATAATCACAACTATGCTCTTTTTGAAGCGAAGAGATAAAATTTGTAAAACCTGTTAAAAGTCCTGTGGGAAAACCATCTTTGTTGCTCAGATGCTGTGGAAGCGCGTAAAAACTCCTAAAAAAGAATCCGAAAGTATCAATAATTGTTACAGTTTTTGCCATTAAAATCTCTTTATATAGTTTTTGTGTAAGTATATCCAATGAAGGTTTATCTATATTTAACAATGTAACAACAACGTCTACAGGGTATTCCTCTTAAAGATCTCTCGAGTATGTACATAATAAAGAAGTAAAATCGATAAGTTTTTTTGTAGAAAATCTGTTATGAGAATTAAAAAGAAAGGGATTTTATTTGAAAAAAAGAGCTAGAAAAGATGGAACTACAGTTCTAGTTCCATCTTTTGCAAAAATACTAAAGATTATCGAGCATATCATCAATACAATCTTCGAGTATCTCATGATTGTATCCTGCATCGCTTGCAGTTTTAAGTCCTATATTGATAGCGATATCACCTAAAGGATCATTGATTGGAATAATTGTTTTTACAATGTGTAATGCCATAGCATATTCTTTAATATCATCAGGTGCATTCAAAGGATCATCCGAATAACGGATCATATCGACAAAATCTTCATCAAATCCCCAATGTTCAAAAATAGCTGCTGTTACAGCTGCTGTTGTCTCACCAACGTAACTTTTTTCAACCATTGGAATGTTATGAGTCATCTCTATCTCAGAGCAAAAAGTTATCATCTCATCTTTTTGAATAATATGACTCGCAATCAAAATCTTTCCAGTTTCTTGAAGTAATGCCGCCAAAAAGAGTTTATCGGCTTTTTGTTTGTCTATCTTTTTGTACCAACTATGAATCAATGTCGCCTGTTTTGATGCTATCTCTGCAAATTTTTCAGATGAAGTAGCATAAGGCTCCATATCAACATTTAAAAGTTTTCTCACAGAATTACCAAGAACGATAGAGCGGGTCATACTCATACCAAAAAGTGTAACAGCCTGAGCAACGTTATTTATTTCTGCTTGAAAACTGTACAAAGGAGAGTTTGCGGCTTTTAAAAGATTGGCGATGATCATCGGATCTTCTTCTATAACTTTTACCAAGTCCGCTATGGAACTCTCAGGATTTGCATAAATCTTCTGAGTCTCTGTAATAGTTTTTGACAAAGGTGGAAGTGACTTTATACTCTCTAATATTGCATGATTCATAAAATTGCCTTACATAGACTTAAGTTTTTGAATGATTATACACAAAATTGTTTAATACAACCTCTAAATAGAGTAGGAAAATGGCTGATATGACTGATCTATTTCCGAGAGTTTGAGTGAAAAAAGTTCTTGAACTTTTTTTTGCATATCTAACCAAAAAGATTCTAGTATTATACTTGATCCTACATTTCCATCCACTTCAAAGAGCGTACCCTCAAGCGATTCTATAATCTCTAAAACTGTTATTTCATGCGACAGACGGGAGAGTTTATAACCGCCGCTAGCACCTCTAACACTGCCAATCAGTCCTGCTTTCCTAAGCTGCGAAAGAAGTTGCTCTAAATAACTGTGAGAAAGGGATGTCATCGCGGCAATCTCTTTTACCTGCATCGTTCTGCCGTTTGGTGCATGAGAAAGCACATGCATAGCAGCTAAGCCATATATCCCTTTTGAACTGACACCAACCATGAGTTACTCCATAAAACTTGGATAGATTTTTTTGATAATAAAATAGATTTTACAACCGACACAATATGAAAAAACTATCTCTAAGCCAGTACAAAGCAAGAAAATACCTGCAGTCACATATAACGCTACTTGTAAGTTTAAAAAGCTTTCACTTAACAATAAAAAGACAAAAACAACTCCAAAATGTGCCGCAAGTCTTTTTGCCCCTGCATCGGTCATCTCGGTTTTAAACGAAAAAATCTTTTTTATGATAAGTGCAAGATTATAAACAATGCTGTATTTTTTGAGTCCATACAAACGCATCAAAAAATCAATCAAGATGAAAAATAAAAACAACTTTTGAGCTGTGAATAAAAACGAAATGA
The DNA here is from genome assembly GCA_028683835.1 of Sulfurimonadaceae bacterium. Taxonomy (GTDB): domain Bacteria; phylum Campylobacterota; class Campylobacteria; order Campylobacterales; family Sulfurimonadaceae; genus Hydrocurvibacter. The sequence continues at coordinate 39,144 of JAQUHB010000014.1, read as the reverse complement.
CAAACAAAGAGACAAACACGGCACTTATTCTTGCTATGGTACCATCGATAAGTCTAAATGCTAGAGGACAGCTTTGAGACATTGTAAATCCTTTTAGTAATTTTCTGTTGCAATAGTAGTCTTATTTTATTTTAATTGCAAGTATCCAGACTGTTTTAATAAGGATTAAAATATTTTTCTACATCTTTTTAACTGATTTTAAAATAATAGTTATATACTTTTTTGGCTTACGTGTAAACAAAACAGTATCATTTAAAGTTAAATATCAAAAAGTTACCTTCTAAAACTTAAACCACCTCTATTTTTTTGAACTATCGCAATAAGTATGCAGAATGCTCACAAATCAGTTCATTTATATATTGCTTTGCTAAAAGCGATGAAATGATTAAAAATAATAATATAATGCTTTGCATTCTAATCTTTACTATAGAGGGCACTATACATATTTTTTATAACCTGACTAAGATTATTATCTTATCCCATTATAAGTATTATATGTTAAAATTATAACTATTTTTCAAAAGGAGATTTGATGAACAAAATTGTAGGCTTTATATGTGTCTCAATCGCGCTCTATGCAAATGATATCAACACTTCAGGTTCCCTATCAATGCAACAAGCAATAGAAATAGTAAAATCAGATAACTTGGAACTAAAAACGGCTAAATTCGATGAGCAAATAGCGAGCGAAGATATAGATATGGCAAAAGGATCTAACTTTGGAAGCCTGACTCTCACACAAGATATTGCAAGAAGTAATGATGCGGGAAATGTGTTTGGATTTAAACTCTCGTCTCGTGAAGCTACTTTTGGAGATTTTGGTGCTCAAGAATTTATGACAGCTATTAATGGAAGCCATCCAGAGACTGCATATACAACCCCATCAAAAAACTTAAACTATCCGGCAGATACAAACTTCTTCCAAACAAAACTCAAATATGAATTAGCACTTTTTACAGGCTTTAAAATCTCAAGTTATGAAAACATGGCAAAAGCTATGAAAAAGATGAAAACACTTGATAAAGACGCACTTATTCATGAAAAAGTCTATGAGGTAAAAAAAAGCTACTACGATATGGCTTTACTTGAAGATGCAATCAAAAATCTTAGTGTCATTGAAAAGAACATCAATATTTTAGAAAATACAACACAAAGCATGATTGAAGAGGGATACGCAAAAAATGTCGATCTTCTGGAAGTACAGGCAAAAAAAGGCAATGTTGAACGTCTCTTAAACCAAATGAGATCAAACGAAAAACTTTTATACCAATATCTCAGCTTTTTACTCAATCAAAATGTCACAGCAATCCAGACACCGAATGAAGATGCAACCATGCCACAGCTCAGCGATGAGACTATTTTAGCAAATAACATAGATATCAAAAAAGCATCTACCGGTCTTGAAGTAAGAGACAATATGGTTCGTGCTCAAAATGCAGCTTACTATCCGACGGTCGGTGCTTTTGGTGAAATTTCAACTGCAGATACCAGTAATTTTTTAGGCAGTGCTGATGATCATAAAGCTTATACAGTTGGAGCAAGGCTTACATGGAATCTTTTTAACGGTGGCATCGATGCTTCATCAATTCAAAAAGCCAAAATTGAGCAGATGAAAACAAAAACTCAAGTTGAAATCGCGAAAAAAGGGATCATCCTTCAAGCAGATAAAATTAAAACAGAGATCTCCTCTTATGATGATGATATTGTTTCATTAAAAAAAGAGTTAGCACTTGCAGACGAAATCTATAAAAACTACGAAGGAAGATACAAAGAACAACTTGCTTCTATGAGTACGGTTATCATCAAACAATCTGAGCAGATCGAGAAGATCGTAAAACTTGAAGAGGTAAGAAACAAAAGAAATGAGCGTATTTTCGCTTTAGAAAAACTATCAAATGGAGATAAAGAATGAAAAAAATACTAGGAATTTTATTATGCAGTTCAGCACTTTTTGCTGGAGCTGTAACTGTTTCTGGAAGCGTTATTTCAGACAACCAAAAGATGATTACAAGTCGTTTTATGGGCTTTGTAACGCAGGTTAATGTATCAGAAGGTGATAGAGTAAAAAAGGGGCAACTGCTTTACAGTATCGATTCAAAAGAGGTTGATTCTTCTATGAGTCAAGTACAGCTTGGAATCTCACAAGCACAACTTTCACTTCAAATGTATCAAAACCAATACTCAAATGTCAAACTCAACCTTGAGCGTAATAAACGTCTTTTAGCTAAAGATATGGTCTCAAAATATGACGTGGAAAATCTTCAGCTTGCGGCAAAAAATCTTGAAGATATGATCTCAATAGCAAAACAACAGGTAAATCAAGCCGAGTCGCGTCTTAGTGAAGTGAAAAATCAGTATAACTACCTTAATATCAAAGCTCCAAATAGTGGTGTTGTTATCTCTAAAAACATCAAAGTTGGAGAGATGGCGATGCCAGGGATGCCTGCAATCGTACTTTCTGATTTAGTAGATTTAAAAATCTCTGTAGATGTGGCAGAAAATGATCTTCAAAAATTTGCGTATGGGAAAAAAGTAAAAATAGAAATCCCATCTGCAAATATTACTGCTATTGGCAAAGTAACAGCGATCATACCAAATTCAAATCCGATGACCCACTCATTTAGAGTGAAGATCTCTTTTAGCCCTAACCATCAAGTAGTATATCCAGGTATGTATGCTACAGTTACTGCTGAGTAAGGCGGAATTGTTATGAAACAACAACCCTATGTGCCAAAAGATATAGCTGGAAAATTGGCTAAGGCATTTATTCGTAATCCTCTAACTCTGGTACTGGGAGTCTTCCTCTTCGCACTTGGATATCTTTCGCTTGAAGTTATGCCTCGCGAAGAAAATCCTCAGATGGTTGTCAGCGGTTCAACTGTTATCGTGGCCCTTCCTGGAGCTACAGCCGAGGAAGTTGAACGTATTATCGTAAAGCCTCTAGAACGAAAACTCAAAGAGGTCAAAGGTGTCGAACATATCTACGGCAGAGCTATGGATAACGTCGGTATCGTGAATGCGGCATTTTTCATAGGTCAAAACAAAGAGGATTCAAATCTCAAAATCTACGACAAGATTATGCAAAATTCCAATATGTTTCCAAAAGGTGCGATGAATCCTGTTATCAAACCTTTGGATATTGACGTCGATATTCCTATTGTTTCAGTAGCTTTTTACAGCAATGACAAAAATATGTCTGAAACAGATCTCTATGATCATGTCAAAACGATGCAACACTATATCAATGGTTTACCAAACGTTGCTGTTACAGACTTAAAAGGTGGACATAAACATCAGTTTAATATTGAAGTCGATATTAATAAACTCTCTGGATATAACCTTTCTCTAGGTCAAATTTCACAAGCCGTACAATCGCTTGCTTACAATGTTCCAAATATCAAAAATAGAACGCAGGATAATAAGATCGTTATTTTAGGCGTAAAAAATGCTGTTCAAACAATAGATGATGTGGGAAATATCATGATTGCCGAATATATGGGTTCTCCAATCTATCTCAAACAGGTTGCAACAGTCACAGACGGATATAACTATCAAAATTTTCAATCAGCACAAATAAGCATTGAAACACAAGAGCACTCTTTTACACCTATGCAAAATCAAGTAACCCTGACTGTATCAAAACTTCAAGGTACAAATGCTGTTGTCATCTCTGATTCTGTGAAAGAAGAACTCAGTAAATACAAAGACATGCTTTCTAAAAGCGGTATTAACTACGTCATCACGAGAAATGATGGAGAACGCGCAAATGATGCCGTCAATGAACTTGTTATGCACTTGGTGATATCTATCATTATCATTGCTGTTCTTTTGATATTTGTACTTGGATGGAGAGAATCTCTCATCGTAACTTTTACAGTTCCGGCGATTCTTGCCATTACGCTCTTTGTAGCATATATCACAGGTCAAACGATAAATAGGATTACGCTCTTTGCCTTCTTACTGAGCCTTGGACTTTTAGTCGATGCGGCTATTATTGTTATTGAAAATATTCACCGTCATTACCACTCTGTCGATTCGGCACACAAAGATAAAGATGAGTTGATGATAGAAGCGACTGATGAGATCGGTGCACCAACAAATATTGCCACTTTGGCAATCATCATGACCATGGTTCCTATGGCCTTTGTCGGTCAGATGATGGGTCAGTTTATGAAACCGATCCCTGCAAATGTTCCTGTTGCACTAATTGCTTCACTTTTTGTAGCTTATATTTTCACCCCTTACCTCGCTGTAAGAATACTAAAAAGACCTAAGCATGACGAGGAGCACAAATAATGTTTAAAAAATTTGAAAAAGCCGTTTTAAACGGAGTGCAAAGCAAAAGTCAAAGAAAATTTATTCTTATAGGAACAGTTGTCGCTCTCATACTTTCTGTTATGATGATTCCAACTGAACTAGTTTTAGCAAAGATGCTTCCGGGAAAAAATAATGACACTTATAATATTTATATCAAACTACCTGATGGCAGTTCAATTGAGCAAACTACAAGTGTCTCAAACTGTGTAGCATCTGTTATGCAAAAAGAGAAAGATGTAAAAAATTTAGAAGTCTTTTTAGGCATGGGGTCACCTCTTGACTTTGCAGGTCTTATCAAAGGTTCCCACTTTAAAAACTCTGAGAATGTTGCTGAACTTGTCGTCAATCTTACAAAAAAAGATGAAAGAAAAGAGCCATCATATATGATGGTACAACGTCTTCGTCCTGTTGTTTTAAAAGCTTGTCAGCCGATAGTGCCACAAAGTGATATCTCATTTGTTGAACCTCCGGCTGGACCGCCGACTCTTGCTGCAATTGTTGCAGAGATTTATGGAGATAATCCCGATGGTATTAGAGTTTTATCAACTAAAATTGAAAACATTTTCAAAAAGACTCAAGGCTTAGTTGATGTTGATACGATGGAAGATACTATATACAGTACATTTGATATTAAAGTAGATGCAGAAAAAGCCGCACGTTCAGGCATCGCGATAAAACAGATAAACGACATTATGTATCTAGCCTTCGAAGGAATGGACATTGCAGTTAAAAACTCTGCTAAATATAATGACCAAATCCCAATTTTTTTATCACTCAGTAATGATACAAAAAAATTTACAAAAAAAGATCTTGACGCCATCCAATCAAAACTTTCAAGTCTTAAACTTATGAATAAATATGGGATGATGGTTCCTATAACAGAACTTATATCAGTTATTCCTACTCAGTCACATCCCGCTATCATGAGCAAAGACTTGCATCAAATGACGAATGTTATGGCTGAAACAGATATGGTTTCACAAGTTTATCCACTCATTGATGCAAGAGCAACTATTTTGAAAGAACTTGCAAATGATTATGAGATCACCAAAACAGGACTCTTTGATCTTGAACTCAAAAATAAAAAAGATAGTGAGATTTATCAGCTCAAATGGGATGGAGAGATGAAAGTAACGCTTGATACTTTTAGAGATCTTGGCGGTGCATTTATCGCAGCGCTTATCCTTATTTTCTTACTTATGGTCATCTACTATAAAAGTTATACACTCAGTGGTATTATCCTCGCAGGAAGTTTTCTTTCTATCATCGGAGTCATTGTAGGACACTGGATTATGAATCTTTTCACTGCAGATACTTTCTTTTTAACTGCGACATCACTCATTGGCTTTATTGCACTTATCGGAATAAGTTCACGCAACTCGCTTCTACTAATTGATTTTACAAAATCATTAATGTATGACAAAGCTATGCCAAAAGCCGAAGCTATCGCTTATGCAACTGCAACACGTGCAAAACCTATTTTCTTAACGGCCGTGGCTATTATCCTAGCTTCAACTCTGCTTGCTGGAGATGCTGTATTTGGAGGTCTTGGCGTTTCACTTATATTTGGAACGATTGCAGCTGTCATTGCTTCTTTAATGGTGGTCCCTATTCTTCTGTACAATGCAGACTTAGAAAGACACTTCCAATTTCACGAGAAGAAAGCTGTTTCAATAACAGATCCTCTTTAACTTTTTCACTTAGCATGTAAGCCTTTTTTAGCTTACATGTACTTTCCTGTTATTTTTCTAAAAAATGTTACAATAACCCAATCATTCATATTCTTATCATGAAGCAATTTAAATACTCAGTTGCGTTCAAGATCACAACAAAACTTCAAATTTCTATCTTTTTCATGTTACTCTTCACTCTTGGTAGATCGACTTTATAGTTACAAGTTTATAACAAAAAACTCCATAGAGATTATAAATGTTAAACGAACTACAAAAGCGTTCTCAAATATTCTGCTGAAAAATAGTAGGATGCTGATTCTATTTTCATCTTGCAAAGTCTAATAAGTAAAGCAATTTCATTGAGTTAAAAAGTTAAGGAGTTTAAAGTATAGAAGAGGTAAACGAGAAGAAAATAATTCTTCTCGTTTTTTTAGATTTTTGCGTAACTCACGCCTATACAAGCATCAAGATCACTTAATTCTTTGAGTACATTTTCACTTACTGCGCTATCTACGATGATCACTGCAAGTGCTTCAGACTTAGAATTTCTTCCAAGACGGAAGTCTGAGATATTAACATCATGTCCGGCTAAAATCGTACCGACGCTTCCAATAACTCCCGGAACATCAGTATTTTTAAAGAAAATCATATTGCCTTTTAGTGCTACATCAACACTAAATCCGTCAATTTCTACGATACGTTGAATATTATCATCAAATATTGTAGCTCTGATAGTCGTGACAGTTTTATCAGTTGTAAGTTTTACAGTGATAAGGTTTTTATATACAGATGAATCAGCTAAAGCCTCTGTTTCTACTTTAATCCCTTTTTCACTTGCAATAAAATCAGCATTGACATAGTTAATAGAATCTCCACTGTTTTCAGCTAAAGCGCCAACCGTCACAAATGTTGAAAGAGAATCAACAAACTCAGCGATCGGACCCTGTCCGCTTACTTTAATAGAAACAATCGGAGCACGATTTTTCTGAGAAGCTAAGAAGCCAAGTTTTTGTCCCATTTCCAAATACGGTTTTACAAATGCAGGAATCTTTGTTTCATCAATCGGAAGATTAAGAGCATTTGGATAAGATATCCCTTTTGCCGCTTGAATAGCCTGCTCAGCTGCCTCAGTTCCGATGTTGTATTGAGATTCATACGTATTTGCACCTAAATGTGGAGAAACGATGATGTTATCAAGATCAAGCAAAGGATTACTAGTAGCTGGTTCTTTTACAAATACGTCGATACCTGCAAAACGAATTTTACCAGATGTCAAACCGTTAAAAAGAGCTTCTTCATTATAAAGACCGCCACGAGCACAGTTTACTAAAACTACACCATCTTTCATCTTTGCAATCTCTGCTTCATCGATAATATTAACAGTTTCACTGTTTTTTGGAGTATGAATGGTGATAATATCACAAGCTAAAATATCTTCAAAATTATCAGTATGAACCATGTCAAGATCAGTTACTTTAGATGGATGAATATATGGATCATATGCAACAATATCCATTTCAAAAGCTTTCGCACGTTTTGCAACGCGTGAACCGATATTACCAAAACCGATAACACCTAGTTTTTTCCCTTTAAGCTCATAACCATACCATTTTTCACGTTTCCAAATACGTTGATTTTTTAAGTGATCATGTGAATATGGAAACATTCTCATGCATGAAAGCATGTGTGCCATAGTAAGTTCAACCGCTGCAATAGTATTTGCAGTAGGTACATTCATAACGATGATACCCTCTTTTGAACAACCCTCTATGTCAACATTATCAACACCGACACCAGCGCGTACAATTGCTTTCATATTTTTAGCTGCCGCTATAAATTTATCATCTACATCAGTTGAACTGCGAGTAATTGCTATATCAGCATTTTCAAGCATTCCTAAAAGTTCTGTTTTATCTACGTCTGCCGCAAAAACATAATTGATACTCGGATCATTTTGAAGCATTGCAAGCCCAGCTTCATGAATATGGTCACAAACGATTACTGTACTTTTTTCCATTGTTTCTCCTCTTTATAAGGCAAAATTTTTGCACTTATCTCATAAGTATTTAAAGCTTTTTCTAAAAGATCCAATCTACTTTTATCATCTAAATAGATAAGTAACTTGGTATCTCCCTGATTTTTATTTAAAAAATAACGCACATTATACTGTTTTAATACTTCTTGTAAACAAAATAATTTATAAGCATCAGAAACAGGTGCATCTAACTGATAAGTCTTGGTCGTAGTATTTTGTTCATTAAGATCCAAATTAATATAAATCTCATTTACAGGATAATAATATCCACTCTGTTCACTTTTGGAGAAATGACTTAACCACTTACTCTGGGGCTCATCATCTTGTGTTTTTATATTTGTTGTTTGAAGTTTGTCTACTTGAGTATTTTCCGATGGGTTAATTTTAATTAAAAAAACTACAATAAAAATAGCCACCCCAACTGTTATAATCGGAGTAAGCCATTTAAATGCTTTATGCATTTTATTGTAGTTGGTCTTTTATCAAATCACCCAATGAGTGTGATTCATTGTCGTTGATTTCATTCATCAACTCTTGATTTTTTATATAATCAAGTTTTTTGATTGACAAACGAATACGATCACGACGAGTGTCGATAGACGCAATCGCAGCTTCAATAGCTGAACCTACAGTTAACTCTTCTTTTACAAGTGGAGCTAAATCTTCATCACGGATAAGTGCATCAATACCATCATCAAGTTGAACGAAGATACCAAAATCTTTGATATCACGGATTTTTCCATGAACCAATTGATTTACTTTATGTGTTGTTGCAAATTTATCAATTGGGCTTTCTTGTAAAGCTTTTGAGTTTAAAGAGATTTTTTGATCCTCTTTATTGATTTTTGCAATTTTTACTTTTACTTCATCACCAACTTTGAGCATCTCTTTACATTTAAAGTTTTTCTCCCAGCTAGCATCTTGATTGTGTAATAGACCTTCAACAGTTCCAATACGAACAAACGCACCAAAATCAGTTAATGATGTAACAACTCCATCAACTACGTCACCTTCGTGAAAGGTTTTTGTAAATTCATCAAAAGGTTTTGGTAAAAGACGCTTGAGTGAAACACGAAGTTTATGAGTCTTAGGATTGATCTCTATAACTTCAACATCTATCTCTTGACCAACTGTTAAATAATCTGCAGGATTTTTAACGTTTTTGTCCCAAGTGATTTCAGAGATATGTAAGAAACCTTCAATATCATTTCCAAGATCAACAAATACACCATAAGCTTCTACATTGCTCACAGTTACCGTAATTGTATCTCCCTCATCCAATTCATCTTCAACTTCTGCCCAAGGATCTGGTTGAACAGCTTTAATAGAGAGTGAAAGATGACGCTTATCTTTATCATAAGAGATAGCTTTAACAGTTACGACATCACCCTCTTTATAGAGTTTTGAAGGATTTACAGGACCTTTATACGAGATCTCATTGTAGTGTACTAAACCATCAACACCACCAACATCTACGAACATTCCGTAGCTAGTGATTTTTTTGATTGTACCTTCAACGATTACATCTTCTGCCATCAATGCATCGATGATCTCTTTTTTACGCTTACGCTCTTCATTGAACAGTTTACGACGTGAAACAACGATAGAATTTTCGGCATCATCAATCTTAACTACTTGAGCTTTGATTTTACGTCCCACTACCTCTTCATTGTCTTTAAAAGCTGCCAATGAACGAGGCATAAAGAATGATACATCATCCGCTTCTACAACATAACCACCACGATTTTTCTTAGTGATAGTACCTTCGATGATAAGTTCTTCGAAATCCTCTTTGTGAGCTTCAATAAAATCAAGAGTTTTCTTTTGCTCCAATACCTTTTTATAAGATATTTTCGGACGTTCATTGTAATGACCTGTTACCATAACGGTAATTTTGTCACCCACAGCGAATGTCAATTCTCCGTTTTCATCACGTAATTCATCTAAACTAAGAATACCTTCTAATTTATCGCCTACGCCTACTAAAGCTCTGTTTTCATCTGCTTGTATCTCTACGATTTCGCCTTCTGTTATACGGTTTGATTCCTGCTCTTTAAGAGACGCTTCAAACATTTCAGCAAAATTTTCTTCTTCAAATGGTTCGTTATCGATTGCCATACTCATTTCCCTTGTTACATATAAAATTCCGTAAGTGTACCTAAAAAAGAGTTACAGATATATTAATTTTTCAATTTTGCCAATAAAAAAAGATATAATCGAGGTATAGAAAGTTGATCAAGGAATGATAATGGCATCAAATCTAGCAGGAAAAAAAGCACCAAAAGAGATATTGGTTAATGTTGCGGATCTTATCAGCAGTTACTACACTATAAAACCAGATTTAAACAATCAAGCAAACAGAGTTGCCTTTGGTACATCCGGTCACCGTGGGAGTGCATTTAGTGGAAGTTTTAATGAAGATCACATTTTAGCTATCACACAGGCTGTATGTGAATACAGAAAAGGCAAAGTAAACAATCAGCTTTTCATAGGTATGGATACGCATGCTCTTTCAACTTCTGCTCACAAAACTGCGCTCGAAGTGCTTGCAGCAAATGAAGTAACAACATATTATACATTCAAGTACACGCCTACGCCTGTCATTTCAAATGCTATTCTCACACACAAAGATACAGACGGCATCGTCGTAACTCCTTCGCACAATCCTCCAGAAGATGGAGGTTTTAAATATAATGCCACCAACGGCGGACCTGCAAATGAAGATATAACAATGTGGATCGAAAACAGAGCCAATGAGATTTTAGAAAATGGACTAAAAGATGTACAACGTATGCAGCTTGAAGACGCACTCAAATCTCAGTATCTCATTGAATATGATTTTGTTACCCCTTATGTGAAAGGCTTACAAGATGTACTTGATATGCAAGCGATCAAAGATGCCAACATCTCCATCGGTGCTGATGCGCTTGGCGGTGCAGGAATGGAATATTATCACGCAATTCAAAAACAGTATAACCTTAATATGACCATCTTTCATGATACACCAGATTTTACATTTTCATTTATGCACTGTGACAAAGATGAGAAAATCCGCATGGATTGTTCAAGTCCCTACGCTATGGCTGGGCTTATCGCGATGAAAGATGATTTTGATATTACATTTGGAAATGATACCGATTTTGACAGACACGGCATCGTCACAAAAAGCAAGGGACTTTTAAATCCAAACCATTATCTCTGCGTAGCTATCGACTACTTGGCAAAAAATAGAGATTTCTCTGGCCTTGGTGTGGGAAAAACGCTTGTAAGCAGTTCTATGATCGACCGAATTTGTGAAGACAACAGCATTAAAGTGTATGAAACACCCGTTGGATTTAAATGGTTTGTTGATCCACTTAGTGATGGCGAGATATTTTTTGGAGGCGAAGAGAGTGCGGGTGCGAGCTTTTTAAGAAAAGACAAAACAATCTGGAGTACGGATAAAGATGGTATTATCATGACACTTTTAAGTGCTGAGATACTCGCTATTACGGGAATTGATCCAGGAACATATTATGAAAACCTTACCAAAAAACATGGATCGCCTATCTATGCAAGAATCGATGCTCCCGCAAATTTTGAGCAGAAAAACATCCTGAAAAACCTCTCTCCAGAAGCTATAAAAACAACGATGCTAGCAGGAGAAAAGATAGAAAAAATTCTAACATCAGCAGATAATGGAGCAAAGATAGGCGGACTTAAAGTGGTAACAAAAAATGGCTGGTTTGCCCTTCGTCCTTCAGGTACAGAAGATGTTTATAAGATTTATGCAGAGAGTTTTATTGATGAAGCACATTTAAAAATGATACAAACAGAAGCACAGGAAATCGTAAACTCACTCTTTTGATGTGACAAAAAAGTTTTATGATTATCTCTTTTCATACTTGTTTTCTGCTCGTAGCCTTCTGTTCTCTTCTTCCAGCACTCTCTTTGGCATTGCTTTTGAATGTTGCATGAATGATCTGTTATAGATACTGTTGGAAGATTACGGGCTTTTTTGTACTCTCAAATCCGATTGTAAATTGTTTTTGAATTTACATTCAAGTCTCTTGCTATCTGCAAAACTGATTGACCACTGTTCATGACTGAACTGTTGAATCTCTAAACTCTCTTGTATATTGAGTATTTCTCATCTGATTTTATCCTCACCCATAGTGTCGCCAGATAAAGCTAAGTTATTAACTCCTCTTCGCATAATTTTATACAAACATCTCAAGCCGAAAACGATATAATTCCATACTTGATTCGTGGACGGTAAAATTGTTATTTAATTCTTATGCTTTTATTTTTCTGTTCCTGCCTGTTATGATTACGGGCTACTTTTGGCTTTTGCATAAGAGACTAGTATTAGGCTCAAAAGTTTGGCTTGTTGGTGGTAGCCTCCTGTTTTACGGATACTGGAATATTGTCTATATTCCACTCTTACTTGGAAGTATATTTATAAATTTTTCTATAGGTTCTGCCATGGCAGATGCACCGCAAGAACAAAAGAAAGCAAAACTTTTAAAAACTTTCTCTTCCAAACAGCTTCTTCTTTTTGGTATCTTTTTTAACATTGCTCTTTTGGCATATTTTAAATACACAGACTTTTTTCTTACTAATTTTAATGGTGTTTTTGGAAGTAATATTCCTTTACCTCATATCATCTTGCCTCTTGGAATCAGCTTTTTTACCTTTACCCAGATAGCCTTTTTAGTAGATGCTTACAAACAAGAGGTTAAAGAATATGATTTTTTACACTATATGCTTTTTGTGACTTACTTTCCGCATCTACTTGCAGGTCCTATTTTGCATCACAAAGAGATGATGCCTCAGTTCGCTTCTCGCTGGAACTTTGCTCTGAGATGGCGTAATATCGGAGCCGGACTCTTTTTATTTTCAATCGGTTTATTTAAAAAAGTGATTATCGCTGATTTTTTTGCCGACTATGCAAACTATTTTTATGCCGATACAATAAATTTAGATATGCTCCAAGCTTGGGCCGCATCACTCACATATACGCTTCAACTCTATTTTGATTTCAGCGGTTATACAGATATGGCAATAGGTGTGAGTTTACTTTTCAATATCAAACTCCCTATCAACTTCAACTCTCCATATAAAGCCACAAGCATTCAAGATTTTTGGAGAAGATGGCATATGACGCTCTCACGTTTCTTACGTGACTATATCTACATTCCTCTCGGCGGTAGTAGAAGGGGAAGTTTCAGAACCTACGTCAATCTCATGGCTACTTTTGTCATCGGAGGTATTTGGCATGGAGCCGGTTGGACTTATGTCTTTTGGGGATTTTTACATGGCCTAGCATTAGTTATCAACCACGCATGGAAATCATTTGGCTTTAAACTTCCAACTATTGTCGCTTGGTTTATCACCTTTAACTTCGTTAACCTTGCCTGGGTATTTTTCAGAGCACCGACTTGGGAAGATGCTACAAATGTTGTAACGGTTATGTTTGATCTTTCAGAGTTTAATTTAGACAATATTTACGACAGCAGTGTTTATTGGCAGGTCATGCTCGGGATACTTATGACACTTGTGTTTAAGAACTCTAATGAATGGATGAAGATGCAAAAAGCAACATTAAAGTATCAACTTTTCACTGCCTCGCTCTTAATAATTGGCATTCTCTACCTTTCAAAGGTAAGTGAATTTATATATTTTCAATTTTAGGTTTTTGGCATGTGGAAAAAAAGTAGTTTTAAAATTTTAGCCATTGTATTCATTGTCGAGATTATACTCATGAGTGCCAATTGGTTTGTAGACCCCTTTATGAAATTTAGAGTAAATCCTGATCTCAAATATTTTTATACGTATGCCGATGAAAGATATATAGATTCAGGAATAGCCCAACATATGTATTATGATACGGCAGTTGTCGGAACATCTATGATAGAAAATTTCAATATTCATGATGTTGATGAAGTGATGAATGTCAAATCCGTCAAACTTCCATTCTCAGGCGGTAGCGGTCATGAGTTTTCTATTTTGTTAAATCACCTGCTTTCTCTAAAAAAAGCCAATACTATCATTTACGGTCTGGATTATTTTTCTTATAAAAATCAGTTACGCGATGATGGCTTTAAAATGAGTGAACCCCCTTTTCCAACAGAGATGTATCATAATGATCTGCTCTCAAATCTAAAATACCTCATATCATACAAAACTTTGCAACAAAGCTATTTTGTTTTGCAAAACACCTATTACAAAAGAGTTTCAAAGGCATACGAAAACGCTTTTTGCTGGTATCAAGAGTGTAAATTTAATGCTGAGGCTGTCCAAAATTTTTGGAGAGACAGAAATGAAACGGATAGAAAAAATAAATACAATAAAAAAGATTTTAACTTTGTTGCTTTAAAAAAGAATTTTGATAAAGAGTTTCTCTCAATTATCAATGCAAATCAAGATATTCGATTTATTATTTTTCTTCCGCCATACTCTTATCTCAGTTGGAAACATGCAGATGAAACAGGCTCTTTAGACAATATCATCAAATTTCAAGAATATGTGCTCAAAACATTAGTACAATGTAAAAATGTCAGAGTTTACGATTTTCAGCAAGAGCCGTTTATCTATGATTTTACAAATTATAAAGATCTTTATCATTATTCAGAAAAGATCAATCATCTTATCTTAGAGAGAATTCAAGCCAACAAAAATCTAGTTACCAGCCAAAACATAGATAAACATTTAAAACGTCTCCATAAAGAGGGACTCAAATGGAAAACCATTCAAGTACCAAAAGAGTTTGATGTGATAGAAGAAGATGATGAAGAGGATTAAACCCTCTTACACCCTTTTAAGATAGATCACACTTAGTGGTGCAAGCGTTATATGTAAACTGTTTTTTCTTCCGTGACACTCTTTAGCTTGTGTCTTGTTCGGTGTCGCATTTGTCTGGCCATACCCGCCATATAAAGAGTCATTAGAGTTAAAAATCTCCACATACTCACCGCGTGTTGGAACTCCTATTGGATAGCCTATATGCTCTTTGTCTGAAAAATTACAGATGATCATGAGAGGCTTTTCATTTCTTGCGCCCTTTCTTATAAAAGAGATCACATTTGCGCTGTAATCATTTTCATCTATCCAAGAAAAGCCCTCTTTTTCCACATCATTTCTGTGCAGCGAAGGTTCTGTTTTATATAAGTAATTGAGCTCTTTTATAAGGTTTTGTACACCCTTATGTCCATCATACGCAAGTAAATGCCAGTCTAAACTTTGCTCAAAATTCCACTCGGCAAACTGTGCGAACTCTCCACCCATAAAAAGTAGTTTTTTTCCTGGATGTGCGTACATCAAAGAAAAAAGCGCTCGAAGATTTGCAAATTTTTTCTCATTATCTCCTGGCATTTTATTAATAAGAGAACCCTTCATATGAACAACTTCATCATGACTCAGTGGCAAGATATAGTTTTCATTGTACATATAAACAAAACTAAATGTCAGATTTTGATGATGGTGCTGGCGAAACAAGGGATCAAACTTCATATATTTTAAGATGTCATGCATCCAGCCCATATTCCATTTGTAGCCAAAACCAAGCCCGCCTTGGCTTACAGGACGGCTGACCTTTGAGTAGTTTGTGGATTCTTCTGCAAACATCATGATGTCACTGTATGCCTCATAAACGGTAGAATTGAGCTGTTTTAAAAACTGTACAGCACCGCGGTTGACGTTGCTGCCATCCTCGTTTGGCACCCATTCGCCCTCTTTTCGGGCATAATCAAGATAGAGCATCGAAGCCACTGCATCTACACGGATACCGTCTAAATGATATTTTTCCAACCAAAAAAGTGCCGAACTCACCAAAAATGCGCGTACTTCGTTTCTATCATAATTAAAAATCGCACTGCCCCATTCTGGATGAAACCCTTTTCGCGGGTCTTCATGTTCATACAGACATGTGCCGTCAAAATTTGAAAGTCCATGCCCGTCTGTCACAAAGTGCGAAGGCACCCAATCAAGTATTACGCCGATGCCGTTGTTGTGCAAAATATCCACAAAACTCATAAACTCACTCGGAGTTCCATAACGTGATGTCGGAGCAAAATATCCCGTTGTTTGATAACCCCAAGAACCCTCAAACGGATACTCGGTGATCGGCATGATCTCCACGTGGGTAAAACCCATCTCTTTAATGTATTCGGCTAATTCATCTGCAAGTTCTAAGTAGGTCAAAAAGCGGTTATCCTCTTCGACTTTTCTTCTCCATGAGCCAAGATGAAGCTCATAGACCGAAACTGGAGCTTTATGAGAATTGTTTTTATAGCGTGTTTTCATCCACTCATGATCGCCCCAAACGTAGCCGTCAAGATTACAGATTTTTGAAGCTGAACTAGGTGCGACTTCCGCATAAAAAGCGTAGGGATCAGCCTTGTCGGAGCTACCGTGTGAGGCATTTGAATCTATATGATACTTATAGGTCATCTCCTCTTCTACACCCTCAATAAAACCTTCCCAAATTCCAGAACCATCATCACGGTTTTTTAATGGATGGGAAGTCGTACTGTAGTCATTAAAATCACCTCTTACATGTACGCAATTCGCATTTGGAGCCCAGAGTGCAAAATAAACTCCAGCCACCCCTTCTCTTTGTATACGATGTGAACCAAGATGATTGTAAAGTTTTACGTGTGTTCCCTCTTTGAAAAGGTAGATGTCAAACTCGCTAAAAAGCGTCACATCATAAAAGATTCGGTTTTTCATAATGAGGGCTTTTGGGCTGTTAAACCTAAAATATAGTTATATACCTCCACATAACTTTTTGCCGAATCATCCCAACCAAAATGCTGTTGCATCGCACGCTCTTGCATATCTAAAAAACTTTTTTTATCTTTTTTATAGATATTGACCGCCCATAAAACGGTGTAATACAAAGCCTCTTGCGTAGCATCATAAAACTTAAATCCGTTTCCATGTTCATGGTGTTCATCAAAATTTTGGATCGTGTCATCAAGTCCGCCTGTTGCACGAACGATTGGTAAAGTTCCATATCTCAGACTGTATATTTGATTTAACCCGCAAGGTTCAAAGAGTGAGGGCATCAAAAACATATCGCTTGCCGCTTCAATGCTATGTGCAAGCGCGTCAGAATAACCTACATGCAAACCAAAGTTACTTCGATGCGTTGCAACATCACTAAAAAATCCCTCAGCCCATTTTTCACCGGTACCAAGCATCACAATTTGTAGATCCATATCAAGTAATCCATGAATAATTCCGGCAATAAGACCTATCCCTTTTTGCTCTGCAAAACGTCCCACAAAACCGATAAGCGGCACATCATCACGAACTTCAAGGTTGAAATGACGCTGTATATCACGCTTACATGTAAGCTTACCACCCATATCACCCACATCAAATTTTTCAGCAATCAAATTATCTACCGAAGGATTCCACTCATCATAGTCCACACCGTTTAAAATCCCAAAAAGCTTTGCACTATGTGCTTGAATATGCCCCTCAAGCCCAAAACCAAACTCACGCGTTTGAATCTCATCAGCATATTTTTTCGAGACGGTCGTAACGGCATCTGCGTGCATAATGCCCCCTTTTAAAAGGTTTACACTATTAAAACTCTCAAACTCACGTGCATTAAAATGCTCCCAGCCCACTTCGAGGAGATCCATCAAATTTTTATGAAAATGTCCTTGGTGCTGTAAGTTATGAATCGTTAAAACAGATTTTGCATTTGCGAAATCATGAACAAATCTTGTCTTTGCCAAAAGAGGAATAACCGCTGTATGCCAATCATTTGCATGGATAATATCCGGCGTAAAAGAAAGCATCTTACACAGCTGTAAAGCGGCTTTTGAGAAGAAGACAAAACGGTTACCGTTATCTTCATAAGAACCGTCATGATCTTCATACAAACCACCTCTTCCAAAATAACGCTCATGATCTATAAAATAGATAGGCACATCATTTCCCGGCAAAGTTGATGTATAGACTCCTGCCCAAAGCTCTCCCATCGCACCCATCGGCACACCTAGGGGAGCCTCAAGTTTTGTGAGTTTTGATGGATCGATCTTATAATACCTTGGCATCACGACGATGATATTGTGTCCAAGAGCTTTAAGTGCTTTTGGAAGTGCTCCAGCCACGTCTGCAAGCCCGCCTGTTTTTGCGAATGGTACAACTTCTGAAGCTACAAATAAGATATTTAATTTTCTTTTTTCCATATTTTATCCTTTATAAAAGTAAAGTCGCATGGACTGAGGTCATACAAAACTCTCATAGATTTTGAGATATGCCAATGCACTTTGTTCAAATGAGAAATCACATTGCATATTAAAACTCACTAGTGCTTCAAACTGCTTTCTCTCTTTTTTGAGCATCAAAGCTCTCTTAAGCGCAAGTAAAAATGCCTGCTTGCTTTGCTTATTAAAAAGTATTCCTTGTCCGCATTTAGATCTATCTTCATGAACACTGTCTTTTAAACCTCCAGTTGCATGTACGATGGGAATCGTTCCATAACGCATCGCGATCATTTGGTTTAGGCCGCAAGGTTCAAAGCGTGATGGCATCAGCAAAAAATCTGCTGCAGCATAAAGCTGATGTGATAATACCTCATCATAACCATTAAAAAACTCAAAATTCTCATGTTTTAAGCAAAGAGTTTGCAACTGCTCTGTAAATCTTGCCTCACCCTCGCCGATAATAAAAAGATTAAGCTTATTTTGTAGTAATTTTTCCATCGATTCGAGTACAAGATCGATCCCTTTTTGTTCAACCAGCCGAGTGATCATTACAAATAAAGGTTTCCTTGGATCTTTGAGTTTTGAAGTTTTTAGCAAGGCGACTTTGTTTTGATATTTTCCCTCTATATTTTCATAAGAAGTATAAATGATTTTATCACTTCGAGGATCAAAAACAACCTCATTGATGCCGTTTAAAATACCGCTGAGTTTTGCTTTGTGATGTGTCAAGAATCCTTCAAGCCCACATCCAAACTCTGATGTGAGTATCTCTTTTGCATAGCTTGGACTCACCGTTGTAACTGCGTCACTGTACGCGATGCCTGCTTTTAAAAAGTTGACCTTGCCATAAAACTCCAAGCTGTCCATCGTAAAATATTTTTCACTGATACCAAGCCGTGCAAGTGTCTCTTTCTCAAATATTCCTTGATACGCAAGATTATGAATAGTTAAAACTGTTTTGAGAGCTAGTTTTTGCTCTTTGGCAAAAAGTGCACACAAAGAGGTGTGCCAGTCGTTAAGGTGTAAAATATCTACATGTAAGTTCACGGCAAGAGCAACGACTGCTTTACAAAAGATCGCAAAACGAAGATCATTATCTACGTAATCACCCTCTTTGTCACAATAAAGATTTTGAGTCTCACTTAAAAGCGGTGCTTCTAAAAAAAATAGGTTTAGAGTATTTTGAAGTTTTGTATATAGATTGATTTTGTATTTTTTATTTCCTAAACTCACTTCAAAACTCTGAGATAACTGAAGATCCTTTTTACTCATAAAACCATACAAAGGGATCACCCTGTAAAGTTCAGTATAAGAACTTAATGCTCTAGGTAGTGCATCCGCCACATCTGCAAGTCCGCCGCTTTTTGCATATGGAAATATCTCACTTGAAGCAAACAAAATCTTCATCTTTTATTCTCCACCGAGCATTTTCGCAGATTCTTCAGGTACGACACTGTTTATCGCCATACCTGTAGAGATCTCAAAACCACCAAGATTATAGATACGCGGAGTGATACGTAAAATAAAACGGTAATTTTTATTCAAATGATTCATATAAACTTCATTTTCAAAATTTGTATTGAGCGGTGCCATCTTTAAAGAGAGGTTATAAGCAAAATGCCCAAGCTGCTTATGTAGGCTTCCAAACACCCTTTTTATCAAAATGGAAAGATCCGATACATCTTGTCTACCACATTTACATAAAGAAGCAATATTTGTAAGAGGTGCTATTATCACCTCAAAAGGATAAGCACTAGCGTATGGACAGAATGCGACAAAATTACCATGACGTGTAACTATCCTTGTTTTAGATGAAAGCTCATTGCAGACCACATCTTCTATCAAGCCTCGTCCATGACTTCGATAATATCGCATATTTTCCTCTAAAAATGCCATCTCCTCTTTTGGCATAATAGGCAAAGCTAAAAGCTGAGTATGAGGATGTTCTTGAGTCGCACCTGCGTTGATACCGACATTTTTAAAGATACTCAAATAAATCAATCGCGTATCATTTTTCAAATCCTCAATACGAATAATCATAGTTCGAAGCCAATCTTCTATAGCAGAAGCCTCAAGCTGGTAAAAATCACATTCATGACAAGGAGAATCAATGAGAATCTCATGTGCGCCGACTCCGGGAATAGACTCAAATATTCCATCTCTTTTTGAAATATCGGAGAGTTCTATCTGTACCGCTTTGTAGAGATTTGGAACAACTCTTGTCCTCCAAGAGGGTTCGTTTTCCCCGTTATCACGTATGGCAAAGATTTCATGTGGAGTAAGGTCTTCATTGCCATCACAAAAAGGGCAGATTATAGATGCACTGTTTTTTTTCTCATTACGACAATCTAGATTTGGCCGAAATAATCTCTCCGGCGCTATTACAACATATTTATTGTGGATTCTATCCAATCGTATCTCAGACATTTTCCAACTCCAATTCCACATTCCATGTAAGGTTTTTGACAAACGGCAGGGTCAAAACAAATGAGATCTCCTGCGCCATCTTATTGAAACCGCTTTCACTTTGTGAAACAGTGTTTAAGATATATCCAATGATCGTACATTCTTGACTCATCTTGATTTTTAAAATCTTATTTGTAAAATCATCTATTATAATTAACTCTTTGCAGTCGTACTCACTAAGTCCCTCTTCAATGGTCTTACCATTAAAAGTCACCTTATGAGGATGTGCAAAATGAAAATTGAACTCTTGTGCAAAATAGAGACTTCCTTCATAAGAAGTTTTACAATCGAGCTTCAAGACAATAGAATTTGTATCAAAAGCATACTCTTTTTTCATCATCGTTTTGTAAGGTTCATTCAAATAAATAGCGCCCTCACGACTAAAAACGGTTTTATGTTTTGCAAGAAGAAATGGTTGATTTGCAAAATCTGCGACATCTTTAAATTCTAATTTTCTATAAGTATCAAATGTCAAAGGATCTGTACAAATATGTTCGACAAAAGAGTTTTTTGGATGCCAGTCATAGATAAGTTCCGCTTTAAGCTCCTCATCTAGTACGACGCTATCATGGTGAATCGTTGCTATCTCATCATTTTTTTCTTCATGAACAAGCACTCTATCTTTGGCCTGGAATATCTTTTCATGATAGGCTTCATAACGTCGCATAAGCGTATTTTGCCAGTTAAAGAGTGTGTCAAAAGAGCCAAATTCTACCATCTGTCCGCCAAATTTACTCGAAAAAATAGCACTGATATTGTGTGTCACCACTTTTAACTCATCATAGCCATCTATATCAATATCTAGTATTTCGAAACTAATCCCTTTTTTCACTCTTGATTTTTCAAGTTCAAGAAGATATCTATACGCATTATCTCGAAGATTCGGAAGATATAAACCGCCAAAAACTCCATGCCAAAATACATCATTTGTCTGAAGCTTATACAAAGACTCTAAAGCAGTTTTTGAAAGTTTTGCTTGATTCTTGCTAAAGTAAAGCATACGTTTATGGAGATAGTTACTTTCATGGTATTTAACAAAAAAGTTTTTCCAGATACCACCTTTTATAAATGCAACACCAACATCATTAAAGTATTCTTCGCCGACATCCTGTTTGAGTTTTTCAAGAGAGAGCATTTGTTTCGCATGTAAACTCCATTCACCCATCTCTACGTAAGAGGTATTGCCAAGATATGCAATCCCCAAAGAGCGATTTTTTTTCATATAGTGACTATAATGCTCTGGAATAATCTGCTTATGTGATAACACAGCTTCTACAAATTGCTCAAGCCATTTTTTCTCATACACCCATTCATGCGTTTTAGGCCAAAGACCAAATTTCTCAGCATCATCAAAGATGATAGCCGCAGAATTTTCACGTTTAGAACATGCCAAAATAGTCTCTATGGATCTTTGTACACTGTAAAACGGGAGAGCGTAACGCAATGATTTTGCTATTGGAAAAAGAGAGAGTTCTTTTGCGCCCTCTTCTGTCGTATAATATCCATCCATTGTGGAAGCATCATAACCGCTGCTTAAAAAATGGTAATCATCCACAAGCACATAATCGATCTTACATGTAAAGAGATCAGGAACCAATGCGCTCTCCCAAACTCGCTCTGTCAGCCAGAGCCCTTTTGGTTGAACACCGAAATATTTTTTTATAAACTTGTTCATCATCTCAATTTGAGCGACTCTATCGCAAGAGGGTATAGCACTTAACACCGGTTCATAATATCCGGCACTGATCCATTCAATAGAACCCTGTTTTGTTAAAAGCTGTATATTTTCAAAGATATCCTCATGTTTGATACGTATCAGATCAAGTAGCCATCCGCTTGAATGCACTGCAAACTTAAACTCAGGATATCTGACCATCGTTTCAAAGAAAGGTTTGTAACACAGGTTTATAGCCTCTTCCACCGCATCTCCAAAATTGTCAACGGGCTGATGCATGTGGATACCAAAGAGAAGCGATACTTTTTTCATGTCCATCCTTATATAAACCAGTTTCTACTATAATCATTACTCAGATCGATTTTAAGCTCGCCAAATCCTGGTAATATCTGAATAATCTGACCATCTTTTTCAAGCTCAAACTTTATAGAGATCTCATCGATCGTAATTTTACTTCTGTCTATGCTCATTTCTAAAAGATCTTGGCACATCACATAAAGTTCTAATTCACCAATGAAGCTTGTTTGTATCTCAAAATTTACTTTTTTTCTTAGTCCAAGAGGTTCTAAAATAATCTCCATTGTATAAGTACCACAAAGCTCACTCATCCTCGCTTCAAAAGCAAAATAGAGTTTTAAATCATCTTGTCCATACAAAATTTTCTTTATCGGTCCACGCTCTTTATCCATAGTGGAAAAAAGTTTACTCTCATCAATGATTCCACAACCAATCCACTCAAAGAAGGAATCATGTTTACCATTAATGATTGGAGAGATATCTGATTGGGGCTGTAACCAAAAATTTTGTGTGCTTTTATGTTCAATAATAGGGATAAAAAGATCTGATGGCGGAGCTATGTTGATCAGGGTATAGATATCAATGAGATGGAAGCGAAAAAGCTCATCAAACTCTGCTCCAAATTCACTATAGTGATCATCTCCATACCACCAAAACCAATCTGAAGATTCAGCTAATAAAAAGTGCTCCGTTATCTTTTCTCGGGTCTCTTCACTCAATGAGTTTTTATGATGTTCATAATCTCTTTTGGTCAAATAGATCAACTCCCAAGCTCTTGTTTTTTCACGATGTCCAACCCAAGTATTAAAATTTCCATGGATCCAGCTACCAGCAGCCAAATATGCCAATTCTCTTGCTGGCAATTGCAATACTTCAGCCATTGTCACACTTTGACACCATGAAGATTCTTGAAGATTTTTATATAAAGAATCAAAAAAATCGAAGCCATTATTACTAAAAAACTCCCAAGCGTTTTCACCATCTAAGATAACAAAGACAGTCGCATCAGCATCTGTATGTTCTATTTTTTCAAGCTCATGCATAAAATTTGACACGGCTAAAGAAGTTTCCATTTGGGAATAAGTAAAACCTATCAAATCACTGAGATAATGATTTCGAAAAACAATACGCATCCCTTTATACATGTAAGGAGTATAAAGATTTTCTCTCACTGAAGAGTTAAGTGAACGAAATAAAATCTCTTCATCTGTAGCGATCCACTCAACACCACACTCTTTTAAAAGCGCAATGCTTTTTGTGTCTACTGCTCCCTCAGCAGGCCAAAAACCAGTTGGCATAAAGCCAAATGTCTCAAAAAATAGATCTTTTGCTTTTGTTACATGCAAGCGTGCATCCTCTGAGAGATCCATAAAATCTTTTGGAATATCCGTATTTGGATTTGCACTTAAGGCATTATTCATATCCATTAAAAGCGGTAATATCGGATGAGTTAATGGCGTAGTTGAAAGTGTAATGAGACCATCGTTATGAAGTTTAAGGTAATAATCAAATATCCCTGCGATAAAAATGGAGAGCTCGTTTAACAGAGTGAGTTTTTCATCATTAGTATAATCTTTTTGTTTGGCGATGAGTTGCTGTACGATAATATTATTTTCTTTGACATATGCACCACACCATGAAAGTACAAAAAGTATCTCTAAGTCAATCAGCTCATTATTATTAAAATGTTCCTGATTATGATGTTCTCTATATCTAGCAGAAGATTCAAGCATCGTCTTTGCAGTTGCGCTTTTACAGATCTTAATCACCCATTTTCTGTCTTCTTCAGCTAACGAAGAGGGATGCACGGACCACAAAGCTAAGAAGCGATCGCTTGCTTGAGGCTGAACATAATAAAGTTTTAACTGCTGTATCAAGGTAGGTGTAATATTAAAAGTAGCTTTGATGCCGTTATGACGTGACACCATCCATGGCATATCATAATAATCTTTTATGGCATGCAAAAATACCCAAGGCATCTGCATAATACCACTTCCATCACGGTAATCCGGTTGATGCATATGCCATATAAAGCTCAGTTTCAAATCAACCTCCTATTGACCACGCAGCAATCTTTTGTATATAACGCTCATAAAGGGTTTCCCCAGAAACAGTATCGATAGCTTGGATATAAATATTGAGATGTTCTGAATATTGATCTGGAATCATTAAAATCCAATCAGTTTCATTTTCCCATATCTTCACACCATCCAAAGATGATGATTTTTTACCCTTGGCATCTTCTAAGAACTTTCTCATCATTTTGCCCTTGAGCGCCTGAGTACAATCAACTTTAAGTGATTTATAGTAAAAATTATCTACACTCTTTGCCAGTTCTGACAACTGAATATCATGACAGCTCAAAAGCTGCATAACTTTCAAACTCGCATACATCGCATCACGCGTATAGCCAAACTCTGTAAAGGCAAAGTTACCATCTACTGTAGCGATCAGATCGTATTTTTGAAGCTCAGAAGCTTTAAGATTCACATATTTTCCACGTTCAATCTCAAGATTTTCAAAATATTTGATATCAGGTGCCCAAGTCGGTAAAAAGACCCGTTTTTTCCTCTCTTTTGCATCGATATTTAAAAGACCTAAAACACTGTAAAGGATTTTTACCTTATCGAGTATCACCCCTTCTTGAGTTACCAAAGTCAATTTTTGTGCATTTGGATAGATAATCACACCCATATCATAATCTAAACTCTTAACAATGGAAGAGATATTTGCATAAGATTTTTTCTCTAAAGCTGTGACATTTGCTAGTTTTTTCTCATCATAATAACTATTAAGGATTATATTTTCAATCCCAAGATCATTTAAAAGTTTAGGAAAAATCTCCGCGGTAGTTCCATGCATCAAATCCACAGCAACTTTAAAATTTTTACATTTAATAATAGAATGGTTAATCTTGGCTTCCATAGTCTGTTTATAATTTGCACACTCTACATGATGCAGGGTCTCGTGGATAGTACCGATTTGTGTATAATCAACACGGCGAAATTTTTCACTAAAAAATGATTTTTCTATAGACTTTGCAGAGTTTAAGTCGATTCGAATCGCCTCCTCATTAAAAAGTGTTATCTCAGAATTTAGCGTATCTTCGATACATCTTTTAAAGTGAGCGCCACCGACGAGTTTTGAATCATGCGCCAAAGCAAAACGGAGCACGGATGAAGGAACATTTTTAATATCTAAGACATCTATCCCAGCTGAGAGTATTCCACCTAAAAATGCACGTTTAAGCATACGCGAGCTTTTATCATCATCGCGCCCTATAATCACTTTAGAACCTACCGGAAGTTGCGCTGCGAAAGCTTCTGCAAGTTTTGTAGCCATCTCGCATGAAAGTTCCATATTACTTTTACCCGAAACACTTCCATTTTCAAAAATAGAGTTTTTATATTTTGTACCAAGAACAAGATTATGACTAATAATCGATGCTGCTTCAATCTTTTTATTTGGCCAGATGATGACATCTTGCTCGATCGCTGAGAGTTCACCTATTTCACATCCTTCTGCCAATATCATTCCAGCTTTCGCTTTGACATTTTTACCGATAATATTATCATTACAGATCACGCAGTTGTCAAGCTTGGCGTTTTTACCTACTACGACTTTATCCCATAACACACTGTTTCTTATCTTTGAACCACTTGCAATAGTGACATTATCGCCAATAACCACATTGATGAGCTTCACATCTTTGGCTATTGTGACATTTTCTCCAAGCATAACGGTACCGACGATTTCAATAGAGCTATCAAGTTTATATGTACTTTTGCTATAAAGAACTCCATCAGGATAGTTCTGTTTTATCCCAGAGATCTGAAAATTTGCTTTGTTCGATAAAAGGTCTTCATACACTTCGCGGTAACTCTCAGGATTGCCGACATCGCGCCAGTATCCACCAAGACTATATCCCATAAGTGGAATATTTTTCCCCATGAGGAAAGGAAAAAGATCTTTTGCAAAATCAAAATTTTCGTTTTTTGGAATGAACTTGAGTATTTCCGGCTCTATGATGTAGATTCCTGTATTGATTGTATCGCTAAATACCTCGCCCCAGCTTGGCTTTTCTAGAAACTTTTCGATCACATTGTTTTCATTGGCGATCACAACTCCAAATTGAAGAGGATTTTCTACAGAAGTCAGACCGATAGAGAGTTTTGCATTTTTACTTGTATGAAAATCAAATAGTTTTGAGAAATCGAAATCAGTTACAAGATCACCACTGATAATAATGAAATTTTCATCTCCAATATACTCCTCTGCAAGCTTTACAGCTCCCGCAGTTCCATAATCATCATCAGGAATAACATAAGTGATCTTGATACCAAAATCAGCTCCATCTTTAAAATAATCTTGAATAATTTCAGGTTTAAAATATAAAAGGACGATAAACTCGCTAATACCAAGATCTTTGAGCATCATCATCGTGTGCTCCATCATCGGCTTATTCATGATTGGCAACATCGGCTTTGGACGTGAATGTGTCAAAGGCTGGATCCTTGTTCCAAATCCGCCTGCCATAACTACTGCTTTCATATTTCTCCTTTTAATCTAAATAATTTACTGCGTTTAAAAAATGCTGTGGCAACGCATATTTGTTTTGTACTACATCATCGATCTCAATAAAACTAAATTCGCCCTTATTAAACACTACCACTTTATTCGAGTCATTGTGAGTCAGAAGATAATCAACCGCCGCAATCGTAAAATCAAAAGCCATCATACGATCATAATAAGTAGGATTACCACCCCTTTGAATATGACCCAAGATACTGATTCTAGTTTCCAGACCAAGTTTTTCCTCCATCCATTGATGAATTTCAGTTGTTTTTTTTGCGCCCTCAGAGATAATAGCTAAAGCGTAATTTCTACCCTCTGCTATCTCTTGTACAAGCTTAGTCTCCATCTTTTCTTTATTAAATTCCACTTCAGGGATGATACAGATCTCAGCACCGCTCACCATGGCCGATGCAACAGCAAGATATCCACAGTCTCTACCCATCACCTCAATCAAGAAAGCACGATTAAACGAAGATGCGGTATCTCTTATCTTATCTAAAGCATCTCTGATAACATTTAAACAGGTATCAACACCCAGACAATACTCTGTGCCATAAATATCATTATCGATAGTGGAGGGAATACCGACAAAATTAATATCAAACTCTGAGCTGAATCTTTGCATCGCCCGAAAGGAACCATCACCGCCCAAAACAATAATACCTTTAATGCTACTCTGTTTTATATTATTATATGCTTTTTCTCTATATTCATATTCGAAAAATCTTTTTGAACGTGAAGAACGGATAATAGTCCCGCCAAAATGGACTATTCCTGCAACATCTTTATGGGTGGCTTTTTTTATTTTGCCATCTATAAGACCTTCAAGTCCATCATAAATCAAATATGCTTCTTCACCTTTTTGTAATGCATAATCAACAAATTTTTTAATTGCAGGATTCATCCCAGGTGCATCGCCACCAGAACACATGATTGCCAAAGCCATTAAATACGCTCCTCTTTTCTATCCAAGTTTTTAAATCCGGGTAATATCTTGCCCTCTAAAAGTTCTAAACTCGCTCCGCCACCCGTAGAGATAAAACTAAAATTACTCGCCTCACCACATCTCTCAACAGCATCAGCCGTATCACCGCCACCGACAATTGTGTACGCATAACAATCAGCTATCGCAGTTGCTAGTTTAAATGTCCCTTTTGAAAACTTATCCTGCTCATAAATTCCCATCGGACCATTCCAGATAATGGTATTTGACATCTCCACCGCTTCACTAAAAAGTTTTACAGTTGCCGGTCCGATATCTACAGCCTTAAATCCATCAAGCACATCTTGCGCAGGTACGACTTTTACATCCACTGGTATTTCCACGGAATCCGCAACAACCAGATCAACAGGAAGGTAGATCTTCACACCTTTCTCTTTTGCCTGAGTCATTACTTGTAAGGCTGTTGCAACATAATCCTCTTCATATAAAGAGTCTTTCATATCATATCCCAAAGCTTTTAAAAAGGTATTGCTCATCGCTCCGCCGATCATGAGTTTATCTACTTTTTGTAGCACAGATTCTAAAAGAGTGATCTTTGAAGAAATCTTCGCACCTCCAACTACCAAGGCTATGGGACGCACAGGCTCTTCGAGTGCTTTTGAAAATGCCTCTATCTCTTTTATCATCAAAAATCCTGCAATTTTTGTATCAACAAACTCTGTAATTCCAAAGGTCGAAGAGTCTTCTCTGTGACTTGTTCCAAAAGCATCATTAACGTAGATATCGCAAATTGATGCTAATTTTTTTGAAAACTCTCTATCATTTTTTTGTTCTTGTGTATGAAAACGAATATTTTCTAGCAAAAATACTCTCTCTCTAGAACACGTAGCAATCTCATTTTGTGAACTTTCAAAATCATCTACAAACTCAACTCTTTTATCTAGTAATCTTTCAAGCCTTTTTTGAATATGTTTTAATGAATATTTTTCTTCATATCCACCCTTTGGGCGTCCAAGATGTGTTACAAGTGTTATGGAACAGGCGTTATGATCAATACAATAATTAATCGTAGGCAATGCTGCTTTAATTCGACGATCATCTGAAATATTGCCATGTGAATCAAGAGGAACATTAAAGTCTACACGAATCAAGACTCTTTTACCGTATACATCGATATCTTTTAAGCTTTTTACACCGCTCATATATTTTATATTGGAAGTCATTTTAAGCCTTGTAGTTGTACATAAGTTCGTAATATTCTTTTGCCATACGACCTGAGTCAAACTCTATCTCTATCTCTGTCATCGCATTTTTCATAATCCGAGTCCATTTATGCTGATTCGTATAGTAGATTGGTAAAATCGTTTTTTCTAAAATATCCATCATATTTTTATTGTCAAGTCTGTCTTGTTCTAAAATACTTAAATTATGATCAACTTCTGGAATTGTAAAAGCATTTTTACCATCTCTTGCAAACTCAGGATGCCATCCATCATTAATAGAAAAATGTACTGAACCGTTCATACTTGCTGTCATACCACTTGTTCCACTCGCTTCACGCGTAATTCTTGGAGTATTGAGCCAGAGGTCGCTTCCCTGTTTTAACATTTTTGACAAAGAAAGTTCATAACCGACAAGGACTGCAATATTTCTATGCTCACGGCTAATATGAATAAGTTCGTTAAAGATATCAATAGCCCCATGATCTGTCGGATAGGGTTTGCCAGCCCAGATGATTTGAACCGGCATTTGCGTATTTTCAATAAGCTTTATAAATCTCTCAAAATCATATTTCAATAATCCCGGACGCTTATACTCAGCAAACCTTCTTGCCCAGACAATCGTAAAGACTTCTGGATCGAACATCTTTCCTGTCTGGTCTGCCACTTCATCAAAAAGAACTTTTTTAAGGTGTTTTTTTCGTGCCACAAGCTCATAATCTTCATGCTCATCAAGAGCACGAATAAGCGTTTTATCTGTCCAGTATTTTTTATTTTGTGCATTGGTGATTGAGATAATCTCGCATCGGTTCTCAACATACGACCACATCTCATTAGAGACTTTTCCATGTATCTTTGAAACAGCATTCGCACGTTTGCTCACACGCAAAGCGCCAACTGTAAGAGAAAAATTATCATTATTTTCATAACCGCTGATACTACGCGCAGTCTCTAGATCGAGTCCGTTAAAAAAAC
This sequence comes from Sulfurimonadaceae bacterium, assembly GCA_028683835.1. Lineage (GTDB taxonomy): Bacteria > Campylobacterota > Campylobacteria > Campylobacterales > Sulfurimonadaceae > Hydrocurvibacter. Next base: position 8,766 of record JAQUHB010000014.1, on the reverse strand, counting down.
CCATCTCATGTAAAAACTGAATATTATGTGTTTCATTTCCCGCAGCTTCAGGAGTGTGTGTTGTAAATGCAACATGTTTTCTTAGTTCTTCCAAATTTGGATAATGATTATTGAGCTCATATACAAGTGGAAGTGCATGCCCTTCATTCATATGATAGATATCTGTTTTTCGTCCAAGTGCCTCTAAAATTTTCACTCCGCCGATACCAAGAACTATCTCTTGAGCCACACGTGTTCTTTCATTTGATTCATAGAGTTTATGCGTGATGGTTCGAGAGAGATAATCATTTTCATCCGTATCAGTTGATAGCAAAATAATCGGGGCTGTTCCAAATACTTCAGAATGGAGTAAAAATGCTTTTACAACAACATCTTTTGTCTGGACTTTAACTGTGATTTTTTCTTTAAGCTCTTCTAGAAAATAATAGTATTTACGAGTGTACTGAGGCTTTAAAGTACGATCCTCATTTCGTTCTTGATCATAGTAACCAAAGCTCCACAAAAGCCCGATACCTACAACATTTTGCTTAAGATCATACGCACTGCGCATATGTGAACCCGCTAAAAATCCGAGTCCGCCAGAATAAATTTTTAAAGCTTGATCGATGGCAAACTCCATAGAAAAATAAGCAACGCTTGTAGTACATTTTGGACTTATATCATAAGAGTGAAGTTTCATAGATTACCTTACTTGTTTTAGCTATTCTTGTGATTATACACAATGTTTATAACGATTACGCATCAATATTGCTTAAATTTTGACTAAAGCTAATATGTTAAAAAAGGTTCGGTAATTTAAAAAGAAAAATTAAAAAAGAGGGAATGGATTTAGCAAGAACAATGTTGAATCATTGTTCTTTGTTACTTATAGAATCGACCACTTTTTGAATGATCCAATCGGGAGTAGAAGCTCCAGCGCTGATGCCGCAAAGTTCTTTACCTAAAAACCAAGAAAAATCAATATCTTTTTCATCTTCTATATGATAGCTATCGGGGCAAAACTCTTTTGCTATGCTAAAGAGTTGTTTTGTATTTGATGAGTTTTTCCCACCTATAATAATCATAACATCAGCTCTTTTTGCAAGTTTTCGAACAGCATCTTGATTTTCAAATGTTGCATTACAGATAGTGTTAAAAACTCGGACCTCTTTATGACGTGGCACTAAGTAATTGGCAACTTCGAGATAATCTTCCACTTTTCTTGTTGTTTGTGCCACTAACGCAATATGATCTTTGAGTTTTAAGTCTTCTAAATCTTTTACTGAACTCACAACATATGCACCACTTGATGCATAACTTTTCACACCCTTAATCTCTGGATGCTCATCATCGCCAAAGATGATGATATCATATCCAAGTGCGCTCATCTCTTCACATATTTGTTGCGGTTTAGTCACATAAGGGCACGTTGCATCCACAACATTTACACCCTTCTCCTTTAAAAATTTAAGTTCAGCTTTTGGAATACCATGAGTACGTATAACAGCTTTATCACCCGTTTTAAAAGTAGAAATATCTTCGGTCAATCCTACTTTATAATCAAGATCAAGTCTTTCTATCTCTTTTGCATTATGAATTAACGGCCCATAAGTTACAGAGTTTTTATTTTCTTCTGCGATTTTTATCGCACGTTTAACACCAAAACAAAAGCCATAATTTTCAGCGAGCTCTATTTTCATCTTACATGTACTCGATTTTTGTTAAATTTTGTAAAAGTTCAAAAAAGTTTGGAAACGAAGTTTGAATACAATCAATATCTTTTACTTCCATACCACATCTAAGCCCTGCAATGATAAAACTCATGGCGATTCTATGATCTCCGTGGCTGTCAATGACGCCACTACGAAGTTCTCCACCTTTGACACTATATCCATCTTCAGCTTCATCCACTTCAATGCCGCAAGATCTCAAACCTCGTACTACCGTAGAGATTCTATCGCTCTCTTTGACACGAAGTTCTTCTGCATTTTTGACGACGCTCATACCTTCTGCACATGCAAATGCGATGGAAAGAGCGGGAAGCTCATCGATGAGCCAAGAAATATTATCTTCAATTGTTATCGCATGAAGTGGAGCATATTTGACTGTAATATCGCCAACTGGTTCATATTTATCATCAGTGAGTTTATAGGTAATGTCAGCGCCCATACGTTCAAGTATTTTAAAGGCTTCGATTCGAGTTTTATTAAGAGTAACACCCTCTAAAACGACACAAGAGTTTAGAGTGATAGCAGCAGCCACTGCAAAGAAAAATGCACTTGAAGGATCAGCTGGAACTCTTATATCTAAAGGTGATAAAAGATTTTTCATCGGAGCTATTGTAGTGGTCAATCCATCTACTTTTATCTCCGCACCCATCCCCTTTAACATTCTCTCCGTATGATCACGACTCAATTCTGGCTCAGTGTAAGTACAGATACCATCCGATCTTAGAGCCGCAAGTATCATCGCGCTTTTGACTTGAGCAGATGCTATTTTACTCTCATAATGAAATGCGTTTAAAGAAGCGCCTCGAATACTGAGCGGTGCTAAATCTCCATCATTTCTTCCATCAAGTTTTGCTCCTATTGAGCGAAGCGGAGCAGTAACTCGTTTCATAGGACGACGGCAAAGATATTCATCGCCAGTCAAAATAAAATGTCCCTCTGCTGAACTTAAAAGTCCACAGAATAAACGCATTCCAGTCCCGGAATTACCACAATCTAAGATTTTTTCACTCTCTTTGATACCTGATGAACTAATTGTGATGAGTTCTCCATCATCTTGGATATTCGCACCAAGATTTTTTACAATCTCTAGTGAGTTTAAAGTATCTTCAGCACGTAAAAAGTTTCTGATCTTCGATTCGCCGTCTGCAAGCATAGCAAACATAACTGAGCGATGTGAGATAGATTTATCCGAAGCGATATTCTCTGTCTTAAAATCAAAAGGTTTTGCCGAAACTATTTTGACACTTTTCATCTGAGAATAAGCCCCAATCTTTCATTTAATGCAGTTAAAATAGCATTCATATTTGAAGTAATATCATCCTCTTCAAGTGTTTTTTCTAAAGATTGTAAAACAAAACGCAAAGTTAAACTTGAATTTTCACCTAAACTTTGATCTATATATTTATCTACAGGATAAAAACGTACTATCTGCTCAGATTTACTCTCTTTAATGACTCGTTGTATCTCATCGTATGTCAAATTATTGGGTACAACAAGACTTAAATCTCGAAAAGATGCTTGATATTTTGAGTATGCTTTTGCCTCGACAAGATTAAATGATAATTTGCTAAAATCGATCTCACAGATAAAAGTTTCATCCAAATCCATTGCATCTTGAACTATAGGATGAAGTTTAAATAACTCACCGATCTCTTGATTGTTTAACATTATTTTTGCGCACTGATATGGATTTGCAAGTGTATGTTCAGGCACATATGCCACTAAATCAACGTCACCGACAACATTTGAAACTAACTGAACAAAAGCACCAAAATCCATTTTACTTGATCTTCCGCCATTTAAAATGCCATCTTTATATGCATCACCACTATAAATAAATGCCATTTTTATCGACTCATGACGCGCTGAGGAAAAAACAGAATCTATCTCAAAAAGTCTGACATCTTTGTATCCTGACTTTACATTTAAGCTTGCTGCATTTAAAAGACCTAACATTAAAGTTGGACGCATTGTGTCTAAAGTGTTTACAATTGGATTTAAAAGTTCAAGACTTTCATCTATACATGCAAAGCCGTACTCTTGAAGTTTTGCTTTTTCATTAAATACAAAATGTACTGTTTCAAAAAAACCTTGATTTGCAGCACTATGTCTATATTTTCTTAATTTTTTAAACTCAAAATATCCACTTGAGAGAGGATTTTTTTCTTTGAGTACAAATGGTTTTGAGGGAATATTATCTATTCCAACTAAACGCACTATCTCTTCAACTATGTCTTGTTTATTGACAATATCATGACGGTATCTTGGAACTAAAATAACAAAATTCGTCCCTTGTGATTTACTTATATCAAAACCTAAGTTTTGAAGAATTTTTGTGATAGTTGTTTTATCTATCTTCGCACCAATAATACTATTGATTTCATCAACCGAGATAGTTATGAGTACAGATTCATATTCGTCACAAAGCTCTACACTGCCACCATATATTTCAGAGCTTGAATTTTTATCAAACAATCCTATACAATAGTTCAGCCCGATGTTGAGAGTCGGTTCACTACCCCGTGATGTTCTATAAAAAAGAGGCCCGCTTTCGATTTTGTTTTCTGCCATCTGCTTAGAGATAATATGTGGAGCAATATAACTCGCTTCAATAATTGCAATACCCTCATTTTCAGGCATTTTCGAACAATCTTGTTGATTAACTCCAACTATTGAAACAACTTTTTCTTTTGCGTAAATAGTCGCAAATCCAAGATTATCAAGAGATAATGAGATTTTTGCTTTTTTCTCTGCATCATCACTGATTTTAAAAAAATTATAATCGTATGCTCTAAGGATTACACCTGTTGTATATGTCGTATAAAATAAAAATGCATCAAGTTCCGATGATTGTTTTTCCTCTATCTGAGATAAACGAAGCGAGATCAAAAACGGCAATTTCAACTCTTTTATTTCGATTGCTTTATATCTTAAATTGACATCTAAGTCATCTGCATGAGTTAGCTGAAGAATTCTTCCTATCCCCATACGTCTCTCGTCATCCTCGCCATCAGCTATTTTAAGAAGTGGACGATTATACGCAGCACAAAGATCGCGTGCCACTCCATAGATGCTCAAACAATCGCCTCTGTTAGCTGTGAGTTCTATCTCGATAAGTGTATCTTGAAGATATCTGTTTTCACATAACTCTTGACCGAGTTTAATCTTGCCAATTGAACTATCAAACTCCAGAATCCCGCTGCTAGCATCAGCAAGACCAAGCTCACTTGCAGAACAGATCATCCCCTCGCTATCTACACCGCGAAGTTGAACAGGTTTGATCTCCAGACCGTTTGGCATCACTGCACCAAGAGTAGCAACCGCTACATGTAAACCTTTTCTCACATTTGAAGCACCACAAACAATCTGATAAACAGCCGTTCCAACATCTACTTTACAGATATTAAGTTTATCAGCATCTGGATGTTTTTCACACTCTAAGACAGACCCGAAAACTATTTTTGCGGGTATCTTGTATTGGACAACTCTATCCACTTCAAGACCAATGGAGTTGAGTGTTTTTGCCAACTCATCTGCTGACTTATCTTCGATATTGATAAATTCGTTTAACCAACTTTTTGTAATTATCATTGAAACTGCTCCAATAGTCTGACATCTCCTTCAAATAAAGAGCGAAGGTCCCCGATATGATGAATAAGCATCGCAAAGCGCTCAACGCCAAGCCCAAATGCATATCCGCTTACATGCTCATAACCGACTGCTTTAAAAACATTCGGATCGACAATTCCACAGCCAAGTACTTCAAGCCAGCCCGTATGTGAACAAACACGACATCCATGACCCTTACAGAATATACAAGAGATATCTACTTCCGCTGATGGCTCCGTGAAAGGAAAAAAGCTTGGTCTAAAACGCACTTCGACATCGCCGAACATATATTTTAAGAAATCTTCTAAAATATATTTGAGATTTGCAAATGAAACTTTACCCTCTTCATCTACAAGCAAACCTTCTACCTGATGAAACATTGGTGTATGAGTCAAGTCGTAATCACGACGAAATACTGCACCAGGAGCGATCATACGAATAGGCGGTTTTGTGTGAAGCATCGTGCGGATTTGAACCGGAGAAGTGTGTGTACGAAGCAACATCTCATCTTTAAAATAAAACGTATCTTGCATATCACGCGCAGGATGGTACTTAGGCAGATTTAAGGCTTCAAAGTTATGAAAATCATCTTCAACCATAGGTCCCGTCTCAACAGAAAAGCTCATAGATGAAAAGTATTCTACGATCCTGTCCATAGTCTCCATCACTGGGTGCAATGCCCCTTTTCTTGATGTTGTAGAGTAAAGCGAAACATCAAGAGCCTGAGCCTTCATAGCTTCATAAAGTTCTTTTGTCTGCAACACTGTTTTTTGTTCATTAAATAGTGAAGTCAGTTCGTTTTTGTGGGTATTGAGCTCTTTTGCAAAATTTGCTTTTTCCTCGTTTGGCACAGCTTTCATCTCTTCAAACTGTTTTGCCAAGAGTCCTTTTTTACCAAAAATCGCTATGCGTATATTTTCTAAATCTTCAACGCTAATGGCTGTTTGGATTTTTTCATACCACTCTTTCAATATAGAGTCTCCAGTAGTTTATTTTTCTGGATTGTACAAAAAACTCCATTACAAAAAGCTTGATGAATTGATTGCGCCTTATATTTAAAGTAAAAAAATAACATTTATGATAAAATTTATCCCTAATTTACGACAATAGAAAAGAGGTTTAAGATGTGTTTATTTTGCAAAATTGTTAATAACGAGATTCCAGCAAATATCGAACTAGAAAATGATGATTTTATTGCGTTTCATGATATCAATCCAAAAGCTCCGGTTCATATTTTAGCGATTCCAAAACTTCATGTAGATAGTTTTAATGAAGTTTCTCCTGAGACTATGAAAGGGATAACTTCATTTATTCAAGAAGTGGTTAAACGTCTTGGGATTGATAAAAGTGGATATAGAGTGATCACAAATGTTGGAGAAAATGGCGGTCAGGAGATACAACATCTCCATTGGCATATACTTGGTGGTTCAAAACTCAAATGGGATCATTTAGCAGATGCAGATCCTCAAGATTTCTTTTAAAAAATATTTTAGAAGTTCTTACATGTAAAGCTTTACATGTAAGGGTTTTTACTGCGGACAACTCTCGATTTTACCCATATCTATCTTCACGCCGTTACCTGAGATCATTGATTCATTCTCTCTAATCGTTTTACCGTTATGAATAATCGTATAACTAATTTTGACACTATCTCGAATAGTGTTTATCGTTGAGCAGTATGTCTCTAAAGATGCCATTACAAAGCGCGCGGCCATTGTATCATCAGCGTCAGAGTCAAAATTATAAATGAGATGCAGTGTATTGAATTTTTTTGGAAAATCCTCATTTCTTATAGCATCACCTTCAACACTCAAATTTGTAACAGTTTTGCCCTGATTTTTAGGAATCATAATCATATCTGTCGCGCTACATGCGATGATACTGCTCAAAAAATACTCTATCGGACTGATCTGTGGACAATCGATAATAAAACTGCTTTTGTCAGTTTTAGCTTCAAATTTCATATCTTCTTTATGTGAAACAACTATCTTCATACTTATTTTTCTCCAAGGTAATTTTTAAAATATGCAAGCTGTTCAAGTGTCCCTTTTGTCGAAGTTCCCCCTTGTGAAGTTCTTGCATTCATAGAATTTTTAATAGAGAGTTTCTCTATCACATCTTCTTGAATTCTGTTGTCGATTTTATGTAGCTCTTCGTAAGCGATATCACTCAAATCAATTTTAAGTTCTTCACTTTTTGCGACCGCTTTTCCAGTAATGAAATGTGCTTCACGAAATGGAATGCCACACTTCTCAACCAAGTAATCAGCTAAATCCGTAGCACTCAAATGTCCTACTTTACAAGCACTATGCATATTTTCAACTTTAATATCCATCGTTTTGAGTGCTTCTTTTAAGATTTCCAGTGAAATTTCAGCCGTTTCAACAGCATCAAAAACTCCCTCTTTGTCCTCTTGCGTATCTTTGTTATATGCTAAAGGAAGCCCTTTCATGACTGTTAAAAGTCCCATCAAAGAGCCATAAACGCGACCCGTTTTTCCGCGAAGAAGTTCTGGAACATCAGGATTTTTTTTCTGAGGCATGATAGATGAACCGGTTGAGTATTCATCGCTGAGTTCGATAAATTTAAACTCATAACTCGACCACATCACAAGCTCTTCACTCAGACGTGAAATGTGCATCATCATCGTAGAGATATTAAATAAGATCTCTAAGGCAAAATCGCGGTCACTAACAGTATCAAGACAGTTCACACTCACAGAGTCAAATCCTAAAAGCTCTGCTGTATATTCTCTGTCAATTTTATGCGGTGTTCCGGCAAGTGCGGCACATCCAAGAGGAGAAAAATTATTACGAAGAAATGAGCTTTCAAATCTCTCAATATCGCGCTTAAACATCGAGACATACGCAAGCATATGAAATCCAAAATTAATCGGTTGAGCATGTTGCAAGTGAGTCATTCCTGGGAGAAGTGTCTCTGTATGGTTTGATGCTGTTTGTACTAAAACTTCCATTACTGCTTTGAGTGCGACTACAAGTTCTTTGTTTTTGCGAAGTACATATCTTCTAAAATCAACAGCGACCTGATCATTTCTGCTACGCGCAGTATGAAGTTTTTTGCCAGCATCGCCAATGAGAGCAGTTAATCTTTTTTCGATTCCCATATGCAGGTCTTCATCGCTGATCTTCCATTCAAACTCGCCTGATTCGATCTCATCCTTGACTTGATTTAAACCTTTGATGATAGAATCAAGCTCCTCTTGGGTAAGAATATTTTGCTTTGTGAGCATTGTTGCATGAGCAATCGAGCCCTCTATGTCTTCACGGTAAAGTTTTCTATCAAACATAATTGAAGCATTGAAAGCGTCAAGTAAAGAGGATGCGCTTTTAGTAAAACGGCCAGACCACATTTTATCCATAATATCTCCAAATAAAAAAGTAAAGAATTTTAACTAAAGTTGTTATAAGCTAGGCTTAGAGGGAGTTTT
>JAQUHB010000013.1 GCA_028683835.1 Sulfurimonadaceae bacterium | reverse complement strand
TCCATCATCTACAATTAAATCATTTTCTTTTGCCATTTTTTTATCCTTGTTTTTTAGTTAACATCTAAGTTATAAACTTGACGTTCATATTTATACATTTTGTTGTACACCGTTTTTCTATCTACACGAGCATCACGAGCAACACTAGAAACGCATATATTTTCTCCTTCTTGAAGTAAATTTAGTAGAGCTTTGTAAATCTTTTCATCCAAATGATTCAATTTTTAACCTCATAATTGAGTTTGTAATAATTCAATTTGCTTACAATAGCACGGAATATATGAGCAGATATTGCAACTAAAGCCACTTTTTTAGGTTTACCGTTTGCGAGTAATCTTTGGTATTTTTCACGAAGAAAATCATTATAACGAATAGAAGAAAGAGCAGACATATAAAGCATTTTTCTAACTTGAACATCTCCACGTTTAGAAATAAATTGACGTTTGTTCACAGAAGAACCGCTTTGAGTATAAACGGGATTAAGACCTATAAAACTTTGAAGTTGTTTGATAGTGTATTTATCTGAAATGTCAAAAATAAGAGGAAGCACAGAAAGAAGTGTTTTATCGCCTACACCAACCAAATCAGATTTTATATTGTCATAATAAGGAATATTAATCATAATCTCTTTTATGAGATCATCAGTAATTTGAACACGAATCGACTTAATATATTTCTGCATAGAAAGCATTGTTAAATGTAAATCAGAACGCTCATCGCTATATTTTAAAGAATCATTAATACCTTTAAATTGAACTTCCATTTTCATAAGTAGATTTATAGAAGTGTTATACATTTTATAAAAATTACGAAACTGAGAGATAGAAGAACTATTTTGAGAAGTAGCAAAAGTTTCAAGATACAAAGCAATATAAAAACTATCGCGCTGATCTGTTTTATTTTGAAAATTATTATATTTAATGAAATGATTTAAAGAAATTGTATTAACAAGCATATACGTGATTTGTTTCTTTTCGAGAAACTTTTGTAAAGGTATCATATAAGTGCTAGTGGACTCAAAACCTAAATACAATTTATTTAGATCATAGGAAGAGGAAAGAAAAACCAATAATGAATTAAAACCCTTGAAATCATTAGGGAAAGCTAAAAACGTAGAAGTATCAAATGAATCATTTTTCAAACATACATCAAATTTACTTTTAGAAATATCAATACCAACGTATAACATAACAGACTCCTCAAATATTTTCATAGTCGGATTTATTCTTATATACAGGCTAATTGCCTAAGTTTTTTATCCAAACCTTGACTATCAAATCCCCAAACTTAAAAGCAGTGACAAGCGCACTAAGTATAATTACGGGGAAAATGAAATGTGATATTACCGTTTTAACCTCTTAAAACAATACCACACAGAACAAAGCAATAAAGGAAAGAACAATTTGTACAATTTAAAAAGAAAGAGAAGAACTCTAACGCCTTATATTGACGTCAGTAATATATAAGTATAATTGCAATCAAATTTTAAATAAAGAGTCTTAATATGCAAATTATAGAAACAAGCGATGCTTTTAAAGCATTGATAGAAAATATAAAAACCCAAACAAAAGATTATAAAAATCCACTTGCTTTTGGTATCGCAAGAGTTGATTTTGGGCAGTTAAACAGTGATAAAATACTTCAAGCAACCTACCCTGTTATCAACTGGAATGAAAACTTTGGAAGTGCTGCTATTTTTATAGAAGCGCTAAAAGAACAAGGTATTGTTGTAGATTTCACACAAAATGAAGTAGTTTGTAATATAAATTTAGCATTTTTAGAAAGCTGTCTTCATGCGTTTACTCCATATAGTGATGAAGCATATGGCGACGCGCATAAAAATATCCAAGTAGTCTCTTCACTTTATGCACAAATGAAAGAAAGTGGATGCAGAGAGGGAGAATTTAGAGTTGTATTTATTTTTAATGATGCTCCATGTGTAAGTGTTGAAGCAACTTACTTAAAACTTTATGCTCTTTCTTTAGCAAAAGTTGCGCTCAGAAGTATTAACCTTAACGGCGCTTTTGGGGCGTTGCCAAATGTTGCTTGGTCAGCAGGTGCTCCTATCGAGCTTGAATGGTTAAGAGAGTTTGAGATTGAACTTAAACTCTCAAATTCTTATCCAAATATTGACTTTGTAGATAAATTTCCAAGATTTTTACAACACATCATTCCAGCGAACAATACTCGTATCTTAGAAGCATCAAAAGTTCGTTTTGGTGCACAACTTCATGCTGGTACTACAGTAATGCCGGGTGCTAGTTACATTAACTTCAATGCCGGAACAACTGGTGTAAGTATGGTTGAGGGACGTATTTCTTCTTCTGCGATAGTTGGGGATGGCAGTGACGTTGGTGGTGGAGCTTCTATTCTTGGAGTCTTAAGTGGAACCGATGGTAATCCTATCTCAATAGGTAAAAACTGTCTTCTTGGTGCAAATAGCGTGTGTGGAATTCCTCTTGGAGATGCTTGTATTATTGATGCAGGTATTGCTATCTTAGAAGGTACAAAAGTTACTATGTCGGCACAAAATTTAGAAAAAATTAACGAAGTAAATAAAGATCACATACTCAAAGGTGAAATCTTTAAAGGTAAAGAACTTGCAGGCTTAAATGGTCTTCATTTTAGACAAAACTCTCTCACTGGTGAGCTTTCAGTAAGCCGTTCAATAAGAGAAGTAAAACTAAATGCTGATCTTCACTAACTTCAAAAATTTACTTATTTTAACTTCAGTTAAATCGTTCTATAATGGCTCTTCAAAGGAGTCATTATGATATCTTCAAATGTTTCATCTATCCAAGCCAATCAAGTCTTTTTAAATAATAACGCAAATAATATTGCAAATGTAAATACGGATGGATTTATACCCTCAGATACATATTTGAGTAATAATGCAAATGGAAATGTAAGTGCTGATACACGTCTTGCCACAGATAATGGTTCACAAACAAGTCAAACAGATCTTACAAAAGAGATTACAGACCAGATCACTATCTCAAGATCTGTTGAAGCAAATGTGAATACTATTAAGACTCAAGATGAGATGTTTGGTTCTCTTTTAGATATCAAGGTTTAAGGGTTAAGATATTCATACTATCTAGTTTACTTAGTAGGCTTCCGCTATAGAATTTTTGTTCTTTGCCTATCTCTAAAGTTGAGAAAACTGTTTTTCCCACAATAATTCTTCCATCTTTTCCGCCATCAGATATTTTTATTCCCCATAGATTATGCATAACGACTATCTTATTATCATAGACACCTGTATATAAAAGAATATGCCCTTTTTTATGAAGTAATGTTTGAAAAGGGACTCCCTCTTTTTTAATAAGCGCTATTTTTGCATTATCACCGAGTCCACTAAGTGAGATAATTTTGCCAACTTTGGCTTGATAAGAAGAGTTTCTCGGCAGCCATATACCAAAAGGTGTAAATAAGTCTTTAAGTGTGGATGAACAGTCTCTCTCTCCATACATTCCTCCCCAACCATAATGGGTATGAACAATTGCATCTACAAGCGTTGTAATATTTTGTTGATTTAATGCCAATACATCAGCGGTTGCAATACTTTTTGGAATTATGATATGTTTGTAAACGGCGCTACTATCAGTCCCAGCAACGATAACCGAAGCATAATAGTTATCATTCGTTGCTTGTAGAATAGGAAATTGCATACCAATCTTACTGTAATAAAGAAATTGATTTTTATCATCTTTTATAGGAAAGTCATCAACAGTAATAGAGATTTTTTTTGCATTTTCAAACTCTTGACATTGCTGGTCGGAAAGTAAAACAAGGTCATTGATATGAATCCATCCAGATGCATATGAAGTAGAAACGTAGGCCCAGGCACCATCAAGTGAATAGTGAGAAACCAATATTGGTTCATTGACATGAATAGAACTCTCCTGTAGATAATCAAAAGGAAAACCCTCTCCAGCTTTTCTTGGATCATTAAAGAAAGGTTTATCTGTAGGTAGTGCTCTCAAATTACTTTGTTTTACAGTGATTGCTTTTGCGTTGACGCTCGCATACTTATCAAAATCTGTATTTGTATTGAGACGATCTAAAAATGCTTGAGAGATTGGCTCAAGATTCTCTCCATAACTATTTTTAGGAGTATAACTTTTAAAAGGCCATCGCATAGTTTCTATCGAAATTTTTGACAGTTGCATATGCCAAGCTCGAAAATAATGTTTTTCGTACTGTAACTGTACTTCATAGAGTGATTTATTTTCATCTAATGAAGTTGTATAAGAAATCGCCGTTTGTGGTAGTTCTTTTAAATCTGTAATATCTCCATAAGCTAGAGTGTTCACTTGCGAACAAGCATTTAAAAAAAAGAGTAAAAATAAAGACCAAAGATAGTTCAACTGTTTTCCTTATTATGTAAGCGTTAATCAACACTTCCAAATTTACCGACTACCCTACCAACGAATTCCACTTCTGAAGGGTGTACAGTAAGTTTTGAGTATTCTTTATTATCTGAGATTATATCTATTTTTCCATCTATTCTTTTACTGACTCTTTTAATAAAAAGTCCATGCTCAGTTCTTATAACAAAAACTCCACCACGGGAAAGATCAGTTTTTTGACGGTTTATAAAAACAATGTCATCATAAGAAAATGTAGGTTCCATAGAATCTCCGCTTACTTTAATAGCTTCTATATTTTTCATCTGGGTCTGTCCACCTAAGATATCTATAAAATTTTCAGAAAGTTCTAAGCTTTGATATCCTTCGTTATCTACATCTCCACCGCCGCCAGCAGATGCACTGACGTCATTAAAATATCGAACCATATAAAAACGGTTTGTGGATTCAACAAGACTTTCAGGTGCTTGACCGTATAAAAGCCAATTAATTGATATAGCTTTTCGCGCACAAAAGTCTAAAAGCTCATTAAAAGGCATTTTGTCTCTTTTTTTCATTGTTGCAAAATTCATTTGAGTGATTCCAAGAACATCAGCAATATCTTTGTCAAATATTTTTCTACCTGGATGTTCTTCTGATATGATATCTTTAATCTCTTCTACAATTTCTATAAAACTTTTCATTGGGAAAACTCCTACTCTATTTATGATTCATATAATAATAGAATTCTATTTCTATTTGTAATTATATGACAATTTGAAATATTTATTACTAAAATTTTTATTTTTATTTAGAATTTGTAATATTTAATAAATGGAGCCAACATAATGCAAAGTATAATCAAAAAAACTGAAACTATATTAGAACGACTTGATAGAAAAATAGAGGAACTTGCAGAAAGATTTTTTTAAGAGTTTCTATTTTTAAAATCTTCTTTTTTTTCTCTTTCTTCAAGTTTGTTTTGATGGTATCCTTTGAAGATAAAAACTAGAAATAGTACAAAGAAGATGGACATAAAAATATCTATAAAATTCACATGAGCTCATTATATTCTGTAAAGTTTTGCTTGATTGCCTCATAGAGGATGATACCAGTGCTTATTGCAAGGTTTAAGCTTCTACCCTCTTTAGTCATAGGAATAGTGATATTTTTATCACTAAACTTTTCTAGTAGTTCTGTTGGCAATCCAGATGTTTCACTTCCAAAAAAGATAAAATCTCCAGTATTAAAACTGGAATTAAAATAGGGTTTGTTTGTCTTAGTTGTTGCAAAATGCACATTATCCGAGATTTGATTATTATTGAAAAAATCATCAAGATTTTCCCATACATGTAGATCAAGTTTTTCCCAATAATCAAGCCCTGCTCTACGCACAGCTTTTTCTGTAATATCAAAACCTAGCGGCTTAATAAGATGGAGTGAAGAGCCTGTATTGACACACAGTCTGCCAATGGTTCCGGTATTGTTTGGAATCTGTGGTGTAACTAATACTATATTAAACAAACAGATTCCTTAAAATATAACAGTTTTATTTGCATACACAAAGATACGATCTTCAAGTGCAAGCTTTAAAGCGCGAGAAAGTACAATTTTCTCAACATCTTTTCCAAGACGTTGCATATCTTTCCAATCAAATGCATGATCAATATGTCTAATATCTTGTGCGATGATCGGACCTTCATCAAGATTGTTATTTACAAAGTGAGCTGTTGCCCCAATGATCTTGACACCTCTATCATAAGCTTGTTTATAAGGATTGGCACCGATAAATGCTGGTAGAAATGAGTGATGAATATTGATGATTTTATTATTGTATTCCTCAACAAATCGAGGTGTTAAAATACGCATATATTTTGCAAGAACAACATAGTCAATATCTTCAAACTGTGCTAAAAGTTCTAAAACCTTATTCTCATGTTCTGCTCTGTCAAGTCCTTCATGAGAAACATGATGATATGCAATTCCAAATCTTTCAACTAAATCTTTTAGATCATCATAATTTGAGATAACTGCCAAAATATTTGCATCAAGCTCATCTGCTTCATAACGCATCAAAATGTCACCAAGCGCATGAGATTCTTTTGTAGCCATAAGGATAATATTTTTCTTTTTAGGCGTAATCACATTGATATTCGCTTTCTTTGGTAACACTTTTGCAAGTGCTTCGTAAAGCTCAATTTCTGAGACATTACCAACAACAACACTTCTCATAAAAAATTTATTATTTACTTTATCTACAAACTCATGATTTGACAAGATATTTAGATTAAATTTATAAAATATTGATGAAACTTTATAAACAAGTCCCTTTTCATCATGCGCATCTATTAAAACTCTGTATTGCTTCATTATTTCTCTTTATGATCTATCAAATTTATACGATTTTCTACACTTGCTAAAAGATATTCTAAAAAATTTAAGGTAAGGTCTACTTTTGCTTCTATTTTTATATTGTTCGGTGCTTGAAACCCTTCAAATAATACAAGCAGTCTTTCTTGAATACTCTCTAAAAATTGTTTTTCATCACTGGATATAGAGGTTTGCGTAAAAGAAATTTCTATCTCTTGCTTTTTAACTTCATTAAATTCTTGTTTTTTATGTTCGACGACGGTAGATTCTATTTCGTCAAGCTCTGCTAAAGTACTTAATATGACATCTTTTAATTCCATGATTTTAACAGCCACCTTTCAAACTCGTAAAACTCGATTTTATCTTCCATTTTTACAAAAAATTCTTTCATCTCTTTGTTCACACCAAGAAACTTTTTTCTCATGCCAGATAACCTTCTAATGGCTATTTTCGCATCAGTATTTGAGGGATCTTTTTTTAAAACCTCTTTGTAAATTTCAAGAGCCTCTTCTTTTAGACCTTGAAGTTCATAAATATTGGCTAGGGTTAAAGTTTGCATTTTGCTGCGTAATTAGCAATAATAGAACCAATTTCACTTGTAGAACAAACTTCTTTTGCATCAAACTGAGCTAAATCTTTTGTACGATACCCCTCTTTAAGAGCTTGTTTAATACCAGCATCGATTCTATCAGCGGCTTTATATTCACCAAGTGCAAAACGAAGCATCATAGAAGCACTTGCAATCGTAGCGATTGGATTTGAAATACCTTGACCTGCGATATCTGGTGCTGAACCATGAATCGGCTCATAAACACCTATTTTATTTCCAACTGAAGCAGATGGAAGTAAACCGATTGATCCACAAATCATACTTGCTTCATCGCTTAAAATATCACCAAAGATATTCCCAGTTAAGATGACATCAAATTGCTTAGGATTACGAACAAGTTGCATCGCTGCGTTATCTACATACATGTGCGAGAGTTCAACTTCTGGATACTCTTTGGATATCTCAGTTACTACATCTCTCCATAATTGAGAAACATCAAGAACATTGGCTTTATCCACAGAGCAAACACGTTTATCGCGGTTCATTGCAATTTTAAAAGCTTGATGTGCAATTCTTGTAATCTCATCACGAGTGTACACCATCGTATTCCAGCCTTTGTTTTCATCTCTGCCTTTTGGTTCACCAAAATAGATACCGCCTATGAGTTCACGAACCACCATAAGATCGACACCTCTAACGATTTCAGTTTTAAGTGAAGATGCATTGACTAGCTCATCATAAACAGATGCCGGACGAAGATTTGCATAAACTCCAAGTTCTTTTCTAAATCTTAGAAGTCCACTTTCTGGGCGTTTTTCGCGTGGAAGGTTATCCCATTTTTCACCGCCGATAGCACCAAAAAGTACAGCATCACTTGCGAGTGAACCAGTTATCGTAGTTTCAGGAAGTGGATCTCCTACTGCATCATATGCACAACCGCCCATTAAAAATTCATTATAATTTATCTCAAAATTCTCAACTGAAGCCACCGCATCTAAAACTTTAACAGCTTCATCGATGATTTCAGGTCCAATTCCATCGCCTTTGATTAGTGCGATATTATATTTTTTCATTTTTGTTCTCCTGCTTTGATCTCTTCTTGTGCAAAGTTCATAAGCCCGCCTGAATTGATAAGTTTTTGCATAAATTCTGGAATTGGAGTGAATTTATATGTTTTTGAAGTAGTTTTATTTGTTATAGTTCCATTATTCATATCTATACTGACAACATCACCTTCTGTAATCTCATTTGCTTCTTTAAGTTCAAAGATTGGAAGTCCCATATTGAATGCGTTTCTATAAAAAATACGAGCAAAAGTTGGAGCGATAATTGCAGCGACTCCGGCTGCTTTAAGTGCGATTGGTGCATGTTCTCTAGATGAACCACATCCAAAATTTTCATCAGCGACAATAATATCTCCAATACTCATTTTATTTACAAAATCAGGATCAGCATCTTCCATAACGTGCTTTGCAAGTTCTGTTGGGTTAGAAGTATTTAGGTATCTTGCAGCGATGATAAGATCTGTATCTATATCTTTTCCGAATTTCCATATTTTAGCATCAATAGTTTGCATATATTTTCCTGTATGTTTAAAAATGGTTGTGATTATAGCTAAATGCAGATTGTAGAAATATAAAATAAAAATTAATAGGTTAATATTTATTCATATTAGCCTATTTTAAGTTGGTTTAACGTTTTAGCCCATTGACTGTTTGTAGCATTTCATCACTCGTTGTGATGATTTTTGAGTTTGAATCATATGCTCTTTGCCCAGTTATAAGATCTGTAAGTTCAACGACAAGCTGAACATTACTCATCTCGACAAATCCTTGTCTAATATTTCCCAGCCCATCAATTCCTGGTGTTCCCTCAACTGGCTGACCAGAACTATCGGTTTCTACATATAAATTATCTCCCATTGAGTGAAGACCTGAAGCATTGATAAAGTTAGTAAGATTGATCTGTCCCACTTGCGTTGCTTGTGCTTGTCCGGGTTGAGTAACTGTAATTGTCCCATCTACACCGATTGTTACATTTGTTGCATCAGCAGGAATAACAATCTGGGGCTGAAGAGGATATCCGTCTGAGTTGACAATAGTTCCATTTTCATCTACCTTAAAAGCACCATTTTTTGTATAAGCATCACTCCCATCTGGAAGCTGAACTTTAAAAAAACCCTGTCCTGTAATTGCCATATCGAGTTGATTGTCCGTTTGCTTGAGATTTCCCTCAGTAAATATTTTATTTGTTGCTGTAGGACGCACGCCAAGACCAACTTCGATGCCTGTCGGAGACTTTGTTGTATCACTTGTTGATGTTCCAGCGTATTCCATTGTTTTATACATTAAATCTGCAAACTCTGCGCGGGATTTTTTAAAGCCTATTGTATTGACGTTGGCGATATTGTTGGCTGTCGTATCTATTTGGGTTTGCATCCCGAGCATTCCCGTTGATCCGATATAAAGTGATTGCATCATAGTTTTATCCTTTAGGCTTTAGTAACTGCTAATTTTTGTATGGCATCGTTGTTAAGATCGTTCATTTGCGCATCCATAACTTTTTGATACATTCCAACCAATCTGTTTGATTCTATCATTTTGACCATCATATCAACGGCATTAACGTTGCTCTTTTCTATAAATCCTTGTTTTACAGAACCTGTATCAGTGAGAGCTTTTAAAGGATCAGATTGATCATAAGAATAAAGATTGTCGCCTTGTTTTTGCAACTTTTTCAAGTTGTCAGGGGCAGCAATATATAAATTCTTACCATTGACAAACTTCACGCCTCCAGGAATATTAACAGAGATCTTTCCATTTGCATCAGTCTGCATGATTGCAGCTTTTGGATCAATTGAAATTGGTTTTCCATCACTTCCCAGAACATCAAATCCCTCTTTAGTTGCGAGTTTTCCATCACTGCCGACAGTAAAGCTTCCATCACGTGTCAAACGGACTCCATTGGGTGTTTGAACCGCGAAAAAAAGTCCCTCTTTAGAAAGAGCAAAATCAAGGGGATTGTCTGTTTTTTGGATATTTCCAAGTGATTGATCGGTATAAGAATCCACAATTTGAGGAGCGCGATCTAAAGTTCGATTTAAAAATTTTGCTGCATCTTTTGTGTTTGCTGCATTTGGCAGATCATCTCTTGCTTCTTTATAGAGTCGCATAAAATCACCGGTTATAAGATTGTCTTGTTTATATCCTGCTGTGTTTACGTTCGCTAGATTATTTGCAATAGTTTCAAGACGGTTAAATTGTGTAACCATTCCGGCAGCTGCATTATAATATCCTGCTTGCATTCAACCATCCTTCTGCTCATTTTTTTGTTAATCAGCATTTAGTGTTCCAATTTTGTTTTAAGGCAAATATTTTTATAAGTAAGTTATTTTTTAATTAAATTTGGGTATAATCCATTCCTTTTAAAAAGAGACAAGAAACTTCGGAGCATTTTCATATGACTGCAAAAGAACTTACCAAAGCACTAGAAGATTTATTTATTGAAAAAAAATCTACTCATGAATGTGTGACATACGAATCAATCATAACCTTATTGGAAAAACAGCCTACCTCGACTCAGGCTAAAAATATTTTTAAGCTAGCAATAAAATACAATAAGTGTTTATATACCTCTTCTGAACATGCAAAAATGCTCAATGACAGAGAAGCAGAAGCAAAAAGAAATGCTCAGATAAAAATGCTTGAAGATAATGAATCTGATAAGTTTGATATCTTAAAAGAGCATGAACTCCTTGAATGGTCTCGTTCAGATTCTCCTGTTAGAATGTATCTTCGTGAAATGGGTCAGATTCCTCTTCTAACGAAAGATGAAGAGATTGAAATCTCAAAAAAAATAGAATCTGGTGAAAGTATCATTATTGACGCCATTTGTTCGGTTCCTTATCTTATCGATTTTATTCTTGATTATAAAGATCCTCTTATTAACCGTGAAAGACGCGTTAAAGAACTTTTCAAAAGTTTTGAAGATGAAAAAGAAGAAGATGATTCAGATGATGATACAGATTCTGATGATATAGATGATAATGATGATGAAAGTGCGGAAAAAGTTTTTTCTGCGAAAGATAAAAAACGTGTAGAAAAAGTTGTTACTAGCTTTAAAGCCTTAGAAAAAGCGAAAAAAGAGTGGGTGAAATCAGCCGACAAAGCGTTAGAAACTTATAACGATGAGATCACCGAAGATCTTGTCATGTTAATGCTGACTGCAACATTTAAAAAGTCAATCTTAAAAGAAAAGCTTTTAGATCTTGGACCAACTTCTAAACTTATCAATGAGCTTGTAAAATCTATGGAAACAGCACTTAAAAGTGATGAAGGTTTTGATAAAGAATTAAGACGTCTGGAGTACAAACTTCCACTTTTTAATGATACTCTTAAAGATAACCACAAAAAAATCGTAGAACAAATCTGTGATCTTACAAAAGAAGATATCACTGGGATGGTTCCCGAAGCTACAATGGTTTCAACTTATGTTGAGATTAAAAAACTTATCCAGACAAAAGAAGCGTCAAAAGATAGCTTCAATATGGAGCCAGATAAACTTGCAGATATTTTAGAACAGATCAAACGTGGTAAAAATATCTCAGAAATTTCAAAAACTCGTATGGCAAAATCAAACCTTCGTCTCGTTGTTTCGATTGCAAAACGCTATACAAATAGAGGTTTACCTTTCCTTGATCTTATCCAAGAAGGTAATATTGGTCTTATGAAAGCCGTTGATAAGTTTGAATATAAAAAAGGTTATAAATTCTCGACTTATGCAACTTGGTGGATTCGTCAGGCAATATCACGCGCTATCGCAGATCAAGCACGTACTATCCGTATTCCAATACATATGATCGAAACAATTAATCGTATCAACAAGATCATGCGTAAACACCTTCAAGAACATGGCAAAGAGCCGGATGTTGAAGTAATCGCACAAGAGGTTGGTCTTTCAGTTGAGAAAGTTAAAAATGTTATCAAAATCACAAAAGAGCCAATCTCTCTTGAAGCACCAATCGGTAATGAAGATGATGGACGTTTTGGTGACTTCATTGAAGATAAAACATCTCTTTCTCCTTCCGATGTCACTTTAAAAGATGATCTTCGTGTTCAAATCGAAAGTGTTCTTGAACAGTTGAATGAACGTGAAAAAGCGGTTATAAAACTTCGTTTTGGAATCATGGATGATGAAAGTGATAGAACTTTAGAAGAGATCGGTAAAGAGTTGAATGTTACTCGTGAACGTGTTCGCCAAATAGAATCTAGTGCGATTAAAAAGCTAAAACACCCAAAAGTCGGGCGTAAACTTAAAAATTATATCGAAGAATAATGACGTTTGAGCAGCAGTGGATTGAATATGATTTCAATCCGTTCATTCTTTTTGATGCATCGGGAAAAATTCTTTCACTCAACTCTGAGGCACAGTTTTTACTTGGCGCTTCAAACACTTCCACTCTTTTTGAAATTGCGACACATCATGCAAGCCAAAATTTTGGATTTAAGACAACTTTTATGGATCTTGAATTCGGAAGATATAAATTTTTTGGTATTACTGTCGGTTATGAAGATGAAAACGAACTTGGAATTCGTCTCTATCAAGTTCCCTCTTACCACTTTTCAAAACCTAAAATAGACAGCGGAGAAATGGTAAATGTTTATACACTCATCGACTTATGTATAAGTAGTAACTCCATCAACTCAAATGCAAAATTTTTAAAAGACCTCGATCCATCGATCCCAGATATCAGACTTAATACAAATCTTTTTGTAAAACTTCTTAATAGAATTTACTCAGCATGTATACTCAATGAGCAAATCACAACAAAGCTTTTCTTCCGTATTGGTGAGCATATTAAGTTTGATGATAAGAAGTATTCATTATTTTCTATCGCTATTAATGCATCGAAAATAGATAAATCTAAATTTTCTATTATCCAGCAATTAGCGGATGAAAATAGTGTTTCAGTAGAATTCAAAGAGGATAAAATCTCTTTAAATATTCCACTTATTACTGTTTAGGAAGAAAAATATTTTTGCCTATAAGATAGCCTACTGGTAAGCCTAAAGATAAAAAAAGTAGGTAAGGTAGAAGTTCTAAGTGGTGGTTGTTTTTTAATCCGATAAAACCAGCTACCAAAAAGAGATAAGGCAATATCCTAAAAAGTGAAACAGTCGCACGTGAACTTGTTTTTACATTTTTGAGATTACTTGTTTTTGTCTGCTTTTTTTCTTCTGCAACTGCAGCTTGTAACTCTTGAACGGTTTGTTCTTCATAGAGCCCATGTGGATCATCCAATTTATCAAGTTCATCTCTCTCATCATCTATAAAAACTTCATTTTCTACTCTTGTTTGGACTAGCTTTTTATAAGAATACATCGAACCCATAAGAACAAGAAATGAACTTAAAAACGCAACTTGAGCATTTAAAAAAAAGCTGTAAGAAATAAAGTTCGTAGCAAGAATAAGTACCTCTGCCCCAAGAAATATTTTAATATTTTTTTGCACCAAAATCCTCTTCATCTTCTTCTAATGCGTCTTTTTCAAGATCTCTCTTGTACTGATAGCGTGGTTCTTGAGCTAGCTTTTCATACTCTTTAAACTGTTTAGAATACGCCTTGTATACATTTAAAACTGCAGCTGCAATTCCGATAAATACACCAATCCAAAGTAACCATGCATGACCAAAAAGATGTTTTAGTCCAAGGCCGATTCCTACACCGATAAGCACTGCTACAACCATAGAGATACCAAGAGACAGACTCTCAGCACCTTCAATAATAGGTTTTAAGCGCGGTTCTCTCTCTTGGCTCATTTGATACGACCAAATACTCTATCACACGCTTTAATTGTTTCTTCTATCATTTCATCAGTAGTAGCAGTTGAAATAAATCCTGTTTCAAACTGAGAACATGCAAAATAATAACCTTCATCGAGCATCCCAGCATGAAATTTTGCAAACATTACCGTATCAGATGTAAGCGCATCGGCAAAATTCTTGACTGGTTTATCATTAAAAAAGAATCCAAACATAGAACCTCTTGAATCCACTTGCAAAGTGATCCCATGTTTTTGTGCCATCTCTTTCATGCCCTCAACTAAGCGAGCAGCTCTTACATGTAAAGTATCCATAACTCTTGCATGTACTTTTAGTTTTGTCAGTGCCGCAAGACCTGCTGCCATCGCTACAGGATTTCCGCTAAGAGTTCCGGCTTGATACACAGGACCTTCTGGAGAAAGTTTTGCCATAATCTCTGCACGTCCGCCAAAAGCTCCCACTGGCATACCTCCACCGATCACTTTACCCAAAGTTACGATATCCGGTTTTACACCCGTAATCGACTCCGCACCAAAGATAGAGGCACGAAATCCACTCATCACTTCGTCAAAAATAAGTAATGCGCCATTTTCATCACACAGACGTCTAAGCTGGACCAAAAACTCTTTATCAGCAGGAACAAGCCCCATATTCCCAGCTATCGGCTCGATGATCACACACGCGATATCTTTAGAATCTGCAAAACATTTTTTGACACTTTCAATGTCGTTGTAAGTCGCAAGGAGTGTATGTTTTGTAAAATCAGCCGGAACTCCCGGAGAACTTGGATTTCCAAAAGTTGCCGCTCCACTTCCAGCTTGAACTAGAAGAGAATCGCTATGCCCATGATAACAACCAGTAAACTTCACGATATCATCACGTCCCGTAAAACCTCTTGCAAGACGGATAGCGCTCATTACCGCTTCAGTTCCACTGCTTACAAAGCGTACTTTATCGATAGAATCAAAAAAGTTTGTGACCATAGATGCTAGTTCTGTTTCTGCTTCAGTCGGAGCACCAAAACTCAAACCGTGTTTTACCGCTTCTATCACGGCACTTTCTATCTCTTCATTTCTGTGACCAAATATCAATGGTCCCCAACTTTGAACATAATCTACATATCTGTTTCCATCGATATCTACGATGTAAGCGCCCTCACCTGATGCGATGAAACGGGGAATCCCGCCAACACTGGCAAATGCACGAACAGGAGAATTTACGCCTCCGGGGATAAGTTTTTGTGCTTCTTCAAATGCTTTTACAGACTTTTCAATACTCATAAAATAAAATCCTGACCTTCCATGTTTTTGTTATTATAACCAATCATCCATTAATGCATCTTTGCTATAATGACGCAAATTATCACTAGGGCCCTATTTGAACCGTTCTACAGCAGCATTTTTAATAGCATTATTGTTCCATCTTTTACTCCTTCTTGTGGTAATTTTATTTGCAAAAGATTTTAAAATCATCAAAGATAGCCAGCCTCATGAAAAACGTATGAAAATCTCACTCAAAGAACTTCCTAAAACTCCAAAAAAAGAGGAAGTGGGTGTAAAGAAGACCATTCAAAAACCAGAAATTATTCCACCGACACATAATCCTCTTGTACAAAAAACATTACAAAAGTATATTCCCAAACCTGTGAAACAACCTTTTCATGAGACTACAATCAATAAACCTGAACCTGTTGTGGAAAAATCTACCCCTTCTGTACAGGCAACACCACAAAATAAGTCTTATATCGCAGCACCTAAACCGCCAGATACAATAACTAAAAGTACAACAGTACAAGTTCCAAAAGAGCACGCGAAACTTTATAAATTTCTTTCTCAAGAAAATGTAAACCAAAAAGATGATCCAAATGATAATAAATCTTCAAGTCAAAGAGGTTCTCAGCTAGATCAAAATGTTAAAGAACTTTATGGTGCGAAGTTTGGTCAACTTAGCCCTGGCGAGCAAAAATATATAGAAGATAATATGGAGACGATGAGAAAGATTACTCAAGAGATCTTAAACAGAGTCGGAAGAGTCAATATTCCTGATAGTCTCAGAGTTAATAGTATTAATATAATAGAGTTCTATCTCCATCCAAACGGTGATATGACAGATTTTAAATTTTTGAAAAATAGCAACTATTATATTCTTGACGATACAACAAGAGAAACCATAGAATATGCCTATAGTAAATATCCAAGACCGCAGCAAAAGACACTTATACGCTATAAAGTTTATTATAATTTAAAAGGTTATTGAAGCAACTGTCAAACTATGCTTTGTAACACTATCTGAAGATACAAATATGAATCAACTTTTTGGAAGGTATTGGTTTTACGATGAATATTTTTGTAGCTGATTTGGCATATTTGGATCATTATAAAGTCCAAAACAGCTGTACTTTTTTGCAGTGTATTTAGTTACGTCTTATCGTTTCCAAGCCTACTTAAAATGGATAGAGCACCTTTATAGATAGGTTCATCTATAAAACCGTACTCATCATCCACAAATCCACTGATTCCGAGTTCTTGATGCATCTCAAAAAGTTTGACGATGATCTTTGCACGCTCTATTTCTGCTACTTCATTTTTGAATATCTCGTTGACAAGAGTAACTTGATCTGGAGAGATACATCCTTTTGCATCATATCCCATCCTTTTTTCCAACTCAAGCCATAATTGAAAGTCATCAAGATTCTTAAAATCCTGATACATAAAAGAAACAGGCTTGACATGTATGGCTTTACATGTAACTAAAAAGTGGCTCAAAATATACAGCATTGTAGGATTGTCTCGTTTGATGTGGCTTTGCGAGAGACGCATGTCGGCAAACAAATCTAAGATACCAAGATAAAAAGTCTTGACCCTTTTGTCTATTTTCAAAGAGGCTAGATTTGCCCAAGCTTCACAGGTTTCTATGGAAAGATGAAGTTCAATATCCTCGTCCAGAAGATGCAAGATATTATTGACCTCTTTTGGAGTACGGATTTTTGGTACACGAATAGCATCAGGTTTAAATTGATTGAGATAAGTAATCTCATCATATCCCCCTTCATCAAGAGCATTGACACGAACGACAAGTTTTTTTTCTGAGTCTTTATAATGCGTTAAAAATATTGCACATAGCGCAAGAGCAAAGGGTTTTTGCTCTTTTGAAACACCATCTTCAAGGTTGAGCATAATGCACTCGGCTTTAAGAGAAGGAATCTTCATAAGGTGCTTTAAATTATGAGCCGAGAGCATTAAAATTGAACGATAATCATCTCTTTTATTGATGACTCGTTGTATTGGTACAGCCATTGTATCAAGGCGTAAAAGATTTTTCTCTGCTAAAGCTGCTTCTATCTCTTGGAGTGGAAATTCTTTCACTATTTTTTTACTTTATGCAAATATCTGTAAAGAGCTTCAATCTCATCTTTTGTTAAAAAGTATCGAGGCATCCCCGTGATTCTTGTATCGAGTGCTTCATAAAAGTCTTTAAAGCCAATATCTGTTATATCAGAACCGCCATAATTTTTCATTACCCCTTTTTGTTCATATTTTGCGACAAGCTTTCCTTTTCCACTATCGCCATGGCAATTATTACAACCGATGCCTCTTGGATTTTTATAAAGTGAAGATGCATACTCTTCATCAGTGATGAAAGATGTTGCGGCTGAGAGATATGTACATACAGTTAACAGGAGAAATAGTTTCATTCAAAGCGACCTTTTAGACAATTATCGCTATATTATCAAAAAAATAATTTATGGTGACTAAATGAAGATTCTAGATGGTAAAACTTTAGCAAAAAAGATAGAAGATAAGGTATTGAGTCAGACTGAGCTGCTAAAAGAGGAAACAGGACGTGTTCCTGGACTTGCTGTTATTTTAGTTGGAAATGATCCTGCTAGTCAAGCGTATGTAAGCATGAAAAAAAAGGCTTGTGATAGAGTGGGATTTTACTCAGTTACTCATGAAATGCCAAAAAATATCTCTCAAGATGCGATAGAAAATACGATTACGATGATGAATAATAACCCAAATATCGATGGTATTTTAATTCAGCTTCCACTTCCTGCGCAAATTGACACAACAAAACTCCTTGAACTTGTTTCTCCAAACAAAGATGTCGACGGCTTTCACCCATATAACGTGGGACGCTTAACAACTGGTCTTGACGGTTTTGTTCCATGTACTCCACTAGGTGTTATGGAAATATTTAAAGAATATGATATCGATCTTAAGGGGAAAAACTGCGTAGTCGTAGGTGCATCCAATATCGTCGGTAAACCGATGGCTGCCCTCCTTTTAAATGCGAATGCAACCGTTGAAATCTGTCATATTTTTACAGATGATTTGAAAAAACACACTCTAAATGCCGACATTATTTTAGTTGGAGTAGGTGTTATAAACTTGATTAAAGAAGATATGGTAAAAGATGGTGCTATTATCATTGATATCGGTATTAATAGGGCTGAAAATGGCAAACTTGTCGGCGATGTCGATTATGAAAATGTAGCTCAAAAATGCTCTTATATAACGCCTGTTCCTGGTGGTGTAGGTCCTATGACAATCTCAATGCTTCTTAGTAACACACTCAAAGCAGCACAACTTCATTCTAAAGCGAACTCATGAAAAATTTCTTATATAAAGCGTACAAATTTTCAAACTCATGGACAGGTACAGTTATTATTGTTTTATTTGTTATTTTTTTTGTTGCACAGGCGTTTAGAATCCCAAGTGGTTCTATGAAAGATTCTCTTCTTATCGGCGATCACCTTTTTGCTAAAAAATTTGTATATGGTATCCCGACTCCACATCTTCCATTTTTGGAAGTATCTCTTACTCCGTGGACGAGTGATCTGCATCTTGTAAATGGCGGTGAGCCTGCGCGCGGAGATATTGTCATTTTTAGATATCCACATAATGTAAAAATGCATTATGTAAAACGCTGTGTCGGACTTCCGGGAGATCAACTTTTTGTAAAAGATAAAGAACTCTATCTTCGTCCTGTTGAAGGAGATGATTTTATCAATAAAAATTATCCTAAAGAAAACATCGTAACAGTTGATGGCAAACTTTGGGTTAAAAATCCTTATGTAAAACAACACCCCGGAATTCATCATGATGATGCCATTGTAGGAGATACACCTGTACTTCTTGCAAATGATGGAAGAATGGAAAGAATCGATACAGAAGAGAAGATGAATATGGCTGCGATGAATATATATCAATTGCCAGAAGGTGTCAAAATGTTCAAGCATAATCCTATCTTTGAAACTGAAGTCATAACAGTCCCAAAAGGAAACTATTTTATGATGGGTGATAACCGTGATCATAGTAATGACAGCCGCTTTTGGGGTCCTGTACCTTATGCAAACTTGGAAGGAACTCCATGGTTTGTCTACTTCAGTATGGATGATCATTTTGAGATCCGTTGGGACAGAATGGGGAAAACTCCAACAGATCTGGAAGAACCTGAACATCTCAAACGTGCTGTAGCTGAAAGAGTGAAAGAGGATAGAAAAGATAATGGACTCGATTGATATTTTTAAAGTCATAACAGCTGTCTTGGCTCTTATGGTTGCTATTATCGGTCATGAGATTATGCATGGTTACATAGCATACAAGTACGGAGATATGACGGCAAAAAATGCCGGACGTTTGTCGATCAATCCTCTTTTGCATGTAGATTTGGTGGGGACTATTATCGTCCCTTTTACAATGTACTTTTTACCATTATTACTTGGAATGGGTGGCGGCTTTATTTTTGGATGGGCAAAACCTGTTCCAGTGGACATGCGAACCGTTATAAATAAAGGTGGCTATAACGCTGCTATGCAAGTTAGTTTAGCCGGAATCGTATATAACTTTACCCTTGCCGCATTTGCATCGATGGTACTTCTGTCTATGAGCGCACCTGTGGAAAGTGATTCTTTAGTTTATATCTTTTCATATATGCTTGTTATGCAACTCGTCATGATCAATGTAATCCTTGGTGTATTTAATCTTCTGCCGATTCCACAGTTTGATGGAGCACATTTTTTGATGTATCTTGCTCTTAAGTTTAATCAAAGAGAGATAGCAGAAACATTTTATAGATTAGAGCGCTACGGTATGATTATCGTTCTTGTAGTTATTATGACACCGCTCAAAGATTATTTACTGATAATGCCAGTTCAAATGGTATTACATCTATTATTATCATAAAGGAAAAACAATGAAATTTTACATAGCAACAGATCATGCCGGAGTTGATTTAAAAGATTATACGGTTGAACTTTTAAAACAAAAAGGTCATGAAGTGATAGACCTCGGACCATTTGATAAAGAGAGAGTTGATTATCCTGATTATGCTGTAAAAGTAGCGCAAAGCGTTTTAGCAGATTCAGCAAGTCAAGGTATTCTTATCTGCGGTTCAGGTATCGGAATGAGTATAGCGGCAAATAGATTTCACGGTATCCGCGCGGCACTTTGTCATGATGCATATACTGCGCAAGTTGCACGCGGACACAATGATGCAAATATTCTTTGTTTTGGAGAGCGTATCGTAGGTCGCGGTGTCGCAGAATCGATCATTGACTCATGGCTTGCTTCAAGCTTTGAGGGTGGACGACACTGTGGGCGAGTCGAAAAGATAGAATCTATACAAGGATAAGATATGTTTGGTGAGTGGTCTCTTTTAACAACAATTACATTATTGGCTATATTTTTATTTGTAAAAATGTTTTACTTCAAGAGTATTACAGTCAAAGAACAGCGAAGTAATGAGATGATGAAACTCACCCTAAAAGAAGCTGAGATACTTATACGAAAATATCAGATTCAACTCCAACGCGCACTTGGAAATGTAGATATTTTAAGTGATGAGCTCAATAAACTTAGAAATGAGCTTAAAACACTCAAACAAAGAAACTCAAAACATAGACTTGAAACAGACAGACTTAATTCAAAAATAAAAGCGCTAGAGAGCAGAATAGACGCTTTACTCTAAGGATTTTTATGACACAAGAAGAAAAAAAAATCATCAATGATGCGATTCGTGATATACCAGATTTTCCAAAACCGGGAATTATATTCAAAGATATCACAACACTTTTAAATGATAAAGATGCCTATGGCGTTCTTATGAATCATCTAGCAAAGAGATATAAAAGTTATGATCTGGATTTTATTGCAGGGATCGATGCTCGCGGTTTTATTTTTGGCGCGGCTTTAGCGCAGATGCTTGGATGTGGATTTGTTCCTATTCGTAAAAAAGGGAAACTTCCATATACAACTATCTCTGAGAAATACTCATTAGAATATGGTTTTGATGAAGTAGAGATCCATATAGATGCTTTTCGTGATATAAAAAATGCAAAAGTCCTTCTCATAGATGATCTTATCGCCACGGGTGGAACGGCCAATGCGGCGGCTTCCCTTATCAACAAAACGGGCGCTAAATGTGAAGAAGCTTGTTTTATTCTCGGTCTTAACTTTTTAGACGGTCAAGACAAACTTAAAAAACAAACAAAAGTTTATACTCTCATAGGAATTGATTAATGTACTATATACCAACACCGCTAAAACATGATCCTGATGAAAATGGACACTTTGGTATTTTTGGAGGACGTTACGTTCCTGAAACACTGATGCCCGCTCTTTTGGAGCTTGATGAAGAGTATAAAAAAATAAGATTTGACAAGGATTTTTGGAAAGAGGTAGATTACTATCTAACAGATTATGTGGGCCGCCCTTCCCCGCTTTATTTGGCAGAAAATATCTCTAAAGAACTTGGTGCAAAGATCTACCTCAAACGTGAAGATCTCAACCACACAGGCGCACATAAAGTCAACAATGTTATCGCTCAAGGTTTGATGGCAAAGCGCTTAGGTTATAAAAAAGTGATAGCAGAAACGGGTGCAGGTCAACATGGTGTGGCAACTGCGACGATTGCGGCACTTTTAGGTTTAGAGTGTGAGATATTTATGGGTGCAAAAGATGTCGCTCGTCAAGAACTTAATGTTTTTCGTATGAAACTTCTTGGTGCAAAAGTAAACTCTGTAGAGAGTGGAAGCAAGACGCTTAAAGATGCAATGAATGATGCTATTCGTCACTGGGTTACAAATGCGAGAGATACTTTTTATATCATCGGAACCGTTGCAGGTCCGCATCCATATCCAATGATGGTTCGTGATTTTCAGGCGATCATAGGCTGGGAAGCTCGCGCGCAGATTTTAGAAAAAGAGGGTCGCCTTCCAGATCATGTTATCGCATGTATCGGCGGTGGAAGTAATGCCATCGGTGCTTTTTCACACTTTTTAGATGACAAAGAAGTTCGTTGTATCGGGATCGAAGCTGGAGGACATGGAGTGGGAACAGATAAGCATGGCTGTTCACTTTTGATGGGTCGCCCTGGGGTGCTTCATGGGCAAATGAGCTACTTGCTCCAAGACGCAGATGGACAAATTCTTGAAGCTCACTCTATTTCTGCTGGACTTGATTATCCGGGAATCGGGCCTGAACATGCTTTTCATAAAGATAATAATACTGTTTCTTACTCTAATGTTACAGATGAAGAAGCGCTTGACGCTTTTGTATGGTTAAGCCGTAAAGAGGGAATTATTCCAGCTTTTGAAAGTGCTCATGCCGTGGCATACCTTAAAAAAATGGAAGATATTAAAGACAAACTTATTATCGTAAACCTTTCTGGCCGAGGGGATAAAGATATGATCCAAGCAAAAGAGATTTTACATTTTGATTAAAATGTAAACTAAAACAATAAAATGGAGATCAGATGCAAACAAAACTAGTAAATAAAAAAGTTTCAGATATCAAAGCAGATATCACAATAGAATTTTTAACAGTTGATGAAGTAAGCTCTCATGTAGAGGTAACTTTACTTTCACAGGCCGGCTTTAAAGGCAAAGAAGATCAGATCTGTTTTTTACATGAAAAAGCAATTTTAGTTTGTGGCCTTGAAGACAAAAGCGCTGATAATCTTCGTGCTGCAGCGACTCTTGCTGTACGTACTCTCAAAAATGCAAATTATAAAAGTGCAAAAACACAGATTAAAGCGGAAAAAACATTTAGCGCACTTGTAGAAGGGTTTGTTTTAGGTGAATATGCATTCAATGAATATAAATCAGAAAATACAAAAACTGCTTTAACAACGATCTCATTTTCTACAGAAGAGTTAGATCATAAAAAACTCAAGACTATCTTTGAAGAAACCCTTATTATCGCAGAAGCAACTTGTTTTACAAGAGATCTTGTAAATACTGCGCCCCAAGAACTTTATCCGAAAGTTTTAGCTGAAATTGCAGAAAAACTTGCCAAAGAGAATGGCCTTACATGCAATGTTTTGGATGAAAAAGGTCTTAAAAAAGAGAAAATGAATGCAATGCTCGCAGTTGGACGAGCTTCGGTGCATGAAAGCCATCTTATTCATCTTTCGTATAAACCAAAAAATCCTAAAAAGATTATCTCTCTTGTAGGAAAAGGTTTGACATATGACAGCGGCGGGCTCAGTCTCAAAGCTGCCACTTCGATGGTAAGTATGAAGATGGATAAGGCTGGAGCATGCGCTGTTTTAGGAATCCTAAAAGCGGCAAGTGAGTTAAAACTTGATATCGAGATTCATGGATTTATCGGTGCGGTTGAAAATATGATCGGTGGCAATGCTTATAAACCTGATGATATTCTAGTTTCAAGAAGCGGTACGACTATAGAAGTAAGAAATACTGATGCCGAGGGACGTTTAGTGCTTGCGGATGTACTTGATTACGCGCAAGATAAAGTAAAATCAGATTTCATTTTCGATTTTGCAACACTTACAGGTGCTTGTATGGTGGCTCTTGGGCCATACACAACAGGGATTATGGGACATTCAAGTGTTCTTAAACATAAAATTTCTTCTGCGGCAAGTAGCTCAGGAGAGCTTGTAGGTTCTCTGCCATTTAACAAACACCTTGTAAAACTCCTTAAAAGTGAAATAGCAGATATCTCAAATGTCTCTTCAAAACCTTATGGCGGAGCGATCACAGCTGGACTATTTTTGGATAAATTCATCAAAGATGAGAATAAAGAGAAATGGATGCATTTTGATATTGCTGGTTCCGCTTACTCTGAAAGTGCTTGGGATTGTAACTCGTACGGCGCAACAGGTGCAGGTGTGAGAATGATAAGCAACTATTTACAAAATATTAAATAACTTCAATAATATCCTTACATGCAAGAACTTTACATGTAAGGCTTACAAGAGCAAACTTGCGTTAAAATTGCAAAAATAATTTATAAGTCATATAAAGGGTAATCATGGGATTAGCGATCGGTCTAGTGGGTCTTCCAAACGTAGGTAAATCAACAACTTTCAATGCTTTAACAAAAGCTCAAAATGCAGAAGCAGCAAACTATCCGTTTTGTACGATAGAACCAAATAAAGCGATCGTTCCAGTTCCAGATGTACGTTTGAACGAACTCTCTAAAATTGTTAATCCTGAGCGTGTACAACACTCTACTTTGGACTTCGTGGATATCGCAGGTCTTGTAAAAGGTGCGAGTAAAGGTGAAGGTCTTGGAAATAAATTTTTATCAAATATCCGTGAAACTGAAGTAATTTTGCAAATCGTAAGATGTTTTGAAGATGACAACATCGTTCACACAGAGGGCACGATCAATCCTATCCGTGATATCGATATTATCGAAAATGAGCTTATTTTAGCGGATATCGAAGTTTTATCAAACAGAATTATGCGTTTACAAAAACAGGCAAAATCTGATAAAAATGGAAAAGCTTTGGCTGATTTCGCTGAGGAATTGATGGAGTTTTTGGCAGAGGGAAAACTTGCACGCAACTTTGCTAAAGCAGATCATGAGATGTTTATCGAACTCAACAAAGATCTAAGACTCCTTACTGCAAAAGAGATTATGTATGGTGCAAATGTCGATGAAGACGGGCTTTTGGAAGACAATGAATTTGTCGTTGCAGTCAAAGAACATGCATCAAGACAAAATTGTGAAGTGATAAAACTTTGCGCAAAAATTGAAGAGGAACTCATCGGTTTAAGTGATGAAGAAGCGCAGGAATTTTTAGATGATTTGGGTGTTAAAGAGTCAGGTTTAGCACAGATTATCCAAAAAGGGTTTGATAAACTTGGACTTATGAGCTATTTTACAGCGGGTGTCAAAGAAGTTCGTGCTTGGACTATACGCAAAAATACCACTGCTCCAAAAGCAGCCGCAGTTATCCATAATGACTTTGAAAAAGGTTTTATCCGCGCAGAAGTTATCGCATATGATGACTATATTGCATGTGGCGGTGAAGCAAAAGCAAAAGAAGCCGGAAAAATGCGTCTAGAAGGAAAAGAGTATATCGTAGCCGATGGCGATGTTATGCACTTTAGATTCAATTTATAATCTTACTTTATCCCCATTTGAAAGTCGAGCTTTCTGGGGATAGATTTTAAATCTCTTTTATTTTTTTATACGAAAAAAAACCATCCTACTAATCCTGAGACTGATACAAAAATAGAACTGTAAAGCCATCTAACAAGTTGATCTGAATTTATTGTTTTGGTACTTTTTGTAAGATAAATAAAATAACCCAATGCAAAAAAGATGACAATATCAAAAATAGCATGCGTGATCCAATGATGAGTGCTTAAAGATGCCATCATTTTTTGAAGGGGTGGATATAAATCTTTTGCTATTGCCAAGAGAGTATTTAAGATCAGTGTGATTACTGCGGAAACTCCGAAAGCTGTTGAGATACCATCTATCTGTTGAATATCTTTACTCATTTTTGTTCTCCTTGCATATTTGTTTGTTTATATGAGATTTTAGCACCTTCATTGATTATTGCACCTGCACCTTCAATAAATAGGGATAAACCAATAATAATAGAACATATAGTAATAACTATTTTACGTGCTCCAAGATTAGTTTCAAGTTTATTTCTACTTACGATTATTGGTAAGTAAAGTGAAAGAATAAGAGGAATAAAAAAGAGGTGTTCTTTAACTTCCATAAAGAAATTATGTGCAAACGGCCATGGACCCTTTAAAATAACAGCCTTTTCTATCGGATAATATACAACATACCATTGTCCGCCAAAGAGCAGTGCCAATACCATAAAAAAAGCAACACTCCATGCTGCTTTTCGTAAACGAAATCCATTAGTAGCATTCGCATTCATAGCTTCTACTAACAGCCAAGTTGTTGCCAATATTGCTAAAACTCCAAATGCAGGGTGTGCAAAGATTAAAAAGTCAGATAACATTATTTTATTTCCTTTGCTGCTTGAGTCATTGACCAAGATGGAGCTGATGCTGTTTGTTTTGTGTCCTGTTCATCTCCGCCAAATGTCCACCATAAGCCTATGTAACCAACTGTATGACTTTCACCATTTATACTACGTCCTGCGGAAAAAAGAAGATTAAAATCCGGTGTAAACTTATAAAATCCACCAAAATTTAAAATCGTTGCTGACATACCATCAACTGTATCTTTCTCTCGTGCAAAAATTTCTCCTCCCAAAGACCATTTTGTTCCGACATCTTTTTGAACTTGCACTCCGCCAAAAATATAATTTTTTTGCCCATCCGCTTCGTTTATAACATAACCACCACCCCAATATGAGGTCCACTCTCCGAAACTTTTTTGCATCCACACTGGAAGACGCCACCAAGTTTTTCCATTTCCTAAGCCTTTATTACTATCACCAGTTGGAATTTCAGCCATTGGAAAAATACCAACTTGAGGTATATTTTCTGTTTCTTGAATAAAACGATATTTGGCTCCAAGTTCTATATCACTTAGACCATATTCAGTTTTACTACCATTAGGTTGGCTGCTTATAAACGGCATCATTACATGAAGCTGCACATCTGGAAGTACCCCATAGTTATATTCAAATGCCGGTATAGCTGTCTCTTGGCCATCATTAGTTTTATCATATGTTGAAAAAATATAAAATTCACTATGTTTATAATCCACTGGAACTGGATCATCTGTCATAAACGGTGGTCCTGCAAAAAGTTGTGTTGTTCCTAAGAATAAAGCAGCCATAGAAAGTTGTAAAACTTTATTTTTTGGATCTTTAGAGCTCATTTTCATTTTTTATTATGTCCTTTTTTCTCTTACTACCTCTATCTGTAGAAGAATTTGCGGAACTGTAACAAAAAAGCATTAACGTAGTATTAGCATATTTTATAGAAGGAAAAAAATTATTGATCTACTGAAGGTGAGTTTGAATCAAATAGTATAGTCACACTTGTACCTATATTTTCTTGGCTCTTTATAAGGATTTTTATATTAATTTTCTTAGAAAGAGTCTTTACTATATGTAGTCCTATGCCAAGTCCTCGTTCTGTTTCTTTATAGAAACGATTAAAAACTTTATTGACATTTTTAATACCAAAACCCGTGTCAATAATCTTAATAGATCGTGCATCATAATAGATATCTACTCGTCCTTTTGAATGATTGTATTTGCATGCGTTTGAAAGTAGATTATCAACAATTCTCATGAATATCTCTTTATTGATAGTGATATTTAGACCAAACTCTCCATTCAATGTAAAAACAAGAGCTGGATAAAGCGTTTGAAAATATTGAACTCGTTCTCTTAAAAATAGATCTAAAATTACGTTGTGTTGTTGAATTGGCAGTTCCCGATATAGCACTTCAAGATTTTTGTAGAGTCCTGTGATGGTTTGTCCACTGATATAAATTCGATCAATCTCTTCATCGTCGTACTTACGTTTTAAGAGTTGACTATTAAGTAATATTGATGTTACAGGAGTATTGAGATCATGAATAATATCTTTTAAGAAATCTTCCATAATAATAAGACTTTTGCGTAAAGGAAAGAGTGAATAGCGTGAAAATAATAGTGACAATAAAGAAATAATTACAGCAATGACAACAAATAAAATCATCCCTTTCCGTTCTTGCTCATGAACTCCTTGTATATATGATGAATAGGGGTATATTACTTTTATAAGTGAAATATGAGGATTCTTGGGCCACGGGAAAAGTGCATAAATTTCATTATTTGTAATGATAAGTTCATGGATTTTCACTTGAGTGGTAAAGGGAATTATTTCATAACTAAATTGCTTTCCCTTCATTGAATAGCTAAAAGCATCCATTGTACTGAGCATCTTTTCATAATAGAATTGTTCTTGTTCATTGGTATACAAATACAGAGCCAATGCACTGACACTCAATAAAGAGAAAAAGAAAATAAAAAAGGATTTAAAAAAGGATTCCGTTTCAAGACGATTCAAGACGATACCCTACACTTCTTATATTTGTTATATCGATGCCCAATTTATGCTTCAAGCGAGTGACATGTACACGTAGAGCTGCATCTGAAGGTTTATCCATAAGCTCATAAAATGACTCTTTTGAAACCGTACGATCAATACTTTGTATTAGCACTGAAAAAATCATACGTTCAACAGGTGAAAGATCACATTCTAAATTATTGATATAAACTTGTTGCGTGGATGGTTCAAATATTATGTTGTTGTAATGAATTACTTGCTGCTTTCGTTTTAAAGCTGCTCGAACGCGAATAAGAAATTCATCAAGATCAAAAGGTTTTTTTATATAGTCATTGGCTCCTATCTCAAAACCTTGTGAAATAGAGTTTATATCATTTAATGCCGTAATAAAAAAAGTAGTTGTTGTATCTCCTGCATTTCTTAATTCTTGTAACACTTTAAATCCATTTGGAGGCGGTACATTAACGTCAAATAAGTAAAGATCATATTGATTTAAAAACGTCAAATCGTATGCTTCGTGACCACTAGACGCTTTGTGCACATCATGACCTTCTATTATCAAAATACTTGTAATAGTTTGAGCTAACATTTCATCATCTTCAAGAAGTAAAATTATTGCCATTTATTTGAACTCTTGTGGCTCACTAAACAAATATCCTTGGGAATACTCTATCCCTAGCTCTTCCACAATTTTCTGAACATTTTCATTATGAACAAACTCTGCTATACAGCGAATTTTCGCATTTTTTGCAAAGTATACGATTGCTCTTGTAATCTCATAACTTTTATTGTTGATATCAATATCTTTTATATATCTTGCATCGATCTTTAAAAAATCTATCTCAAGATCCAAAACTCGCTCAAAATTTGAATACTCTGCTCCAAAATCATCTATAGCAAGCAGATAACCTACCCTTTTTAAGGCATTGAGTTGTCTGATATGATCACGTTTTCCAGTTGAGCTCATCCCTTCAAGTATCTCTAAGCTCACTCTTTTTGGAGATATATTATACTCTCTTGATTTCTCTTGAAGATATTGGCTTAAATAATCAAGATCCAAATCATCTTCTGTGATATTAAGAGAAAATGAATAACTGTTTGATGCCATCACGGCAAAACTCTTATCAATCATGATTTTTGTAATATCAGGCAACATGCCTGAGAGTTTTGCTGTTTGTAAAAATTGGTAAGGGGTTATGACTTCATCATTTTTTATAATTCTGACAAGTGCTTCATATTTTTTGATCTCACCTGTTGTGTTATTTCTAATGCCTTGAAAATAAGGGGTGATATATCCAAATTCTATAGCTTCATGCAGGATATTATTGTATTTAACAAATTTTTCTCTCTTTTGTATATCAGAAGCATTATCTTCTTTATTGAAGATGTGATATCTATTTTTTCCACCCTCTTTCGCATGTTTTAATGCCAATGCAGAGTTTTGTAAAGAACAGCTTTCATTAAAAGATGCTCCATAACTAAATGAAACATTTATGTTGAGATCGTCAATATAAAATGAGACTTTCGAAAAATGAGCTCTTATCTTATCTATCTTTATTTTGACATCTAAATTATTTTGAGTAAAAAGAGCAAATTCATCAGAATTTATTCGAAAAATATTCGATAGTTGACATATTTGCTTGAGCTCATTTGAAATACCGATCAAAAGTTTATCGCCGATATCAAAACCATAAGAAAGATTGACGTAACTGAAATTATCAACATTTAAAAGTATGAGAGAAGATGTAGCTTTAAGGTCCTTGTTCGAAAGTTGTTGTTCTAAATAAACTTTATTGTAAGTAGATGTTAAAAGATCATGATATGCGAGGTATTCTATTCTTTCCTCAGATTCTTTGAGTTTTGAAATATCTGTAAAAATTGCTACATAATTTTGAATTTTCTTATTGTTATCAAAAATAGGATTTATACTGATCCATTGTGTGATAAATTCCCCATCTTTCTTCTTATTTATTATCTCTCCTGAAAAATGTTTTTTCTCTAAGATATATCTCCACATCTCTTTATAGTATGCTTTATCATGTTTACCAGAAGAGAGTATTTTGGGATTCTTTCCTACAACATCCTCTTTTGTATATCCAAGCAATGTTGTAAAGGCGTCGTTAATCTCTACAATTTTATTATCTTTATCTGTGATATAAAATCCCTCTGAAGTGTTTTGAAGAGCCGTAGAAAAGAGCTCAATTCTTTTTTCATTCTCAAAAATCTTCTCTTCTTGCTCCTGCTTTTTGAGAACGATATTAACTATCTCAGAACCTATATGCAAAAGTTTTTTATGAAAAAGAGATGGCATTCTATGTTCAAAAGAGGATAATGCGAAGGTGCCAATCGGCTTTTTAGCTTCATTTCTCACAGGAATTGACCAGCACGAGCAAAGATTGAAATCATAGGCGAGTTGTCTTAAATCATGCCACTTTGGATCAGTAAAAGTGTCACCCACAAAAGTAGGTTCATTTGAAAATATAGCATTACCACAAGAACCACCGCCAACTCCCGGTTTTAATCCTGCTAGTGCCTGATGTCCAGCTTCAGGAACACTTGGAGCCGATAATACATTCATAAGTCCTGTGTGAGTATCTAGAAACATAATGGAAGCTACAGAGTTTGGAAGTAAAGCTTCAGCAGAAGTACAAAGCCTGTCTAAGATAATTTTTGAATTATTATTTGAAGCAAGGAGTTCAAGAACAGAGAGTTGCATCTCTAAAATACTATTATGTTCTTCTTCTGTAATCTTAACTTCTCCAAGAGAAGTATTTTCTAAATTTAAACAAGACTTACTTTCCATGAAACACCCTTATTAAAGTGCTTTAGTATATATGTTATTTGCTGTTTTTTTGTTTAAATATCACTTTTTAAGATGCAAAACCACTTTTAAAACTTTCTTTTGCTACAACTATCTGCTTTTGCTTCTCTTTTTTAATAGGATCTTTTTCAACAAAGATTTTTTTACGTGTTTTTGGGTCCATCTCCGTGTAATACATGACAGCGCTGTATGTCCCTGGAGTTGGAGTAAATACCTGTGCTTGTTCTGGATTCATTTTAAGTTCATCTGTAGTAAAACGCTTGAGTTCATGCATATCTTTGTCCGTACACCCTGGATGAGCAGCGATAAGATAGTAGGTCAAAAACTGTTGTTTTCCCTCTTCTTTATTGAGTTTATCATAGAGTTTTTTAAATTCGACAAGCTCCTCTTTCCCCGGTTTTCCCATTAGTTCTAAAACATTTTGCTGGGTATGTTCAGGTGCTACTTTCATCTGTCCAGAGATATGATGTCGTACCATCTCTTTTAAGTATGAGTAGCCATGTTTTTTATCTGCGTTTATAAGATCATAGCGTACACCTGAAGCCACAAACGCTTTTCGTACACCTTCTACTTCTCGAACTTGTCTAAGAAGGTTTATATTGCGGCTATGATCAACTTTCATCGATTTACACAAGTGGTCTGCATCGACACATCGTTGATGATCACAGGTGCCAAGTTTGAGCTTTTTGTTACATTCATAACCATACATATTCGCAGTTGGTCCGCCTACATCGCTGATGATCCCTTTGTAATCTTTATACTCATTAAAATCTTTTGCCTCTTGCAAGATATTATCTTCAGAACGAGTACGGATAGTGCGCCCTTGATGCACACCGATAGCGCAGAAGTTACATTCGCCCCAACAGCCGTGATGAGTCATGATAGAAAATTTTATCGTTTCTAAACACTTTACTTTCCCCTGCTTTGCATAGTATGGATGCAATTCTCTTGTAAACGGAAGGTTGGAGTTCGCATCCATCTCTACTTCGTTTAGATAATCACACGGAGGGTTTTGTATAAGATATCTTCCATCTACCTCTTCACAAAGTCCACGTGCAGAGATCGGGTCGTTATGATCATAAAAATCATCAAAAAGATCGATATAACGCTCTTTATTATCCAAACACTCTTTATGACTTGGAAGTTGGATATATTCCTCTTTTGCCTCTTTTGAGATATAACAAACTCCACGGATATCTTTAAAATCT
Source organism: Sulfurimonadaceae bacterium (assembly GCA_028683835.1). Taxonomy (GTDB): domain Bacteria; phylum Campylobacterota; class Campylobacteria; order Campylobacterales; family Sulfurimonadaceae; genus Hydrocurvibacter. The sequence continues at coordinate 34,710 of JAQUHB010000013.1, read as the reverse complement.
TTTTTATCTCTTATGGCATCTGTGAGTTCTTGAAGTGCGATCTCTCCCATGCCATAAATAAGTGCATCTGCTTTGGAATCAAAAAGAATCGGTTTTCGAAGCTTGTTCGTCCAGTAATCATAATGCGTCACACGTCGCAGACTCGCTTCTATCCCGCCTAAAATGATGGGCGCTGTATCTTTGTAAAAACGGCGGATAAGATTACAGTACACTAAAACAGCGCGGTCAGGACGCTTATTGTTCACGCCTCCGGGAGTGTAATCATCTGAGTTTCTAAACTTTTTTGTAGCTGTATAATTTGAAACCATACTATCTACACTTCCACCGCTTACACCCCAATAAAGCTTTGGTTCACCAAGTCTTTTGATATCCACATCACTTTTGATATCAGGTTGGCCGATCATACCGACTTTGTAGCCCATACGCTGTAACATTCGCCCAACCATTGCAACACCGATAAATGGAGAGTCAATATAGGCATCTCCACTCACTAATATAACATCACATTGATCCCACCCAAGTGCATCCATTTCCTCTTTTGTTGTAGGTAAAAAATCCTTACATGTAAAGCTATGATACGATTTTAAAATCTGCTTGCTGTTATGGTGTTTGCTCAAAGTGTTGCCTTTTTTGAAAAGTATAAAAAACTCTTTTTATTTTCGAATAATACTAGATTAATGTGAAACTAAGGGATGCGTCTCACTGTGAACAAGATCTTTAAAGATTTTTAAATCATCTATTTTTGAGACAACGACCAGTGTTTCTCCCGCTTCAAGTTGTTGGCTTAAGCGTTGATCTGTAAATACAAGTTCATGTTCAGACTCCTTATCAATAATCGCCACTAAAACAACGCCCATACTCTTAAAAGAGATATCTTTGATATACATGCCAACTAAAAAGCTTCTTGGCGGGATAATAACTTCTGCCATTTTGAGATTGTTTTGTTTATAGATAATCTCATCTATAGCCTTTGTTACAGCGGGTTTTGTTAAAATGTTTATGAGTCTTCTTGAGGTTGCTTCATAGAGGTCTATGACACTGTTTGCTCCTGCATATTTGAGCTTTCTTGTGTTTTCAAGAGAGTTGCTGATGGCTATGATATCGGCATAAGGAAAGAGAGCTCTAAGTGTGAGAACCAAAAAAAGATTGTTAGCGGTTTTGCTCATGGCACAGTAAAGCATATCATTTTCTTGGTCAATATTTAAGGACAAGATATCGTCATTGCGTTTGATATTTATTTGTATAAGATCAACTTTATCTTCTTGTGCATTTACGATAGACTCTGCCGTTGCAGTAAGGACTTTGATATTATGTCCAGCAAGAAAGAGATTTTTATAAAGTTGTCGCCCAAAGTTTCCATAGCCAAAGAGAAAAATATTTTTTTTATCAACCATTTTTTACATCCTCTTTTTTAAATTGGCAATAGCCGTAGAATATCCGATACAGACAAGTCTATCGCCCACATGTAAATAATAATCATCTGATGGATTAAATAAAAATTCTCCAAGCGTTTTACCATTATCTTTACTTGTAAAAATACCAAGAAGAATGAGTCTATAATTATCAAAATGAACGTCACCGATAGTTTTATGCTCTAAAAAACTACCTTTCGTAATGGCGATCTCGTCAATTTGTGTTTTTTCTTTTTCCTCAATAATGGAGAGTAAAACTTCAAATGCGACAGGTTCTCCTGCATACACAGCGCTCATCATCCCTGCGATCTCTTCGGGCATAATCACTTGATCGATATGTGCGAATTCCATTTTTTGAGCTATCTCTTCATCACTGCATCGCACCGTTACATGTACTTTTTCGTTTAAACTTTTGACGTTGATAGCGATGAACGCATTTTGAATATCATCAGAAGTGAGACAAAGTACATGAGAGATACGTTTTTCTATACCGAGCTTTCCAAAGATCTCACCTTGAGAAGCATCGGTACAGATTGTGTTGTATCCACTATTAAAAGCCTGTGAGATCAAGTGCTCATCTTTATCGATAATGATAAAGTCCAAGCCCTCTTTTTGAAGACCTTTCGCTACAAGACGCCCTAAAAGTCCATATCCACAGATCACGATCAAAGATTTTTTTCTACTTACATTGACAATAACTTTCTCTTCACGAAGAACGCTCATTCTTTCATTGAAGGAAGCAACGATTAAAGAGGTTCCAAAAGCGATAAGTCCAATCCCGATGATAACAATAACCATCGTTTCCATTCGTCCCTCTGGAGTAACAGGAGCAATATCCCCATACCCAACAGTGGAGATGGTAATGAGTGCCCAGTAAAATGCATCAAAGAGATTATGGATATTTGGATTTTTGTTGTCTCCTTCAAAAACATAAAGCATAATTCCGGCAATAAATATGAAAAATGCGACAAGAGTTAAAAGTGTTATAAGTTCGAATTTTTTATTTTTTAAGACATAAATAAATCCATTGAGACTTTTAGTGTATCTGAGCATTTTAAAAGCTCTAAATAAAATAAGAACGCGTAAAATCCGTATGCCTCTATAACTTGGAAGTATGGCAATAAGGTCTATGATAGCAGACAATGAAGAGATATATCCCCATTTATTTTGAAATATTTTCCAAAAAAGACGAAAAAAAGAAAGCCGCTTATCAAAAAATCTGCTCTCTTCATACTCATCTATAATTATTTTATGAATATCGCTGTAAACCCACATGCGAGCGAGATATTCCAAGATAAAAATCGAAGTAACAAAGTAGAAATCAAATTCATCTATCCACACAGGAATATGATGCTTCACATCAATAACAAGTAAAGTAACACTAGTCAAAATAACAATAATCATAAAAAAATCAAAATATTTTTTATATGAATATTGATCATTTTCTATCAAGTTATAAACGAAACTCTTTATCCTACGATAAGTGTTAAAACTCTCAATAAAATAAGCGAATGAGAGAAAAAAATGTTTTTTTTGTTTCAAAGTATTCTCATCAATCTTTTTTTTGAAAAAAGTTATAACTTTTTTCTTTACTGGTAAGGACATAATTTAGCTCATGAATATTATTAATGATATATTCAAAATCATTTCTGCTTTCATCATTACAGACAATTAAAAGTTGATCTCCAAGCTGAATTTCCATATGAGACTCAGGTATAAGGTAGATCTCTTCACCCCTTTTTAGAAGTAAATATACGATGTGCAATAATTTATTTCTATCTTCCCTTGAGCGTCTGAGATTTGATAAAGTGACTTTTGTTCCTTTAGAAAGTTCTAAAGAGAGCGCATAAGCATTCTCTTCAATAATTTGAATTTCAAAATAATCTGGATTAGCTCCTGTAATTGTATGGAGCATATTGACAATAACAATAGCCCACTCTTCATCTTTTTTTCGGATCTCTTGGATAAAAATTTCTGTCAGAGGTTGTGCTAAGTAGTTATAAGTCGTATCTGCCAAAATTTGTTCTAATATATAGATTCTATCAATTTTTGCGGCTTGAAAGATGTTGATACCATCTAAAGAGTTTTCTCGTGCGATCGTATAGATAGCTGGATTTAAAACTTTTGCTTTATTGAGTATGGTAAGATTTAAAAGGTCATCTTTTGTTGCAGCGATAATACATTCTGACTCCATAATCCCAAGCTCAAGAAGTTTTTCAACATCCTCTTCATCTCCAAAGATTGTTGTATCTTTTCGCTGTTTATATTCTTCTGAGTTGATGTCAAAAAATATATAATCGATACCAGCTTTTTTTAAGCCCTCTTCAATTGCGATCCCCATTCGTCCATAACCGCAGATGATATATCTCCCATGCGGGAGTAAATCTCTATTTCTTAGATGAAGTGCATGTCCATAGATCCACATCTCCAAAAGCCAAATATGGGGCGCTGTAATACTATAATACATCCTTTTAGAGATGATCTCAAAAGGGTTTTGAACATGCTCCAAACCGATAGATTTAAAATACTCAAGATGTTGCGGTGCACTTGCTTTTACGATGACATCGACTTTTTTATTCAAAAGCCTGCATATTGTCGCTATCTCCGTGTTTTTTGAATCATTTTCAAATAAAGAGATAACACCAAAACAGTTTTTTTGATGGATGCCAGCAATTTGAAGCATCTTTTGGTTACTTGCCTCTCCTACAAATGCTGGAACATTTGGATAGAAGTTTTCTAAGATCAACTCTTCTATTTTTTCTTCACTTCTATCTAAAACAACAACACGAAACTCATTTTTATTGACTCTGTTAATGATACTTTTTGTAATACTGTTATATCCAAGGATGATATAAAAAGGCTCAACAAGCCCTAAAATCTCTCTTCTGAAACTATTTCTGTTGATCGCTTTTCTGAGTGTTTCATCTTGAATCAAAGAGATAATCGTACCAATACCGTAAAACCATCCGATAACAGTAATATAGATAGAAGCACTCACCCACATTCTTTGTGGATAAGTAAAAGTGTAGGGAGTTTCTCCAAAACCGATAGTACTGGCGGTATAACTGACAAAATAAAAAGCATCAAAAAAATTCATATGATAGATTTTTCCTGAATTGTCAGCCCCAGGAATAAGCATAAGACCTAAAATAGAGATCGAAAAAGTAACAATAATGACGAGAAAAGGGGTTCTTAAACGTTTAAGGACAATCCAGATTATTTGATCATTCATAAAGAGATTTTATCTTTTTGATTTGATTGTGTCCCCAACAAAAAGGATGACTGAAACGACATTTGCAAGCAATGCACCACCTGAGAGAGAGACTATAGCTGTTGTCGATTCTACATTTAATCCACCAAGAACATATTCTGCAAAAGCCCAAACAGTAGCTGATGCGATAAGCTGAATATCTGCAACAAGACTTGTAGCTAGAAGTACGGCACCAAGTTGTGTTTTATCCCCAAGTTTTAAAATAGTTGCGATAATATTGATGATAATAGCCGCAAAAAGTTCAAACGCACTGTGTTGCTCTATAACAGTAATATCTCCAATGAAAAATCCGAAGTTGAGTGTCATCGCTAAAATAAAGAAAAATCCCGAAATTATTTTGTCCATACTCATGCCGCATCACCTCAATCTATTTTTAGAAATTGTACTCAAGTTTGCAGTTAAATCTACTGAAATTAGAGTTTTTTTAATGTTTACATCTCTATTCTTGAGTATAATAATCAAAAAAAATGAAAGATACAAAATGTTTGAAGACGTAAAAATGCCAGAGGGAATGAATCCTGAAGTTTTAGAACACTTGATGGCTCCAAAAAACTATGGAAAGATTGAAAATCCAAGCGGCGTCGGCGTTGCTATGGATGAAACAAGCGGCGAATATGTGATCTTTTATATCCAAACAGCCGGTGAGATTATAGAAGATTTGAAATTTGCTACAAACGGATGCCAAGATACTGTAGTTGTGGGTTCGATGTTTAGTGCAATGGTCAAAGGTGATAATATTCAAAACGGCAAAAAAGCGATTGCAAAGATGGAACTAAAATTGGGTGGACTCACTCCAAAACAAAGAGTATGTACAGATATGGTGCTCGAGAGTTTTGTAGCCGCACTCATTAATCAAGAAAACCTCTTAAGAGGTGAAAATGAAGAGATGCACATTATTAAAATGAAAGAAAGCTGTGAGGATGAAGAAAATGAATAAATTATATCAAGCAAAACATGAATTGTGGTTAGACATCCTTTTTGCGTCCTTTGCCATCAACGATAAACAGATCAAACATGATCTGTACAACTTTTCAACCATAGAGTTTCGTCATATGAAATGGCTTGGAGATAAAGTTTTAAAAGATGGTGATGACTATAATTATGACCGTACAAAAATGCTGCATAAACGCGAAAGTGTTTTTGATATACTCCGTTATCTTATTGTTGAACTCAAAAAAACTTCTGCACTATATGGTGAAGATATTTTAAATGCTAGAATGATCACTGATGAAGATTATATGATCCATCATATTGCCGCACTGCTTGATGACAGAACCAATGATGCACAAATTACCGCTTTTAATATGGCTAGAAAATATGGGGATAAAAACTTGTCTCAAGAGCAGACAGATGCACTCACAATATTCTTATTTGAAGAGTCTTATAAAGAGTATGAGCTTATCTTGGTGTATGCTTATATGCAAGCACGTACGACCAATCTTACCCATTTTAACGTATTTCAAGACCTTATAGACGAGTCTCATTTTCATCTGCAATCGTTTGGCGAAATGATGGCAAAAATGGGAATTTTGGCACTTCCAAGAGAGCTTCATGAGATGACGTACATTGTCAAAGATATAGAGAGGTTTGTGATTGATGGTATCGCTGAAGAGGAAGGTGCAAAAGAGATGTGTAAAGCACTTTCAGACGCGATACATGATGATGAACTCAAACGTTTTTTTGATTTTGTGAATTATCAAGAAAGTTATCACATAGAACTTATGAAAAAGCTCTTATAATTTGAATAAACTCAAATATCTCAGCCATTACAACGAGCAGACGAAGCTTCAAGTTCAAGCACTTATAAAGCAGGATAAACTTGAAGCCCACTTGCAAAACAAATACAAAAATCCGCACACGCTGAAAACAGACAAAGCACTTTTTTCCTATGTGAACGAACTTAAAAACGAGTATATGAAAAAGACGGCGCCTCTAAGTAAAGTGCTTTATGATGGAAAGATCAATGTGATTCATAATGCTTTAGGAACGCACCATTTTATCTCAAGAGTACAAGGCAACAAACTCAAAGCCAAAAATGAGATACGTGTAGCTTCGATGTTCAAAAGTGTTCCGGAAGAGTTTTTACGTATGATAGTCGTGCATGAACTCGCACACTTTAAAGAAAAAGAACATAACAAAGCTTTTTACAGTCTTTGCACCCACATGGAACCTGCTTATCATCAACTTGAATTTGACCTTCGGCTATACCTCACATCTATGGATATCTCAGGTAAGATCGAGGCCTGGGCTTAGGATTTTCTGGCCACCAAAGTTGCAAGTCTTGCATCTTCTCCTCGAAGGTTGACGATATCTTTTTCTTCATAGTAAATAATATCTAAATCTAAAAATGAGCGTAAAAGCTCGTTAGTATTTAAAAGAAAATCAGGGTTCATACTTCCTTTTTCAGGTATGTCATGCGCCGTGATAAATGTTTCAAATATAACAATTCCGCTCTTCTTTAAACTATCTAGCATCTGTGGTATCAAACGACGGTTGAGATAGTTGATGTTAATGATAAGATCATATTTATCTTCGATATTATAAGTATCAAGATCTACTTCATGTTTGTTGATATTTGCATCTTCGCGAATACAGCTAAGTGCATAATCTGAAAGATCCACAGCATCTACCACAAAACCAAGATCAGCCAAAAAATGAGTATTTCTCCCAGTTCCACAAGCTACATCAAGCGCATGTCCAATATTTGCCTCTTTGATATATTTTTCCAAAGTGGGTGCGACATAACTTGGCATCGGTTTGTCGACATGACGAATATTCCAGCGTTCTTTATCTTCTATCATTTTTTCTATCCTTACAAGTAAGCTATTTAAGATAATCTGTCTCTGTATGTTTCATAACCAAATTCTTTGATGATATCGAGTTTTCCATCTTTACGTAAAATTGCCAAAGATGGAAGTTTGATACCGTTGAAGGTCGTATTTTTTACAAAAGTATAATGAATCTGATCTTCAAAGATGATTTTGTCGCCTACATGTAAAGGTTCATCAAAAGAGTAGTCTCCCATGATATCACCCGCTAGACAAGTGTTTCCGCCAAATCTATAAGTATATTTTTTTATTCCCGCTTCTGCAGAATTGCGTACATCCGCGCGGTAAGGCATAGCGAGAGTATCTGGCATATGGGCTTCTGCGGAAGTATCTAAAATGGCAATATTCATACCGTTGTGAACGATGTCAAGCACAGTCGCCACTAAGTAACCCGTCTGCCAACCCACCGCTTCACCCGGTTCGAGGTAGACTTCGATATTGTTGTGTTTCGCTTTAAACTCTTTTACCACTTCGATGAGACGTTCTACATCATAATCGGCTCTTGTTATGTGATGCCCGCCGCCGAAGTTTATATATTTGAGTCCATCGATATACTTGCCAAACTTCTCTTCAAAAGCACCTAATACGCCCTCTAATGCATCTACATTTTGCTCACAAAGCGCGTGAAAGTTTAGCCCATCAATATGCTCTAAAATCGACTCATCAAAGTTTGTCAAAGTCGTACCCAAACGGCTGTAAACTCCGCAAGGATTGTACATGTCAGCTGGAGATGAGGAAAACTCAGGATTGATGCGAAGAGAGATAGAAATATTTGGGTTTACCCTCAAGACTCTTTCTTTAAATCTTAGTAGCTGAGAAGGCGAGTTGAAAACGATATGATCTGAGATAGAAGCGATCTCATCGATATCTTCCTCTTTAAAAGCCGGAGAATAGGTATGTACCTCTTTTTTGGAGTCAAACTTTTTGAACTCTTCGTAGGCAAGTTTTGCTTCATGCAGACCGCTTGATGTACACCCTTGAAGATATTTGCTGACAAGATCAAAAGTTGACCATATTGCAAAACCTTTAAGCGCCAAAATCACCTTCGCCCCACTCTCTTTTTGCACACGTTCTAGGAGTTTGAGATTATTTTCTAAAAGCTGTTCTTCACACACATAACAGGGAGTTTTTATCTCATCTATATTCATAGTTTCTACTTTATATAATTTTTGCGAAATTGTATCATCTTTTGATTTTACATGTAAGAGTATCTTTGAAAGCTAATCAAAACATCTTTTAAGCAATAAAAGAACTTTACAAATCTCTAGATTTTCCCTTTAAAAGCCTATCCAGCTCTTTTTCTAGTTTCTCTTCCCACTGGCTTTCATTACTTCTTATCATCTCAAGAAAAGCGATACGTCGTTTGACAAAATGTAGATATAAAACAGTGCTTACAATCGCTGCATAAAGACACCAAAGGGATGTCACACCCTCAGGTACGATCCAATAGACCAGATTTATACCAAGGACGTTTAACCATCCGAAAAGCTGTATTGAAATATTGCTACTGAGTAAAAGCGAACCGCACGTCGTTAATAGATAAATAATCGCTACCCAATGATAATCTGTCGTAGGGTTGACATAATAAAGCAGATGATTTTGAAGCGATACCGAAGTAGGCACGACGCTCAGTCCCCATAAAGTATATGCCGAAAGTAAAGTACCAACAAACATTAAGATAGCGATAATATTTTTGCGCATCCCCTGTGGCTCTATCAGCCAAATAGCCAGAGGTACTACAAACTGTAACAAACCTTGAGCATAAAAGACAAAGAGCGTTTCAGCTATTTCAAGCGCTCGCGGATTTATATAGCCATACACTCCAAGCCACACGAAGCCTTGAGTAAACTCATGCAGAGCAAAAAGAAGAGGAAGACTACCAAAGACGACCTCATTTGGAGAACTCACTCTACGAAGTGTTTTAATACCTATAATACCGATGATGAAAGAAAATAAAAAATTAAATATTGCGAAGTACAAGATGATATAAAAAGAGCTTTACAGCTCTTCAACCTGACATAGATGATTTTTTAAGAATTGTTCTTGTTTATTGGTCTTCATAGAGTTCTCTTATTTTTCCTGCTACAACTCTAAATTTATCACTGCTCAACTGCATATCATTTTCTATGATATGACAAGCTTTTTCTATTGATGCATCAGTTAAAACTTCTTTGAGATTGATAGCTGTTCTGATCACATGTACTGCATTTATGTATTCCTGCATTTTTGGATCTAGCTCTTTGCTCTTAAAGTCTAACTCTTTTAATATTTCTACATAGATAGGCTCTAATTTCCAATGTTCAAACAATAAGGCACTTAAATAATATGAGGTGATACCGAAAAATTCACGTTCAAACTCTTGTATGTTAGTACATGCCAAAAAACCTTCTCTAAACACTTCGACCTGATCACTGGCCATCAACTCTTTTAAAATCACAATTTTTCCAGATTCCATGATGAAAGCTAAAAGTGACATAAATTGTGCATCTTTAATATTTATTCTTGCATACCACTGCATCATTAACGAACTTTGAAGTATACACATCTCATTGAACTGTGTGCTATTGAAACCATAAATAGCTGTATCTGCTTGCAATTGTAAATTCATGGCATAGTGTAATACAATAGAATAAGTTCTCTCTACGCCACATACTGTAACAGCATGTGGAATCGAAGAGATTTTTTGCGACAATCCAAACAATGGAGAATTTACTATTTTTAAAATATTCGCTGATAAAAGAGCATCAGATTCTATAACATTTGCTAGTTTCTTTGTATTGACATTCTCAACACCACCCGCATATAAAGACCTCACACCTGTGACAATATCTGATAACGGTGGCATCTTCTCTATGTTTTTAACTAAGCTTTCATATGTCATCTGATTTACAGCTCTTTAACCTGCCAAGGAAGACCTTGCGTATTCATCTCATCCATAAAAGCATCAGGATCCATCTGTTCCATGTTGAAAACACCTTGTCCACTCCAGATACCTTGAAGCATTAGTTTTGCACCGATCATCGCAGGAACGCCAGTCGTATATGAAACACCTTGGCTTTTTACCTCCGCGTAGCACTCTTCATGATCTTTTACTTGGTAGATATAGATTTTACGAGGTTTACCGTCTTTGATACCCTCAGCTACGATACCGATATTTGTTTTACCTTTTGTACGCGCACCCAAACTTGCAGGATCAGGAAGCAATGTTTTTAAGAACTCGATAGGAATAATCTGCTGCCCTTGATGTTCAATAGGCTCGATTCCAAGCATTCCTACATTTTGTAAAACTTCCATGTGCTTGATGTAACTTTGTCCAAAAGTCATAAAGAAACGGATACGTTTAAGCCCTTTGATGTTTTGTACCAAAGATTCCATCTCTTCATGGTAAAGAAGATAAGAGTCTTTGGGTCCTACTTCAGGATAATCCCAGACCTGCATGATCTCCAAAGGTTTTGTCTCTATCCATTCACCGTTTTCCCAGTAACGTCCGTTTGCACTTACTTCACGAAGATTGATCTCAGGATTGAAGTTTGTCGCAAACGCATACCCGTGGTCACCTGCATTACAGTCAAGGATGTCGATAGTATGGATCTCGTCAAAGTAATGTTTTTGAGCATACGCACAAAACACGTTTGTCGCACCCGGGTCAAAACCTGAACCGAGTAGTCCCATGATCCCCGCTTCTTTGAACTTAGTATCTCTTTCCCATTGAAGTTTGTATTCAAACTTCGCTTCATCTGGATGCTCGTAGTTTGCAGTATCAAGATATGGAGTCTTTGTTGCGATACACGCATCCATGATCGTAAGATCTTGATATGGAAGAGCCACGTTGATAACGATGCTTGCATTCGTCTCATTGATAAGTTTTATGACCTCTTCAGTTTTGTCTGCATCCACAGTGGTAATGTCGATAGCGCCGTTTAACTCATCTTTGATAGTCTCACATCTTCCGATGCTTCTGCTTGCAAGTACGATACGTCCAAATACATCTTTGTTCATCACACACTTATGCGCTACAACGCGCCCTACTCCACCTGCACCTATTATTAATGTTGTTGTCATTTTTATTCCTCGTAAATATTATTAAGTCTAAAATTATATCATTTATAGTTTTAAACTAAATTTCTCTCTTGCATCCTGATATCCTAGATCAAAAAGTGCATCAAAATTGCTAAAAGAAAAGATACTGTAATCGAATAACTTCTTAGAAGTTATATAGATATCAGCATTCACTTTTGCGCTCAAACTGTCACTGTACATACTCAAATAAAGTGCCCTTTTAAGGTTTTTATAAAAACTCCCCTTTCCATCCGTTTTATACATCGGATGCAGATTGACAGCTACTATATCGCATCCATATGAATGCAGAGGCTGCATCGGAATATGATCTATAAATCCTCCATCTGCAAGGTCATATCCATTGTAATGTACCGGCGCAAATATGGGAATAAGTGCTGAAGAGGCAATACAAAGTGTTTTAATATTTCCGCTGTCAAAAAAAATATTTTCTCCACTTTGAAGATCTACAGCTGTAATATAAAGAGGAGTTTCAAGATCTTGGATGTTGTTTTTTGGAACAAGACGATCTAAAATCTTTGCATTGCTATCTATTTTATAGAGTGAACCTCGAAAAAAATTAAAAGAAAATATTTTTTTAAACTCTTTAGATTTAAATATCTCTAGTTGTTCTTTTGCACTCACGCCGCAAAGCCAGCTTGCGCCGATGATAGCGCCGATAGATGTAGCAGAGATAGCCTTTACATGGATGTCGTTTTCTTCGATGAACTGCAACACTCCCAGATGATAAGCCCCGCGTGCCGCACCACCTGAAAGTGCGAGTGTTATTTCACTCATGAGAGTGCCAGTGAAGAATCTCAAATCTTCCATCAAAATGCTCCACGACAGCTGTACAAGATTCTACCCAGTCACCACAATTGAGATACTCGACTCCATTGAGTTCTTTGAACTCAGCTTTGTGAATATGTCCGCAGATAACACCGTCATAAGTGTTTCTTTTTGCATGTTCTGAGAGAATCTCTTCAAAATTAGTGATAAAACTCACAGAACTTTTGACATTGTCTTTGATATATTTTGAGAGTGACCAATGTTTTTTTATACGAAAAAGTTTGCGAAGAGTATTAAGATGATGGTTGAGATAAAGTGTAAAGTCATAACCGATATCACCAAGGACAGCGAGCCATCTTTTTGTCATCGTAATAGAATCAAAGAAATCTCCATGCGTCACAAGATAGCGTTTACCGTTAATGGCATGATAATCCATCTCATTTCTTATCTCAAAATTATCACCCAAGAAGAGAGGAATAAAATCACGTAAAAACTCATCATGATTACCCGTAATATAAGTGACTTTGGTCCCCTTTCTAGCTTTGCGGAGAATCTTTTGCATCACATCTGAATGGGACTGCTCCCAATTAAACTTTCGTTTAATGGCCCAGCCGTCAATGATATCGCCAACAAAAATAAGATTTTCAGATTCTATCTCTTTTAAAAAATCCAAAAAGAGTTCGGCCTGAGAAAAACGTGTTCCAAGATGGATATCTGATACAAAGATTGATTTATAATTCATATGTAGGATTTTACATTTGGATTGTTACATACAAGTAACAACCTTCATTTTATAACTCTTTTGGTTCTCCAAAATAATATCCTTGAGCGAAATCAACATCTAGCTCTTTTACCTTCTCAAAAATATTTTTAGAATAAACGAATTCGGCAACAGTATGAATTTTAAGTTTTTTTGCAAATTCTACGATTGTTTGGGTAATCATCTGTGCGTTTTTATCCGTATCTACATTTTTAATCATTGAACCATCGATCTTTATATAATCAACTTTTAGCTTCATAAGATAATCAAAGTTTGAATAACCTGTTCCAAAATCATCGATAGAGATCTTCGCACCACATTTTTTAACATCATCTATAAAAGTAAGTACTTCCTCAAAGTTTTCTATCCCCTCAGATTCTATAATCTCAAAGATTATTCTATCACCCATTGCACTATTTTTTAGTTTTTCTATTATAAAAGTATATATTTCTTGATTTAAAATATCTTCGACAGATATATTTATAGATACAAGGTATGGCAACTCTTTAAATTTGTCTAAGGTTTTACTTATCATGATCTTTGTCAATCGATGATAAAGTTTATTTTTTTTAGAAAGCTCTAAAAAATGTATAGGAGCTATATATTTTCCATCATAGTCTTTTATTCTAATCAATGCTTCATACTTTATAATTTTTTGTGTTTTAATATCAACAATAGGCTGATAAACGGGAATAACTCTATCTTCATCTATAGCTTTTTTGAGTTTTTTACCCCATTCAAAATTCTTTTCATATTCCTTTGCCATAGCCATGGACTCATCATAAACTAAAAAATGCTTTCTACTTTTTTTCGCTAGAGTAAGGGCGATATCTGCATTGGTCAGTAAAAAATTATCTCCGTAAGAGATTCCTAGAGTCACAGTTAAGTTTACTTCTCCACCTTGTTCTTCGATTACAAAAATCTTTTTAGAGATATTTTCACTAAGTAATGAAGCAAATGTTAAAAACTCTTTAAAATCATTATTGTTTTGACACAAATAAGCAAATTCATCTGAATGTAACCTATATATCAATGCATCTTTAGGCATACTCTCTTTTAAAAATTTTGCGAGTTCTTGAAGGATAATATCTCCACTTATATCACCATAAAGGTCATTTATCTCTTGAAAAGAATCAATGTTAATTATCACTAAAAAAGAGTTGACCTTTTTTTCTAAATTTTCTATCAATTTTTTTCTATTTTCCAAACCTGTTAAAGCATCATGATAAAATTGATATTCGATAGAACTTAGCATATTGTTAAAGGTTTCTTGTATAGAATCTATCTCTTGGATATGATTATTTACATCTATACGCAATTTTAAATCTTTTGATTTTGTAATATTTTTGATTGTATTTGAAAAATTACGAATAGGTCTTATAAGATACAAATTAAGTTCTAAAAACAATCCAATAAAAATAATAATAGAGAATATAAGAATGAATATAATAAAAAAGTTTATCATTTCCTCAAAAGAGACCTTTAGATTTTCTATGGGGTAAGTTATCTTTATGACACCTAAAATATCACCTACTTGAGCGTTCACATGACATTTTTTACACTCATCTTTTGCTACAATAGGATAATCATATATGATCATTTTAGAATCGACAATATTGAGAAGTTTCTTACCATGAATGGCCTGCATAACTTCTAAATCTGTTTCTCTTGCTTGCTTATCTTTTTCTATATCTCCAAAAAGTTTGGCTACCACTTCACTTCTGTAAATATCAATTTTCATTTGTGAATCGACTTTATTGAGTCTTGATATCACTTCATGGATATCATCTTTATTCCATCCCTTTTTCATCTCCGAATAAAGCGCTTCAAACACAAGTTTACTTGTCTTAGAAGCATCGATTTGGGCCATCTCTTGAATTGCTTCTTTTTTCATATATTCGCCATAAAAATATGCGCCCAAAAGTGTAATAAATAAGGTGACAAAAATAATTTTAGCGGTAATCTTTGCATAAGTAGTTTTTTTGATCATATAAAACTTTCTCTTTTTAGATAATTGTAGGAAAGAATAGTACTAGAATCAAGCTGAAATTGTGACATAATAAAAATAAACATATATTATAAAATCTTTTTCATGTAAGCCTAATCTACCAGTACAATCCCCATATTTTCAAGTAGATAAAGCGCTTCATATCGGTTAAATATCGCGCCTTTAAGATAATTGTTTTTTATATCTATTTGAGTGTTTTGAGCATCTGTGAAGTTGGCACCTTCCAGGTGAGTGTTGCCAAAGAGCGCACCTTTAAAATCAGTAGAAGTGAAGTTGGCATTTAAAAAAGAAGCGGAGCGAAAATCGACATCTTTTGCGCGGCATTCTTTGAGAACAAGTCGCTCAAGAGTAAGACCAAAAAAATTGCTGTCGTTTAAGATACACTCTTTAAATTTTAACGGTTCAGGGTTGAGTAGACTTTTGAAGTCACACATCGTCCAGTCAATGCCGATCATCTTACAAGAGATAAACTCAGTGTTACTGACTTTTGAGTTTGTGAGTTTCATGACACTGAGATTGCAGTTTTGAAAATGACAATCAATAAACCTGCATGAGTGAAACAAGGTCTCGCTAAAATCACACGAGGCAAAAGTACACTCCTCAAATTCCGCTTTTTTGATTGTCATGCCATGGAGATCGATCCCCTCAAACTTCTCCGCAAAGCAATCAAGGTTATCGAAGATTTTAAGTTTATTCATTAGTTATACGATTTTAAAAGCATCCAACAGGATAACTATCCAGATAAGTCCTGTCAGGATAAGGCTTAAAAGTACAAGCGTAGCACCCGCATCTTTTGCACGTTTTGCCATGATGTGATGCTCAACGGTGACGAGATCAACAACACGTTCAATAGCGCTGTTTGTGACCTCGGCGATGATCGGGATAAACAGAGAAAGTGAAAGCACGGCACTGTTAAAAAAGCTGATTGGAAGCATCCAAGAGACGACATTCATGACGACAAAAAGAAGGAGCTGAAGCTTAAAAGAACTTTCATGTTTTGTGATCTCGATAAATCCCTCAAGCGCATAAGTTGCGTTTTTAAAGAGCGTATATTTTGGTTTATTTGGTTTCATATTTTTCCTTGAGTGTATAAAGCACTTTTTTTATCTCTTCTACTTTTGTGTTGAGCGGCAACGGTTCGCCGTAGATGATGGTCACATAACGTTTGAAAAGCGAGCCATCATCTTTTATACGTTTTTTGCTTCTTGAAAGTCTACTTCCCCACATCCCGCCGATGTAATATGGAATTATAACACCTTCACTTTTACCTGCGATTAATTCATATCCCCTATAAAACTCACCCATCTCACCTGTACGACTGATCTCTCCCTCTGGAAAAATAACCACACATTTACCATCTGCAACACGTTTTCTCGCTTCTAAAAATGCATCTTTACTTGCTTTTATCGAAAGAGGAATCGCATTTCCAAGTCGAAAAAGCTTACTGAAAAATCTCCAATGATAAATATCGCGCTCCATCATAAAAGAGACGCGTCGTTCTATAGGAAACTGCATGATCATCCAATCGATCCAGCTGATATGATTACCCATAAAAAGTATGGCGCCATCACGAGGAATATTTTGGACACCTATAAACTTGTATTTGTATCGCAACTTTAAAAGCACTTCAAACCAAAACCAAATAAACATAATCAAATGACGTCTAAGCGTATACAAAGCCATCAAAAAGCCGACAAAAAACATAAAGTAAAAAAGGATTTCGACATCTATCCCCTCATAGGCAAAAACTGTTGTAAGAGATAAAAAAAGAAACATAAAAATATTTTGGATGAAGTTATTGCCCGCGAGGATAGTCCCAAGATGCGCGCTTGGAGCAATCTCTTGGATATATGCGTTTAACGGAACGATAAAAAGTCCCGCAAAAACTCCAAAGAGCATAAAAAGGATGATAACTTGCGTAAATGTTGTACTAAAAGGAAGCAGTAAAACCATCAGACTTAGACCAAAAGCAGCGAAGGGAATCATCCCAAGATGGATATAGTAACGTGAAACTTTTGAAGCTAGATAAGAACCTAAGATGATACCAAAACCAGCAAGTGACATAGCACCTTGAACGTAGATGGTGTTACTGACATGTAAGGTGTCTTTTGCATACGTGCCAAAGATGGCAAGTACGACTTGTGAGATTGACCAAAAAATAGATAAAGCCACGATAGAGTCGATGATATCACGCTTTCTTGTCATCGTCAAAAGATTTTTTTTGAGGTAATATCCACTGAGATATTTTTTAATATTAAATTTGAAAGTGCTTGGAAAAAGCATTTTTTTTTCAAGTTTACATGTAAAATAGTATTCGACGATTGAACTGAAAAACAGCAACCATCCAAGAGGTGCAATCATCTTTAAGATGTCGGATTCATTTAAAAATGTTGGCTTGAGACTTATCTCAAAAAGCACCGTGTAAAAGATGATACCACCCAAGATAGCGACTGTTGTTGTCGCCTGCACAAGAGCATTTCCAGCTGTTAAAAGCTTTACTCCTACAAGCTCTTTGATGTAACCATACTTTGCCGGAGAGTATAAAGCAGCCTGCAGTGCCAATAAAAAAGTCAGACCAAAAGAGAGATAAAACCAACCCAAATAATAAGAGAGCGTAATACCAAAAGTGATAAAAACCGCAAAAAGTGCGGAGTATTTCATAATGATATTTTTTGGATATTTATCAGCAAGATAGCCCGATGGTGTAAAAAGAAGGATAAAAGGGATCAGTATCAGGGCATTTACGATAGCTGTGAGAACTATTTGCTCACTTCCATCATAGATCTTAAAGATCGTATTTTGGATGATGATCTTATGTCCGAGATCGGTAAAAGCATTTAAAAAAAGAGCTAAGGTATAATAAAAAATACCCTGTATCTCAAAAAGTTTTTTCAAATTTGCTCATCCGCCAAAGATGCACTCCAACCCTCATAATGCCCGTGATATTCTTTACTGAGATCCATGAGCATATCTGTCGTTTCATTGATAGTTTGTTCTTCGAGATTATGAGTGATCGCCACTGCTACACCGTAGATATACTCTTCATCTTCACGTTCAAAATCCCCTTTAGATGTAAGCGCTTTTTCAACAAGTACCTCTTCAAACTTTTCACGCAAAGAAGCTATCTCAAACAGGATATAGTGTTCAACTTCACGAGGTTTTGATATATCATCGCCCTCTTCTGCCATCTCTTCTATAATCTGACGGCTTTGGATATGGTGAGTTTGTTTTAAATTTGGACAAAGTGAAACTTCATAAATATTCCATTTTTTATCTTTTACAGAGTTACTTTCATATTTGTAGCCAAAAGCGCTGAGTAGGTCTTTTGTCTTGTTTTCAACACCTTTTGGCTCTTCAAGATAAAAGTAGAGTTCATACCAGCCGTCTCTTGTTTTTGAACCCACATAAATAGCTTTTTCTTTTTCCTCGAGTTTGATGGCAAGCCTGTCTTTGCATTCGGATAAAAAGTCTTCTTCATCTTCGTCGGCAAGGCCATTAGGAAGCGGAGATTTGAGTTTTATAAACACCGTATAAAGCCAAGGATAGATCGCTTTATCCATTATATTGTCTTCAGCTTCAAGCTCAACTTCGATCTTTACTAAACTGCTATCTTCAACTTGTGTATAAAACTCTCTCATAAATCTCTTTTTTTATTGAGATTATAGCAAATTTAAACTAGAACCTACCGTGAAGTAGATTTATAGTGTTATATTTACAGCACTTTACTTAATTCTTTTTTTGACAAGCAAAAGGTTGTTTTTTCTCCATCATTTTCTTTTAAATAACAGCAATATCCATTGTTTTCACTCAGATTTTTTACTATAGAAAGACCAAGACCAAGACCGCTTTGCTTTCTATTTTTACTTTTTGAGATTGTAAAAAATGGCTCAAAAATTTTCTCTTTATATTCATCTTTTATCTCTTTTCCGCTGTTTTCAAAGCAAAGCACCTCATCTTGTAATTCAATTTTGATATAGCCTTGAGTTGTATATTTATAAGCATTTGATAAGAGATTGATACAAATCTTTTTCATATCTGTTCTATTAAATTCCACTACAAAATTTGTATCTATTCTGTTTATAAATTCAATTCTATTATGAATCAAAATAATAGGTAAAACTTCATCCTCTATAAATCTATACAAAGCTATCTTCTCTCTTTTTCTCGTTGTTTGAAGAGATGAGATAAAATTCAACATATCGACTGTCAACTCATTTAAAAAATCCACTTCCTGTTTCATAGACTTCAATGTTAAAGGAATTTTTTCTTTTTCTATAAGATCATCTTCTATCTCATCAAGATAGCCATTTAAGATCGTAATAGGTGTCTTTATATCATGAGCCATAGAAATAAGCATATTTGAGAGATTTTTATTTTTATTTTTTAGATCTTTTATTAACCTCTCCATCTCAACAGATAAGAGATTCATACTTTGATCTATCTGTTGAAGTTCATCTATGTTGTTGTGATGTTCAGCTTGACTAAAATCCTCTTTTTCTATCATTTTCAAACGCTTTTGTATAAAACTAAACTTATCAGACAAATATTTTCCAAAATAATAACTTATCAGTATAATAATAGGAAGTACGGTCAGGATTGAAAACAGTATCTTCAAAAACATCTTCATGCCGATAGGTTCATTGATAATGAAAAAGGTCATGAAAGCGGTAAGCGCAGAGATCGCAAGTCCTGCAATTGTGTATATAAAAATGATAAAAGTTTTAATCTTCATTTATTTGATACCCTATTCCTCGCACTGTTTTTATAATCTCTTTTGTTTCAAATATCTTGGCTTTTTTTCGTATGTGATATATGTGGCTGTCAATACTGCGTTCATCTATTTCACCAAAATTATTATCATAGATTAATTGAGCGAGTTCATTTCTTGAGTAAACTCTCTTTTTGTTATTTACAAGTACACTTAGGAGAAAATATTCACTTGGAGTAAAACTCATTTTAAAGCCGTTAATGATAAGTTCGCAGGACTCTTCGTTTAATATAATATTGGAAATATATTTTGAATTTGCAGAGTTTAACTCTTCTCTTCTTTTTAACAAAGATTTGATTTTGACAGAGAGCTCTTTTGCAGAAAATGGTTTGGCTATGTAATCATCGACTCCAAGTTCATATCCTTTCTCTTTGAACTCTTCTGTATCTAAAGCACTTATCATTATCACAAGGGTCTGCTTTGATTTTTTTCTCAGAGCTTCTATGATCTCAAATCCATTAATGTGTGGAATCATAATATCAAGAGTGATCAAGTCATAAGTATTTTCATGAATTTTACAAAGAGCATCTCTGCCCTCGTATGCGATATCTACATTGTAGAGATTGGCATCAAGACGATTAGATATAAATTCTGCTATCTGCTCTTCATCTTCTACAATTAGAATATTTTTTTTCATTACTAAAATATTGGCTGAAACTTTGTAAATAAAAAGTCATTTGAGTTCATAATCGCATGACAGCTTACACACTCGTTCACATCTCCGTCCCATGCTTTGTATTCATCACCTTTTTTTATAAATCTAGCATAGCCCCAACCATCACTCTCTTTATGTTTAGTTTTATCTTTTATCATATACTCCACTCTTTGGATCTTATCTGCTTCAAATGCTGCGGGAAATGCAGTCATTTCTTTTACCTTCCAGCCAATTTTAACTATTTTACTTCCATCTGGCATCACTATTTCTTTGTTTTTTAAAGCTTTATATGCGATGGGATTTGCCAAAATATAGCGTAATTCATTTTGATCTTTTCTAAAATGAGTGGCAACTATTTTATAGTTGCTATATCCTGCTATATCTTTAAATGCAAGTTTTGTGTCTTTCATCTCTAACATAGGCAATTCGTTTTCACTAAAAGCCAATAACAGTGTCGTACATGTAAGTAAACTCAATACTATTTTTTGTAACATCTTATAACCTTATCTTAAAATATAAGGTTATTGTACAAATAGTTTATGGAGATTGTATGGATATCATATCGTAATACTCTATTTTTACTTTTGGATCACTTTATGTATCCTTTTAAGCCCCTCGGTAACCTGCTCTTTTGTCGAATAAGTATAGTTAAAACGTATCTCATCGCTGATGCGACCATCAAGATAGAACTGGTTTGCGGGAACATAAACGACTTTTTTATCCATGCACTCGTAAACAAGTTTGAAAGTATCAAAGCCTTTGAGCGCACCAAACACGAACATTCCCCCTTTTGGCATATCAAAAACGAACTCAGACAGTTCCTTTTTTAAAGCATCCGTAAATATCTCCATCTTCTCTTTATATGCGCCTCGTAGATGATGAAGATGCTTTTCATATCTGGCACTATCTTCTAAATAATTATCCAAAATATACTGAGAAATGCCGCAACTATGCAGGTCTATGGTCTCTTTTATCATCGTAAGCGCTCTGATGATCTCCTCATTTGCTCGTATCCACCCTATTCTAAGACTTGGAGCTAGAGTCTTGGAAAATGAGCCAAGATGAAAGCTGTTTTCTGGAATCATCGAACTTATCGATTTGAGTTTTTGCTCAAAATAAAGCTCACTGTAGGGCGCATCTTCTAAGATATATCCGCCATTTTGCATTACACAGTTTGCTATTTCATCTCTTTTTGTTTCTGTGTACTGCGTGCCTTTTGGATTTTGAAAATCGGGGATGAGATATGCCAGTTTCGCATCTTTGTACGCGTCGCAAAACTTCTGCGTCTCTATGCCATCACTTTTCAGTGGCACTGTTTTCATATCCATAGAGTTCATCTTAAAGATATTGACAGCACCCAGATAAGACGGCTCTTCTATAACAATCTGCTTCTTTTCAAAATATTTTGCGATGATGTATAAGCCCTGCTGACTTCCCGTAGTTATAAGGATGTTTGAGGGTTTTGTCTCAAATCCCTCTTTGTTGTAAAAATCGGCGATCTTTTCTCGTAAAGGCGTGATACCGTTGCTGATGGTGTATTGCAGATTTTTCGGGTTTTCATACACTTTGTCGCTGGCTTTACGTAAATCCTCTATGGGAAACAGACTCTCATCGGGCAGTCCGCCTGCAAATGAGATAGTCTCGCCGTCGATGGACTCAAGTATTTCTCGTATAAATGATCGTTTCATATTCTTCCTTTGTTTTGCGAAATTTTATAGGAAAATGGGATTTATTTCTGCATAATTATTGTTAGTAATAGTATTTGATATTGCTCAAAAATGATTGGACTCTTGCTATAATATCTGCATGAAAAAAGACACGATACAAAAACATACCAAGATCGCCAACGATATCATCTACTACATCTACAAGTATATCGATACTGATATAAACCTTGATGAGCTGAGTGAAAACCTCGGTGTGAGCAAGTTTCATCTCCATCGTGTCTTTAAAAACGAGTTTGGCAAGAATGTATATGAGAGCATTAAATCCATACGACTGCAAAAATCCGCAAGCCTTCTTTTGACAAATAAGAACTCGACCATAACGCAGATAGCCAAGATGTGCGGTTACAGCTCACAGACCGCATTTTCCAAAGTGTTTAAAGAAAAGTTTCTTATGACACCAAAAGAGTGGAAAAACGGCGGTTTTAACAGCTATGTGGAGACTATTTTGACAAAGTCTCAAAGCGCTTCCAACTCTACTGCCGATTTTTCATCTCTTAAACCAAAAATACTCAAAATGCCGCAGATGAACTGCTACTACATACGGCACAAAGGCTACGACAAAAGCATCAAAGCAACATGGCAAAAGCTTCAGACTTGGACTCTTTGCAACGATATCTCGGAGTTTACGCAGATAGGTCTCCATCATGATAATCCGACCATCATTCCGCTCGATGAATGTCAGTATATCGCCTGCGTAGCCCTAGAAAAAGAGCTCAAAAACAGTTCACTTCCGATGCTCATGATTCCAAAAGGTGTATATGCGAAGTTTGACTTTTGCGGTAAATATGGAGATGTCTTGAAGTTCATGAGCTGGGTTTATTTTAATTGGCTGGTGGCTAGCGGATATGAAACAACAACAAACCCCTCTTACGCCATCTACCATAAAAATCACTTTTTATCTGATGACGAAGAGTTTGATTTGAGTTACTATATTCCTATCAAACTATAGATCTTTGGTATTTAACCGTTGTCTGAGTATTTTCATATCTTGACTTGGAGAAAGTCCAAAATATTTTGAATATTCTCTACTAAATTGAGAAACACTCTCATATCCCACATAAAATGCCGCACCTGAAACATCCATATTTTCCGATACCATGAGTCTTTTTGCTTCTTGTAGTCTTTGTACTTTACGGTATTGCATTGGGCTCATCGCTATCATAGTTTTAAAATGTTTGTGAAAAGTGGAGATGCTCATGTTGACTGAATTTGCAAGCTCTAAGACACTTAAAGGCTCAAATAAATTTGCTCTCATCATAGAGATTGCTTGAGAGATTTTGTAAGCATTTCCTTCCAAACAAGCCAATTGTCGAAACTCCTCCGCATGTTTATCATTCATAAGTAACATATACAATATCTCTTTATGATATAGCGGAGCCAATATCTCAATATCGTCTGGAGTTTGTATCAACTCTACCAAACGTATCACTGCATCTAAAAGTTGATCTCTTACATGGTAAGATGAGATTGCCAAAGTCGTTTGAAGCGGATTTATCGGTTTTTGAATTCTTTGCCCTAACAGTTCAAAGATCAGCTCCATATCAAATGTAACTTGTACAGATAAAAATGGCTTATGCGGCTGGGCTTCGATGATCTTACCTGATACAGGAAGATGCATCGTGGAGATAAGATAAGAAGACCGATCATATTCGATCGTATTATTTCCTAACATAACTATTTTTGCACCTTGAGCGATTATAAATAAGGAGGGTTCATAGACAGTATTTAAAACAGGAGTTTTGTCAGAAGACTTAAAAAGCTTCACAAAAGGGATAACTGTAGAGTTCAATCCCTCTTGTGCTGTTTTATTTTCAATAAATGTCGATAATTTTTCTAACATTATAAACGCATTCCACCTGATATTTCTATTCTTTGTCCATTTATCCAACGACAATCATCTGCTGCCAAAGCTGCAACAGCCTTACCGATGTCATCAGGTAGTCCTACACGACCAAGTGCTGTCTGTGATGCGATAAAACTATTTACATGTTCATGATCTCGCACAACACCACCTCCAAAGTCTGTCTCGATTGCACCGGGAGCAATAGTATTGACCGTGATATTTCTCGCACCTAATTCTAGTGCAAGATAACGGCTCATCACTTCTATGCCACCTTTCATCATAGCATAGGTAGAGTACCCAGGTAATGAAAAACGTGTTAATCCGGATGATACATTAAGTATCTGTCCACCGTCATTGATATTTGGCAAAAGCATTTGTGTTAAGAAAAAAGGACTTTTAAGATGAATGTTCATTAACTCATCAAATTCCACTTCTGTCGTTTCACTAAAAGACTTGCTAATTCCAACACCGGCATTATTTATAAGCAGATCAAGTTTTTTGCCCTTGAAATCAACGTCTAAAACCCTTAAAAGCTCATCATTAAACCTGTTAAAAGAATTTGTATCTGATACATCTAGCTGAAAGACAAAGCATTTTTGTCCATTTTGCCTAATATCCTCAGCTACTGCATTCGCTTTTATTTTAGAACTTTTATATGTTAAAAATATATCGTAGCCTTTTTTTGCGAGGTGCAAAGCCATACTTTTACCTAAACCTTTACTACTTCCTGTTATTAATGCAATTTTCATGATTGTGTCCTTTCTTTAATTAGAACACAATCATATAACATAACTGTAAAAGAATGTTAGTCTAAAAGACTGATATATTTGCCTAATCCTCTTAGCGAGACTAGAATTTACTCTCGACCGTAGTAGGAGATGATAGAACTTTTTTGGATGGCATGAGCGTTTAGGTTGAAGCCTACTAGTTCTGGACTTGGATTTTTTCCAAGATCAAGTTTATCCACATTTAAAGCAAACAGCGTGATGATATATCTATGCGCTTTGTCACCTTTTGGAGGGCACGCACCGCCAAAACTTGCCATTCCAAAACTAGTCATGCTCTCAACTGAGCCTTTTGGAAGCATCCCTTTTGCACTTGCATTGTTAGACACGCTTGAGGCTGTTGAGGGAATGTTATACACGACCCAGTGCCACCATCCGCTTCCAGTAGGTGCATCAGGATCATAGATAGTTATCGCAAAGCTTTTCGTACCCTTTGGAGCATCTTTCCAAGAAAGAGCGGGAGACATATTTTCTCCACTACATCCAAAACCGTTAAACTCCTGCTTCTTACTCAACTGACCGCCAATATCGCTCATAAGAGTAAAACTACCCGCATAAGAGATGTTTAAAAGAAACAACACTAAAACTAAAAAACGCATGGTGACTCCTTTTTGTAAAATTTTTCAAGTTTAGCATTTTGAGGCTTAATTAACTTCTACTTAAAATGTAAAAGATTTACTCATAATATTTAAATAATTTATTTTTTGCAAAGCTGTTTCATAATCTGATTTTTCAGTCAATGATTGAAAAATGTGAGCGTATTCATTACGTAAATTAGTCATAAATATTCCCGTATCATCACTACCTACTACTACATTAGGTTTTGGGTCATCTGAGTTTACTAGTCCCAACCATCTTGCTAAATGATGCTCACTGTATTGCTTATAATAACTTATACGGACATTACTTGTTGGAAGTGTTTCAATAGCAATATTCTTTTTATTTAAAAATAGAATCATCATGTTTTGGAATTCTCTTAACTCTTTAATTCCAAAAATCTCTAAAGGTTCAATCTGAATCATTTTGTTATATTTCGCGATTTTTGAGCCTTCATGATAAGTTTCATAAAGTGTACAAATATCTTTATCTATTATGTTATATTCTTTCAGTTCCTTTGACTCAAAATCCTCAAATAAACTTGGCTCTCTCCATCCAAACACAATAATTGGATCATACTTTCTACATTTCCATGCCTCAATTATTTGATATATAGAATAATATTTTTCATTGCCGTATATATCTGAAAAATGGTGTCTTATAGATGCTTCTAATTTGGCAAGATAGCCAAACATTACATGATGCTCAGAACAAAAGCTATAAGCAAAAACAAGGTTGTCTAACCATTCCCCTTTTTTAATAGTCAATTTACTATCATACAATCTTTGATTCCATAATTCAGGTTCAATCCCTAATGCAGTTGCATGTCCTATGCGATTTCCCGATTGCATATCTAAAAATTCAACTGCTTCATATACCATACGAAGTCCTGAAAGTATGTGAACAAAATCTTCCCCTGCATGATAAGTAAAGTTTTTGTATCCCAAGAATGCCAATTTTCTAAATATAGGAGCAAATGCTTCAGGCGATGCGTGCAGTTCATTTGCTGCTGCATCAAAACCTACAATCAAATCTTTAAAAATATACTTACCCTTTTCATCATGATATTTCATACTCTCAAGTAAAACATCAAGAGTTTTTCGATTTTTAATCCTTAACTTCAAATCTCTGAAAGTTATTATTTTCTCAGGATTTCTATCATCTTGTAGTTTTATAAAATGCGGTACAAGTTTAAGTTGAAATTGTTTTTGCAATTTCTTATCATAACCTTTATGAATATCCTTGAGTAATTTTAATGATTTATTCAAGTCATCTTTAGGCGCGAATCTCCCCTCAAGTACAGATAATGAATTATCATACATCCCCTGCAGTTGATGATATCTAGCAGTATATTTTTCCTCTGTTAGTTCTCTGAGTTCATTAACAGTAATCTTTTGAAACTGGTCAAAACCGACTTGTGTTTTTTGCTGAACTAAAAGCTTTTGAAAATAGGAGTAAATCAATAAATAGTAATGAAAAAGATGTCCGAAATAGACACTTTGAGAACTTGTC
Organism: Sulfurimonadaceae bacterium; assembly: GCA_028683835.1. Lineage (GTDB taxonomy): Bacteria > Campylobacterota > Campylobacteria > Campylobacterales > Sulfurimonadaceae > Hydrocurvibacter. The sequence continues at coordinate 7,699 of JAQUHB010000013.1, read as the reverse complement.
AAGTACTCTAAACTTCGAACTATAAAAAGTGATTCATATTGCATCTTTGTATCAAGACATGCTGTATTTTCAACTAAACTTATTGGATGTTTATGAGAGGTAAAATACAGTGTTTTACCAATATCAAAAGTGTCTTTTGTAAAATAATCTTTTTCATGACATTGCTCATTCATCATAGATAGCATCTGATCTCGGATTTGAGAGGCAATTTTCAGTAGTCTATAAAAATCATCTTGCTCAAAACTACTTACCTGAAGGTATTGTTCTGTAACTATCGAATTGTTAAGTGTTTTTTTTATATATTGGTAAAAGTCTTGCGGTTGTTGCAAGGCATTATGCCATACAACATCTATTTCTGTCGTACCGTTTAAATGCATATGCATCTCATTGAGTCTGCTATTTTCTATCATAGAATCAAGTTGTGGCTCATATATAGATGGCAATGCAGTTTTTGCAAAAATTTTTTGAATTAATTTTTCAGGCTCAATACGAAAAGAATTTTGTGATTGCTTATAAATGGCATATGAGATAATCAACAAAGGTGAAACACTTAAAATCGTATTTTGCCACTTTTCAAAATCTTGATTTTTTACATAGATATTTTCACCTCTAAAGAGAAGCATCTTAGAGAGTTCTTCTAGTGAGTCAATTAGCAATTCATTTAGAGATTTTCCTTTTGTAAAATCACTCATAACATTTTTAAAAATATAATCAGGCTTATATGGGTCTTTGTTATGCGCTTCTACAAAAAGATGGTTATATAATTCTTTGTCACCAAGTAATCCCTTATAAAAATATTGTTCTATAATTTTTTGGGAATCAAGAAAGGCTATTGAAAGATTTAACTTCATTAACTATCGATTACCTTATTATCTTCAATTGATGTGGCTTTTTTTGGAGATTTTGGATTTATTTCTAAAATAAGTGCACTCATATTTCTTTTCACAATGTTTTTATACTGCTTACTTAAATCAGTAATTATTGTTCCTTCAGCCTTAGTTTTCCAGTTTTGAATATTCTTAATAGCTTCTATTTGTTGCTCTTTAGATAACAATCCAAAATTTATTTTAGAAGTAATATTTGATAAATTTTCAAAATATTTAGCTGTTAGATTAAATATAGGACATGCATAAAGATAATCAAATAACGTATAACCATTTTCTTTTTCACTTTCCTTTAGAACAAACAATCCACTTTGTTCTTCATATCGTTCATCTTTCTTTAATTTTTCATAAAAGAAATTACTTGATTCTGATGGATTTTTAAAATCAATTCCTGTAGTTCCTTTTTTATCTTCACACCAAATATAAAGAGCATTTAGAAATGCAGCCCAGTACAAATCTAATATGACTGAATAATTTTTTATTCTATTATTCGATCTATTTTCAATTTCATTTATATTTGTTACGAATCTAATCCAAATTTTAGCCAAGTCGGCCATGGATAATGTCTGTTTTATATCTTTACTTGTTTTTGCCCAAGCTATCAAGGAATTTGAAAGTTCTTCGGATATATTAAAGCTGACATTTTCATCATCATCAACTTCTTGTTCTTCATTTGATTTACTTGAAGTAGTTGAATTGTCATAAAGGCGAAAATCTCTAATAACATTATTTAATTTCAAAATATTTTCTATATCCTCATGATTTGAAATATCTGCCAATAGTCCAATAAGATTAAATATTGAGAGTATATTGTAGTAATTACCATTTAAATTATAGACTCTAGACATCAATAATGATAGGTTATTTTTATTTTTTATAGATTTTAAATTGTTTTTTGAAATTGATAAATTACCAAAAAATATTGGTTTTGTATTATGAGTGTTACTGTCAATTTTAAAAGTTGTTAACAACTTTTTTGATATTTCCACTGCTGAAGTATGGTTATCTAAGCCAATATGATCAATAAAATTTAAAATTTCGTTTTTTCCACTAGCGACTACAACATTACTATATTGTTCTAATACATAGCCTACTTTTATAAAATATGACAAATAATCTTGAGGCTTCAAAAGATGATTTGCCATCATATTCAGATAAAGCATTGTTATGTTGTCATCTTCTTTCGCAAAACTGGGAGTTAATTTGAGATGATTATCTCTACTGATAGTTTCTTTTAATATATAAACTGAAAGTAGATTTAAAAATTTTTCTCTTTGCGGCAATTCTATCAAAGTATATGGTTCGAGTTTCTTTTTAAGTGTTGTATAAAAAGTGTGCTTGAACCTATCAATAAAATTTGTATTCAACCTCTCCATTTCATCCCACGCTTGAAGAATCTGTAAAACGGATCTTGTAGATTGTGTTAATAACGTATATTCATATTCTGAAGTATCACCAGTTTTTGTAAAAAATATGTATTGAATCATGTTTTTTACATAAGTAGAAAAATCATTATGAATATTATCGATAACTAATTTTGATTTTAAAACCAATAAATTTTGTAAATCAATACGATTTTCAGGCTTCAAAATTTTAGTTAAATACTGCTATTCAAGATGCTCAATCTGATTTATATATCTTTCTTTATTTTCAGGAAATTCATACTTATAAAGTATATTTTTTAAATCCATTTTTTCCCATTGTAGCTGCCGTACAAGTGTCGAATAAAGACCAATATCGCCAAGCATTGCAATAATTAATTTACGCGATGTAAGATATTTACGAAGAGTTTCTAAAATTGCGGTACCTTTATCGAGTGAAGTATCAATATCATCTAAAATCAAGAAAAAAGCTTTTTTATCTAGAATTTTCAAACTCTCATCTATAAAGTTATGGAAATTTTTCTCCAAATGACTGCCTTGTTTAGCATTGGAAAGTCCTCTTTCCAAAATAAGTTCAGGTGAATCCCACATATCACTTTTTAAATGCTCTGAACCCACACCATCAAGCATACTAAATCCGCCTGCAAGCTTTTTAAGGCTTTCTTTCCATGTTCTATATTTTGTACTTTTATCATCACATTTCTCGCACTTTATATGCTCCTCTATCTTCTCTTTTATTAAAGTGATAATATTTAAAAAAACATGCTCTTTTGTTTCTATAAGTGTAGGATCGATGATATCAAGAGGACATAAATCTTTCATAATCTCAGGGTTGTTTTTCATACTAAGCATAAAAGAAGTTTTACCCATACCTCTTTTTCCATTTATGAGAATAGTATTGTGAACTCTGTCTATTCCTTTATTTGCCTTCTCTTTCTCTTTTGATTCATCAATACTCTTTTTAAAATTCTCAATTAATTGCTCAAAACTTTTTTGAGCATTAGCTTGTATCAAATTGCCAGATTCAAACTCTTGTGTATCAGTTTGTTTAAGATTTATAACAATATTCTTAATCTCATCACTCATAAAAACCCTTTAATAAAAAATCATAATTACTGATTATACTTATTAAATAATAAAATGTATCTTTTTATATTAATATTTTTTATATTATGTTGATTCTTCGATAGTATGTTCTTACGAGTTTTTCATAATGTGGAGGAATTTGAAAAGAATCTCTTTTGATGATCTCTATGCGCTCTTTTGCCTTTACATGTAAGCCAAGATATAAACTATTTTATAATCAAAAAAAATAATACTTAAACAAGTTTTACTGTGATATTCTTTTTGCCTAGTGCGTTTTTCTGGGTTAAATAATTTTTCTTGAAGGAGATTATTATGAAGGTTTCATCGCGAAGAAGTTTTTTTAGATATATGGCTTTACTTGGCTTAGTCACGTTTAGTGCTGTTCCTCTGTATGCTAAAGCTCAAAAAGATAAAGTAAAGTATCAAGAGTTGCCTCATGATGCTCAGCATTGTTCTACCTGCAATTATTTTTTACCTAAAGAAAAACAATGCATACTCGTGGAAGGCTCTATCAATCCGAACGGATGGTGTAGTTTATACTTTAAAAAAGTCTAAAAAGCTCCTAAAAGCTGAGCTTTTTTAGTATTTATTTTGCCTACTTTAAAAGCTTATTATAAAGGACAAAACATGCTTGAAACTATTGCAATTATCTTAATAATCCTATGGATTTTAGGTTATGTCAGTTCATATGCAATGGGTGGATTTATTCATATTCTCTTGGTCGTTGCAATTGTGATGGTTCTCGTTCGTCTCATTCAAGGTCGGCGTTTGTAAGAGAAGCTCACTTTTTTGAGACCTTTTAAAACTTTGTACTCTTTTGTCGTTGTTCAAGATTGTGATAACTTTTTATCTATTTTATTTTAAAATAAGAGCGGAGACTTTGATACCTAAGCTAAAAGTTACAGAGAAAACTTTGCTTGCGGTTCTGCAAAATAATATCCTTGTGTGCGATCTACACCCAGTTCTTTCACTTTTAGATAAACGGCTTCATTATGGACAAATTCAGCTACTGTCTGTACTTTTAGTTTTTTTGCAAAGTCTACAATAGTCTCAACAATAATTTGTGCATTTTTATCTCTATCAATATTTTTTATTAATGAACCGTCTATTTTTATATAATCAATATTAAGTTGAAGAAGATACTCGAAATTTGAATATCCGGAACCAAAATCATCTATCGCAATCCTGCAACCTATAGATTTCATTTCACGTATAAAAGACAATACTTCCTGATAGTTTTCTATCCCTTCAGTTTCCAGAATTTCAAAGACTATCTTTTTACTGACATCATATTTTTCAATATTTTCTTTCAGATAATTTATTATTTCTACATCCATAATGTCATCAACTGACAAATTGACTGAAAAATCGCATTCTATATGTTCAAAGTATTGGCAACTTTTTTGAATCATTATTTTTGTAATATTTTTATATAACTTGCTTTTTTTTGCAATTGTTAAAAACTGATAAGGGCTAATGATGTTATTGTCATCGTCAATTAATCGTACTAAGCATTCAACACTAACAACTTTATTTGATATATTGTTAAAGATAGGCTGGAAATATGGAATTATTCTATCGTTTTTAATTGCGTTTTTAAGTTTTTTCACCCATTCTATATTATTTTCATATTGCTTTTCTATCTTTAATTTTTCATCATAAAGCAGAAAAGATTTTTTTTATTTTTTGGCTAATTTTAAAGCTATATCCGCCTTTTCCAAAGCTTTTTCTTTTTGGAACACGCCTCCAATAGTAATTCTTACAGATAATTCATTACTTTCATAGGGAAAAATCATCTTTTCAATATCATAAACTAATGTTTGAGCAATACGTATAAACTCATCAATTAAAGGTTTTTTAACAAAAAGTATGGCAAATTCATCACCTGATAAATGTATAAATGTTACACCTTCTTGTTTTTCAAAAAGGTTATTTAACATACGTGATAACATGATCAAAATATAATCCCCTGCCATATGTCCAAAAAAATCGTTTATCTCTTTAAAGTCATCAATATTAATCATAAGAAGCGCCGCTTCATTAGAATTTTTGAGAGTATTCAATAAACTTAGTCTATTTGGTATTCCTGTTAAACTATTTGTATAAAGCTGTTTGCGTAATTCTAATGTCTTCTCATTTACTTTTTTTTCTAGATAATTATTAATATCTTCTTGTTTGTGTGAGTATTCCAATATGTTGTTTTGCATATCAATGAGAGCATTTGAAATTAATCCGATTTCATTGTTCTGCGTTATTAAAGGTATATCAATTTTTTGATTTGGAGAATACTTTTTTAATGACTCGGCAATTTTTCTAAGAGGAGATAAAAGCCTTTTTACATAAAGACTAAACAGTAAAAAGAATATACTAAAAACAAAAAAACTTTCGATCAATACTTTATTATATTTACTTATCAGTTTTTCATAATTTTTAGTTGAATAAACAAGGATTAAAGTGCCAATCTCTTTTTTGGAATTAGGTTGAAAAATAGTTTTTTTTATAATAAATGATTCACCAACACCACTTTTATACTCTTTAGATGCTATCTCATTAATCACTACATTATTTTTTAAAACTTTAACAGCCAATATATTTGGATTTTGAACAAACTGAAAAATTGTTTTATCGATTTTATCGTTCATATTAAGATAAATATTAAGCGCTATTAAGGGTTCAATAGTATTTACAATAAGATCTGCTTTTTCCATCTCTACAGTATAAAAAGCTTCTCTATTTATTTTTTCAAAAATATTAATCATAGCCAATATGGTTAGGATTGATATTACTGCAATTGAAAATACTATTTTTTTAGAAAGAGATTGAACTTTTTTCATTTAAAAATTTTATTCCTTAATATATTTTATAACTGCAGATATTGTAGCATATGACTTCATTTTCTCAATTATTTTAGTTTATAAATCTAACTATTTGAAATAATTCATCAACGAAATCAATTTTTTTAGTAGATAAGTTCTCTTTATTTAGATAAAGAACGGTTGATTTTTCTATCATTAAAGAAAACATAAGTCCCTTTTCTAAATTGTTTATATCATACGAAAAAGATATAACCCCTTTTTGTTTACTTATATCAGCTATTTTTTCAACACCTCTGTCTATGTTTAAAATATATGTAGCCGTTGCTTTTGTATTATATGAAAATTTTGAGAACTCAACAAGGTTGATAGTATAATCATATTTGTCTAGATGCCCCTTATACTCTTTATTTATAGTTGTTGCTATATTTAAAGCTGTATAATAATCACTTTGGTCATAGACTATAGTATATATTATTTTTCCATCTATGAGTTTATTTACAAGTTTCTTATCCAAAAGTATAATTTTAGGGAAAATAGAAGCTTGCGCTTTTAATATGACATCATTATAATTATGAGCAAATGCTAAATTAACAAAAGTTAAATAAAGAAAGATTATTTTTTTTATTTAAAACTCCTTTGTTAAAGTTATCAAGAAGTTTCTGCGTTCTTGCGCATAATCTTGAACATAAGTATTTGGAGGAGATGGATATATGATACTTGCATTAAATATATCTTTGATACTAAACATTACACTGTATTTGTATTTTAGATTTTTGTATCTGAGTGAAGCATCTAGTGTGGAGTATGCAGGTACTTTTTCACGTACATCTCCAGGTTCTCTGTCTTTTGAACTAACATATTTTGCAACACCGCTCAGTGACAAAGTATCGTTTATATTATAAATATAATATCCTTTAGCCAGATGATGTGAAACATTTGGCAAAGAACTATTTGTACCTTGATTTTGGATATGAGACGAACCGGTTACATAGGAATAGTTTAAATATAATGTATCAACAGAAGATATATGCCCTTTATATTCAACTTCAAAACCATATAGATTTGTATCTTCAATATTTTGATACTGAGGATTGGTTATTGAATTATATATTTGATTTTTATTAAGAAGATAGAAAAGATCAGTCTGCAAATATGAGTCATTTGAAAATTTCTTAATATATGCAGTTTCAAAGGCATCAACTTTTTCAGGTTGTAAATCAGAATTGCCTACTCTCGCACGGTTATTTTCCGTAAACATCTCCTGCCATGATGGATCTCTATGCGCACGGCTGTACATAGCTTTAAATATATTTTGTGTATCCAATTCATATACCATCGATACTCTAGGTTCTAGTCCAGCAGATGTATATGATGCTTGTTCATAATTAAAACCATAAATAAAACCTGGTTTTGTATAATAAATAGCAAATGTTCCGAGAACTTTGCCAAAAGATGACACGATAGGTTCTGCCCAACAAGCTCTCAAATCAGCTTTTTGTGCCAACTCTTTGTAATGTTTCCAATACTCATG
>JAQUHB010000033.1 GCA_028683835.1 Sulfurimonadaceae bacterium | reverse complement strand
ACGTAGGTCGCCGCCTAGTTCATCGGATTTTTTCTAATCCTTCTTATTGATCTTATCTTACTTATTATCGTTACTTAATGAATCAACTCTTTTTTGTGAATTCTTTGTACTCTTTTTTGGTTTATATATGAACTATTTATTGTAGTATAGACCTTGCATCTTTTTGTCTCCATTGCCTTGCATAACGCTGAATTTAGCTATGACTGGTAAATGATCGGAATATCCTTTTCCAAGGTGCTTGTGGGGTTTTTGTTTACTTACTTGCCATCTGTATGTTTGACTATTTTGTATAAGATATTCAGCTTTATAGCTTTCAATAGTTCCGCCGTTATAATAAAAATTTTTATTGTTAAGTATTGATGGAGATATTATTATGCTGTCAAATGCTTGTTTCTTTTTTTTATAAATGTAGCTATATCTCTCGTCATTATTTGTATCGTACCAGAGATTGTACAGATATCCTTTTAGTGGAGTTATATTATCAGCTGGAAGTGTTAATACTTTTGTCTGTAATACATCATTGATTCCTGTTTTTCCATTCGTATCATTATGGTTTTTATCAATTTTTTGATCTTCCTCATAATCAGAGTTGAAATCTCCAAGTAATATTATATTTTTCTCAAATCCAATCTCTTCTATTCTTTCATAGAGTTTTTTTGCAGATCGTATACGTTCACTTTCTTTACCTGCCTTTGACTTCCAATGATTTGTAAATAGATATATATCGTTACCATTGACATCTATCTTAGTTTCTAAAATATTTCTATATCGATATGTTGCATTGATTGGAATCTCCTTTTTATAGATAATCTTGTATTTACTAAAAATACCCACTTTGACAGTTGTATTCTTAGCAGTAGCAAGTGCAAAATATCGATAGTATAAGCCATCACGCTTGAGCTGATTTTTTAGATCTATAAATGCCACATAAGATTCTATCTCTTGGAGAGCTATAATATCTGGATTTATATCTATGATAACTTTTGAAATATTTTTGAGTTTTATATCATAATTTTTTTGATTCCACTGTGAAACAGTATTAGGAATATATTCTTCATATTCAAATCCGGATTTTTTTAGATCAAAAAGATTTTCTACATTGTATGTGGCTATTGTAATCACGTTATCTCCATAAGATATTGATAGTATAAATAAGCTTAGCAGTAGAAGTTTCATCTACATAATGCCATTTAACCTTAAAAGATTTTTTATATCAGGTTCTCTTTGCATAAGATCAATAAAGAGTTTTTGCATGCTATAACTTCCACCTTTTTCTAAGACAATATCGAGATAATCTTTTGCAGTTTTTGAGCCAAAAATCCCCTCATCTACTATCTGAAAGTAGGTGTCAGCGCTTAATACTTCTGCCCATTTATAACTGTAATATCCTGCTGCATATCCACCTGCAAAGATATGAGAAAATCCATTTTGAAATTTGTTGTATGCTGGTGGTTTTATGAGTGCTGTTTTTTCTCTGATGGAATTTAAGAGATTTTGTATTTCATCGCTGTTATATACATTCATATGTAGTTTGAAATCAAAGAGTGAGAATTCAAGTTGACGTAACATTGAAAGCGCAGATTGAAAATTTTTAGAAAGAATTAGTTTGTTAATCATCTCATCAGGAAGTACTTCGCCTGTTTTATGATGTTTTGCAAACATTTTTAATACTTGCGGCTCATATGCAAAATTTTCAAGTAATTGAGAAGGAAACTCTACCGCGTCCCATTCAACACCATTGACTCCACTCACTTCATTCTCATTTACCTTAGACAGAATATGATGTATTGTGTGTCCCATTTCATGAAAGAGAGTGACAATATCATCATGGCGAAGAAGAGATAGATTTTCTTTGTTTGATGGAGGAAAATTACAAACTATAAATGCAGATGCGAGTTGTTCGCTGCCTTCTTCATCCGTACAGTGAGTTTGCCAGTTATGCATCCAAGCTCCACCCTTTTTATGTTTTCTCGCTTCAAGATCCATATAAATTCTAGCTCTAAGTGTTTGGCCAAGATAGATATCATACGCTTTCGCTTTTTCGTGCCATAAAGGGAGACTAATCTCCTTACAAGTAAGCCCAAAAAGTTTTTCTAAAAATTCAAATAAGCCATTGATAACAGATGTTTTTTCAAAATATGGTCTATAAAGTTCTTCGTCAATATTATATTTTTCACGTTTTAATAGTTCACTATAGTAAGCCATATCATAACTTTTGATCTCGTTTTCAGTGATCTCTTGAAGCTCATTTAACTCATTTTTTGCTTGAGCTATAGAACAATCTATGAGTTGTTGTAAGAACTCTATCACCTTATCTGAGGATGGTGCCATTTTTGAAGCGATAGAATATTCGCTGTAGTTTTTAAATCCTAATAAATTTGCCATCTCAAATTTTAGTTTTAAAAGTTCTTCTATAATCTCGGCATTTTGCGGGGCTCTTGTTGTATATGCCTTGTAAAGTTTTTCTCTGATCTCTTGATTTTTTCCATAAGTCATGTAAGCGATATACGTGGGCATTTGTAGATTTAGTTTATAACGGATTTTTCCGTTGTCTTCAAATTTTAATTCTTCAATATCGCTCTGGGGAACTCCTTCAACATCACTTTCATTTACAATAAGTTCATATTCATTTGTCGCATTTAAAAGGTTCTGAGAAAAGTCGTTGGAAATTTTATTTATTTGAAGATGGATATTTTGTAATCTTTCTTTTGTAGTATCATCCAAGTGCGCGCCGCTGAGTTCAAAGTTTTGAATATTGAGTTCGCACACTCTTTTTTCTTCATCATTGAGAGTTTCAGTTTCAAATATTATTTTAATGGCTTTATAAATCTCGATATTTTGACTTATTGCAGTTGAATACTCAGTAAGGATAGGAAGAGATGCTGCATAGATTTTCTGTGTTTCTTCAGAATTGTTTACTGAATTTATATGCGAAAGCGGAGTAAAAAACTTATCTAAGCTTTCATCCATCATCTCAAATGGTTTGATGAAATTGACAAAAGTCTTCTCTTTTATTGATAAGATTTCATTCACTTTTTGATTGTTTTTATCTATGATAAGTGTCAAATCACCAATAAAACTGTCTAAATTAATATTAAATTCTAAAAATTTATTTTTGTACATGCTAGGTTTTCCATTCTTTTTTAATTTCGTTATATGATTGTATCTTAGTTCCAATAAACCCTCATTAAATTATGTAGAATAGATTTTCTAAAAGAGTATTTAAAGCGACTATACACTATAATTGCGAGATTTTATATAAGGGTATTTTATGACCAATAAACGTGTATTAGTAAAGTTTTCCGGTGAGGCGTTAGCTGGAGAAGCTGGACATGGTATTGATACCAAGATTTTAAAGTATATTGCAGGTGAGATTAAATCTTTAATTAATGCAGGCATTGAAGTAGGGATTGTTATTGGTGGTGGCAATATTATCCGTGGTGTTACAGCGGCACAAGATGGAATAATAAAGCGTACTTCTGGAGATTATATGGGAATGCTTGCAACTGTCATCAATGGTGTTGCGATGCAAGAAGCATGCGAATATACGGGTCTTCAAGTTCGTATGCAAACAGCTATTAAAATGGAACAGATTGCTGAACCATACATCAACCGTCGTGCTGTTCGCCACCTTGAAAAAGGTCGTGTAGTGATTTTTGCAGCTGGGACAGGAAACCCATTTTTCACAACAGATACAGCAGCAACTCTTCGTGCAGTTGAAATAGGTGCTTCGATGATTATTAAAGCAACAAAGGTTGATGGCGTTTATGATAGAGATCCAAATAAATATCCAGATGCAAAAAAACTTGATACCTTAACATATGATGAGGCGTTAACTGATCATATCAAAGTTATGGATGATACATCCATTGCTCTTGCCAAAGAGAACAAACTCCCTATCGTTGTATGCGATATGTTTAAAGTAGGAAATCTGCTTGATATTATCAATGGTAATACAACAAACTGTTCAATAGTTAGATAAAATAAGATAAATAAAGGATTTTAAATGAGAGTAGAAGAATTAACAGCAAAAGCACTAGAGATTTCAGGCGTAGACAGGTATGTATTGGCACTTGCAGTGGCAAAACGCGCAGACGAAATCTTAAATGGAAGCCCAAGCAAGCTTAATATCGATCCAAAATCTATCAAAGCAACGGATTTGGCTTTAATGGAATTAGCAGAGGGCCTTGTTTTAATCAAAGGCTTTGAAAAAAAATAAATTTTAAAGCATTCTTTTGAACCGATTAGATATAGAAAAGATCAAACATCTTCATAATGTTGACTCGGCGATAGAGTATCTATTTAAGCAGATTGAACCTTCAAAAAGGCTGCAAGATGCTCTTTCTTTTGCCTCACATGCACATGAAACTCAGTTCCGTAAAAGCGGCGAACCCTACATTATTCATCCCATTTTAGTATCTTCTATTGTTGCTTCTATTACAAATGATGAATCAATGGCAATCGCTGCACTTTTACATGATGTTGTAGAAGATACAGAGACAACAGTACAAGATGTAGAAAAACTTTTTGGACATGATGTCTCTAATCTTGTAGAAGGTTTGACAAAGATCGACATCATCCGTGATGCTGAGCTTATTCCTTCTTCATCAGATGAAAAACTTATTGTTTCCGCACTTTCTTTTCGTAAAATGTTGGTTGCAAGCATTCATGATGTAAGAGTTTTAGTTGTCAAACTTTGCGATAGACTGCATAATATGCTTACTCTTGATGCGCTTGCTCCATATAAACAGCATCGTATAGCTGAAGAGACTTTAGTTGTATATGTTCCGATTGCGCATAGATTAGGGATCTCTTTTTTAAAAAATCTACTTGAGGACTTGAGTTTTTCTTATCTGTTTAAAGAGGAAAAACATTTTATTGATAACTATTTGCATACTCATTATAGAGAACTTGAAACAAGACTTGATGAGTTTAAACAGTCAGTTTCAAAGCTTTTAATTCAAAATGGCTACTGTGAAGAGGATTTTGAGATACTCAGTCGTGTCAAACATAAATATTCTATTTATCTCAAGATGCAAAGAAAAGGGATTAGTATTGATGAAGTCCTTGACCTTCTTGCAATTCGCATTTTGGCAAAAAATCCAATAGACTGTTACAAAATTCTTGGAATTATTCATTTGCATTTTAAACCTTTAGCCTCAAGATTTAAGGATTACATTGCTATCGCAAAAGAAAACGGTTATCAGACTATTCACACTTCTGTATTTTTTAATTCTATTATTTTTGAAGTACAGATACGCACTTATGATATGCACAAGACTGCAGAATTTGGGGTTGCTGCACATTGGAAATATAAAAATGGCGGTAACGAAATCAGTTTAGATTGGCTTCATAACCTTCAGTATCAAAATGAATCCGTAGAAGATTTTTATGAGATGATTAAAAATGATCTCTATAGTGAAGAGATTAGTGTTTTCTCTCCAAAAGGGGATGCGTTTGCACTGCCAAGAGGTTCTGTAGTTTTGGATTTTGCTTATACTATTCACTCTAAAGTAGGGGATTGTGCTGTTTCGGCTCTTTTAAACAAAGATAGAGTTTCGTTGTTGAGTGAGTTGAAAAATGGCGATATCGTAAGAATCCTTACAGAAAAAGAGAGTGTGACAAGATGCAGTTGGATCGATGCGGTAAAAACTTCTCGTGCCAAATCTGCAATGAAAGCACTTTGTAATTCAAAATTCAAGCATATTGACACTCTCACTAGTGTGAGTATTATTGCAACAATTATGGATTTGAATCACTCAAGAGTTGAAGAATGGTTTAATGAGCATAATTGTACAGACACAAGAGTAAAAATACCAAATGATCTAAGCCAACTCAAAGAAACAATTGCAAAATATGTAGATGAGTTGAGTAAGAACCAGAGATTTAGTAATTTTTTAACAAGAAGAAAATTTAAATTTAGAGAATATATCAATCAAGGTGTCAAAGTCACTAGCAACAAATCCGTAAATGGTTTGATTTTTGATTACTGTTGTCATCCGAAAATGAGTGATCCGATTGTCGGAATTCTTCATGGCTCAAAGGTACATATACACCACAAAATGTGTCAAAATGCCTTGCAGTTGATTAAAGAAAATGTGCCGATGGTATTTGTCAAATGGGAAGATAAAAAAGTTTATCATTATCATATTATTGTGAGTTTGCAGAGTGAAAAGGGTGCATTGGCAAATTTTTTAACCTATCTTGCTAAATTAGATATTGATATTATTAGTATTGTTTTGGGTAAAGAAGGGGTGGAACATGTGCATTATTGCGAGATTGACTTTCATTCATTAGAAGCAAATATTTATCAACTTCAAGGTAAAATAGAAAGAAAAGTAAAAGTCATAAATCTGGTCAGAACAGATGATGCGTACAAAAGAGATTAAAAGTTAGGAAAAAAATGATACAAGAAGCTTTAAGAGAGATACAACGTGGAACTGCCGAGATAATTGATGGTGAGCGTATCGAAAAATTACTAAAAAATTATTATGAAAACGGACAAACTTATACAGTAAAAGCTGGATTTGATCCAACTGCACCTGATCTTCACCTTGGACATACGGTACTTTTACAAAAATTGGCAATTTTTCAAAAATATGGAGCAAAAATACAGTTTCTAATAGGTGATTTTACGGCACAAATCGGAGATCCTACAGGCAAAAGTGCTACTCGTAAAACATTGAGTGCCCTTGATATAGAAGAAAATGCCAAAAGCTATAAAGAACAGGTGTTTAAAATTTTAGATCCAGAGAAAACAGAAGTCGTTTTTAATTCAGATTGGATCAATGCTCTTGGTGCAGCGGGAATGCTTTCTCTTACTACAACTTTCAATGTTGCAAGAATGCTTGAACGTGATGATTTTGACAAGAGATATAAAAGTGGAACTTCTATCTCTATTAGTGAATTTATTTATCCGCTGCTTCAGGGATATGACAGTGTACATCTTAAAAGTGATATCGAAATAGGTGGAACAGACCAGAAGTTTAATCTTTTAATGGGACGTCATTTGCAACGTGCTTATGAAATAGGTAAAGAGCAAGCAGTCTTAATGATGCCAATTTTAGAGGGACTTGATGGCGTACAAAAGATGAGTAAATCTTTAGGCAATTACATCGGCGTATCCGAAGAACCAAATGAGATGTATGGCAAGATACTTAGCATATCTGATGAACTTATGTGGAGATATTATGAACTTCTTAGCTCACAGACTTTAGATGAAATAGAAGTCTTATATGTAAACGTTAACAATGGCTCTGTACATCCTAAAACAGCTAAAGAAGATCTTGCGCTAGAGATTATTGAAAGATTTCATTCAAAAGAGGCAGCTGAGGAAGCAAAAACTGAGTTCCAAAGAGTTCATGCAAACAATGAAATTCCAACAGATATGGAAGAGTTTGAACTTAGTGAATCACCTATTTGGATTGCTAAAGCCTTAGTCGAATGTAAGCTTACACCATCGACTTCGCAAGCACGTAGAGATATTAAGCAAGGTGCTGTTAAAATTGACCAAGAAAAAATAGAAGAAGAACAGTTTCAAATGCAAAGCGGTGAATATATTTTACAAGTTGGCAAAAGAAAGTTTGCAAAAGCAAGGGTGAAGTAATGAGTTTTAAATCAGTACAAATTGGAAAATATTTAATAGAAAAGCCGATTATTCAAGGTGGAATGGGTGTAGGAATCAGTTGGGATAAGCTTGCTGGCAGTGTTTCAAGAGAAGGTGGACTTGGAGTTGTCAGTACGGTCGGTACTGGGTACTATGAAGATAAAGCTTATGCAAAACGTCTAGTTGCACAAAGACCACTAGAAGTTGAAAATTTTTACTCAAAAGAGGGTTTAAATGCAATCATCAACAATGCAAGAAAAATATGTGGAGACAGACCGCTTGCTGCAAATATTTTATACGCTATAAATGATTATGGACGTGTTGTTAAAGATGCATGTGCGGCAGGAGTTGATATTATCATCACTGGTGCCGGACTTCCGACAAATATGCCTGAATTTACAGAAGATTATCCGGATGTTGCTCTTGTGCCTATCGTCTCTTCTGCAAAAGCATTGGCTATTATCTGTAAAAGATGGCAAAAAAGATACAATCGTCTTCCTGATGCTGTTGTTCTAGAGGGTCCAAAAAGTGGCGGACACCAAGGTTTTACGTATGAGCAGTGTACAATGGAAGAGTTTCAACTTGAAAATCTTGTGGCACCTGTTGTTGAAGAAGCGAAAAACTGGGGGAATATCCCTGTATTTGCTGCTGGTGGAATTTGGGATAAAAAAGATATAGAAGCGATGATGAGACTCGGTGCTGTAGGTGTTCAAATGGGAACGAGATTTATTGGGACTTTTGAATGTGATGCTCATGATAATTTCAAAGAGATTTTACTCAATGCCAAAGAGGAAGATATTCAGCTTATGGGCTCTCCAGTAGGGTATCCAGCCCGTGGTGTCAGAACAAATCTTACAGAGTTAGTTGAAAAGAGAGAAGGTCCTGCGATCAAATGCATCTCTAACTGTGTTGCTCCTTGTCATCGCGGAGTTGAAGCGAAAGCGGTCGGTTTTTGTATCGCAGATCGTTTAAGTGATGCGTATAATGGGAATAAAGAACTTGGACTTTTCTTCTCTGGAACAAACGGATACCGCTTAGACAAACTTATTTCCGTCAAAGAATTAATGGAAAAATTAGTTGATGGTGAATGATACGATAAATGTTTAAATCAATTTTAACACTACTATTTTGTATATCTTTGCTGGGTGCAGCATCAAATAAAGAGATTTTAAGAAAAGCAGACACTCTTTCTAAAAGCAGTAAAACGGCAAATCTGTTTAAAGCGTATAACGATTATAAAACCCTTTATTTAAATGCTGTTACAAATTCTGATCAATCTTTAAGAGAAAAAGCTTTACAAGGTATTGTAAAAAGTGGTACTAAACTTAATATTGATATTTCAGAGTATGCTGATGAGCTCAAAAATTTTGATAATAAGACAACAAAATCTTCAAACAAAGTTGTTTTAACCTCTGTTACTACAATGAAGTCGGTTAAGTGGGATGAAGATACTCTAGTTTTAAGTTTTGATCAAGATCTTGATCCTAAGCAAATAAAATATTTTACGATCCACGACATAAAACACAATCGTTTTCGATATGTCTTTGATATATCTTCATCATCTTTGACAAAAAATCAAGTTTTAACAAAACAAGGGATCTCTAGAATAAAACTTAATCAATTTGATGCAAAAACATTACGTCTTGTTTTTGAAGATCAAGATAAAATAAATCTCAATTTTGATGTTGATGGTAATGATCTTAAAATAACAGTGATAGCAGCAAATGGGAAACCTCCTGTGGGAGATCTATTTAAAGCTACTTCAGCAAAAACAGAAGAGCCAAAAGAATCGGAAGAAAGTTCTGAAGATATAAAAAAATACTCTAAATCAGCTAAGCAAAAAATCATTGTGATTGATCCAGGTCATGGTGGAAAAGATTCTGGTGCAATTGGGTATAAAAACTATTATGAAAAAAATATTGTCTTAGATGTAGCTCAAAATGTGAGAAATATGCTTGTAAGTCGTGGATATAAAGTGTATATGACTCGGGACAACGATACGTTTATTGAACTCAAAGAGCGTACAGCTATGGCCAATAGAAAAGATGCAGATCTTTTTATCTCTATTCATGCGAACGCAGTGAGCAGTGCAAGCGCTGATAAGGCTTGTGGGATTGAAACATATTTTTTATCTCCTTCGAGAAGTAGTAGAGCTACTAGGGTTGCTGCTATGGAAAATTCCACTGATATTTCAGATATGAGTAGTTATGGTAAATCAACATTTTTAAATTTCACAACGAACCTTACTCGAATTGCATCCAATAAACTCGCTATCGATGTTCAAAAAGGTATTTTAGGTAATCTTAGAAAATACCATAAAGATATTGTGGATTCAGGTGTCCGTGAAGGTCCATTTTGGGTGTTAGTAGGAGCTCAAATGCCAGCGATTCTTGTAGAAATTGGTTTTATAACCAACCCCCAGGAGTCACAAATGTTAGCAGATAAGACATATGAGCAAAATATGGCTTATGGAATTGCAAATGGAGTTGATAGATATTTTATCAACAACTAAGTAGTTTTAAAATAATTGGACATGAGGAAGAACCAAATGAGTAATTTTATAAAAACTATTGTGAGTTTAGGGATGATCACAGTTGGAGCGATGATTAGTGGATGTACTCAGACTCCAGCAAATAATATTCATAATAGTGATGCACAATTATGGCAACAGTTTCAGTCAAAGCAAGCGACTGATCAGTTAGATAGAGAGCTTCCTGCTCAAAAATAAAGAGAGTATCAACTCTCTTGTTTATACTCTAAATCTCCTGCAACAGCTTCTTTATCTGCTATAAGCTTTAAGATTTGTTCTTTCACTTTGTCATATCTATATTGCTCTTTAAAGCCTATAATACGTCCACCTGCGGCATTTGGATGTCCGCCGCCGTCTACCCATTCTTTTGATATTTGAGAGACGCTTACTTTGTTATTTGCACGAAAGCTCATGGTTCCTCTAGAACTGACATCAACAATAAAATCGTATTCGTCAAACTTAGTTAAAAAGCCATTGCCTACGATAGAAGTGTTTCCTACACCGTAGCTTAAAAATCCTTTATATCCTTTGTAATAGATAGTCATTTGAGCAAACTTTTGCCCTAGGAGATCAACGATATAAGCAGTTGAAAGATTATCAAGCGTATCATCTTGCTCGGTTTTAAAAAACTCTTTTTTCATCTTATGAATCGCATCATCTAAAGCAATATTTGCTTTTTCATGAGAGATAAATTCTACCGCTTGTTTTAAAAGTGAGATTTTGTAAAATCTGTCATCATCTCCAAACGTCACACGGCTTAGTTCTCTTGTTTCAGATATAAGACGCATACAAACTTTTCCAAATTCAAAGTTAAACACCTCTTCTTGTTTCCAAAGATCGACGGCGTTAACAATGTTTACATAGTTTTGCATCCACTCTTCTTCATGAAGTTCAAAGTGTTCTTTTGCATAATCATAGGTAATTTTTGTTGCACTTCTTGTTGTATCAAGATAATACCAGCTAAATTTATTTGCGCTTTCTTGTCCGCTTCCATGATGATCAAGAAGAGTGATTTGAATTTCTCTACCTTTTTCATTTAACATATTTACTTCGCGATCCAGCCATCTTGCTTCATCCATTGTGAGATTGAGATCTGTTATGAGAATAGTTGCAGTTTGTGTATTTGATTTAATGGCGTCCATAATCTCATCAAGTCTGCTTCTTACTTCTGCACCATAGTTGGCGTTAAAGCTTTTAATTTTATGCGGTGTATAACTCATGACAAGTTGACAACTGTAACCATCTAGGTCAGTGTGTGAGAGATGGTAGATATTTTTACTATTCAATGTATTTCCTTTTTGATTGACTAAAGTTTAGACGAGATTTATGGAACCCATAACCTCAAATTTGGCGTTTGAATCTATCTCTGCATGTGAGAGTGTGACAACATCGAGACTGAATCTTTCGAATATCTCTGCGATAGGGCGACGAAGTTGTGGATCAACTATGATAACGACTGGTGAGATCCCTTTTTGAAGCACTTCGGTTGCTTTTTGACTGGTAACTTGGATGAGATTATTAATTTCTCCAACATTGAGTAAGAGGTTTCTAACTCCATTGTTTTCTTTTGATTTTTCCAACATCATCTGTTCACTTGCCGTAGAAAAAGTCAAAAGGTTAACAATGCCATTGTCCCCTGTATATATCTGTGTGATGACACGAGAAAGTTTTGCACGCACTTGTTCTGTGATGATATCTACATTTTTGGTATATTCACCGATATCTGCAATCGTCTCTAAAATAGTAAGCATATCTTTAAGTGGTATTTTTTCATGAAGTAACGCTCTAAAGACTCTTTGAATAAGTCCGATAGAAGCAACTTTAAGAACATCATCAATAACAACAGGATAGTCTGCTTTGATCTTGTTGACGAGAGACTGAACCTCTTGTCGTGTAAGAAGGTCTTCAGCATAGCGTTTGACAAGCTCACTCATATGTGTTGAGATGACAGTTGCAGGGTCGACGACAGTATAGCCATTGATGATGGCATCCTCTTTTTTGTTTGGTGAGATCCAAATGGCATCAAGACCAAAGGCAGGTTCTTTTGTAGCCTCACCTTCCATATCTCCTGTCGCCATTCCGCTATCCATTGCTAAAAATTTATCCGGGATAATTGTTCCTTCACCGATAGAAATACCTTTTAAAAGGATTTGATATTGGTTTGGTTTAAGATGCAGATTATCACGTATACGAACCTGTGGCATCAAAAATCCAAAATCAGAAGCGATTTTTCTTCTCATAGAACGGATTCTCTCTAAAAGATCTCCACCCTGAGAAGCATCTGCAAGACGGATTAGCTGATATCCAAGAGTGAGTTCTAGCATTTCAACTTTTAAGATGTCTTCCAAAGCCGCTTCTTCCTCTTTTGCTATGTCCGCACTCGATTTTGGTGGAGCTTTGGTTGGAACACTGCTATCGGGTTGTCCATTTTTTTGTTTAGTTTTTGTCTCCCCAGGAAGAGGAGCGAAGGCGTTAAGGATAGTGAGTTCACCGAGTTCATATTTATAAAGAGCATACCCAAGACCGAGAAAGACTAAACCGACGAAGCCCATCGAAAGTGTAGGGAGTCCTGGAACAAGTGCAAACATAATCATGATAGCACCTACGATCATCATAATTTTTGCATTTCCCATCATCTGTTTGATGGTTCCCTCTGCAAAATTATCGCCATCATTTGATGAACGTGTAATCATGATACCCGTTGCCGTCGAGATAATAAGGGCTGGAATTTGTCCGACAAGACCATCTCCGATGGTAAGGATGGTAAATGTCGCAGCACTGTCAGATACGCTCATGTTATGTTGGAAAACACCGATTAAAAATCCGCCGATGATATTGACAAGAGTGATGAGGATACCTGCAATCGCATCTCCTTTGACAAACTTGCTCGAACCGTCCATTGCTCCATAAAAGTTTGCATCTTGAAGAATCTCTGCACGTCTTTGTTTTGCTTGTGCATCATCGATGAGTCCAGCATTTAAGTCCGCATCAACTGCCATCTGTTTACCCGGCATTGAATCAAGTGTAAAACGTGCTGCAACCTCCGCAACCCTTCCGGCACCTTTTGTGATAACCATAAAGTTAATGATGACAAGGATACTAAATACAATGATACCGATAACAAAGTTTCCACCGACAACAAAGTTTCCAAAGCTGGTAATAATATCGCTAACCGCTTGAGGGCCTTCATTACCATGACTTAAGATCATTCTTGTTGTTGCGACATTGAGAGAAAGCCGAAAGAGCGTGACAATAAGGATGATCGTTGGAAAGGTTGTAAGATCTGTTGGTTTTGGAATATATAAAGAGATAAGAAGAATCAAAACAGCGATAGCAATCGAGATGGTAAGAAATAGATCAAGAATCCCACTAGGAAGTGGAACAATGATAATAGCAATGATAGCAACAACGAAAAAAACGACACTTAAATCGCGTTGGCCAAGTAAAAAGTTAAGAGATTGGCTAATCTGTTTTCTAAAAGGTACCTGTTTTGCCAAATGTTACTCTTCTATTAGATCTGCGATTGTTACTGTGTCTAAAAAATTATCAATTTTTCCTTGAAGTTTGTTTAAAAATGGCCAAAGTGAGCACGATTTTGCTTGATCGGAAGGGCAAGATTCAGTTGAAGGGGAACAGTCAAATACCGCTGGGCCTTTGCCTTCTACCGCGCGCATAACTTCTAAAATAGTGATCTCTTTACTCTCACGAATAAGTTCAAATCCGCCATTGACACCTTTAAAAGATTGAAGTATCTGATGTCTAGTGAGTGATTGAAGAATTTTTGATAAAAAGCTTTTAGAGATATTGAGCTCTTTTGAAAGAGTATCTGAGTCCAGCGCCCCTGATGTTTTTGCTAATACTACTAAAGCTAAAAGAGCGTATTCGCTCGCACGTGTCATCAACATAATATATTTTTTTCCTAAAACTTTATAAAGTAGAGACATTATATCCAAAAAAATATTTTACATGGTTATTATGATATTTAAGAGATTTTAGATATAATTTCGCTTCGGCTTTTTAAGAAGCTAGATTATTATACCCATCAGGAGGCTATTATGGCTTTAGATTCGGCTAAAAAATTAGAAATTGTTGCAAAATACGGACGCAGTGAAACTGATACAGGTTCGAGTGAAGTTCAAATCGCACTTTTAACTACTCGTATTGTAGAGTTAACTTCTCACCTTAAAATATTTAAAAAAGATCACGCATCTCGTTTAGGTCTTTTGAAACTTGTTGGTCAACGTCGTCGTTTGATGCGTTACTTCAAAGCTAAAAATAGAGAAGCATACAACAAACTTGTTGCAGATCTTGGTATTCGTGACAATATCTAATTAGCTCTAGCTTTTTAGATCGTAGTCCGCTTTAGCGGACTATTTTAAAAATATTTCTACCGCTCTTTTTAAATCTTCTTCAGTATCTATTCCAAAACCTGTACTTGAAACTTTTACCATTGAGATCTTTTTTTGATGATAAATCGCGCGTAACTGTTCTAATTTTTCTATATCTTCTATCGGTGCATCTGCAAGATTACAAAACTCATATAAACTTTTTTTCGTAAATCCGTATATTCCGATATGTCCAAAATAGGTCGCTTCGCCGCTTCTGTTAAATGGAATAGGGCTTCTTGAAAAGTAGATGGCATTTTCTGCGTCATCAAGGATGACTTTGACAAGATTTGGGTCTTGCGCCGATTCACTGTTGATGGTATTAAAACAGCTTCCCATCACAAACTCCGCATTGTCATTTTTAAGCTTTTCTAGTCTTTTTACAAGTGCTTCTACGACAGATATCTCTATAAACGGTTCATCGGCTTGTACATTGATAATGAGTTCATCATCTGGAATATCAAGAAGTTGTGCGCATTCGTTGATACGGTCTGTCCCGCTTTTATGTGTGAGTGAAGTCATTCTTGCTTCAATGCCGTAATCCTTGCATGTAAGCATTATTTTTTCATCATCAGTTGCGACTACGACTCTGTCGATGGCACTTACGGCTTGTGCAGTACGCACGACCATCGGCAAACCGCCGATATCTGCTAAAACTTTCTCTGGGAATCTTGTGGAAGCTAAACGTGCTGGAATAATTATCATTTAAAGCCCTTATTGTATAATTGCAAAATTATATCAAAAAAGGGTGTTTATGACACTGTATCAGCCGGAGTCGGGTTATTGTTTTAACAGCGATTCTATTTATCTTTATGACTTTATCAACTTCTTTAAACCTCGCGGTCGTCTTCTTGATGTGGGCGCTGGATGTGGGATCGTAGGTTTATTGGTTGCACGTGATAATGAAAAAGTAGAACTTCATGCAGTTGAGAAGCAAGAAATTTTTGTTAAGTATGCGATTAAAAATGCAGAGGAAAATAAGATCGCATATACAATGCATCATACAGATTTTTTGGACTTTCAAGATGATAAAGGATTTGACTATATCGTTTCAAATCCTCCATTTTATCATGAAGGTGCATCAAAGAGCGAAGATGAGATGCTTTATAATGCAAGATATAATGTCAATCTCCCGTTAAAAGAGTTTTTTGCAAAAGTATTTAAACTTTTATCTCATCAAGGACATTTTATTTTTTGTTATGATGCCAAGCAGTTTGCACTTGTGTGCGCCGAACTCAGCGTTGCTAGATTAAGAGTAGTTGATGTACAATTCGTGCATTCCAAAAGTGATAAAAGTGCATCTTTAGTGATGTTACATGTAAGGAAAAATTCCAAATCACTTTTAAATGTAATGGCGCCTTTTATAGCTTTCGAGGGAAATAAATACTCCAAAGCTTCAGAGACAGTCTATGAAAAAGCAAGGACGAACAGTATAAAATGTCAAATTTAATGAGAAAAGAGGGATTTCCCTATGCTTTTGATCCCTCTAAATGTGAGAGCTGTGAGGGCAGATGCTGTACGGGTGAGAGCGGCTACATTTATGTGACAACCGAAGAGATCTCAGCTCTTGCAGATCTTTTAAATCTTGAGACACAATTTTTTATAGAGACTTATTTATATAAAAAAGGGTATAAATACTCTTTGAAAGAGGTCGTTTATAACGGCTCTCATGATTGTATTTTTTACGATAGACCAAGTAACGGTTGCAAGGTATATGAAGCGAGACCGACTCAATGCAGAACTTTTCCTTTTTGGGATTATTTTAAACAAAGAGTTGATGAATTAAAAGATGAATGTCCAGGAATTTTAGATGATTAAAATCTTATGTGCTATTTCAATATCTTTGCTTTTTGCTGGATGTATGAATGTGGCTGACGTGAACCCTTCTCCAAATATAAAGTCTGCTCACAAGGCGTTTGAGGGTGAAGATAGATATGTGATGTTTGCTCTTGAAGCTGAGCGAATGGAAGATTTTAACGCTTCTGGTTCATTGTTTTATACGACATATGAAAAGACAGACAAGCCAGAATACCTAAACAGATCTCTACAAGACTTTTTCAGTGCTCATCAGTATGATCTTCTTTTAAATCTTGCAACAAAATATCAAAGTAAATATCCACAAAATAATATGTTGAAAAGATATGAGATCTTAGCGCTGATCAATCAAGATAAAATGCAAGATGCGCAGAAGAGAGCTTTATCTCTAGCAAATGCGACAAAAGATCCTTCAGATGCTATCTTAGTAAGTGATATTTATGTACGAGAAAAAGATGTGCCGACTGCATTGGCTTATTTGCGCAAAGCATATGCAAAAAATTATGATGAAAAGATTTTGGATAGAGTAGCAACACTTTTATATGTGAATTTAAATAAAAAACAAGAAGCAATAGATGTTATGGAAAAGCATATCAAAAATTCTGGATGTTCAAAATTGATATGTATGAAACTAGCGGCAATGTATGGAAATGAAAATAAAATAGATGCTATGGCGGCTACTTATGTACGTTTATATACCGTAGATCCTTCAGATGAAGTCGCACAAAATATTATTAAAATCTATGGATATCAAAAAAATTATTCAAAGATGATGCTGTTTTTAGAAGATTGTCATTGTAATGATGAGTTACTGTTACAACTTTATGTAGATGCAAAACTTTTTGACAAAGCTTCTGTGCTTGCAAAAAAACTCTATGAAGAAAGTTTTACATCGCAGTATCTTGCTCAAAGTGCCATCTTTAAATATGAAAGTATGGGAAAAAAAATTGATAAAAAAAGTTTGAATATAGTTTATAAAGATCTCAAAGAAGCTGTAGAAGCTGATCCAAAAGCAGTTGATTTGAACTATCTTGGTTACTTGATGATTGAACACGATATGGATGTGAGCAAAGGAGTTTCTTATGTACAAGAAGCGTTGAAACTTGAAAAAGATTCCCCTTTTTATCTTGATTCTTTGGCGTGGGGTTACTACAAACTTCATAAATGTAAAGAAGCAAAAGCTGTTATGGATCAAGTCGTGGCAAAAATCGGTTCAGATGAACCAGAGATAAAAGAGCACATTCAAGCAATCAACAAGTGTATAAAGGAAAAAAGAAAATGATTTTAGATGATATTATAAAAAGAACAAAAGAAGATCTCGTAGAGAGAGAAAAGAAGTTTAGTCTTGACTGGTTGGGGCGCTCTTTGGCTTTTAACGCAAGAGTTCCAAGAGATGTGTTCCCGTATCTCAGATCAACGCCAGAAGAACCTTACCGTATCATCTCTGAAGTAAAAAAAGCGAGTCCATCAAAGGGTGTTATACGTGAGGATTTTGATCCATTAGCGATTGCACAAGGGTATGAAAGAGGTGGGGCAAATGCTATTTCAGTTTTAACTGAGCCACATTTCTTTCAAGGTGATCTGGAGTATCTTGCAGGGATTCGCCGTTATGTTGGGATTCCACTTTTAAGAAAAGATTTTATTGTTTCAAACTATCAGATTTTAGAGGCAATGGTTTACGGAGCTGATTTTATCTTGCTTATCGCCGCGGCACTTTCTAAAAAAGAGTTAAAAGATCTGCTTAACTACACACGTCATCTTGGAATGGAAGCGCTTGTTGAGGTACATGATAAGAGTGACCTCACAAAAGCGATCTACGCAGGAGCCGATATCATCGGTATCAATCATAGAAATTTACAGACTTTTGAGATGAATATGAATCTCTCATATGAGCTTATTCCGCTCATTCCAAACGGTAAGATCATCGTGGCTGAAAGTGGAATCTATGAACATGGACAGCTCGAAGATTTGGGCAAAGCGGGCGTAGATGCTTTTCTAGTAGGTGAGTCTTTGATGCGTCAAGATAATGTGGAAGAAGCGCTAAAAACCCTTAAATACGGGAAGTAAATCTCTTGCAACGGCTTCGAGCCTAACTTTGTTAGGTTCTCGAGAAACTTCTTCTAAATCTCTAAAAATTCAAAACTCAGCTTCACTTCAAACAGATGAATTTTCTTAACGAAATTTAGAAGAAGTTTCTCGGCTCTGCAGATGTTGCAACTGACAGATAAACTTTTGCGGCGTTTTCTTTGTGTCACTTTGGATTTTAGCTTTTTTGACCGAGTGGAGTCGTCAAGAAAATGCAACTGTTTGAGAGAATGCAGAGAACGAGTTTTGCATTTTTAGGCACAGCGACCGAAACAAAGCGTTAAAAAATCCATCTTGCTGACACGCTTTTTGGTTACTTTTATAAAAAAGTAACAAAGAAAATATCCTTACATGTAAGCGTAAGTTTGATAACTATTTATTTTGTTATTTTGGAATAAATGAATACAATGTTCGCTAAATAAAAAGGAAGAGAATCAAAAAATGGCAAATAATTGGAATATCCCTATCTCACTAGAACGTGAAGTGAGAGCAAGAGATAAAAAATGTGTTTATTGTGGAGTAGATTTTATGCCTACAAAAGTTTCAAAAAAAACTGCTGCAAGTTGAGAACATATAATTAATGATGCCAAAATTATCACTAGAGAAAATATTGCTCTTTGTTGCTGTGGTTGTAATGCAAGTAAAGGTCAAAAACCATTGTCATCTTGGCTTAAATCGAAGTATTGCCTTGAGAAAAATATTAGTTTAGATACAGTTGCACCAATAATTAAAGAAGCAATATAGAAAGGGTAATAAACTTTAACCTCCGATTTTGAACCTTACATGTAAAGAAAAAAAATCTTACATGTAAAGCTTATTTACGAAAGCAACGCTTTCGCACACTCATTGATACGCTTGCCATCTACTTTCCCTGCAAGCTCTTTGCTCGCCATCCCCATCACTTTTCCGATATCTTTCATAGACTCGGCTCCGACTTGTGCGATGATTGCTTTTATGGCAGAACTTAGCTCCTCATCGCCAAGCTGTTTTGGCAGAT
>JAQUHB010000032.1:4876-19850 GCA_028683835.1 Sulfurimonadaceae bacterium | reverse complement strand
ATGGTATCTTGAAGATGTCTATAAGAAGCTTTCAACTCCCCAAAATTACTCTCTATCTTATAAGTTTGCTCAATTAAATGCTGAAGCTCCTCTTGCGTTATCATCTAAATCTCAAGCAGTATTTTATATAAGCTGTAGGCATCATCACTTCCCGCACTCTCTCGGATGGAGTGCATCGCAAAAGTCGGCACACCAATATCTATGGTATCGATCCCGATTTTTGCCGCAGTTATCGGCCCAATAGTCGAACCACATCCCATATCACTTCTTGTAACATACATCTGAGTCGTCTCACCCACACTCGCAGCAGCATCCAAAAAACTTGCAATTGTCTCAGAAGAAGAAGCATAACGCTGATTTGAGTTTACTTTGACTACAACTCCATGATTGAGTTTTGGCGCATGCAGAGGCTCATGTTTGTCCACGTAGTTTGGATGCACGGCGTGGGCGTTATCTGCGGAGATGAGCAGTGAACTTCTCGCAAATCTTGCTTTTGTTTCAGGTGTTGGAAACATCCGCTCAATCACGCTTTCTAAAAATGAACCACCCGCACCCGCTACACTCACACTTCCGACCTCTTCATGATCAGAACAGACCATCATCATCGGTTTTTGCGTAGAGCAGATCGTGATAAGCGAGATATAACAGCTTAACAAATTATCGAGTCTTGCACTGGCGATAAACTCATCGCCAAATCCGACATAAGAGGCTTTTTGAGTATCGTAAAGACTCAGGTCATAAGAGAGTACCTCTTGACAATCGTCTATCATTGAAGCCAGCTCACTTTTGAGTGAAAAATCTTTACTTGTAGAGACAATCGGCGGCAGATGATTTTGCTCATTGACAGTTTTAGAGATGTTTACATCGCGGTCAAGATGGATCGCAAGCGATGGAATTATCGCAACCGCTTTTTGCATATCGATGATAGTAGATTTGAGTCTTGCGTCTATGCTTTTGTAGCTTACACGCCCTGCGATGCTCAGATCTCTGTCAAACCAAGGATTTAAAAGTACACCGCCGTATGGTTCAACACCAAGCTGAGTAATTCCATCTTTTTTGATCTCGGCATTTGGTTTGATTTTGAGGTTTGGCGAATCGGTATGCGCCCCCACTAAAAGATACTCAAATCCATCATAATAGTTAAAAGCGATAATCGAGCTATCGGCTCGAACTATAAAATAACTCTGTCCCACAACAAGATTAAAATCTTGTTTTTCATCAAGCTCTATAAACCCAGCATTGAGTAACATCCCGCTCATATTTATAACCGCATGAAAGGGAGTTGGTGAGGCATCTAAAAAACCTAAAAGTGCATCATTAAAATCTTGTTTTGTCATTATCTCGTTCTCCTATAAAATATTGATAAACTCTAGCTTTTGCAGCTCTTCTAAAATGCCGTTATCTACACTAATAGCTGAATCGATAAGAACATTTTGCAGTTTTGAAACGATGCTCAATTTCAAAGGGCGGCGTCCGGGATGGCGTCTTACAAGCGTGTAAAGTTCATCAAGCTCTTTTGTCGAAGAGTTGAGATGAATACTTACATGTAAAGGTTCCAAAGGCTTTTCTACAACAGTCGTTTTTACTTTTTTGGACTCTTTTTTTGCCTCTTTTAGAGAGAGTACTTTTAAGACAGAGATACGAGTAAACATCTCCGTATGGGTTACTTTGACTTTAAAAGCGACAGGTTCTTCAAGGTTCATCGCCTGTAACTCTTCAAGCTTATCGGAAAAAAGCATCATCTCGATATTACCATGAAAGTCCATCAGAGTCACAATCCCAAAAGCATTCCCTTTTTTAGAGACTTTCTTTTGTATCTCTTCCACTTTGCCTATAAAGATCGCCGTCGAGCCGTCACCGATATTTTCTATCTCAGAAGAGAGTGAGTAGGTAAGTTCATCCATCTCTTGGCGGTAAGAATCCAGCGGATGTCCCGAGACATAAAACCCGAGTGTATTTTTTTCAAACTCTAGTATCTCTTTGAGCTCATACTCACCGGAGTTCTTAAGTTCAAGCTTCACCTCTGTGATCTCGGCATCATCTCCAAAAAGGCTTCCCATCGCATTTTTCTTCGCATCACTCGCTTTTTTTGCAGTCTCTACAAGCAAATCTATCTGATCTAAAAGAGCTTTTCTTGAAAATCCAAAACTGTCAAATCCACCTGCTTTTATAACAGATTCTATAACACGTTTGTTGACTTTTTGAGGCTCGATACGGTTAACGAAATCCTCCATCGAGCTGAATTTTCCACCCTCTTTGATCACCTCTAGGATAGATACGACAGCCGCACTTCCCACACCTTTGATCGCACCAAGCCCAAAGAGAATAACATCTTGTTCATCTTTTGTGATCGCCGAGAACTCTAACTGCGAATGGTTAATATCCGGCGGTGAGAGTGTAATTCCCATGTGTTTGACTTCGTCGATATATTTTACAACTTTGTCCGTGTTGTCTTTCTCGCTTGTCAATAACGCCGCCATAAACTCATTTGGATAGTAACACTTCAGCCACGCCGTCTGAAACGTAATCATCGCATACGCCGCTGAGTGGGATTTGTTAAAACCGTATCCCGCAAATTTTTCTATGAGGTCAAAGAGTTCAGATGCTTTTTTATAGTCATATCCTTGACCTGCCGCACCGCTTGCAAACTCATCGTTATACACCGACATATCTTTTTTCTTACCCATCGCACGGCGGATAATGTCTGAATATCCAAGAGAAAAACCCCCAATTGTCTGAACAATCTGCATGACCTGTTCTTGGTAAACGATGACCCCGTAAGTGTTTTTCAGGATCGGCTCCATTGCATCAAAGGTATAAGTGATCGCCTCTCGCCCATGTTTACGTTCGATAAAACTGTCAAGCATTCCAGATTCCATCGGCCCTGGACGATAAAGGGCTAGAACCGCGACTAAATCCTCAAAGCTATCGGGTTTGAGACGTTTGTTTAGATCCTGCATTCCGCTTGACTCTATCTGAAACATCCCGATAGTATCTCCGCCGCGGATAACGTCATACACTTTTTGGTCATTTTCATCTATAGCATGCCAGTCGATCTCTTTGTTATATCGAAACTTGATAAGTTTGATAGCATTATCAATTACATCAAGTGTTTTAAGTCCCAAGAAGTCGAATTTGATTAAGTCGACATCTTCAAGATAATTCAGTGAATACTGAGTAACAAAAGTATCCTCGCCCGATGGTTTGTAGATAGGTGTTTTTTTCCAAAGTTCCTCATTTGAGATCACGACACCCGCTGCGTGCATCCCAGAGTTTCGTTTGAGACCCTCTAACTTTTTACTAAACTCCCAAACACGAGCAACCTGAGGATCTGTCTCTATCATCTCTACAAGTTTTGGCTCTTTTTGGTACGCACCTTCGATAAACTCGCCCTTTTTGCTCTTGCCGTTGAGTGTGATTCCAAGTTCATCGGGGATAAGTTTTGCCATTTTGTCCGCTTGAGAAAGCGGCATATCTAGGACTCTGGCGACATCTCGGATCACTCCTTTTGCCAGAAGCGAACCAAAAGTGATGATCTGTGCAACTTGATTGCGTCCATATTTTTGCACAACATAATCGATGATCTCGCCGCGGCGAGCCTGCATAAAGTCCATATCGATATCGGGCATACTGACACGCTCAGGATTGAGAAAACGCTCAAAAAGAAGGTCATACTTCATCGGGTCGATGTCGGTGATCTCCAAAGAGTACGCCACGAGACTTCCAGCCGCCGACCCACGCCCCGGCCCAACTGCGATGCCCATCTCTTTTGCGACTTTTACGAAATCCCAAACGATGAGCATATAACCCGGAAACTTCATAGAGTTGATGACGTCCATCTCAAACTCTAAGCGCTCTCTGTACTCATCATGTTTTTGCGGCGGTACATGCACTAAACGTTTTTCAAGCCCATTGCGGCAACAAAAGATAAAATACTCCGCATCATTTTTATCTGCACTACTTTTCCAAGCTCTTTTTTCATCTTTTGAAGCATCAGTCGCTAATGGTTCATCATCAGGATTATTAATATCCAGACCATCATTTTTGGAATATTCGGGAGTGAATTTAAAGTTTGGAGGTGTCGGATCGCCGAGTTTGAGTTCTAACTGACACTTTTCTACTATCTCTTGTGTATGTTCCAAAGCCTCAGGGACATCTGCAAAAAGGCGTGCCATCTGCTCGGGAGATTTGAGATAAAACTCATGCACGGAGTGGCGCATACGGTTTGGATCATCATAGAGTTTATTCATCCCTATACACATAAATGCTTCGTGGTACTGAGCGTCTCCGGGATATGTATAGTGAGTGTCGTTTGTCGCGACTATTTTGATATCTAGTTCACGCCCAAGTGTTAAGACCTGCTCATCAATAAACATCTGATCATTAATGCCGTGACGCATCAGTTCAAGATAAAAATCATCACCGAACATCTCTTTATACTCTAGTGCTACTTTTTTAGCACCCTCATATCCTAGAGCGCCGTTTTTGACATTACGCTCGTTTTGTAGATTGAGATGCCAATTTACTTCGCCTTGAAGACATGCAGAGGTACAGATAAGCCCTTCACTATGTTCGCGAAGCTCTTTTTTGTTGATACGCGGAAAATAGTAAAAACCATCTATAAACGCTTTAGATGAAAGATACATCAGGTTTTTATAGCCTGTTTCATTTTTTGCAAATAAACAGACATGAAAACGCTGTTTTGTAGATTTATCATCTATCTCATCGCCGTTATGGATATAGCCTTCCATCCCGATGATAGGCTTTAAACCTGCGGCTTTCATCTGGTGATAAAAGTCGATAGCGCCAAACATATTGCCATGATCTGTCATAGCAATGGAGGTCATACCAAGCTCTTTGGCACGTTCTACAAGATTTGAAATTTTATTTGCACCATCAAGTAATGAATATTCTGTATGGAGATGAAGATGGGTAAAAGCGGGTTTCTTGCTCAAAATAATTGCCTATAAAAAAAGTAAACTTTTTTATTATAGTGTTATGTAGATAAAAGTCAGGTTTAATTACAACAGTTCAGCAAATAGTTATGAATATCACAATAATTATATTTTCTTATCAAAATTACATTTTTGCATTCTTTTTGCATTTTGATTTGGTTAAATATCCTTCAAAAGAATAAAGGGGTAAATCATGAGTTGGTTTAATAACAGTGCGATTATGAAAAATGCGATTCTAAAACTTGAGAATGAAAATTCACAGTTACGTGAAGAGAACAAAAGCTTACATGAAAAATATCAAGAGCTTCAAGAAGCATATGACACACTTATGACAGGAACAAAAACAGATGAAATTATCAGTGTTATGACTTTTGAAAACAAACATTTAAAAAAGAATTTGACTGATATCCAGCAAAATATTGCAAGTGCTGTAAGCTCTTCAAAAACAAATATTGCACGCTCAACAACGCTCTTATCTCATATCACGACACTTGAAGATGAGGTGTCAGACATACTTTCAACACTTGAAAACCTGAATATTTTGGCAACAGATTCTATGGGAACAGTTCAGACACTTTCACAAAGAGCTTCTGATGTGACAAGTATATTGAGTCTTATTAAAGATATTTCAGACCAGACAAATCTTTTAGCTCTTAATGCAGCTATAGAAGCAGCACGTGCGGGAGAGCATGG
Source organism: Sulfurimonadaceae bacterium (assembly GCA_028683835.1). Taxonomy (GTDB): domain Bacteria; phylum Campylobacterota; class Campylobacteria; order Campylobacterales; family Sulfurimonadaceae; genus Hydrocurvibacter. The sequence goes on along the minus strand of JAQUHB010000032.1, from coordinate 14,202 downwards.
AAGAGGATTCGCCGTTGTCGCCGATGAGGTCAGAAAACTTGCGGATAGAACTGATAAAGCAATTAATGAGATCCATCTTTCGCTTCATTCCATGAATCAAGATGTTGCAGATATCAGTGATAAATTTGAAACCATTCATATAAATATCACAGAATCAAATCAATCAATTCATGATTTTACTCTACGCATCCGTGAAAACAGTGCTCTCATGAACCAAACTTTTCAAGAAAGTGCACATACAGCAGAGAGTGTTTTCATGAGTTTGGCAAAACTTGACCACGTTATCTGGAAGGTCAATACCTACCTTTCTGCCATCATCAAAGAGGAACAGTTTAGCTTTGTCGACTCACATAATTGCCGTCTTGGCAAATGGTACTATGAGGGAGACGGCGTTGATTTTTTCAATAAAACTACGAGTTATAATCTCCTTGAAACACCTCATGCTCATGTACACAGTTCAACCAAAAAGATTTTTGACCTTATGAAAACAGAAGATATCCACTCTGAAACTTTTGTGAATGTCATCGAAGAGATGGAACAAGCAAGCGACAAACTTTTTGGAGTCCTTGACAATATGTTAAGCGAAAAACAAAATATGTAACTGCACTATTGAACACAAACATCATTAAGTATAGATTTAAGATTATAAAATAGAAAATGAACGGAAAAAGAATATGACATTTCAAAGAAACGGTAAATAAACGTACATTACTGACGCAATGGAAAGGATGGATTATGAGTACAAAACTAGAAGAACTTCAAACGTTAACAGAGGGTATAGATATACTTTATATTGAAGACAACGAAGGTTTACGCAAGAATGTTGAACAAATACTTCTAAAAATATTTTCGAAAGTACTTGTAGCAGGAGATGGCCTTGAAGGATATAAAAGCTTTGTTAAATACAAACCACAGCTGATAATTACAGATATCAAAATGCCAAAAGTAGATGGTTTATCTATGGCAAAAAGAATTAAACGTGAAGAACCAAATACTAAGATCATCTATGTAACCGCACATGATGATAAAGAGAATATGCTTCAAGCAATCGAAGCTGGTGTTTTTCGCTATCTTCCAAAGCCTACAAAAGTAAATCAACTCATAGATACCCTACATGATGCCATCACTTTAATCCATTATGAAGAGAGCAAGCAAATTTTTGCCAATATGCTAAAGGATATTTTTAATTATCAAAACAATTTATTGATTATGTTTGAAAAAAAACAGCCGATCATTGTCAATCAAAGATTTCTTGATTTTTTCGGAATTATGAATTTAGAGGAGTTTTTGCAAAAATATCCTTTCTTGGATCAACTTCTAAAAGAGCATGAAAGTTTTTTATATTCTACAGAGCATTCCACTTGGTTTGAAACAGCTATGCAAACTCCAGGAAAACTTTACCATACTAAAATGATCCAGAATAATGATGAAACTAGACATCTCATCATGAAACTCTTGGAAATACCGGAAAAAAAAGAATCCATCATCGTTTCTTTTGATGATGTTACAGAACTCAATCTCATGGCCCTTTATGATAAAGATGCCACGGTCCGAGACAAAGCACGACAAGATAAAAAAAGTGTATTAACATTAATGAATCTCGTCAATGAAAACCATACAGAGGTCAAACTTCACAATTTTTATCGCGGATTGACGATCACAAATCCTGCTGTCATTATTTTTATAGATGATGAAAAAGTAATCGTCAAAACATGTCATTCACAACTAAAAATTGTAAAGATTGTAAAAAATATGACTATCAGTTCTGATATTTTTCCTTCAGCTGTACTATGTAAAACTATTAAAGAGATCGATTTTGATAAAGGAATTATTACATTCTCAGATATGCAATTTATAGAGCGAAGTGGAAACGATCGTCAAAATATACGTCTTGAACCAGAAGAAAACCATGTAGCAACCCTTTTTCTTGAAGGCAAAAAGTTTTTTGGAGAAACCAAGATCGTAGACATCTCAATCGTCTCTGTAAAACTTGAGATCGATGCACTGCCTCCAAAAATGGAGATAGATCAAGAAGTCAATATTGCAATCGTTTTACACCCATCAGGCGCTCCAGTAAATCTTAATGTTATCGCTAAAATATACCGAATCGATGAATACAGACGTCGATACCATATTATAGCCCTGTTTAAACCTCAGGGAATGGCACATAAACAACTGTTAGATTATCTCGCACAGCGGCAAATGACTTTAATACGAGAATTTAAGAGTCTTGACATAGCTCTTTGATTCTCACATCTACAGTTCTATCAACTATCAATAAAGGTAAAAGGATCATAGAATGAAAGAGAATCTCATGATAGACATGCTTAAATCAATTGATTTTAAAAAAAATACTCTTTTATTACTTTTTGTGATTATAACAGCTTCATTTATGGCCATTTTTTATATATTTCATATATTTGAACATGAAATGCTTGATGATACAAAAACGCAACACTATGAAAAGATAAAAAGCTCTTTTCAAAAAAATGTGGATTTACACTTAAAAGAGCACTATATCTCCATAGCAAATACATTTTTAAATGAGGATGTACTAAAAGCAGTAGCACAAAGAGATAGAAAACAGCTCAAAGCTCTCACGCAGGATAAATTTAATCAATTAAAAAAAGAGGATAAATATTTCAAAATAATGGATTTTTATCAATATGATGATACTCCTCTACTAAGCCTTAATGATCCCACATATTTTGGTAGCAATGTTCCCAAAAAAAATGCTATTCTCTCCTTTGCACATAGACAGGGCACTCCTATACCAAGCTTCGATTATGATAGTGGAGGATTCTGTTATCACATTATTATTCCACTTTTTTATCAAGGAAACTATGTAGGTGCTTTTGAGATAGGAGTAAATCCGGAAAAAGTACTTGATTTGGTCACACACTTTAACAATATACAGGGTATTTTAAAATTTAGTGACAATAACCGCACTACTCAGTATAAAAGAATAAATAGTGATGAAGTTTTAAGATTGATTCCACAAAACATGGATATACCCTCCTATAAAGAGATCTATCAAAATGGAAAATATTATGCTATTTATTCATTTGATATCAGCCCATATAATCATATGACAAAGGGGAAAGCTATATTTTTTGATGATCTAACAAAAGCTCATCTTGCACTCACTCATGCTTCGCAAAAAATATTTTTTATCTTTGTCCTCCTACTTACTATCTTATATTTTATTTTGAATTATGTCTTAAACCGCTACTCAAATGCGCTAACGGCTACCAACAAACAAGCAAAATCGATTTTAGACACACAAAGTAATATCGTCTTAGTGACTGACGGAAATAAGATAACAGAAGCGAACAAGGCATTTTTGAATTTTCTTAAAGTTAAAGATTTAAAGCTTTTTTTAGAGCAATACAACTGCATATGTGAATATTTTGAACATGAAGACGGATATTTACAGCCAAAAATGAATGGAGTTACATGGACCCAACATATTTTAGCCAATCCAAATCTAACCCATTTGGCAAAGATAAAACAGGATGAAAAAATCTATCTTTTTAAAGTTTTCGCAAATATTCTTAACGACAATGATATCGTTGTGACGATGCAGGATATCACTCAGGAATTAGAACGGGAAAACAGATTAAAAGAGAGTGAATTAAGATTAAAAAAATCACAGGCAATCGCACATCTTGGTAATTGGGAACTAGATATTGTAAACAATAAGCTTAGCTGGTCAGATGAAATATTTACTATTTTTGAAATTGATAAAAATAAATTCGGTGCATCTTATGAAGCTTTCGTCAATAGTATTTATCCTCAAGACAGAGAACAGGTTCATAATACTTATATGAACTCTTTACAAACAAAACAAAAATATGAAATTATACATAGACTGCAAATGGCTGATAAAAGAATCAAATATGTCCATGAACAATGCGATACTACTTTTGATCACAATGGCAATCCGATTCTCTCGTTTGGGACTGTTCAGGATATTACAAAGAGTGTACTTGCTGAACAAGAATTACAACAGAAAAGCCTTCTTCTTGAACATCAATCTCGACTTGCGGCACTTGGCGAAATGATAGGGAATATTGCACATCAATGGAGGCAGCCACTCAGTGTAATCTCTGTCATATCAGGTACAATCATCTTTGAAAACGAAATGGAAATGGAAATCGATTCTGATGCTTTAATGCTAAGAATGAACAATATCAACGAACAGGTAGAATATCTCTCAACCACTATCAATGATTTTAAAAATTTTCTCAATGAAGAAGATCATCATAAAACATTTTTTAAAATTTCAGATGCCATAAAAGATTCTATCAAAATCACAAACGCTATTTATGAGAATAACCTTATCACGATCAACCAAGATATCGATGAGGATATAAGCCATTTTGGTCTTAAGAGCATCCTTTCACAAGTCATTTTAAATCTGCTTGCAAATGCCAAAGATGCATTGATACAAAATAATATAAAAAATAAACAAGTAAATATTTTACTTCAAAAATCCAATAATTTGATCATCATAAAAGTCCAAGACAATGGAGGAGGCATAGACGATGAAATCAAATCTAAAATTTTTGATCCATACTTTAGCACAAAACATCAATCACAAGGAACAGGATTAGGTCTCTATATGAGCAGTCAAATCATACAGAAATATTTTAATGGCCACATCAGCGTTTCAAACATCGAAGATCAAAATGGAGTTGGTGCATGTTTCATGATTGAATTTCCTGATATCATGAGCTGAAAAAATGTATCCTTCTCAATTAAGAACTCATCTCTTCTTAAATGTATTTATATATTCTATAAAATCATCATATTTCAAAGGCTTTGAATAAAAATACCCCTGAACCTTATCGCATCCGAGTTCTTTGAGGATATCAATATGGTTTTGGGTTTCAGAACCCTCTGCGATGACACTTTTGTTTAATGATTTTGAAAGCTCTATTATTGCCTTGACGATCGATTTGTCATTCTCATCTTTATCAATATCGAGTACAAAACTTTTATCTATTTTAATAGTTTTTGCTGGAAGTTTTTTCAGATAACTTAGCGATGAATAGCCCGTACCAAAGTCATCTATCGAAATCTTGACACCGCATTTTGTGATCTCATCAAGTTTTACAAGAGCCGCCTCGATGTTGTTCATGATCTGACTTTCTGTAATCTCAAGCTCGATGAATTCTCTTGGAACTCCAATTTCATTTACAATATCTCTAAAATCGATTACAAAACGCTCATTCTCCAATTGGATATAGGACACATTAATGGAGACAATAAGATCCTCAAATCCGAGTTCATGAAACTTTTTCGTATCACTTAAAGTCCTTTTGATAATCCATAATCCAACTTCATAAATAAATCCGTTCTCTTCTAAAATAGGTATAAACTGATCTGGAGACACAAAACCTAAAACAGGATTGACCCAACGAATGAGAGCTTCCATACCATAAATCCTGTTTTGCGTAAGATCTATTTTGGGCTGGTACACCATATGAAATTCATCATTTTCCAATGCTTTACGAAGATTTTTTTCAAATTCAAGACGTTTGGCAACATTCTCACCCATAACAGCCGAGTAAAACTCATAACCGCCTTTCCTTGATACTTTTGCATGATACATCGCCGTATCGGCTGCATACATCAGTTCATGATAGGAATCTCCATTTTCAGGGAAAACACTGATACCAATACTTGCACCTGAGAAAACTTCATCTTTACCGATTCGAAACGGTTTAGTAAACATTCCTGTAATTTTTGTGGAGATGATTGCCAGATCAGCTATGTTATTAAAATCTTTAATCAAAATCATAAACTCATCTCCGCCAAAACGCCCTACTATATCCTCTTCTCTCACACAGCTTTTGAGTATTTGCGCGACGTTTTGTAAAAACTTGTCGCCTACCATATGTCCAAAACTGTCATTTATCGTTTTAAAGTTGTCAAGGTCTATAAAGAGCAGCGCTATTTTTTCACTGTTTCTTTTTGCGGAAGCCACTTTGGTATTTACACGCTCCTCAAAAAAGAATCTATTAGGCAATTTTGTCAGCGTGTCATAATATGCCAAACTGTTTATTGCTTTTTCTTGCTCTTTTTTTATCGTTATATCACTTGATATCGCGATATAGTGCGTTATCTTTTCCTCTTTGTTTTTTACAACAACTATGGAAGTTTCAGAGGTATATATCTCGCCGTTTTTTTTACGATCTATGATTTCTCCCTGCCAATAGCCATCGTTTTTGATCCTATTCCACAGCTCCAGATAAAACTCTTTTTCCATCCAACCAGAACTAAACATTGAGGGTTTATTTCCCAATATCTCATGATGGACATACCCTGTAATTTTACAAAAAGAATCATTTACATCGATGATATTCAAGTCTATATCCGTAATAATAACACCATCACCCATAGTAGAAAAGACTTTAGAAGATAAAAGTAACTCTTTTTCATATTGTTTACGAAGAGAAATATCTCGAATAAATACAAAAAAAAGTCCGCCGTTTTGCGATAAAAAAGTAACAGTTATCTCAACATCATAGATAAGACCATTTTTTGCGCGATGCCTGGTCTCAAAAATATCACTTCCCTTTTGAATGATCTTTTCTATATGTTTATTTGTATTTACAGCAGACTCGTTTGCTTCGATATCTATGATACTTATACAAAGCAGTTCCTCTTTTGTATAACCGGACATCTCACAATACGCACCGTTTACTTCTAAAATTTTTCCGCTACTGTCATTCACCCAGTATCCATCTTTCGTAGTTTCTATAATAGTTTTATATTGATCTTTGCAAGACTCATATGTTGTCATCTTATTACTCCACTGCTACATCATTTTTTAAGCATCAATCGAAAGATAGTACCACTACCATCGATAGATATCAATAAAATTTTAATCCCCATATCATCACACATCCTTTTTGCGAGACCCAGTCCAAGACCTGTACCGTTATCTGTGTTATCGACTTGCATAAACGGCTCAAATACCATTTTTTGTTTATTGACAGGTATCCCTTTGCCTGTATCCTCTACTTCGATCATTATCAACCCATCTTTGATATAACTTCTTAGTTCTATCTTCCCTTTTTGGGTGAACTTGATTGCGTTTGATAGAAGGTTGAGTATTACTTGCAGTAATCTTCTTGAATCTACTAAAGCTATCAAAGGTGTTTTATGTAGTTCCAGATTAAACTTGACTTCTGTCCCGTTTAGAAGTGAATATGTGTTGTTGTATGCCATTTGAAGAGTCTCATTAATATCTACCTCTTCTATCTTATAATCCATCTTGCCGGCTTCTACTTTAGTAAATTCCAGTAAATCGTTTATCAGTTGTAAAAGATGTCTTGAGTTCACTATCACTCTTTGCAAAAATACTTTTGTATCGTTTTGTAACTCTTTATCTTTGAGCATATCATCAAAATCTTCTATGGTCTGATCTGTAAAGTTGATAATCGCATTGAGCGGAGTACGCAGTTCATGTGAAATGGAACTGATAAAGTTTGATCTCGCCTGTGCAGCTTGGAGTGCTTCCTCTTTAGCTTTGGTCAGTTGGGTATTGAGAACGTTCAGACTTCCGACATGTTTTTCCAGTATCTCGTTTGAATGTTGCAGCTCTTGTGTCTTCTCCTTTACTCTTTTCTCTAGGGTTGTGTTAAGCAGATGCAGCTGATTTCTATTGTCAAGTAATTCTCTGTTCATACGCTTTGCTTTAGCCTCTGCAGTTACATTCTCATTTAAAAGCTTCCAAATAAGATAAACCAGTAAAAAGCTAAATAACATTCCAAAGACAAGAATAAGGGTTGCCTTACTGAGCTCAAGTTTTTTTTCAAAGTTTGGAGTCGACTTGATGAATATAGTCCAATCTCTTCCGGCAATATTCATATTAATCTGTTTACTGTAAATCGGGTTGTACGACTGCGTATCACTGTCATACATCAAATGAGATTTATCTATCACACCGCTGTCATAGATTTCAAGATCGAAATCTTTGTCTTCATGACCATTGAGTCCATGCATAAAATCGTTCATACGAAACGGTGCATAGATCCAGCCCAAAATATGTTTTCTTCTTTCATTCACGGTATCATTATCTGTCCCTTGTTGAAACAGAGGCAGATACATCAAAAAGCCAGCTTGAACATTGTTTTCATACTCTTGCCGAAGCGTTACTTTCCCTGAAATAATAGGTGTATCACCATCACGCGATTGCTCCATGGCAATACGTCTTTCTGGATTTGAGAACATGTCATACCCGAAAGCCCGTTGATTTCTCGCATCAAAAGGCTCTAAATAGAGAATAGTCGTATAGAAATCACGCGGTGTGACAGGAGTAATGTTATATGAGCTAAATCCCTCAACCCTCACTTTGTTTATAAACTCTTCTTTATGATCCGCTGGCACTACAGCTGCATAACCTATGCCCTGTATTCCGGGAAAATACTGGTCTATTGAAAGAGTTGTGATATAGGATTTAAACTCATTACGCTCAACAGATTCCGAAGCGATAAACAAACCTTTAGTTCCATACAAAACATGTTCATACGCTAACATCCGCTCTTGGAGCAAAGTCTGAAACTCTTGCGCTTTTAATGAAAATTCCGTTTGAAGCTCATTGTATTCATTGTTTTTTACAATCTTGTAATACTGATAGGTAATCATTCCAAAGATAATTATTAAAATAAAAGGTATTATTTTTGAAAATCTTTTAGGGTTTTTTCTAGATTTTAACATATTTGTACCAGTTCCTTTTTGGGATGTCCTATAAAATATCCTTGAGAATAGTGAACGCCTAACTCTTTTACAATCTTGTTTATCGAATCTGAGTGCACAAACTCTGCGATTGTCAATATATCGAGTTTATTTGAAAACTCTACTATCGTCTTGACCATCATCTGAGCATTTTCATCACTGTCAAGATCACGGATCAAAGAACCGTCTATCTTGATCATGCCTACTTTCAAACGTAAAAGATGTATAAAGTTCGAATATCCCGAACCAAAATCATCAATTGCGATCTGACATCCATACTCTTTTACTTTTTCTATAAAAGCATAAACTGAACTATAATTTTCAATCCCATCAGATTCTAAAAGTTCAAAGATTACTCTTCTAGATCCACTAAAGCTTGCCAGTTTACTATAAATATAATCTGATATATCTCTATCCATCATGTCTTTTGCAGAAAGATTGATCGAAAACTCACAGTCACTATTTTCAAATGTCTTAAAAGCTTTTTCTATTACATTTTTTGTGATCTCAGCATAATTTCTCGATTTTTTGGAGATCTCTAAAAATTTTATAGGACTGTGAATAGTTCCATCATTATC